>NC_015583.1:0-600000 GCF_000253255.1 Novosphingobium sp. PP1Y | reverse complement strand
CAGGGCCGCTGCCGACGATCCGCGCATTGCCGCCATAGTCTCGCGCGGCGGTCGTCCGGACCTTGCCGGGGCGGACATGCTTCCTCGTGTGCAGGCCCCGACGCTGCTAATCGTCGGAGAGCTGGACGGAATAGTCATCGATCTCAATGCCGCCGCTTACGATGCCCTGAGGTGCGAAAAGGATATGGCCATCGTTCCGGGCGCCGGACATCTTTTCGAGGAACCCGGCACCCTCGATCAGGTCGTCACACTCGCGAGTCTGTGGTTTCGCCACCACCTTGGAAACGTGCTATGACTGGCCGGTCCGGATTTGCCGATCGCGAGGATGCCGGAGTAGCATTGGCGAAGGCTGTCTCAACGCTCGACCTGAAAGACCCGGTCGTGCTCGCCCTGCCCCGCGGCGGCGTGCCGGTGGGTTTCGAAGTGGCGAAGGTCCTGGGCGCGCCGCTCGACATCCTGATGGTGCGCAAGATCGGCGCGCCGGGTCACGAGGAATACGGCATTGGCGCCCTTGTCGACGGGGCATCGCCGCAAATCGTCATCGACGAGGCTATGGCCCGCCTGGTCGGCGCAGACCGCGACTATATCGACATGCAGATCGCCCGCCAGCTTGCCGAGATCGAGAGGCGCCGCGCGCTCTATCGCACCGGCCCTCCAGTGATGCTCTCCGGCTGCACGGTTATCCTTGTCGATGACGGGATCGCCACTGGCGGCACCGTGCGCGCCGCGCTCAAGGCACTCGCCAAGGCAGGTCCCTCGCAGATAATCCTCGCCGTTCCCCTAGCCCCTGCCGACGTCCTCCCCGAGTTGCGGGAAATGTGCGACATGGTGATCTGCCTCTCCTCACCCACGCCATTTCATGCGGTTGGCCAGCATTACCGCAACTTCGACCAGACCGGAGACGAGGAAGTCATTCGCCTGCTGGAAAAAGCCAAGGCCTGGGAAAAGCCGGGCCTGCGCGAGGCCAGCGATATCTGAAGCCTCGCTGCGGCAAGGAGAAGCGCCCCAACGGCACAATGGCGCCAAGCGCGAACTTGCTCTACAAATAGCCCCCCAGGTCCGGCCGGTAGAGGGGGCTTGGCTTTCACACAATTATGCTGGCTGCACTATATCTCGTTTCGGCTGCCGCTGCTGCGCTGCCCCCGTCGGAACCTGCTTCCGGAGACGAAATCATTGTTACAGGCGAGCGGATCGCCCGTTCGGTCCAGCATACGGCTTCAAGCGTCAGCGTAGAGACCGCGCGCACGATCAAGGACAAGGCCGCGCCCGATCGCATTGAGCAACTGCTCCAGTTTGTGCCGAACGTCCAACTTGGTTCTGGTGGCGAGGGGCCAGTCATTCGCGGCCAGGATTCGACGGGCGTCGTGCGCGATCTCGCCGCCTTCCTGAGTGGCTCTCGCCCGCGGGCCACGATCCAGGTCGACGGTCGCCCGGTGAGCTATTACGAACTGGCCTTCGGGCTGACGCCGCTCTGGGATGTCGAGCACGTGGAAATTTTCCGCAGTCCCCAGTCCACTACCCAAGGACGCAATTCGATAGGCGGTGCGATTTTCATCGAGACTGAAGATCCGGATTTCGCTTGGGAAGGGAAGGCGCGCCTGATCGCAGGCGAGGCGATGACACGTCAGGCTTCCGCGGCCCTGTCCGTGCCTCTCGTCAGCAATGAGGTCGCCCTTCGGCTTTCCGGCGACGTGCGCCGTGGCCGCACATCCAGCCGTATCACCAACCCGGCGGCGGGAATCGATCCGAACCGTGACGATTTCGACCTCCTGCGCGCCAAGCTGCTGGTTCAACCCGAAACGCTTCCCGATACCAGCCTGCTCATCACTTATGGACATGGCCGGTCACAGATGCCGCAAGTGGAAGGCGTAGAGGCCCCCTATCGAGAACGGCGCAATCCCAATGCAAATTACGGGATCTTTGCGATCAGGACGAATTCGCTGACCGGGCGCCTTGCCTATCTTCCGGACGGCGCCTTCGATGCCCATGCCACGTTGAGCTATGGTGACGTCAAGGTACACCGCTACGCGCCGCCGGGTCTGGGGCGTGCCAGGATCGGCACGCATGATTTCTCGATCGAACCTTTCCTGGGATGGCGTGCACAATCGGACTTCGCCTGAATGCAGGCCTCAATTTCACCCGTGCGACGCTGGGCCAGACCATCGACATATCCGCGCTTCAATTCGGATCAGGCACCTTCATGGACCTGCAGAGAAGTCTGGGTCTCTTCGGCCAAGCCGAACTGCCGTTGACCGGCACCCTCACGCTGACGACCGCTCTGCGGTACCAGCGCGACAGCCAGCTGCGGACCGGGGGTCTCATCGGCGGCCTGAGGACCATCCAGGTAGACTTTGATCGCAGCTTTTCGGCCTGGCTGCCCCGCGTCTCCCTCGCCTGGGATGCCGCCCCGAACCTGCGGTTGGGCCTGCAGGTACATCGCGCCTACAATCCAGGCGGTCTCTCGCTCAATACGCAAACCGCACGCATCGAAACATTCGAGGCCGAACGCCTGTGGGACTATGAGGTTTTCCTGAGGGCAAAGCTGGACGACTGCCGGTTGACGATTGCCGCCAATGCCTTCGTCTACGACATGTACGATGCCCAGCGCACCGAAACGATCGTCTTTCGTACCCCCAACGGGGAGCTGGTGACGGCTGTCCAGGTCGGCAATGCGCCGCGCGCCTGGTCGAGGGGCATGGAACTCGAAGCCGACTGGAAGCCATCGCCGCATTTCAGCCTGAGTGCGGGCCTCGGTCTGCTCGATACGCGCATTACGCGGACAATCGAGGTTTCCGACCCGATTAGAGGCAAGCAATTCCAGCGATCGCCGCATTTGAGCGGATCGCTTGCGATCAGCTGGAATCCTGCCAAGACCTTGCACTTTTCAGCGCAGATGCGGCACAATGGCCGATACTTCAGCGATGACACCGAGGATTACGAGCAGCGGATCGCTGCATCGACCAGTGTCGATGCCAAAGTCTCCTGGACTTTCTCTCGCTTCACCGTCTTCGGTTACGCCCGCAACCTCCTCGATGAATTCCATCTGACCTACAAGTTCTCGGCCGGATCCGGGCTGGCGACTGCAAGCGACCCACGCGAACTGGGGCTGGGCCTCGAGGCCAGTTTCTGATCTGGCATGAGGAAGGCATCCGGACCGACACCGCGAGCCTTCCAGTACCGCGTTAGACCGATCCCGTCGCAGAGCGCTGCGAAACGGGGATCGGCTCGCATCGGTCGAGTCGCGGGCGTGAACAGGTTCATCGTGCGCCGCCAGAGATCATCCGGCGATATCATCTGGTTCCGCACCGGCCAGATCGAGCCGACCAGCGGCCCCTTGCGCAGCAGGAACCCCTGCGCGACATCGAATGCGGCATCGAGCTCGCCCATGGCCGAAAGGCACATGACCGCCTGAACCGAGAAGCCCGGTGTGACCGCCTGCGCCAGAGCACGGCGAGCCTCGGCCAGGTTTGCAGAACTGGGCGTGTCCAGTGCAGTGAGCGCGATGCGCCAGCGTTCCTCCTGCTCGCTGGTGAACTTGGCGGGGCGCAGGCTCACGTCGTCCAGCAAGGTCAGCGCGGCCCTAGTCCTGCCGGTAAAGGCGAAGATATACAGCCGCGCGCTCCAGATTGCCGGATACTTCGGCCAGAGCTGCATGGCGCGGTCGATCGCCAGATCGGCTTCGGCGATCCTTCCGAAAATCCAGTATTTCAGTGCCCTGCGAAACTGATGTGGCGGCGATAGAGGCTCCAGTGCAATCGATCTTTCATTGTATTCCCACGATTGCCGCGCATACCCTACCGATTGCAGCAGAGTGACCAGATGAAGCAGCACATTGGCGTTGTCGGGAGCGACTTTCAGGACATCGCGCATGCGGTCCTCGGCTGCCTGCCAGTCGCCAAGGTAAGGGCGCAGGGTGGCAAGGGCGGCCAGGGCATTGCCTTCGTTCCGGTCGAGCGCCAGTGCCTGCCTTGCCGCTTCCTCGCATCCGGTCACAGCATCGCTGACCTGGTCGGGCGGCGCGCCTTCCGCGACATTGCGCCACGCCATTGCGAGCAGGCCCCAGGCTTGGGCATTGTCGGGATCGAGTTCGACTGCCTTGCGCAGCACTTCGACGCCGCGCATATCCTGGTCGGGCCATAGCTCGCGCAGGATGCGGCGCCCCTCGGCGATTTGCTGCGCGGCAGAGCCGCCGGTGTGTCTTGCAGCCAGCCACCAGGCCGATCCGGATGCCGCGACCAGAACCGCCAGGCCGCCGGCTAGCCAGGCGCGCCTTTCGAAGCCGCGCGGTGCATTGCCCTCAACAGGGACGGCAGCATTCGGCCCGGCGACAGGGAGTTCTTCGATCTGTCCTACCAGTCGGTAGCCGGTGCGCGGAATCGTTTCGACCACGAACCCGGCTCCGGTTTCACGGGCCAGGCGCCGCAATTCGGCAATGACGCGATTGACAGCGTCGTCACCGACGATCCGCCCTCCCCAACAATTGAGCAGCAGGTCCTCGCGGCTCAGCACTGCACCCATGGCATCGGCAAGGGCAAGCAGTACCTGCATTACGCGCGGTTCTGCCGTAAGCAGGGCCAGGGGCCCTTCTATCGTTCGAAGAGACGGACGCACGATCGCCTTGCCCACGCGGAAATCCTCGCGGTGGGCAAGCTGTTTTGACCCGGGCGATCGCGGATCGACCGCGATTGGCTCGTTTATCGGCAAACCATCGGCCAAAAATCATGCCCCCCTCATTCACTGATCCCTGGCTTGATAGCACTTTGGAGCCATTCCGGGAAAGCACCTGCCAGCATCGCACAGGAGTGCTGCACATGAGACCATTACCCATCGCGTTCGCCCTTACGGTCTCGGCCACATGTATGGCGCTCGGCGGCGGCGGAGTGGCCTCCACGCCCGCTCCATCGCAGGCGCCAGCCCCATCCCCCACGCCCAGCCCGGAACCCGTCCTGCCACCGGACCAGATCGGCCTCATGAGCAGCGAGCCCTTCAATGCCCTGGGGCTGGGACACGAATACAAGCCGGCTGACGGGACCGAAACCACTGCCGCCTCCGCTGCGCAAAGCGTGGAGATCAGCTACGACGATGCCGAAGGCACCTATCAGATATCGCTGCCCGGCTTTCAGCCAGGCACTTTAGTCACGCAGGATTACAATGGCAGCGCCGGGCAGACGGCCACATCCACCTGGAACAGCATCGAGCCAAAATCGGGTAATACCGCGCAGAGCGTGAGGGTCACGCTGCAGGTTCCGGGCAGCAATTTCTCGCCCTATACCTACACCAGCTTCGGTTCCTGGTATGACGAAACCACGGATAGCCAGGGATTTACGATCCGGCGCGAAGGGGTCTATGCCTATGGCATCCCCACCGGCCCATCGGACATGCCCCTAAGCGGATCGGCAAACTATGGAGCGGTTTTGCTCGGCAATACTTCCGACGGCAATTACGTCGGCGGCTCTGCCTCGCTGCAATTCGATTTCGGCAACGGCATCCTGACCGGTTCGATGCATCCGCTCCTGTCGGATGGCTGGGACCTCTCGATCGACCTGGGAACATACAGCTTCAGGGACACCACCTTCGCGAAAGGCAGCACGACCTTCGCAGGCAGCTTCGACGTGCCCGGACTCCCGGATGCGTCTTCGTGGTTCGAAGGTGCATTCAATGGTCCGCAGGCGGCAGAAATCATGGCGCGCTGGCAGGCCCCCTATCTCCGCGAGGGCAATCAGGGCGCAATGTTCGGAATCATGGTCGGGAGGAAGCAATGAAACTGCGCACATCTCTGGTCCTGGCCGTGGCCCCGGTCACGCTTCTGGCTGCTTGCGGCGGCGGCGGCAGCGGCGGCATTGCGTCGACGCCCACTCCAGCCCCCGCGCCTGCCCAGAGTCCGCCCGCCGATCCCGAACCGCCGGTCGCGCAGTTCACGCCGAAGCCTGCGCAGATTTTCACGGCTCCACTCTACAACGACAATCTCGCCGTGCTGGGTCAGACCTGGGAACATGAAGCCTTGCCCAACTCCAGCGCCAGCCTTTCCAACGCCAGAAACGTGCGGGAAGCAGGCGGCTTCACTGTCACTTACGATGCGACCGGCGGCAACTACGTCATGACCGCACCGATTGCAGGGTCCGGAACCGTGTACCAGATCAGCGACGGCGGCGAGTTCGAACCAGGCGCCAGTTTCGCTGCCGTACTGGCCGACAACGCCGCAGAAGCCGCCGGCAAACCTGGCGAGATGCGCATCTGGCCGGCAGGCGGGAGCGCCACGGACTTCAGCTATGTATCGTTCGCCGAATTCTATGCCAGCGCGCCTGCAGGTTCCAGCCTGGAAACCGTGGCCTATGGCAGCATGGCGATCATCCAGCCGACGAGGCCCGGTGAAGTGCCGATGACCGGAAGCGCCAGCTATCATGGCTTTCTTGTCGGCTTTTTCGGCGGAGATCCCGGCGGAAGCTGGGTGGAAGGCAGAAGCAGGCTGGACTTCGACTTTGCCAAGGGATCGCTGTCCGGCGAACTGACCGCCAGAATGGTCTGCATGATGGGCTGCGCCTACGATGACCAGCTCTATACCCTGGCCGACACACACTTCGCGCACGGCGCGACCGAATTCGGCGGTAGCCTCACGACAGCGGGCGCCCCTTCGGCAGGGACGTTTGCGGGCATGTTCGCCGGCCCCAATGCCAGCGAGCTGGCCGCCCAGTTCCAGCTTCCCTTCTTCAATCAGGATTTCCGCAAGTGGGTGCCGGTATCGGGCGTCATCATCGGCAAGGGCCCGTAAAGCAGGAGAAAGCCGATGGCCGGTTCCGGCTGTTCCCCTGCGGCGTGCGCCGGCGCTGTTTTGGCGCTCGCTATCGCGGGCTTTTCGCCAACTGTTAAGGCACAGACCGCCGAGGCGCAGGGAGCGGCACAGACGGCCCGGCTTTCCGGCACCCAATTGCTTGCCTTCGCCAATCGCGCTCGCGATGAGGGGCGCTTCGAGATTGCCGAAGCGGCCTATCGCGCGCTGTTTGCAGATCCTTCGGTACAAGTCCGCAGTGAGGCACGATTCCGGTTGGCGATGCTTTATGTAGGCACGCGTCGGCTGTCGCAGGCTGCAGTGCTGTTTCGCGAAATCCTCGACGAACAGCCCGACGCGCAGCGGGTCCGCCTCGAACTGGCGCATGTTCTGGATCTCATGGGCGATGAGGTGGGCGCACGGCGTGCCCTTCGCGAAGCACAGGCGGGCAAGCTTCCCCCGGAAGTGGCACGCTTCGTCGATCGCTATTCCGCCGCGCTCAGGGCGCAAAAGCCCCTTGGTGCCAGCTTCGACCTTGCCCTGGCACCGGACAGCAACATCAACCGTGCCACCCGGTCCTCGACGCTCGGAACCGTGTTCGGCGATTTCGTCCTCGACGACGAAGCGCGCCAGCGCTCGGGTATCGGGCTTGCCCTGCGCGGGCAGGCCTATGCGCGTCTGCCAATCGGCGCCAGCGTAAACTTGCTCGCAAAACTGTCCGGTTCCGCGGACCTCTATCGCGCCCACGACTTCAATGACATTGCCGTTGCAGCAACGGTCGGTCCCGAATTGCGGCTGGGTGCCGATCGCCTTTCCCTGGATGGCGGAGCGCTCTGGCGCTACTTTGGCGGCCGACCCTATTCACGCGCGGTCACGGCAGAGGCGACGTACCTGCATCCCCTGGGCCGCAAGGCCCAGCTGCGCGCCGTGGCCAACGCGGCCCTTATCGACAATCGCCGCAATTCCTTGCTCGATGGCCACAGCTTTTCGGCAACGCTCGGCTATGAGCGGGCGATTTCAGGCCGGTCCGGCGCGGGGCTGACCGTCAGCATCGACCGGCAGGCGACGCGCGATCCCGGATATGCCACCTGGGGCTGGCAAACATCGGCCTTCGCCTATCGCGACCTGGGCGCGCTCACCCTCGTCGGGACGCTGGGAATGGGCAGACTGAAGGCAGATCGCAGGATCCTGCTGTATCCCGACAGGCGATCCGACCGCAATTACCGTGCCAGCCTGGGAGCGACCTTTCGAGCCTTTCGAATTGCAAGCTTCGCGCCTTTCATCAGAGCCACCTTCGAACGGAACCGCAGCAGCCTGGAAATCCATGACTACCGCAGATTGCGAATGGAGTTCGGCTTTACGCGGTCCTTCTAGCCCACGGTCGCCAAATTCTACCCCCTGGCAACCGCCAGCATCCTAAGCCCTGCGATCGACAATGTTCTCGATCCGGCCATCGAGCATTTCGATCTGTACATCGGAGATCTCGGCAATGCCCGGGTCATGGGTGACACACGCCACGGCCCGGCCCCCTTCGTGCGCGAGCGCTCGCAAGTCTTCAACGACGCGGGCGCTGTTGCGGCTGTCCAGGTCCCCGGTCGGTTCGTCACCGAGGATCAGCACCGGATCGTTGGCGAGCGCCCGGGCAATCGCGACGCGCTGACGTTCGCCGCCGGACAGGCGATCGGGCGTATTCGCGCTCTTTTCGTCCAGGCCCACCGCAGCAAGCAGCTCGAGTGCCCGCTGACGCGCGCCGTCGTGGTCCAGCCGACCGAGACGTTGCATCGGGAGCATGACGTTTTCCAGCGCGGAGAACTCGGGAAGCAGAAAATGGAACTGGAACACGAAGCCAAAGCGCGCGAGGCGAATGGCCGCCCGCGCGTCACCCGAAAGCCCGCTGACTTCGCGCCCCTCGAACAGCAGTTCGCCTGAATCGGGCCGGTCGATGAGACCGAGCAAATAGAGCAGCGAAGACTTGCCACAGCCCGATGGGCCAACAATGGTGGTGAAGCTGCCCCGCTCGATCGTCAGGCTGACATCGCGCACCAGATGCACCGGCTTGGGACCGGCCAGGGTGCGTGTAAGTGACCTTGCATCGAGGATCGCAGTCACAACGCCCCCCTCAGGATATCGACCGGATCGACGCGCGCCGCCTTTCGTGCCGGCAGCCACGCTGCCAGCGAGCCTGCGAGAAGCGACACCAGAGCCGCAATTGCATACTGGCGCGCGGACCGATCCATCGGAATGCGCTCGACATCGCCTCCGATGGGGAACCGCAACGTTCCCAGGATCGTCATCAGGCCATAACCGAGCAGCCATCCGAGCATGACGCCAATCACGGCCAGCACCAACCCTTCGACCACGAAGATGAACTGCAGGTCGCCTTCTGAAAAGCCCATCGAACGCATGATCGCGATGTCCCGCCGCTTGTCCGAAACATTGTTCGAGACGACGGTATAGATGCCGAAGCTCGCTACCAGCAGGATCGCGGAGACGACCGAATACATGATGACATTGCGGGTCAGGAGCAGGGAAAGGATGTCGGCCGATCGTTCCTGCCAGCTTTCCGCCTTGTAGCCGAAGCGGGATTCCAGCTGAGCGGCGACGGCCTCGGCAGCATAAGGATCGACCAGCTTGACGCCGATGCGGTTGATGATGAACGGTCTGCCAAGCAACGATTGTGCCTCGCGCAGCAGCACGTAGCCGGTTCCCGAAGAAAGCTGGGTCTGCCCTTTCTTGAACAGTCCCACGACCCGCATCGAGCGCCCGCTTGAGGAGGACGAGGTTGCAGCGACGATGTCGCCCACCTGCACGCCCAGGCGTGCGGCGAGATCCTCACCAATGATGATGCCCCCCTGCGTCGTCTCGAGATCGTGAAGGTGGCCGACGCGCAGCTTGTCTTCGATGGTACTGATCTTTTTCTCGATGTCCGGCTCCACGCCGACGATCCCGATTGCCTCGTCATGCCCGCCCAGACGCAAGGTCACGCCGCCGGTCAGGCTGGGCGACGCAATCGCGCCGGGCACTGAATTGGCGGCAGAGACGACGGCCTGCCAATCCTTGATTCCGCGCACTTCGCTGCGCACCTTGTAGCCGTGCAGGGCGACCGCGCCCTTGCCATAAGCGCGCGCGCCGGGTTGGGGCGATGGACTGCGCAGCTCGTCGGAAACGATGATGTGCGGGGCGGCATCGATAAGCTGTTCGACGAAGTCGTTCTGGCTGCCCACCATCAGCGCTGAAACCGCAAGGAAGAATCCGACACCCACTGCGACCCCGCTGACGGCCACCGCCGTCTGGCGGCGGCGGCGCGCAAGGTGTCTGAGCGCAATCGTGACAAGAAAGCCGGCGCGCCCGATCATGACCGCACCCGGTCCCTGTCCTCGAGCCCGGCGGGTGGATCGACGACGACCCGGTCCCCTTCGGCGAGGCCCGACACCACTTCCACCTTGTCGGCCCCGATGATCCCCGTGCGCACCTTGCGTCGCTCCACCCGGCCATCCCGGACGCGCCAGACATGGCCATCGATCAATGCACCTGCGGGCACTAGCAGGGCCCCCTCATGTCGGTTGGTGACGATGTTGACTTCAAGTGTCAGGCCGAAAGGAAGGTCCTTCCTGCCATCGAGGCCGATGCGAACGCGAAACGCGCGTTCTCCGGGATCGCCGCCGGGGGTGATTTCGGTGACATGACCGCGGATCACTTTGCCCGGGAGCGCGTCCGTGGACAGCAGGGCTTTCTGTCCAACCCGCACGCGCGGAATATCGCGTTCATCGACAGTGGCGGTCACCCGCGCCCTGGCCGGATCTCCGAGCTGCAACAGAGTCTTGCCCGGGTTCGCCAAATCGCCGGGCTCGACATCGCGCTTGAGCACGACGCCGTCGATACCCGCGCGCATCGTCAACTGGTTCAGCCGCGCTTCCAATGCCGAGGCAGCGGCACGCGATGCCTGTCCAGCGGCAACCGCCTCGTCGCGCGCGGCACGGGTCACCCAACCCTTCGCATAAAGTGCGGCGACGCGGTTTTCGGCCAGCGACTTGCCACGAGCATCGGCCCGGGCCTGCGCCAGGAGAGCACGCTGTTCGCTGTCATCGAGGCGCACAAGCGCTTGCCCACGCGTCACTCGCGCGCCCTCTTCGACCAGAACGGCAATGACCGGCGCAGTCAGACGCGAAGAAACCGCCACCGGATGCTCGGCTTCGACGAAGCCGGTAGCATAGACCAGTTCGACCGCCGGACCGCGCCCCACCGGTGCCGTGACTACCACCATGGGACGGCCATTGAGCAGCCACCAACCGCCTGCGGCAGCGAGCAGGATTGCAATTGCAAGCAGGACGATGGGCTTGCGCATTGCCGGGTCAGCCTCTCTGTTTCGGACGGACACCCTATGCCCCTGACCGGAGCGGAGATCATTGATCGCCGACAACCTTGTGGCAAGACAGGATTTCCTGAATGAATGGCCGGTTCAATTCAGCCAGCGGCAGAATACCTGGACCGCAAAACCGGAAGGCACGACAAGGTCACCGGCGCGCCCAATAAAAAACAGTCTTGACTGATTATATGGTGATGCTGGACAGTGCCGGAGTTGTCGCACGAAAACCATACATTGCAGACAGATGAAGACGTGCTGCAATTCTCGATCCGGGGGAAAACAGTTTGGCCGTCAATTCAGCCCGCAAGGCCATCGCTCCTGTCGCCGGTCGCAAGCCTGCCGATGACGGCAAACCGACACGCCAGTCGCTCAAGAGCGCGCAGACACGCAGCCGCTTGATCGAGGCTACGATCCAATGCCTTGTAAAGGTAGGCTATTCGGGGACCACCACACCCCTCGTCGCATCGGAGGCTGGACTTTCGCGCGGGGCCATGCTGCACCATTTCGAGAACAGCGCGACCCTGATACGGGCGACGATCGTGGAACTGCACGAGCGACGTCTCCGGGCCTTTCGGCGTTCATCGGAAAACAGCCAGCACGATCCCTCGACCATGGTCAGCGCTTACTGGCGACAGGTACAGAAACCGGCTTTCATCGCCTTTCAGGAACTGGCCATGGCAGCCCGTACCAATTCCGAACTCGCCCAGATCATGCGGCCGCTGCAGGTCGAGTATCGCGAACGCTTCAACGCCGAAGCGATCGCCCTCTATCCCGAGTGGCATTCCGCCCCAGAGAATTTCGCGCAGGCCATGGCGCTTTCGCAAACGCTCATGGAAGGCATGGCGATGAGCTTGCTTACAGGCGCCCTGGATGAAGCCATGGTGCCCTCCCTGCTGCACATGCTGGAGGACAAGATCCGCACCATGCGGCCAGGCGCGGGAACGGCATCGGCCGCCTGAGACTGCGGCCCGGCAGTGTATGTCGGCAATCGCGTGGCGGGCCGAAGCCGCCCGCGGGCGCAAACTTACAGTCAATCATGTTTGTCTTTTTTTCTTCCTCGTCTTGAGCTACGAAAATTGCGAAACAGGTTCGCAGAAGGAATTTGCGACCGGGCATGACAAGCCCGGCGAGGGAGAGCAGGATTGAAAGGAGCGAGCGAGTGAGCGGTCGAGGCAAGGGCCCACTGGCCGGTGTGAAGGTCATCGATCTCACCAGCGTGCTGATGGGACCATACGCAACACAGATCTTTGCCGACCTTGGCGCGGACGTCATCAAGGTGGAAAGCCCCGATGGCGATACGACCCGTTTCATTCCACCAGGGCCGGACGCGTCGCGCGGAGGCATGTTCCTCAACGTCAACCGGGGCAAGCGCAGCATCGTCATCGACCTCAAGCAGCCCGAGGGGCGCGATGCGCTGCTTCGGCTGGCGAAGGATGCCGATGTGTTCATCCATTCGATGCGGTCGCGTGCGATCGGTCGGCTGGGGCTCGACTACGAAGCCTTGCGGGCAGTCAACAAGCGGATCATCTACGCCAACCTTTACGGCTACGCGCGCAACGGGCCCTATCGCGATTACCCGGCATACGACGATATCGTGCAGGCCGCCTCAGGCATCGTCGACCTGCAGGCCCGCCTCTCCGGCGGCAAGCCGACCTATGCCGCCACGGTTATCGCCGACAAGGTAGCAGGTCTGACGGGAGCCTACTCGGTGATCGCCGCGCTTTTCGCCCGCGAACGCTCCGGACAGGGGCAGGAGATCGAAGTCCCCATGTTCGAGACCCTGGTCTCGTTCACCATGGTCGAGCACTTGTGCGGATCGCTGTTCGATCCACCGCAGGGGCCGCCTGAATATGCCCGGGCAACTTCGGAAGCGCGCCGCCCATACCAGACCGCCGACGGTTACATCGGCGTGATGATCTACAACGACCGGCACTGGCGATCCTTCTTCGATGTCCTGGGGAACCCCGAATGGTCGCGCGATCCGATGTTCGCTTCGATGCGTTCGCGCACCGAGAACATCGGTGCAGTCCTGACCAAAGTCGCGGAAGTCATCGCCACACGCACGACCGACGAATGGGTCGCGCTTTTCCGCGAGGCGCAGATCCCGGCCACGCCCATCGCCAGCCTGACCGAGCTGCTTCACGACCCCCACCTTATCGAGACCGGCTTCTGGGAAGAACGCCAGACCGACAGCGGCACCCTGCGATTCCCGGGCATCCCGACCTTGTTTTCGCAAACGCCAGGCGAAATCGGCGATCCCGGACCGGCCCTTGCCGGTCAGAGCGAAGAAGTGCTGCGCGAGGCGAACTTCTCAGAAACGGAGATCGCCACGCTTCTCGATAGCGGCGCGGTCAGGAAGTCGGCGTGAGCGGCCCCGAACTGCATTGGCGCACGGCGCTTGGCGAAGGGAAGTTCCTACTGCAGCGGGCACCGGACGGCACCGCGGTATTTCCGCCCCGGATCGCCGTGCCGGGAACCGGGGCCGGTTCGCTCGAATGGTTCGAGGCCTGCGGACTGGGAACGGTCTATTCGCTCTCATGGATCACTCGGCGCGCGCCGGCCGAGCCCTATAACGTCGCACTCATCGATCTCGACGAAGGCGCCCGCCTGATGAGCCGGGTAGAGGCCACCGACGCCGATTCCCTGATGATCGGAATGCGTGTCGAGGCCTTTATCGAAGGCACAGGCGATGACGCGATCCTGCTGTTCCGCCCGGCCGAAGGTGGCGCATGAGCGACGCTTTCCCCCGGGGCAAAACGGCCATCGCAGGACTCGCTACCTTCGGCGTCGGAGAAATGCCGGGCTACAACGCCATGGAACTGACCGTACAAGCGGCGAGCCTTGCAGTGAAGGACGCCGGCCTGACGTTCGAGGACATCGACGCGCTCTACATTTGCCAGCCGGACGACTTCTTTGCCGGTCTCACCTTTGCCGAATATCTGGGACTTCAACCCAAATACACCGACAACAACCGCACTGGCGGCTCGGCATTCATGAGCCATATGGCCAGCGCAGCTCTGGCACTGGAGGCCGGGTACATCGACTGCGCCCTGATCGCCTACGGATCGAACCAGCGCAGCAAGGGAGGAAAGCTGTCCACGCCCATGACCAGCAATGCATGGGATGCACCATATGCGCCGCTTTTCCCGCTCACATCCTATGCCCTCGCCGCCGCCCGGCACATGCATGAGTATGGCACCACGCGCGAGGATCTCGCCGCGGTAGCATTGGCCGCCCGGTCCTGGGCGAACACCAATCCGGAAGCCTTTGCCAAAGGGCCGCTGACGATCGAGGACTGCCTGACATCACGCATGATCAGCACGCCGATCTCGGTGCGCGATTGCTGCCTCGTCACCGACGGCGCCGCCGCCGTGGTCATGACCCGCACCGAACGTGCCCGTGACCTGCAACGCCTGCCAGTGCCGCTCTTGGGAGCCGCCGCCGCGACATGGTGGAACTCGATTACGCAGGCCCCTGAGGTGACCGTTACCGCCGCCCGGGAATCGGGTGCGCGCGCCATGGGCATGGCCGGGGTCGAGCCCCGCGATATCGGGACCTTGCAGCTCTACGACGCTTTCACCATCAACACGATCCTGTTCCTCGAGGATCTTGGCTTCTGCCCGAAAGGCGAAGGCGGCCGGTTCGTGTCCGACGGAACGATCGCCCCCGGGGGCAGCCTCCCGGTCAACACCAATGGCGGCGGCCTCTCCTGTTGCCATCCGGGCATGTACGGGCTTTTCGCAATCATCGAGGCAGCGCGGCAAATCCGCGGCGAAGCTGCCAACCAACTGCCCGGAATCGACCTTGCACTCGCCCATGGCAATGGCGGCACCCTGTCGAGCCAGGCGACCGTGATCCTGGGCAGCATGGCGACCTTGTGATGCCGCAGAGCCGAAGCTTGCAAAGCTGATGTCTGCCTGCTCGAGGAATCTAGGAGCCGATCCACTCTTCGATCATCGGCCGGATCGGCTCTCCGACGAGTTCGAGAACCGGTCCGTCGCCCTCAACCATGTAGGCCATTTGTCCATAGCGATGCTTGGGAGAGGCACCGGCGGCGATCAGGCGCCAGCCCTGCGCCAAGAGCGTGTCCACTTCCTCGCCGACATCGTCGACCCATGCACCGACATGCGCCTCGGAGACTGCGAGAAGACCGTCATAGGCACCGCCCGGAACCGCCTCGATGAGCTCGAAATGGATCGGCCCCTGCCGCGAATAGGTGACGGTGAGATGCGCCTCGGACCAACCGCCTTCGGGTGTCCAGACGCGCAGGGGATCGAATTTGCGAACCGGCGCCCAATCGAGGCCGAACTGCGCGGACATGCCGTCCATGGCACGGGCGATATCGGGCACGATCAGGCCATGATGATGAAGTCTACCGAAGGCTTTCACGTCTTGCACTCCAAGGATGAACGGGTTCGCCGCCAGCATGCGGACTACGGTCCGCAAGGCTGAATGCGACAGGCGCACGGGCGCCGAAAGAAAGGGAACTGCGATGACCGGTCTCAAAATCGAAAGACACGCCGCCATCTGCCTGCTCACCATCGACCGCACGGAAACGCGCAACGCCCTCGATGCCGCGACCTCGCATGCGCTCGACGTGGCGATCACGGCGGCCGAGGACGATCCCGAAATCGGCGCCCTGGTCATCACCGGTGCCGGTGACCGTGCCTTCTGCGCCGGAATGGACCTCAAGGAAGCGGCGCAGATCGGCGCGGGCCACGGCCTCGTGCCCGGCCGCGGCTTTGGCGGTGTGACCGAGCGCAAGCGCAGCAAGCCGCTGATCGCCGCGGTCAACGGCACCGCGGTTGCCGGCGGCTTCGAGATCATGATGGCCTGCGACATGGTCTTCGCCGCTGACCATGCCCTGATGGGCCTGAGCGAGGTAAAGCGAGGGCTCTTCGCCTTTGCAGGCGGCATTCAGCGGCTCGCCCGGCAAGTGCCTCGTGCGACCGCGCTGGCGATGATCATGACCGGCGAACTGCTCCCCGCGCGCCGTCTGTACGAATTGGGCATCGTCACCGAAGTGCTCCCCGGCCCCGAATTGCTGGCGCGCACGCTGGCTGTCACAGGCGCCATGCTGGAGAACAGCTGGGAGGCGATCCGCAACGGACGCGAGCTTTACGAACTGGCGAGCGGCATGGACATCGACACAGCGCTTGCCGTGGGCAACGCATGGGGCAAGGCGACGCTTTCGAGCGCCGACAGCCGTGAGGGTGTGGCCGCCTATACCCAAAAGCGAGAGGCCCGGTTTACCCGCGATTGAACCGGAGATGGGCGGGCACAGGCTACTCATCGTCGCCGCAACCCATCGAGCCCCAACATCACAGCATGCTCGCAGATGCGGCGGATCGAGTGGATGCCATTGGGGCGCACCCACAAGTGAAGCGAATTGAGAAAGCCGAGCAGGCACAGCGCTGTCAGCTTGGGATCGAGGTCAGGGCGCAGGGCGCCTTCCTCCTGCCCGCGGACGATCAGCGCCTCGACCCGCAAGCGGTAGTCCCTCTCATCGGCCGCGAATTCCGCCGCGCGCGCCGCGGGCAAGTGCTTGCGCGCTTCGAAAAATCCGGCCGTGAAAATCCTCTCGGTGCAGACGTAGCGTCCATGGGCGACGACGATCGCTTCCAGCCGCTCGATTGCCGGCCCCTCCTCTCGCGCAAGCGCAGAGATCGAGCGCAGGCCCCGATGGTGAGCCTCGCGCATAACGTGAACAAGCAGGTCACTCTTTCCCGAAATGTAGTGATAGAGGCTGCCCTTGAGCATACCCATCCTCTCGGCAATATCGCGCAGCGAAGTGCCGTCGTATCCTTTTTCAGCGAAGAGTTCCGCCGCAACTTCCAGCAATTCCGGCCAGCGCTCGGTGCGGTCCCTGCTCCCGCTCCGGGCTGGCGGATCGACGGTCTCGAGTGACTGATCCATGTCCCGCATCCGCACCTTCTACCTGTTGCCCGCAATTCACCAAACGGTCGTTTGGCTTAAGCTTTAGATGAAACGCCTCTTCACTTCCAGTCACCGTTGACTGTTTGGCTCGCCGCGCGGTCATGAGGCAAGCACCGCTTCGACGAGCGCAAACAATGCTGGCTGTCTCCAAGCCGATTATCGTCTGCGCCCGGAACATGGGTGACCGGGACCGAAGGGCGGAGGGAAAGATGCGCGATTGAGGGCACAGGTCCTGCTGCGCGAGTGTGCCGCGCTCAAACTCGAAGATGCGATTAGGGCGGTTATTGGCTGGTTCACAGTGTTGCGAATGCGGTCGTGCTTCCCGCACCGTATTCTGCCGAACTGGCTCATGACGGATCGGCTGACAGACATGGATTGCCGATTGCTGCAATTGTGCAAGGCTTGGCACTGCCCGGCATGGATTGCGAAATCGCTGCTGCATCCGCAATGACCGAGTATCTTGTCGCAGATGGCCAGCGCCAGATCGGCTTCGTCACCGCCCCCGAGGCTTGCCGGCAGCCGAGGCGCGCCTCAGCGGATTTCTTTCAACTTGTGACAGGCACGCCATTCTTCTCGATCCCAAGTGGATCATCGAAGGCGATTTCTCTTTCGATTCAGGTCACGCTGCCGGCAAGGTCCATTACAAATGAGGCCGTTCACGCCGCATCGAATTTGTCCAGATAATCCGCGAGGACGAGATGACGGGTCTTGCAGCGCTTTTCAAAAAGGCCAACGGCGAGCGAGAGTACTCTCCCTTTCTTCTGCATCGCGCCGATCGAGCCCGGATTATTTATATGGACCGATGAAAAGCATGTGATTGCCTATAGGGTTCGGCGCAAATCTTGGATAGGCTGCCTGTTAACGCTAAATCAAAATCCGGCACCGAGCAGGTCGAGCTTCGACTGCCGCACTTCGCCAATTGAAATGGAAGTCTATGACCAGCAGCACGAACACGCGAAAACGGCGACGCGGACGCAGCGGCCCCACAATTACGGCTGTTGCCGAATTGGCCGGCGTATCGGCAATGACCGTTTCGAATGTGCTCAACAATCGACCTGTAGTGCAGCCTGCGACGCGCGAGGCCGTTCTCAAGGCGGTAAAGACACTCAACTACACTCCGAATTCTGCTGCACGAGCTCTGGCAAGCGCGGCTACGCTGCGCATTGGACTGATACATCACGGCGCTGAGAGCGCGCTTTTGAGCGCAATTCTGGTAGGCACCCTGAGGGCCGTCTCAAGACTGGGCGCACAGCTGGTGATGGATACGTACGATTCGGCCGATCCCATCACGGGAGTTGAGCGCTTTCTCAAGATGGATCTCGATGGCCTGCTGTTGCCGCCTCCGCTGTGCGAGATGGTCAGCGCAGCCGGTCTGCCGGAAAGGTACGACACCAAGATGATTGCCCTCGCCCCTGGCGGCGAGCTGCCCAACATGGATTGCGTGCGTATCGACGACGAACAGGCCACCTATGAGATCACGCGCATCCTGTTGGAAAAGGGGCATCGTCGCATCGGCCTCGTCACTTTGCCGGGCGCTCTCGTCGCAGTTTCCCGTCTGCGCGGATATCTTCGCGCACTCGGAGAGTTCGGCATCGCACCGGACATGAATCTGGTGTGGGAAGCACGACCTACTTTCGATGCAGGGCTGGAACTGGCCGAACGCGTGCTGATCGAAGATCGCGATGCAACTGCCGTCCTTGCCGGCAACGACGATATGGCAGCGGCGTTTGTAAACGTTGCCTTGCGCCAGAACCTGTCGATCCCCGACGATATTTCGATCATCGGATTCGACGATTCGCCGATTGCGGTAAAAATCTGGCCATCATTGACTACCGTCCGCCAGCCCCTTGCGCAGATCGCCGAACAGGCGACTGATCGATTGGTCGATGCCTTGCGAAATCCCAATAGCGCCAACCAGATCTCGGCCAAGGCGATCTATGTCGACTTCGAGGTCATCGAGCGCCTCTCCGTGGGTACTGCCCGGTCGTGAGCCAGAAGAAGCAATCGGCGTCAGATCCGCACTCATCGCCGCACCGAATGTTCCTGCGCACGAGAGTTCTCGGGATACCTGTGCGTTCTTGATCCAGAATCTCGTTGATAGGCTTGACGCCAAGACACACCGGCGAGCGCCGCTCACTGACAACCCAAAGTTGTCTGGCGCAGTTGCAACGGAGTGCGCCTATCGCCTGTTCGACCTTACCACTTGAGCTGTTCGAGGCCACAGAACGCATCGACGGGGCTCACGCCAGTAAACGGTGCTTCGCCAACGAGGCGCCGCGCCGTTTCGCGCTGGACCGATTCAATCGAGCTGTAGGCATTGATACTGGTCTTCATGTGCGGCGCATCGAAGAGATAGTAAGGCTGACCGAAGGAAATCAATGCTGTCGGAATTTCCTGGGCAAACTGCGTCATTGCCTTGCGATTGGTCCCGTGCAGCTTCACGAAATCGAGGTAGATGTGCGCGGCGCTTGGCGTCGCTTCCTGCCCCACGAGGTAGAGCACGAGATCGGTATCCTCGCGTGTCGGCATATTGTCGGGATCATAAGCCCGAACCTCGAAGCCGCGCTGCGTCAATTCCCCGATAATGGGGCCATATCCACGGCCCAATGCGCCATCCCAGAAGCTGAACCCCTCCTCCATGACTGCCACGATGCGACGGTGGCGAATGGGATCAAGCGGCAGGAGATCCTGCACATCCTTGACCAAGGTGATGCTCTGGCCCGAGGCCGCATTGGCCTTCCGGACATCTGCAGACTGCTGCAACCCCGCGCGCATCTGCTCGAGGGGCGCGAGGCGTTCTTCCGGCTCGCGCAAGTGCAGGCCCAGACGAGCCTTAAGCGAGAGAATGCGGGTGATCGCCTCCTCGAGCCGCGCCTCGGATAGCAGGCCCTTGCGCAGCCCATCGATCATCAAACGATAATCCTGCTCGGGTGCACGGCTGAACAGGAACATGTCGCACCCGTTCTCGATCAGGGCCGGAACGGCTTCGGATCGTTCCATCCAGCTCGTAAGGCCGCCCATGCCGGTGGCATCGGATATGATCAGGCCCTTGAAGCCCAACTCTCCGCGCAGCAGTTCCTCGTTCAGCAGGCGTGAAACGCTGGCCGGCTGAAACGCTTCGCGACCGGCATCGGGCATACGCGCACGGATGTATGCCGGGAATGCGATATGGGCCGACATGACCGTCATCACCCCGGCGCGGATCAAGGAGCCGTAGATGCGTCCGTAGAGTTCATGCCATTCCTCGACCGACAGCGGATTGACGCTGGTGACAAGGTGTTGATCGCGCTCATCGAAACCATCGCCCGGCCAATGCTTGAGGCATGCGGCGACGCCTTCCTCCTGCAGGACGCGAGCATAGACACTGGCCTGTGCAAGGACACGATCCGGATCGGAACCGAAAGAGCGGGTACCGACGATCGCGCTGCGAAAGGCGGAATTGATGTCGACCACAGGACCGAACGACCAGTCGTAGCCCAATACCCGGCTCTCGCGTGCGACAAGTCGCGCCACCGCTTCGGTTGTCGCCAGGTCGTCGCAAGCGGCAAGGCCCATGATGTTCGGGACTGCCGTCGCGAAGGGATAGCTGATCGTGCCCCCTTCGATGTCGCCGGTGAAGATCGGCGGCACATTGCTGCTTTCAATGGCGAACATCGTCGCATCGCGAAAGGCAGCGAGATCGGGCCTGGGAAAGCGATTGATGCCACCGGGCTTGAGGGCCAGCAATGGCGCCAGCTCCTCGCGGCTGTCCTGCGAGGTGGAGAACACGAAGAGCTGACCGACTTTTTCCTCGGCGCTCATCGTATCGCGCAGGCGTTCCACCCAGGCCCGGGCGGCATCGTCGATGGTGAGCGGATCGGTGCCCCCCGAAGCAGGCTCAATCATGCGTGCGCGCCCGAAGATCTGGGTTGCGAAGCGCGCTTGAACGGTGCGAAGCGTTCGCGGGCACGCTCAAGCCGGCGACGCATGTCGGCAAGCACTTCGGGATGGCGGTCGGCCTTGCTGTAGTTTTCGGCCGGATCGTCCCTGAGGTCATAAAGCTGCGGATACTTCGGGTCGGTCGGCCGGAAGGCGGCCAGAAAGTAGTCACCCGAGACGAACTTCCAGTGCTGGGTCCGGATCGCGACAGGGTCTTCATTGTCGAACAGGACAAGCTCTTCATGGGGAGACTGCTCCGCGCCGTCGAATATGAGGGAGGAAATGTCCTTTCCATCCAGTTCGACCTCGGGAAGCGGGACACCGGCAAGCGCACAGCAGGTAGGGAGAAAATCGATGGCCATGGCGATCGCATCGCAGTGGCTTGAAGCGGACACGGATCCTGGGCTCCAGGCGATCATCGGCACCTTGCTGGCACCATCGTAACCGCCGCCGCCCTTGCGCTGGCGCAGCGGCCCGCTCGAGCCCTCATACCAGGGGCCATTGTCGGAGGTGAAGAGAACCAGCGTGTCACGCTCGATCCCGAGCTTTCGCAGCAGAGCAAGGATACGACCGACCTTGTCGTCCACTTCTTCCACCGAATCGCCATAGGCTCCCGCGCCGGAACGACCTGCGAACGGTGCAGGCGGGCGGCACGGCAGGTGCGGCGCACTGAGCGCCAGTTCGACGAAAAAGGGCCGCTCCGCGTTCTCGGTGATGAACTGCTCCGCCTCTTCGCAGAAGATCTGCTGAAGCGGAGTGATTTCAGTCGGAACCTGGTGCGCTTCCTTGCCCGCTTCCGCCCGGACCAGAACCAGCGGACTCATGTCATGGCTATAAGGGATGCCGACAAAGCGATCGAACCCATGATGTGTCGGCAGCCAGTCCGGTCCGCGGTGACCCAGATGCCACTTGCCGAACAATCCCGTCGCATATTCTGCAGTCTTGAGCGCGGTGGGAATGGTGACTTCGCTCGTCGGCAGGACGCGGTCGTCATTGTAGAGAATGACCTTGTCGCCAAGGCCCGTGCGCACGGGATAGCGGCCGGTCAGCAGTCCTGCCCGGGAGGGCGTGCACAAGTTTGCCGCCGCATAGAATTGAGAGAACGTGCGCCCTTCGCGCGCCATGCGATCGATGTTGGGCGTCTTGATGCCACGCGCGCCGGTGATGCTCAGATCCCCGTAGCCCAGATCGTCGCACAGGATGACAATGACATTGCGCGGTCTGCGCGCATTCGCTGCCATGGCAGCCGGAGAAGTACACACCGCTGCGGTCGTCATGGCGGTTGCGAGGAAACTGCGTCGGTCCACGGCCTGTACTTTCCCAAAGAGACAAGAGAGCCGGGCGCAAGCGCCCGGCTCTCGGTGCTTTTTAGAAGCGGACGCCGAAGGTGGCGCCGAAGTAACGGCTGGAGTCCTTGTTGTACGTAGCGACCAAATCGTAGGGATTGGCGACGGTCGACATCAACGAGTTATGACCGATGTTGGTCAGGTAATTCGTATCGAACAGATTCTTCACGAATACCGTCAGGTTGTAGCGCTTGTCTGCGGTCGAGACGCCGACCGATGCATCGACAAGCGTATACGCAGGCTGGATAGTCAACGGATCGAGTTCCGAGCTCAGGTATTGCGCACTGGTGAAGTTGACGCCGATCTGAGCGAAGGCATTGAAACGATCACCTTCATAATCGTAGCGCGGGACCACAGAGATGCGCCAATCCGGGCTGGCCTGCAGCGGGCGACCGCGCAGGTTCTGCTGAGGCGTGGCGCCTGCGCTGGTGCGATAGCAGACGTTGATCGGGGTCCCGGTCATGACCGGTGCACCGGCCTGCAGCTGCAGCGCGCAGTTCAGGCCATCGATGTCGATACGCGACTGTGCGTAGGTGACGGCGGCATTGACAGAGAACGAGTCCGAAGGACGCATGGTCGCTTCGATTTCGAAACCACGGGTGCGCGACGAGCCCGCATTGGTGGTCGTGAAACGGATAACGCCTGTGTTCGGGTCCGAACGGTTTGCCTGCACCTGAAGGTTCGAGTAATCCGCCTGGAACAGGGCTGCCGAGATGCTCAGCGTACGGTCAGCGGTGCTGCCCTTGAAGCCGATTTCGTAGGCATTGACGTGTTCAGGCTGGATCGCGTTCTGATTGGCCAGATCGGCTGAGATTTCCATCTCGTAGCCCAAGCCCTTGTAGCCACGGGTATAGGTGCCATAGACCTGCGCATTGCGGCTGAATTCGTACTGCAGGCCGGCCTTGCCGGTCACAGCGGTGTCATGTGCGCTGAAAGTGCCGCTGGTGCTTGCGTTGCCAGGGAACACGTTGTCGCCGGCAACGATCGGAGCAGTGCGAACGCCGCTGTTTGTGCCCTTTTCATACTGCACGCGAATACCGCCGATAGCACGCAGACCACCGACAAGACGGTAGTCGGCCTGACCGAACGCAGCGATGCTGTCCTGCTTCAGGCGGATGCGGCTCTGAGCCGATTGCCACACGATATTCGTGCTGGCGCACGGTTCGCCCACGACGCCAGCGGTGCAACGTGCACGGCGGCGGTCGAACGGACGGTCGATGTCACTGTGCATGTAAAACGCGCCAAGGACGTAGTTGAAGTCCGAGGTACCGTTGTTTGCGATGCGCAGTTCCTGCGACCAGGCACTGAGATCGACGATCCCGTGATTCTGGTTCCAGAGCGTGTAAGGCGCGAAGGACGGGGGGCCCAAGTAGATCGGCGTAGTTGCGTTGATACGGTCGATGGGCTGATTAACCTCCAGATCATACTTCTGGTACGCGGTGATCGAGGTGACCGTCGATCCACCCAGGTCCCAGTTGGCCTGAAGCGAGTATGTCTGCGACTTGCTGTTCGCGTAGGTGTCAGTATCTTCGTTGATCGTGCGGTTCTTGCGCGATGCATCGATCGGCCCGACGACCGACTGCAGAACCGGATTCACAATGGAGATCAACGTCGATGCGCAGCAATCCGAGTCGGTCTTCTTGTATTCACCCGTCAGCAGGAAGGTCAGATTGCTGGTGGCCTCCCATTCCAGCTTGCCGCGCAGACCCCAACTTTTCGAGCCGTTGACCCATTTGCCGGTGCCGATGTTGCGGGTGATGCCCTGGACATCGCTATAGAAGCCGGAAACGCGGGCACGCAGCGTGTCGGTGATCGGGCCCGAAACAGTGCCGCGTGCACGATACTCATTGTGCTCGGCGACAGTAATCTCACCCTTGCCTTCCAGCACGTCGGAGGGACGCGCGGTGGTTATGCTGATCACGCCGGCAGACGCGTTCTTGCCGAACAGGGTGCCCTGCGGGCCCCGCAGAACTTCGATCCGCTCGATGTCGGCGAGCTCCGAGAAGCCCTGTGCCGAGCGTACGGCGACAACGCCGTCCACCACGACGGAAACCGAAGATTCCACACCCTGACCGAACAGCGCCGTACCGACGCCGCGGATTCGGAAGCTTGTGTTGGTTGGGTTTGCGCCCTGCTGGAACGACAGCGAAGGAATGGCAGTGACAAGCGAGTTGGTATCGTTGATCTGGCGCGCGGCAAGCGATTCCGCACTCACCGCAGTGACGGCAAGGGGAACGTCCTGAAGGCGCTCAGTGCGCTTCTGCGCGGTTACGACGATATCGCCCGGCTGAACCTCGTCAGCGGCTTCCTGGGCGAAGGCGGGCGCACTGACAGCCAGAGCTGCGCCCAGCGACAATACAGACACGGCGGACACGCGAATAGCGACTTTCAAAGACATACACTCCCTCCTCATAAACGGTCCGACTACAAGCATGCTGCGCAAGGGCAGACATGTGCGGCGGCTTCGAGTGACTCGATACGTGTAACGCTAAAAGCGCCTTCGACGCCGCGCGTCAACGGAATAATTTTAACGCTAATATATAGCGGCAGAATTGTTGCTGAAATATCACAGGCAGGCTTTTGCCCGCGCGCGCAGGGACTGAGCGGTATAACCCCGGGAATTGGATCCGTACCCTGCTCACTTTCAGTTGCGCATGATTGACACTGACAAGGACTGCACTTTTAGCGTTAAACTAGGTGCGGCCTGTCGCCTTGCGCCTGGGCTTGGATGATGTGCCCCCTTCCCCCGACTCCTATTGATGAGCCAGTTTGGTTCGGGAACGATCCACACGAAAGAGCCGTTACTTCGGAGATCTTCACAGTCGGGCTCGATCTGGGGAAGAAAGTGTTCAAGGCGCACAGGGTCGAGGTTAGCCCTAATGCTGTTGAGAATGGATTGGCCCGCGCCTTTTCTCGATGATCGCATGTGATGCCGGAGGCGGATTTGGAAGGAGCGGTCCGATCGCTATTGTTATCCTTGTTGTCGATCTGGCCGAGAACTCTCGCAGCATGGTAGCCATCGATGCGGCGGACACGGTTGCTGTGCGTCGATCCTTGCAGCGCCAGACTCTCAATGATCTTTTTGCCAAGATGCCGGCATGACCAAGGAAGCCAGTTTCTCCCCCGTGAGCAGCGCACCCTTTTCCTTCCCTCCAATGGCCCGGCGCTCAATGGTCGTGGCGGCGCTGTCAACGGCGGTGGAGTGGTACGACTTCACGCTCTACCTCTACTTCGCGACGGTACTGGCCCGCGTGTTCTTCGGCGCCGGCGCGAGCTCGATGACCGAGACGCTGGGCGGATTTGCAGTGGCCTACCTCATGCGCCCCTTAGGCGCTCTGGTATTCGGCCACCTTGGCGACCGGTTCGGGCGGCGCGTTGCAATGCTGGGCTCGATGGCGATGATGACAGCGGCGATGGCGGCAACCGCCCTGCTGCCGACACATGCACAGGCCGGGCCTCTCGCGGGCGTCCTGCTGATCGCGCTACGCTGCCTCATGTCGTTCTCGGTTGGCGGAGAGTACACAGGCGTCGTCGCCTACCTGCTGGAAGGCGCCACCCAAGAACGACGCGGGCTGGTTACCAGCTGTGCTTCGGCGGCCAGCGAGATCGGCGCCTTGACCGCGGCGGGAGCGGCGGCGCTGACGGTATGCGTCATACCTGAAACCGCACTCGTCAGCTGGGGCTGGCGCCTACCCTTCCTGTTCGGCGCGGCGCTGGCAGGCGTGGTGCTGATCGCTCGTGCCACGCTGGAGGAAACACCCGAATTCACCCGCCAGCAACGCACGGGGAAAGTGCCCCGGCGGCCGATCCGCCAGACGCTGGCGCGCCAGCGCATCGCCATAAGCCGCGGCTTTGCGATTTCGGCGCTGGGATCGATCACCTATTATGTGGGCATTACGTATGTGCCGGTCTTTCTCGATGCCACCGGCACCATGCCCGAAGCGCGTGCATTGTCGATCTCGACGCTCGCGGCGCTGACGGTAATCCTGGTGACGCCGCTAACCGGGCTCCTTTCCGACCGGTTCGGCCGCCGCCCGGTTCTGCTGGCTCTGGCGCTCGGCGGTATCGCGCTGCCGACCAGCCTGTTCGCGGCAATGACCAGCGGCGGTGTGGCGACGTGGGCGGGCGCCTTCATCATGGCAGCGCTGGGCGGCGCAGTAAGCGCGGTAGGCGCGGTAAGCACGGCCGAACAGTTCCCCGGCGAGGGTCGCCTCAGCGGCCTCGCACTCGGCGCGACGACGGCGACCGCCCTGTTCGGCGGCCTAACTCCGCTCGTTGCCCATCTTATCGTGACGCAAAGTGGCTGGGCGGGCGCGCCGGGAGCCATGATCGCCCTGGTAGCTCTCTGCGTGTTCGCAGTATTCTGGCAGATGCCCGAAACGGCGCCAGCGAGAACCGAAGCCTGAGATCCATTCGAAGCGTCACAAGGAATGCTTTCCCACCCCTTCTCACAACTTTGGCAATCGCCAGCGGCCCGACCACAAGTGCCTGGATGAGAGGTCGGCGGCATGAAGGAACGGCTACGTTCGCGCGCAAGATCGATTGCGCCGCGCCGTATCATTTCATGTATCATCGAAGCGGATCAATTGGGAGCTGTTGAATCCATGCTCGAAGAATTTGGGCCGTCCCTCTATTGCGTCGACGGACCGGACGTATCGTTCTTTGGCTTCCCCTATCCGACACGCATGGCTGCCGTGCGGCTTTCGAACGGCAAGATCTGGATCTGGTCGCCCATCGCGCTGACGGATGGACTGGCCAGCGCCGTCGAAGCGATCGGGCCGGTGAGCTACATTGTTTCACCCAACAAGCTTCATCACTTGTTCCTTCAGCAATGGGCCGAACGATGGCCGGATGCCCGGCTCTTTGCGCCGCCCGGTCTGGCGCGCAAGAGGCCCGAGATGCGCTTCGATGATGAATTGGCCGATCTCCCACCCCCGTGCTGGGCGGCGGACATCGATCAGGTGATCTTTCGTGGCTCATTCGCGATGGAAGAAGTTGTCTTCTTTCATCGGCCATCGAGCACCGCGATAGTCTGCGATCTGATCCAGCGGTTCCAGCCCCCATACCTGCGAGGCTTCAAGGGCCTGCTGATGAAACTCGACGGTTTGGCCGGCGAACATGGGAGCACGCCGCGCGAATGGCGGGCGAGCTTTCTGCGGCGAAAGCCGGCCCGCGCCGCGCGTCGCAAGCTCCTCGGTTGGCAGCCGCAACAATTACTGATTGCGCATGGGAAATGCGAGAAAGCCAACGCCGCAAAAGTCCTCGAAGATGCATTGAGCTGGATCTAGGCTGCGCCCTGGAAACGGTCAGCCGCAAATGGACCCCTGGCCGGGATTACCTGCCTCAAGCCGCTTCCCGGGTTAGCGCGGTTCGACGCCAGCTCGCCGGTGCTGAGCCGTAGGCCTTCTTGAAGGCGCGCGAGAATGCGGCCTCGGAATCGTAACCGACCGACAAGGCGATCTGCGCCAGGGACGCGGAAGAATTGCGCAGCTCCTGTGCCGCAATCTGCATGCGCCAATGGTAGAGATACTGGATGGGCGGCTGGCCCAGCGACCGCACGAACCTGTCTGCCAGTGCCGAGCGGGAGAGGCCGACTTCATGGGCTAGGTCGTCGATCGTCCATGCCCGCGCCACATCGCCGTGAAACAAAGAGAGTGCACGCGCGACGAAGGCATCGCGCAAGCCGGCGAGCCAGCCGGTCTGACCTTCGGGAAGAGTTTCCGCATAGCGTCGAATCGTATCCACGAACAGAAGCTCTGACAGCTTGGCGAGGACGGCTTCCGACCCCGGCCGGCCGCCAGCCACCTCATTGGCTGCGAACTGGAAAGTGGATCGAATCCACTCCGCTCCTCCGGCCTCGTCTATGTTGAGGACCAGCAATGACGGCAGAGTGGAGAGGACCGGATTGGTCCGGGCGCCATCGCACCCCAGAAACCCGCAGACGATTTTTACAGGCCGGCCGCCACCGCCATGACTTATGGAGAACAGGCCTGAGTCTCCCGGCGGCTTGATCAGGTCGCTGGCGAGAATTGGCGTACAAGAGAACTCGCTTGCGAGAAGGTGCACGTCATTGTGCGGCACCACGACGACTTCGCCGGCCTGCAACCGGTGCACTTTTGATGGCTCGCGTTCAGTCCGCACGAAACACTCGCCATCGACGACATAATGGTAGGGAATCAGATGCTCGGCCGGTTGCATGAACGGCAGGCACAGTTGCGGCGTCATCTGTGACGCGATGCACCAAGGCGCGGTGAAATTGGCGTGCAGAAACACTCCGCCTTTCAGCCGCGCCACACGCAAAACGTCGGAAAGCGGATCCATCGCACTCTCCTGAAGAAGGGCCGGCGTATCGATCATTTTTCCCGGCGAGCCGATCATAGATCGCAAGGGGGCTTGGGCGCAAAACAAACCTGTGTTCGGAACCGCGGCATCGGTCGGCACCTGCCAGACACCAGAGGCACCTATGCTCCAATTCTGCCGCGAAACGAACAGCGAATGACAAGAAAAAAGCACCGCGCACGCGGGCAAGGCAGCGATCGCGCTGCCAATGGCAAAGGAGCAGCGAGAATGAACGCCGTTACCGAAATCACGCGACCCAATCGCTACCAGCGATGCATCAGCGCTTCCAAGCGCGTGCGCTGGGATATTGACCAAGACGTCATCCGGAACCGCAGGTTTGCGAGGGTGGAGAAATTCCTGCCTGACGGGCTGTCCCTGATCGATGAATTCAAATCACTTTCCCACGCCGAGAAGCGCCTAGTCAGCCAGATCCAGGGCCGGACCTATGCGAATGTATTCGGGCTGGTCGAGCGTTACATCAACGCCAAGATCCTTGAGCTGAGCCAGGATTACTGGCTTGGCGATCAGACGGCGCTAGAGGCCCTCATCCGCTTCAGCGACGAGGAGCTCAAGCATCAGGCCCTGTTCCGGCGGATCGACGCCATGATCGGCGATGTCCTGCCGAAAGGCTATCGCTTCGATATCGATCCCGACGAAGTGGCGGGCGCGGTTCTTGGCAAGAGCACATGGGCCGTCCTGATGCTGACGCTCGACATCGAATTGTTCACGCAAGCCCATTACCGGCAGAGCATCGATTTCGACGCTGAAGTCTCGCCGCTGTTCAGGGACGTGTTCCTCTACCACTGGAAGGAGGAAAGCCAGCACGCGATCCTCGACGAACTCGAACTGCAGCGGCACGACGCTTCGATCTGCGCCGAGGAGCGGGACCGCGGCGTCGACGACTTCATCGCCTTGATCGGCGCCGTCGACGCAATCCTGCAGACGCAATCCGCTTGCGATGCCGCGTACTTCGCGAACGTTTGCGGGCGAATGGTCGATCGCGGCGAAGCCGCCGCAATCGAGGCTGCTTTCCTCAAGGCCTATCGCTGGCAGTACATCCATTCCGGCGCGCAGCACCCGCACTTCGGCGAAGTACTGACCGGGATGGTCACCGAAGTCCAGATGAGCCGCATCGGCGACATGATCGCAAGCCTCGCCTGAAAGACAAAACCCCAGGAAAGAAGAAGGAGACGTATGATGACCAGCGCAACCGAAATGACGAAGCCGGAAATCGTGAACGGCATCAATGTGGACGAACTCAAGGCTCTCGTGGGCGGCGTGGCCGCAGACCCTGAAAGTGGGGCAACCAGCTGGCGCGTATCGACGCAGTGGCAGGGGCAGACCCACTCTCGAAGCAAGATCGACGGCTTTGGCCTTGCCGGCGAGCACATCGCCCGCCCCTTCACCATCGACATCGATGAACCGTGCGAGCTTGGCGGCTCAAACCGGTTTGCCAATCCACAGGAACACCTGCTTGCGGCCCTCAATGCCTGCATGACGGTGGGCTACGTCGCGCAATGCGCCATTCGCGGCATTGAGCTCGAAAGTCTTGAGATCGAAACCACCGGCGACATCGACCTGCGCGGTTTCCTCGGCCTCGATCCGGCAGTGGCCCCCGGTTACGAGGCCCTGTCCTACACGGTTCGGATCAAGGGCAACGCCACCCCTGCGCAGTTCGAAGAAGTCCACGCTGCGGTAATGGCGACCTCGCCCAACTTCCATAACATTTCAAAGCCGATCGGCCTCGATCCGAAGCTGGTCGTTGGTTGAGACCATTGCCTGCCCCCCGGCCAGGTCGAACCCGCCCGGGGGGCAATAATCGGGAGACGGACCGTGCCCAGGTACAATCTCACATGGTGGTTCTGGTTGGCCACCGACCTGATCCTGGCCAACTACCTGTTCGTCGACCGCAGTTTCATCAGAGGCCTGTTCACGCTGAGTCTGGTTCGGTTGCTCAACTCCGGCAGGACCATCGGGCTCAGACTCGGAATCCCAGGCACAAGCAGCGCCCCGTTATCTTTCACCGCATTATCAAGGTGAACGTGAAACGGATTCATGGCAGTCTCGTGCAACCGGGTTGGCAAGAGGAGAGGCCAGATGGAACTCAAGAACCAGACAGATCATATCGCGCTGCTGTCGCTGACGATGGTCGGTTTGCTCATCAAGCGGCTCGACGAGCTCGACCAGCTCGATGAACCGACCCGAAAGCACCTTCACAAGCTGATCGATGGCGTTCGCCGCCATGCCGACAACCATGGCATTGGTGAGCTGAAAGTGCTCTTCGACAATATCGACAAGTCATTGAGCACCTGAATCTAGCGGCGCGGCACTCCGCCTCATGGCTTCAGTCTTTGCGCCGCTTGCGGCAGTGCCGGAGAGGCGGGCAATCCCACGCCTCCCGGCCCCCGGCGTTCCGTACAGTTTTCTGGCGCCGCTTCGAGATCGGTCGGCGCGGGCGAAAATTGGGCCCGCATCTTGGCCATACGGCTGGCCTGGCAGCGACAGTCATCGAACACTTCGCGGCGCATCACCACGAACCGGTCCTTCAACTGCGCGGTGATCTGCTCTTTGCCCTACTTGCCGCAGAGATTGTGATCCTCGTTTGGGTCGGTCATAAAACTCTACCTGCGCGAGGGGCTACCTTCAGGATATCACTTCAATGCAGCGCTACACGGTGCAAGCCAGGTGCGGCTTTCGCGGCGAGCTACTGTGCGATGCCTAATCCATATTCCGCACCTGCCGCGCGCCTTGTCTCGCCGTCAATTCGCCAAACGATCGTTTGGCTTTAGTTCGCGCTAAAAGGCCAATCCAATTCCAATCACTGTTGACTGTTTAGCTGTACGCGCGGTAATGAGACAAGCATCACTTCGACGAAATCAAACATTCTTGTCTGTTTTTGATTCGGTCGATGCCTGCACCCGGAGCATTGAAGACCGGGGCCGGAGGGAGAAAGAAGAGATGCTCGATTCGGTGACAGATCAAAGGCCCGAGAACGACCATGCGCGCATGGAGTACGAACGGGACCGCAAGGCACCGCCCGAAGGTTTTCCCAAGCTACCCGACATTCCCGGCAGCCGCTACACCGATGCCGAGTTCCTGCAGCTCGAAAAGGAGATGATGTGGGACCGGGCATGGCTATACGCCGGCCATGTCGATCAGTTGCCCAATCCCGGCTCCTGGTTCCTCTCCCGCAATTCCGGCGCGCCGATCATCGTGGCGCGCAATCTCGCCGGGGAAATCAAGGCCTTCTACAATACCTGCCAGCATCGCGGCGCCCCCTTGGTGACCGAGGAATCGGGTGAAGGCCGCGGCTTCGTTTGCGGCTACCACGGCTGGAGCTACACTCTCGACGGCAAGCTGACGGCGGTTCGCGACAAGCGCGACTTCGTCGATCTCGACTTCTCCTGCCGATCGCTCGTACCGGTACGCTGCGAACTGCTGGGATCGCTGATCTTCATCAACAAGGATCCGGATGCCCAGCCGCTGATCGAGCATATCGGTCCGATGGCAGCGCAGCTCGAACAGTACCAGCTCGATAAGCTGCGCCTCGTCGACAGCCGCAGCTACGAGGTGGACTGCAACGTCAAGGTCCTGCTCGATGCCTTCCTCGAAGTTTATCACCTCAAGTCGATCCACATCGACACCGTCGATCGATTCCTTGACCACCGCGCGATGATCGTGAGCCTCTGGCCCAACGGCCACAGCCGCATGGCCACGCCCAACCGCCGGCCAGACTGGGTCGATCCCGGTACAGTAGGCATGCCGGAAATTCCGACAATCGGCGAGTTCCCCGCCAAGAACAACGTCAGCTACCAGATCTATCCCAACTTCGTGATGCCTCCGGCACCGACCGGCATCCCGATCCTGCAGTTCTGGCCGCTGGGACCGAAGCGCTCTCGCGTCGTCTCGAGCTGGCTGGCCCCGGATCACGATCCGGAGAACCCCCACCCGCTCTGGACCACGCGCCTCAACAACTGGGAACGGATCCTCTATGAGGACTTGCAGTACGCGCCGCAGATCCAGGAATCGTTGGAAAGCCCCGGCTTCAGGGGCATGCCGCTCAATTACCAGGAACGGCGCATCTACCATTGGCACGAGGAACTTGACCGGCGCATCGGCCTCAACCGGGTCCCCGAACATGCCCGCGTCGAACAGGTGCTGGAGCCCTGGGTCCAGAAGGACTGACCCACCGCCCCGTATTCGACGATACCATTGAACGACAAAAGACAATCGGGAGAGAGCATGGCAGATCTGGCAGGCAAGGTTGCCGTGGTGATCGGCGCAGCGAACCGCGACAACATGGCGCAGGTCATCGCCCGGCGGCTTGCCCACGATGGCGCGCGAGTCGTCGTCGCGGGCAGGAAGGCCGAGGAGCTCGATCGGCTCGCGGCTGAAATCGGCGGCCATGCAGTTGCCGATTGCGATCTCACCAGCGAAGAAGACCTTGCCCGACTGGCGCAGGAGGCGGTCGACACATTCGGCGGCATCGACATCGCCGTCAACGCCACCGGCTGGGGGCTTCTCAAACCCTTCCTCGATACGACCAAGGCCGAGATCGAACGCATGGCAGCGCTGCAGTTCACCGGCGCGGTCCTGTTCTACCAGGCGATGCTGCGCGCCATGCGCGAGGGCGGCTCCCTGATCCAGATCTCCTCGGCCACGGCCTCGATCATGCTGGAAGATCATGCTGCATACATGGGCACCAAGGCCGGGGCGGATCACGTGATCCGCTGCGTCGCCAACGAGTTCGGCCATCGCGGCATTCGCGCCAATTCGGTGGCCCCCGGCTTCACCGTCACGCCGATGACCGGCAAGGCCGCGCAGAATCCGGGGATCATCGAGAGTTTCACCAAGGAATATCCGCTGGGCCGGGTCGGCACGAGCGAGGACATCGCCGAAGCCGTCGCCTGGCTCGCCAGCGATGCCTGCTTCATGACCGGACAGGTGCTGCAGGTAAACGGCGGCCTCACCCTGCGCCGCAATCCTACCAATGCCGAAATCGTCAGTGCGGTGAAGGCAGCGCGGGCCTCGGCATGATCCGCGGCGTCCATCACCTCGCGATCTCGACACCGGATCTCGAGCGCTTCATCGACCACTATCGCCGCTGGTTCGGGTTCGAACGGGTCGGCGAAGGCGGCTGGGAACGGGGCAATGCGCGCATCGACACGATGGTCGGGCTGGAGAACAGTGCAGCGCGCTATGCCATGATCCGGCTGGGGAACCTGCATATCGAAGTGTTCGAATACGCCAGCAACGATCCCCGCGAGGTATACCCGCGCATGTGCGATCACGGCATTACGCACCTATGCCTCTACTGCGACGACGTCTTTGCCGAATACGAACGTCTGAAGGGCATGGGCATGACATTCAACTGCCCACCAGGAGGGTCCGGCATGACCCGGGCAACTTATGGAAGGGACTGCGACGGCAATGTCGTGGAGCTCCTGCAGATCGTCGATCCCGACTGCACCTTCGCCTTCGAAAAGCAATGCGCGACCTGCTAGGCTTCGACGATCCGGCCGGCACGCAAGGCTCCGCCTGCCGCCCTGCCTCGCCGAATGAAGCGCAACCGAAAGGGCCGCCTGAAGTGTCTGCCGCCAATTGCTTCCCGGACGATCCCGAAATCGAACGTGAACTGGCCTATGCGTTCGAGAGAACCGGTGAGGACCGGTTTCGCGTTGCTCCGGTGCCGAGCGGCCTGCTGCGGCTCTTTGGGGGGATGGTGGTTTCCCAGTGCCTTGCCGCGGCGCGGCTGACTGTAGAGACAGGCAAGGAGGCGCACAGCCTGCATGGCTATTTCTACAAGCCGGGCCAGGTCGACCTCGCCAATGACTTCGCCGTGACGCGGGAAATGGACGGGCGCAGCTTTTCCAGCCGGCTCGTGCGAATGACACAGAATGGCGAACCGCTCATGAATCTCATGGTTTCGTTCAAGGCACCCGAACCGTCCGCTTCGCACGCCGTGACGATGCCCGGCGTGCCACCACCCGAGGCCCTGCCCCGTATCAGCGATCTGGTCGAGGATTTCGGCCCTGCCCTGCCCGAACGCCACCGCCCCTTCTGGCAACGCCGCCAGCAGGTCGAATGGCGCCCGGTCGAGCCCTTCCCTTTCGACAACCGGGAAGTCCTGCCGGCAACGCGCCATTTCTGGTTCCGCATAAACGGACAAATCGGCGATGAACTCCATGTCCACCAGCGCCTGCTTGCCTATGCTTCGGACCTGCACATCTTCCATACCGGACTTGGCCCGATGGCACTGGGCTGGGCCAACGATTACCTGCAGACCGCCAGCCTCGATCATGCGATCTGGTTCCACCAGCCGTTCCGTATCGACGAATGGCTGCTCTATGCGCTCGACAGTCCAGCTGCGAGCAATGCCCTTGCGCTGGGTCGCGGCAATGTGTTCAAGCGCGACGGCACGCTCGTCGCCACCGTCAGCCAGCAGGGCCTGGCACGCATTCTCGACGGAAAAAGGGAGGGCAAGCTGTGAGTGCCGATAAATTCAGGCCGCGCGAACCCTATCGCACCTTCGAAGACCTTTCCCTCGGTGAAAGGCGCAAGTCGCGCTCGCGCACGGTAACGCAGGAGGAAATCCTCGAATTCGCCCGGTCCTTCGATCCGCAATGGTTCCACACCGACCCTGAAAGCGCGAAGCACTCGGTCTTCGGACAAGTGGTGGCCAGCGGCATTCATGTCCTCGCCCTGTGGCGCCAGCTCGATCACGAGATCAACTGGGACATCGATTTCGTGTGCGGCGTGGGCTGGGACGAATTGCGCCTCAAGCGCGCCATCCGTGCCGGCGACACGATCCACGTGACCAGCGAGATCGTCTCGCTCGAACCTTCCAGGTCACGCGCCGACCGCGGGACCGCCAGGACGCGCTATGCCGTGGTGCTGGAGGACGGGACCGAGGCCGTGACCTTCACCAGTATCAATCTGGTCTATACCCGCGATGGCCGTCAGCGGATGGTGGGCACCGCGCAGTAGTCCGCGCGATGCCCGCTCACCCCCTCATGGATCAACGCCGCTGATCGAAACGGCGGCCGAGCATGGCCCCGGCAATATTGACCTTCTGAATGTCGATGGCGCCGCCGGCGATACCCCAACCCCAGGAATCGCGCAGGCGGCGCTCCATCGGGAAATCCTTGGAATATCCGTATGCGCCCATCAGCTGCATGGCATCGCCTGTCACCTCGCGGGCAATGGTATTCGCAAAGCACTTGCCGGTGGAGCTGTGCAGCACCGAGGGCAGACCGTCTTCGGCCTGCGAAGCGGCACGCCAGATCAGCAGGCGGGCGGCCTCGACCTTCATCTGCATTTCGGCCAGCTTGAGCTGCACGGCCTGGAACTCGGCGATCGGCTTGCCGAACTGCTTGCGCTCCTGGACGTATTCGCACACGTCCTCCAGCGCACCCGAGGCCTGGGCCAGCGACATTGTCGCATTGCCGCAGCGTTCGAGATCGAAAGCCTCCATCAGCTTCTTGAAACCGCCGGCAGGCACGATGACGTTGTCCAGAGGGATCTCGCAATCGTCAAAGTTCAGGTCCGACGAGGGGATACCGCGAAAGCCCATGAGCTGCTCGTTGGGACCGAAGGACAGTCCCGGCGTGCCCTTCTCGACAAGCACCGCACCGATGCCCTTGGCGCCCGGATCGTCTGACAGGCGGCAGTAGACGACATAGGCATCGGCGTGGCCACCACCCGAGCACCAGCGTTTGGTTCCGTTGATCACGACCTTGTCTTCCCGGACGACACCCTTGGTCTTCAGATCCGTAAGCGCGCTTCCGGCGTCGGGCTCGGACATCGAGACAGCGACGACCATGTCGCCGCTGCACACGGCGGGGACGACGCGCTTGCGCAGCGCATCCGAACCGAAATGCTCGATGGCGCGGACGGGCCCTACCGAGGATTCGAAGATCGGGAAGCCGACCGCCGAAGAAATCTTGCCGAATTCCTCCAGTACGATCAGCGCCTCGATATTGCCGAGGCCAAGTCCGCCCAGGTCGCTGGACACGTTGATGCCCAGAAAACCCAGCTCGGCATAACGCTTGACCAGCTCGCGGCTGGGCGGTCGGTTTTCCCGTTCGAGTTGGGCGGCGATGGCCGGCAGTTCCGCGCGGGCGAATTCGCGCGCGACTTCCTGCAACTGCAACTGGTCGTCTGTCAGCGTGAAGTTCATAATCGGATCACTTTCAGAGCAGGTGAGGCTGTTCGATCAGGTCTGCCAGCGCAGCCATGAAACGGCCGCCGTCGGCGCCGTCGATGGCGCGGTGATCGCACGAGACCGATAGGTTGAGGACTGGCACGATACGGATGGCACCGCCATCGTCGATCGGTTCGGGACGCGCCGTGCCGACCGCAAGGATCGCACCTTGCGGCGGGTTGATGATGGCATCGAACTGCTCGACGCCAAAACCGCCCAGATTCGATAGCGAAAAGCTGCCTCCGGTAAATTCCTCCGGCTTCAACTTGCCGCTGCGTGCCTTCTGGGCAAGCCCCTTCATCGCCGCGCTGATCTGTGCGACCGACATGTCATCGGCATTGAACATGATGGGCGTGACAAGGCCCTTCTCGGTCGCCACGGCAACCGAAATGTCGGCGGCAGCATAGCGATGGATGTCGTTGCCATGGACCTGGATATTGACCGCCGGCACTTCCAGCAGCGCCAGCGCACAGGCCCTGATCAGGTAGTCGTTGACACTCGGCCTTTCGCCTTCGAGCCCGGCGCGAAGGGCAAGCAACCGGTCTGCACGGACCCGGCGGCGCACGTAGAAATGCGGGATCTGCTGCTTGGATTCGCTCAGACGCCGCGCGATGGTCCGCCGCATCGACGACATCGGCGCGACGTCGAACCGGTCACCGGCAGACGAAACGGCAGACGGCCGCGATTGCGGCTGGGGCTCAGCCTGCTGTGCAGGTTCCGCTAATGGTGGTGCGGGCTTGGGCATGGCGGCCAGCACGTCTGCCTTGCGGACCCGCCCGCGCGGCCCCGATCCTGCAAGGGAAGCAAGATCGACACCTTCATTCGCGGCGATCCGCCGGGCGACCGGCGTTGCGTAGACATCGGCGTGGGGCGTCGGTGGCAAAACGCCGACAAGCTCAGGCTGCGCTTCGGGCCTTGCGGCCTGATGGACGTCCTGCGCGAAGATCTTCCCTTCCCGGCCCGAGCCGGAAATGGCGGTCACATCGACGCCCAGCCGCTCGGCTTCCTCGCGCGCCCTGGCGGTGATGGCAATTCCCTCCGGCACGATGATGCCTCGGGCAGGCGCGGCTTCCTCGCGCCCCGGCGCCGGAGCTGGCGCTGCGACACCCTCGTCATCCGGTCCGAAGCCGGACTCCGAAGGAGTGAAGCCTGCGATCAGCGCGTCGATTTCCGTCGCCGTCGCCTCGCCGCCATCGGAAAGAACGGCGAGCAACGCGCCGACCGGATACGTCTGGCCCGGCTCGGCCAGGATCCGCACGAAGCGCCCCTCGCGCTCGGCTTCGACCTCGTTGGTGATCTTGTCGGTCTCGATGAGCGTGAGGACCGTGCCGCGGGTGAATGGCTCGTTCTCGGCCACCATCCATTCGGCAATCGTACCTTCTGCCATCTCGATGCCCCACTTGGGCATGGTGAAAGGCGTTAGTTTTGCCATGACCGGCCCTCCTAGCGGAATGCGAGGACGCGGCGCACGGCATCCTCGATGTTCTGCGGCGAAGGCACCCAGGCACGCTCGAGGTTGCGCGCGAACGGGATCGGGCTGTGCGGTGCGGTGACCATCGCCGGCGGCGCCTTGAGGCTGGTGAAGGCCCGTTCGGACACCATCGCGGCAATATCGGCGGCCAGACTGCAGCGCGGTGGGCTCTCGTCGACCACGACCAGACGCCCGGTCTGTTCCACCGATTCCAGGATCGCGTCCTCGTCCAGCGGGCTGGTCGTGCGCAAATCGAGCAGGTCCATGCCGATCCCGTCGGCGCCCAGCTTGTCGGCCGCCTTTTCCGAGAAGCTCACCATGCGCCCGCAGGCAACCACGGTCACGTCACCGCCCTCGCGCACGACGCGCGCCTCGCCGAAGCGCTGGCGAAAGTCACCTTCGGGCACTTCGCCCTTCACGCCGTAAAGCGTCTTGTGCTCGAAAAACATGACCGGATCGTCACCGCGCAACGCTTCGGTCAGCAGGCCCTTGGCATCGGCCGGCGTGGTCGGCAGGACGACCTTTAGGCCCGGCATCGAGGTCAACATCGCGTAGACCGACTGGCTGTGCTGCGCCGCCGTCTGCATGCCGGCGCCATAGACCAGCCGTACGACCGCCGGGCACCTGGTCTTGCCCCCGAACATGTAGCGGAACTTGGCCATCTGGTTCCAGATCTGGTCGAGGCTGACGCCGACAAAGTCAGCGAACATCAGTTCGGCAACCGGCCGCTTGCCCGAAAGCGCTGCGCCTGCCGCCGCGCCGATGATCGCGCTTTCCGAAATCGGCGTATCGATCACGCGTTCGGGGCCGAATTTCTCCCAGAGCCCCGGGCTCGTACCCCAGATACCGCCGATCGCTTCGGGACCGCCTGCAGTCCCATTGCCGCCCACCACGTCCTCGCCCAGAACGATGATGTCCTCGTCGCGCTCCATTTCAGAGTGGAGCGTGCTGACGATCGCCTCGCGAATATTCATGACTGCCATGGCAAGGCTCCCTCAGTAGTATTCGACGTAGACGTCGTCTGCGACGCCTGCGGGATCGGGCATGTCATCGGCCCGGGCCTCGGCCACGGCCTCGTCGATCAGTGCATCGACTTCGCTGTCGATGGCGTCGAGCTCGTCCGCCGAAAGCAGCGCAGCCTCGGTGACCCGGGCGCGAAAGGCCTTGAGGCAGTCGCGCTCATCACGCAGGCGATCGAGTTCGCCCGGGCCGCGATAGCGCTGGGGATCGCCCTCGAAATGGCCATAGAAGCGCTCGGTATCGAGCTCGATGGCCGCCGGACCGTTGCCCGCCCGGACATATTCGAGCAGCTGCGCAAAAGTCGCATAGGTATCGAAGTAGTCGCAGCCATTGGCCCGCCACGCCTTCATTCCGAAACCCTCGGCACGACTGGCGATGTCGTTCGACGTACCAACCGCATAGGCATCGCCAGTATGCTCGGAATAGTGGTTGTTCTCGAAGACGAAGATCGCCGGGACCTTGGTGACGACGGCAAGGTTCATCGCCTCGAAGGTGGTACCCTGGTTGCAGGCGCCGTCGCCCGAGAAGGCGATCCCGACGCGCCCCTTGCCCTGCAGCCGCGCTGCGATCGCCGCACCGACCGCCTGCGGTGCGCCGCCGCCGACGATGCCGTTTGCACCCAACATGCCCACTTCAAGGTCGGCAATGTGCATCGACCCGCCCCGGCCCTTGCAAAGCCCTCCGGCCTTTCCGTAGATCTCCTTCATCATTCCCTTCACGTCGCAGCCCTTGGCGATGCAGTGGCCGTGGCCGCGGTGGGTCGAGACGATCTTGTCATCCACGGTGAGCTGATCGCAGATGCCAACGGCAACCGCTTCCTGCCCAGCATAGAGATGGGTGAAGCCCGCGATCTCGCCGGTCTTGATCTCGTCGTGCAGGCGTTCCTCGAACGCGCGGATCGTCTTCATCCGGCGATATGCACCGAGCAGTTCGTCGCGATTGAATTGCATGCCCTCTCCCCGGCAAATGCGTGTGGCTAGATATCGCCCGGCTGTTTCTGGCCGGGCCCGTAGATGTAGTCGTCGAGTGCGGAGTGGAAGTGCCGGATCCGCAGTTCCTGGTCTCCGATCCAGAGACCGGGAAAATGATCCGACTGCATGCCCAGCTGTACCGTCGGCAGATTGAAGGCATCCTGGTCGAGCACCTGGCCGATGGTCTTGTCGCCGTGCCGGAAGCGCTGGTGGCGCACGCGCTCGGGCCATTCCTCGCCCTCGGGAACGATCTCGAACATCCAGATGTCGTAATACATCTTGTTCGGATCGCTCGCGTGTGGGCGCTGACGGAACAACATGATGTCGTCGGCATGCACGTTGACCGAGATGTTCGGAAATATCAGGTAGTGATAGTCGTCGGTCAGCTGGTCGTCATTGAGCTCGGAGTAGTCCTTGCCCTGCTCGGCCCCGTGCTCACGCTTGAACAACTGGACGTCACGGCGGATATCGCTGACGCGGCCTTCATATTCGGCCGGGTCCATGCCGGCATTGACCATGATCTCATGGATGGCCGGCGGAATCTGACTGGGCATGGCCACGCGCGGACTGATCGCCGCGAACGGGATCAGATAGCGACTGTGCTTGCCGTAGCAGTCGATCTGGACGTTGATGTCGTCGAGATACCACTGCAGCTGCGGGTGGATGCCCTGCACGTGATAGGTCTCGTTGAAGGCATCGACCGAGGTCTTCCAGTTGCAGTCCCATTCCACGGTAATGTCGCGCTTCCACGCCATGCGTTCGGGATGATAGGGCTCCAGGTGCTGGCGCATCGGTGCGATGAAATCATCGAAGGGCTCCACCTCGGTATCGAGCGAGAACCACACGAAGCTGTTCCACTCGACACAGGGCAGCGACGTGGCCGCCATGCCCGGAGGACCACCCTGGAAGAAAGTGCACATGTCCGGAATATGCTCGAGCCTGCCGTCGAGACCGTAAGTCCAGTGGTGGTACATGCACTTGAAGTTCTCGGCATTGCCACGCCCTTCGGGCCGCAGGCGATTGCCGCGATGCAGGCAGACATTGGGAAAGCACCGCACCGATCCGTCGATCTGGCGCACGATCAGCACCGATTCCTTGCCGATGTCGGTGCAGATGTAGTCGCCCGGTTCCCTGATATCGTCCGAGCGGCCGCCCAGAAGCCAGACCTTGGTCCAGACCCGCTCCCACTCGAGCTTCATGAACTCGGGTGAATAGTAACGCTCAGCCGGGATCAGCTCGGTGCCCAGTTCGGGGTCGGGAGCCTTCTCGACAGGCGTTCCGTTGCCGGTGGTCTCCGGGTCGACACGCGGCACATCGACGACGCGTCTCACGTCCATCGCTGCCGCGTCCCATCCCATGACATGCCGTTTCATCAGAAGTGTGTCCGGTTGGTATAGCCCCCGTCGACCACGAGGTGCGATCCGTTGCACCAGCTCGCAGCCTCGCTGGCCAGGAAGACGATGGCCTTGGCCACTTCGTCGGGCCGTCCGAGGCGCCCCATCGGCTGCTGGCGAAGCTGAGCCTTGTAGAATTTCTCCATTGTGCCCTTGATCATGTCCCAATTGCCGCCTTCGAACTCGATCGGTCCGGGCGAGACGACATTGACGCGAATGCCGTCCTTGCCATGGAACAGCGCAAGCTGCTTGCCCCAGGTGACCAGGCTGGCCTTGAGAGCGTTGTAGGGCTGCGGCCCGCCCATGGCCTCGAGCACGGAAGTCGTCGCGATCAGGACGATCGAGCCCTTACCTTGCTCTGTCATCGTCGGCACGACGCCTTCGACCGCACGCACGGCGCCCATCAGGTCCAGCTCGAAGGCATTGTACCAGTACTTCTCGGTACCCATGCCCCCGCCGGCGGAGGTAAATGGCACAAGGATATCGACGCCGTCCAGTTCCTCGATGGCCCATTCGATCCAGGCCTTGTACTCATCGGGCTGCTTGGCATTTGCCGGCCTGCCGACCACGCGGGTGCCATACTTGCTCAGCTCGGCGACGGCGTCCTTGACGCTGTCTTCGCTACGCGCGGTCAGCGCGATGTCGCAGCCTTCACGCGCAAGAACTTCCGCCACGGCATAGCCGATACCACGCGCTGCACCTACGAGGATAGCCTTCTTGCCTGCCAGTCCCAGATCCATCTCACCTCGTCCTTGTCGTTACCGGATCACAGCGCTTCTTCGCTGCGAATGCCATGCATTCTCGTCCCCAGTCTAAGAGACTCCCCCCGGCCCGCGCAATAAAAAAGACAGTCACGACTGCTTTTTTATGAATCCGCGCAATGCCGTCAAGCGGTCTGCAGTTCGGCAATAAGATCTTCGCGCAGGCGGAATTTCTGAATCTTCGAAGTCGACATCGGCCATTCATCGACGAAGCGGACATGGCGCGGCACCTTGAAGCCGGCGATGCGGCCCTTGCAGTGCTCGATCAGTTCCTGTTCGCTTACGCTTTCCCCATCCGCCAGTTCGACGAAGGCAGCCGGCACTTCCACATAGCGATCGTCGGGAAGTCCGACGACTTGCGCCAGCTTCACCGCGGGATGGGTCTGCAGCATCGCCTCGATCTCGGCTGCGGCAACATTCTCCCCGCCGACCTTGAGCATGTCCTTGAGCCGGCCGTGGAACATCACGTTACCCTGCGCATCGATCGAGCCGATATCGCCGGTGTGGAACCAGCCGTCGCGGATCGCCTCGGCGGTCTTGTCGGGGGCATTGTAATAACCCTGGAGCACGTTGGGCCCGCCCAGCACGATCTCGCCGCGCTCGTCCGGTCCGCAGTCCGCGCCGGTCTCGGGATCGACGATGCGTACCTTCCATTCATCCAGCGGTACGCCGCATCGCCCCGTGCGCACTTCGTAGCTGTCGGACAGGCGGCTGGTCGAAACCGTGCCGGCCGCCTCGGTGAGGCCGTAAGTGCCGACCTGGATCGTGTGCGGCATCGCCTCGGAAACGGCGAGCTTGATCCATTCGGGCTGGACCGCGAAATTCGAGTTCATGACACGCAGGCGCGAGAGGTCGGTCTTCTCGAAACTCGGGTGGGTAATCAGGCCCTGCATGATCGTCACGAAGCTGGGATAGGCAATCGTCGCGCCTTCCCGGCCAAGCATTTCCAGCCCCACGCCCGCATCGAAATGGGGGATCGTCATGTAGGCACCGCCCAGATCGAGGATCATCGTCATCGGCAGGATTCCCGCGATGTGGAAGATCGGCAGCGGAGACCAGACCTTGTCCTGCGCGGTGCATTCGTAGCGCACACCGAGGTTGCGGCTGTTCGCCACTTGCGCGCGATGGCTGATCATCGCGCCCTTGGGATTGGCCGTCGTCCCCGATGTATAGAGGATCATCGAGGTATCGCCCGGCTCCACCGCATCGATCCGCGCATCGATCTCGGCTTCATCGACTCTCTCGCCTGCCGCCAGCGCGGCGCGGGCGGGAATCAGATAGGCCGCGCAGTTCTCGTCGAGACAGACAATGCTGCGCAGGCGCGGCGCTTCCTTGAGCGAGAGCCGCCACGCATCCGTCTGATGCACAAGCGAGGGCATTGCCGTTTCGAGCCGGAGGCCGAAATCGACGCTTTCGGCGACCTTGCCGGTCGTGATCACCGTCACGAGATCGGCATTGGCCACCACATAGCCCAGTTCGCTGGCCTGGTAGCGGGCATTGACCGGAACCGCGACGGCCCCAGCCATGGTGATCCCATAGAATGCCGTGATGAAATCGATACAGGTAGGCAGGAGGATGCCGACGTGGTCACCGGGCTTCACGCCCATTGCCACAATCGCCTTGGCCCAGTCGCGGGCAGCCCGGTTCAACGCCTCATAGCTCAGCCGCCTGTCAGGAAACACGATCGCATCGCTTTTACCATGACGCCCCGCCGAAGCGCGGACCATCGCGCCCATGGTCAGGATCGGCTTTTGATCGCCCATCGCCTGCTCTCCCAATCTTTGCCTTGACCCGCGATGCGCCCGCCGAACGACGAGTCAGACCGAGGACCTTCGTTTGCAGCGAGCTTATCAAGGCAAACGGAAAAGACAATCATTCATGTCTGTTTTAATTTTGGAGGGCATGGTGGCGTTTCGGGCAGGCCGTTTGCGCCAACAGCGCAGTGCCTGGGCGACTCGCCGTGCTTGCGCTCAATATTGCATTGGGATTACAGGGCCTGTCCAAACACCTAGCCGCAGCATTTGGCGGCCCGATAATTTCAGGCGAATCACATGGCCCTATCGCGCACCAAATCGACCCGCACCGCCAAGGCGGCCCCGAGCCGCAGCACCGGCGGCACGCTGCAGGCCGCCAAGGCTGCGCAGACGCGCAGCCGCTTGATCGAGGCCACGATCCGCTGCCTGGTCAAGTACGGCTACGCGAACACAACGACGCCGCGCGTCGCGCAGGAGGCGGGACTTTCGCGCGGTGCGATGATGCACCACTTCGAGAACGGCGCGGCCCTGATCAAGGCCACGATCATCGAATTGCACGAGCGGCGCCTGCGCGCCTTTCGTCGCGCCGCGGAAAAGCCCGAACACGATGTCGACAATCTGACCGAGACCTATTGGGCGCAGGTTCAGAAGCCCGGGTTCATCGCCTTCCACGAGCTGGCCGTCGCCGCGCGCACCGACAAGGAACTGTCCGACATCCTGGTACCGCTGCAGGAGGAGTTTCGCGCGCGCTTTAACGATCAGGCACAGGCCCTGTTCCCCGAATGGCGCAGTTCTCCCGAAAAGTTCGACTTGGCCATGAACCTTTCGCAGACGATACTCGAGGGCATGTCGATCGCGGTCCAGACGGGCGCGATGTCTTCCGAGAAGGTTCCCGCTATGCTGCAACACCTCGAAAACCAGATTCGCGAGCTCATGCCGCGAGAGCAATCCTGATCGCAAACACCGCAGGCCCAGGCGCCGCGAGAGCCGCCCGACAGCCTTAAAAACAATCTTGTTTGTCTTTTTGATGCTCTGGCGTTACGTTGCTTTCCGGCAGAGGGAACAAACGGCGCAGTCCGGCCCTTGCCGTTGATTAGCAAGGACAAACGAATTGAGCGCCCCAAAGACCTTCGAACCCAAGATCTTCCGGCCCGAAGACGACGGTCCCGACCGGCCGCGCCGGGGACTGGACGACGATTCGCTGCGCACGCAAACGACGATCTACCGCGATGACCTGCTCGCCGGACAGACCGTGCTGATCACAGGCGCCGGAAGTGGAATGGGCAAGGCCGCGGCCTACCTCGCTGCAAGGCTTGGCGCTCAGGTCGCGATCTGCGGGCGTGACCCGGAAAAACTCGAAACCACGGTCAAGCTGGTACGCGAAGAAACCGGCAGCGAAGTCCTCGCCGTGCCTACCAACATTCGCGATCCGGAAGCGGTCGAGGCGCTGATCGACAAGGTGCACAGCCACTTCGGCGGCATCGACACCATCGTCAACAACGCCGGCGGGCAATTCCCGCAGGATGCCATCGACTTTTCCCGCAAGGGCTGGCTTGCCGTCATCGATACCAACCTCAACGGGACCTGGTGGATGATGCAGGAAGCCGCCAAGCGCTGGCGCGAAATCGGCAAGCCCGGAAACATTATCAATATCGTCGCCAACGTCGAGCGCGGCATGCCGCAGGCTGCGCATACCTGCGCCGCGCGGGCCGGCGTGATCTACCTGTCCAAGACGCTGGCCACCGAATGGTCGCGCTGGAACATTCGCGTGAACTGTATCGGTCCCGGCGTGATCGAAACCGAGGGCTTCCGCATGTATCCCGAAGAGGCGCTTGCCCGCTTCCACAAGGCCAACCCCATGAAGATGCGCGGCAATGCCTGGGACGTGGCCGAGGCGATCGCCTATCTTGCTTCGCCTGCAGCCCGCTTCATCAATGGCGACCTGTTGATCATTGACGGTGGACAGGCGCAGTGGGGGGTCATCTGGCCAGCCGGGATGCCGGACTATTTCAGCGAAGACGGCGCAGCCTGAAGCGGCGCTCAATCTGCACCAAAACAAGCTTAAACTAATCGGGAGAAGAGGATGGGCCGGGTAGAAGGCAAAGTCGCGCTGGTTACCGGCGGCGGGTCGGGTCTGGGCGCTGCGGATTGCGAAGCCCTGGCGCGCGAGGGCGCGACCGTGGTGGTGACTGACGTCAAACTCGAGCCCGCGCTGGCCGTAGCCGACCGGATCGGGAACGGCGCACTCGCCATGGCGCTCGACGTTTCCGACGAGGCTCAATGGATCGCGGTCATGCAGGAAATCGAGGCGCGCTTTGGCCGGCTCGACGTGCTCGTCAACAACGCGGGCGTCGTGCTCAATGCCGATGTCGAGGACACGACGCTGGAGCAGTACCGCTGGGTCAACGCGATCATGTCGGACGGCGTCTTCCTGGGCTGCAAGCATGCGATCCCGCTAATGAACCGCAATGACGGCGGTTCGATCATCAACATGAGTTCGACCGGGGCCCTGCTCGGCTATCCGATCTTCTTCGCTTATTCCGCCGCCAAGGGCGCGGTGCGGGCGATGACCAAGTCGGTCGCCGTCATGTGCCAGGAAAAGGGTTACAAGATCCGCTGCAATTCGGTCCACCCCGGCGCGATCGAGACGCCGATGGTGCAGACCGCCGAAGGCCGCGCGCCTCAGGAAGTGGCCGAGGGCGTCCTGCCCCCGGGAACGCCGGGCCACCCCAAGGACGTCGCCGCCCTCGTGCTGTTCCTGGCCTCCGATGAATCGCGCTTCATCAACGGCGCGGAAATGGTCATCGACAATGGCGTGACAATCCGCCCGTTCTGATCTGGGCCCAAGAAAATTCGCCGCTGCGACCTGCCTTGAGGCGGTTCGCAGCGGCGAGGGCAAAAGCGCGAGGCTGGCCTCCAGGGCCGCGCTTCTAGTTTTCCATCCAGCGATCCAGTTCCTTGTGGAAGTGGCGCAGGCGCGCTTCCTGCTCGCACCAGAGCGGGCCGCGAAATCCGCGCGAACGCGCGCCCTTCTGGACGATCGGCAAGAGGTCCGAGTCCTGGTCCAGCACTTCGCCCATTCCCGGCGGCTCACCCAGGGAGGTATGGACGACTTCGGGCCTTGTCGCTCCGGTCACATCGACCTCCTTGCCAAGCCCCATCCAGCCGGGAGCCCCGTAACCGGGCGCATCGACGTGGCGGTACATGATCGTGGTGTCGTAAGTGAACTGCTCCGGATCGCTTTCATGCGGCTTGAAGCGATGGAGAAAGACCGCTTCGGGATGGCAACCGATCTGCATGTTCGGAAAGATCCCGAAAATGGTGCTGTCGGTCAGCTGCGCATCGGAAAAGTGCGAGTAGTCGAGCCCGATCTTCGCCGCGCGCTCACGCTTGGCAATGGCAACGGCCGCGCGGCTTTCCATCGCCGTGCCCGAGAAGCTCTGCGGATCGATCCCGGCGTCGGCCAGCAGCATGGCGATGCCCGGATTGATTCCCTCCTGATCGGGAAAGTGCGAGTTGGGCTGCGCCATCGGTACGAACTGGCGGCTCAGCCCGCCGGGGAACAGATCGATGTGGGTGCGATCGTCGATCACGCCCATCGTCTGCGGGTGGATCGCGTGGAGGTGATAGCTCTCGTAGAAAGCATCGATCCCGCCCTTCCAGTTCGCTGCCCAATCCGACCGGCGATGCTGGACGACATGCATCAGGTCGATCCGATAGGTCTCGAGCATGGGCAGCAGGGGTCCCAGATACTCCTTCAGCGGCGGCACATCGTCCGACATCGAGATGAACACCAGACCGACCGCCTCCTCGGCGCGCACCGTTGTAAGGTCGGTGCCATGGCACAGGACTTCCGGCCGAAAGGTTTCCTTGTCGGTGACCTTCTCGTTCTTGCCGTCCAGGCCGAAACGCCAGGAATGAAACGGGCAGGTGAAACTGTCCTGACTGCCCATCTCGCCCGTCACCAACTGACTGCCGCGATGAGGACAGACATTGTAGTGGGCAGCGACCGACCCGTCATTCTGCCGCACCACGATGAAGCTCTCGGGACCGATGTCGAACTTCACCCAGTCGCCCGCCTCGGGCAGGTCGCTTGCCGGTGCGGCGAGCAGCCATGTCCTGGTAAATACCTTTTCCCATTCCCGCGCGAAAAACTCGGGCGAGGTGTAGCGGGTCGGGTCCAGCCGCTCCGTCCCGTTATCTATCGCAGGGGCGGGCTTGTCGAAGGGATGCTGCGAGCCCTTGTGAACTGCCCAGCTTCTGGGGTCATAGTTCACGCGCTCTTCTCCCCTTTCATCCGGCGATCCAGCTCAGCGTGGAAGTGGCGCAGACGGCCTTCCTGCTCGCTCCACAAAGGACCGCGGAAACCGCGCGAACGCGCACCTTTCTGGACGATCGGCAGGAGATCGGAGTCCTGATCCAGCACTTCGCCGAGCCCGGGCGGTTCGCCAAGCCCGGTATGCACGATCTCCGGGCGCGTGGCTCCCGATAGATCGACATCTTCCCCGAGCCCCATCCAGGCAGGAGCACTGTACCCCGGCGCATCGACGTGCCGATAAAGGATGCAGGTGTCGTAGGTGAACTGGTTGGGGTCGCTCTCATGCGGGACGAAGCGATGAAGGAAGATCGCTTCGGGATGGCACCCGATCTGCGCGTTCGGAAAGAGCGAATAGACCACCGAATCGCTGAGCTGGCTGTCGCTGAACCGCTCGTATCCCAGGCCCAGTTCCTCCGAGCGTTTGCGCTTGGCCTGCTGGACGGCCTCGCGGGTCTGCGCCGCCGTACCCTGGTAATTTTCCGGGTCGATGCCGGCATCGCGGAGCATGAGCTGGATGCCCGGATTGACCGTCTCCTGATCAGGATAGCGTGCGGCAGGCTGGGCGAAAGGAACAAACTGGCGGGACAGGCCGCCCGGCCACAGGTCGATCTGGGTGCGGTCGTCCATCAGGCACTGGGTTTGGGGATGAACCGCGTGAAGATGGTAGATTTCCGCGAAGGCATCGACACCGCCTTTCCAGTTCGCGCCCCAATCGGACCGGCGGTGCTGGACGACGTACATCTGGTCGATGTCATAAAGCTCGAGCTGCGGCAGGATCGGGGCGAGCCACGTTTTCAGGGGCTCGATCTGCGGATCCATCGAGATGAACACGAGACCGACCGCGACTTCACAGCGCACCGAAGTCAGATTGCGGTCGTGGCACAGCACTTCAGGGCGGAAAGTCTCTTCGTCCGTGACGGCAACGTTCTTGCCCTCGAGGTCGAACTTCCAGCTATGGAACGGACAGGTGAAACGCTCGAGCGATCCGAAGTCGGTCGTGACGAGCTGGCTGCCACGGTGCGGGCAAACGTTGTAGTGCGCGTGAATCTCGCCGTCGTCACCCCGCACGATAATGAAACTTTCGGGGCCGATGTCGAACTTGAAGAAGTCGCCCTCCTCGGGGATGTCGGAGGCTGGACCCGCCAGCAGCCAGCTCTTGGCGAAGACCTTGTTCCATTCCTCGCGCATGAAGTCGTGATCGAAATACCGTTCCGGTGCGGGGCGGCTAGTGCCGTTGTCGATCTGCGGCGCACGCTCGTTGAACGGATGAGGTGTGCCGACGTGGATATTCCAGTCGTCGAAATCGAGCTTCATCATGGTCATCCCTCTCCATTTGGGATTTGTAACGGCGTCTCAACTTGCCGTCCTGATCCTTCCCCCGGTCCGGCTTCTCGCCTGTCCGACTCCGCGGGGGGTAGACTTGCATTAAAAAACAGTCATGATTGTTTTGCAAGCTGCTTTGCGAATTGTTCGATATTCAGCGGCACGGGAGAGACGAAAGATGAGCCTGACTTACGGAAAGACATTCCAGATCGCCTATGTCGTGCCCGATGTGGACGCGGCGATCGACCATTGGACCGGCGCGATGGGGGTCGGACCTTTCTTCGAGTTCCCGCTGCCTCTGCCTTTCGAGGAACTGGCCGTGCGCGAAGAGGCCGTTCCACTCGACGCCGACATTTTCGGCGCGATCGCCGTGAGCTACAGCGGGGACACGATGATCGAGCTGATCCAGCCGGGCACCGCTCCTTCCACCTATCGCGAATTCCTGGAATCGGGCCAAAGCGGCGTCCACCATTTCGGGACTTTCGTGGACGACTACGAAGCATGCATGGCGCGTGTGCGTGCACAGGGCGTGCCCGTCCTGCTGGAAGGGCGCCTGCCCCTCTCGCGCTTCGCCTACCTCGACACCGCCCGCCAGGGTCTCAGCCCGATCATCGAGATCATCGAACCCTATCCGGCCATGCACGAAACCTTTGCCATGATCCGCGAAGCCGTCGACAACTGGGACGGCAAGGAAGGCCGTCGCTCGCTGTAACGCCGGGACGCGCGGCTGGGGCAAGGTAGCCGGAGCGATCCGGCTGCCCCGCCTCTTCCGTTACAGTCCAGCCAGCACTCACCGAAAGGCGGGCAGCGCGAAGGCAACGACATAGTCGCCCGGTGTCGTGCCCATGTACATATGCCCGCCCGATGCGATCACCACATACTGCCTGCCGGTCTTCGACGAGACGTAAGTGATCGGCGTCGCCTGGCCGCCTGCGGGAAGCCTGCCCTTCCACAATTCGCGGCCCGTCGCCGTCTCGAAGGCGCGCACGTAGTTGTCCATGGAAGCGCCGATGAAGGTCACGCCGCTGGCGGTATTTACCGAACCGCCCAGGTTGAAGGCTCCCGGCACCTGAATGCCCAGTGGCGCGGTATCCTGCGACGTACCGAATGTGCGCTTCCAGGCCAGCTTGCGGGTCTTCAGGTCGATCGCGGCTATATGACCCCAGGGCGGCGCCTCGCAGGGAATGCCAAGCGGCGAGAGCATCGGCAGCAGGCTCACGCCGTAATTGGTGCCGACCTGCGGCAAGTAGCCGGGCGCATGCGAATCCCTGGCATCAGCGGGCCTGTCGGTATCGGCACCGTGCCGGAACAGCCGTACCTCCTGCGGCACTGCCGAGGAATTGACGATCATCAGGTGCCGCTGCGGATCGATGCTGACGCTGCCCCAGTTGAGAATCCCGAATGTCCCCGGCCACTGGATCGCGCCCCGCTCGGAAGGCGGAGTGAAGGCCCCGGAATAGTCCAGCGATCGGAAACGGATGCGGCACCACATCTGATCGAGCGGTGTGGTCCCCCACATTCCCGCCTCGGTCAGCGGATCGGGCGCGAAGGAGGGAAAACCGGTCACGAAAGGCTGGGTCGGCGAATACGTCTCCCCCGGCAAGGTACCCTTGGGCACGGCACGCTCCTCTACGCCGACGAGCGGCTTGCCGGTCGCGCGGTCGAGGATGAAGATGTCGCCGCGCTTGGTCGGTGCGGCAAGCGCCGGGACCGTGCGATTGCCGACCGGGAAATCGAACAGCACCGGCTGGGCGGGCATGTCGTAGTCCCACAAGTCGTGATGCACGGTCTGGAAATGCCAGCGCACTTTGCCGGTCGCCGCGTCGAGCGCCACGATCGAACTCGCATAACGCTCCAGCATCGGCGTGCGGTGGGTGCCGACATGATCGGGCGTGGCATTGCCGGTGGGCAGATAGACGAGGCCGAGCTTCGGGTCGGCGCTGAACACGCTCCAGGCATTTGCCGAACCGCGCGTCCAGCCCTCACCCGGGCCGGGCATTGGCGCATCGTCGGGACGGCCGCTGTCCCAGGCCCAGAGCAGCTTGCCGGTCTTTACGTCATAGGCGCGAACCACGCCCGATGGATCGAACCTGGAGAAGTTGTCGCGCACATAGGACCCCAGGATCGCGGTATCGCCCACGATCGCTGGCGGCGAAGTCGTGTAGGACATGAGTGGATCGATATGCCCCATGCCGGCATCGAGATCGACGCTGCCGTCCTTCCCGAAATCGCTGCAAGGCGTGCCGGTCAGGGCATCGCTGGCGAGCAAACGACCGTCCAGAGTCGCGCTGATCACGCGCTTGGCGCATGCACCCTTCGCGGCAGGGTCGCTGTGATAGGAAACGCCCCGGCAATTGAACATCTGGGCATTGCCGGGCTTCGCGTGGGGATCGCGCATCCACAGCTGCTTGCCGGTATCGGCATCGAGCGCGAAGACCTTGCCCGTTGGCGAGCAGAAATAGAGCCGGTCCTCGACCATCAGCGGCGTTGCCATGAACGAAATCGGCACCTTGATTTCAGGCCGCTTCTCGACCGTATCGCCCGTCTCGAAGGACCAGGCCTTCTCCAGCTTTGCCGCGTTGCCCGGCGTGATCTGCCCGGCAAGCGAATGACGCGTACCGGAGGCATTGCCGCCATAGGCCGTCCATTGCGTTGCACCCGGGTCCACTGCCGGCACCGGGATCGCCTGTGCCATCCTGCCTGCCCCGACCAGATAGACCGGAACATTGGCGTAAGCGACAACGAGCACGAGAACGCACAGCAGACCCGCTGCGCCGGGAAGAAAGCGCGTGGCCTTGTCCCCGGCATCGGTCAGCGCCCGGCGTACGGGCGGCAGGGCAAGGACCAGCGCGATCAGCGCGGGCCCGGCAAGGCGCGGCAGCAGTTGCCAGAAAGCTCCGCCCACTTCCCACAGCGCCCAGCCCAACGTTGCCAGCAGCATCGCGGCATAGACCCAAAGCCCCCGGCGATCTGAACGCCAGATCAGGCCCGCCGAGGCGAGGCAGGCGAACCCTGCAAGCAAATAGTAGAAAGAACCGCCCAACAGGACGAGGCGCAGGCCTCCGCCGGCCAGGACCAGACCCACGATTGCCAGAAATCCGCCGACCAACCATCGCGGCCAGCGCGGCGACCCGTTCACTTGCGCCATACTCATGCTCTCCCCTACCCTTATCGTCCTGTCACCGATCCGAAGCCGGCACCTTCTGTGCAGGCGCGGGAGATCAGCCGGTTTCGATCACCGCAATCGGCGCGCGAACATCGACCGTTTCGCCTTCCTGGGCGACGATTTGCAGCAGGGTTCCGGAAACCGGCGAAGGCACTTCCACAGTGGTCTTGGCCGCTTCGACTTCGACGAGATTCTCCCCTTCTTCGACCTTGTCCCCGGGACCCTTGAGCCATTTGACGATTTCGCCGTCCTGCATTCCCATGCCATATTGCGGGAGAACGACCGTAAATTGCGCCATGCGTCTTCCTCCTCAGGCCGGAACCGATGCGGCCGCGCCGACAAGCCTGCGGGCGGCATCGACGATCCGCTCGACCGAGGGATAGAGCGGCTTTTCGATGTGCGGACTGAACGGCAGATGGGTATCCGGCGTCGTGACGCGCACGACGGGAGCGCGCAGGGCGTGAAACGCATGTTCCACGATCGTGGCCGAAATCTCGCTGGCCGCGCTGCACGTCATGTGCGCGGGATCGACGCAGATCGCGCGGCCTGTCTTGCGCACCGACTGCACGATCAGGTCGCGATCGAGCGGGGCCAGCGTGCGCGGGTCGACAACTTCGATCGAGATGCCTTCCCTGGCCAGCTGCTCGGCGGCCTTGAGAGCCACGTTGACGCCGCCGGCAACACCAATGACACTGATGTCGGTGCCTTCGCGCTTGATATCGCCCTTACCCAGCGGAATCACGAAATCGGGATCGTCGGGAAGCTCGGACTTGTTCATCCAGCAGGTCGAATCCTCGAAGCTGAGGACGGGATTGTCATCGCGCACCGCGCCCTTGAGCAGCCCCTTCATGTCATAGGCATTGGAGGGGGCGATGATCTTGAGGCCAGGCATGTTCATGAACATGGAATAGGGCCGGTCGGAGTGCTGCGCCGCGTTGGAATTGCCGTAGAACAGGCATGAACGCAGCACCAGCGGCAGACGCGCCTGCCCCCCGTAGATGTAGCGGGACTTGGCGATGATCGAACAGATCTGGTCCATCGCCGGAAACAGGAACGAGGAAATCGTGGCATCGACGATCGGACGCATGCCGACCATCGCCGCACCTCCGGCTGCGCCGATGAAACCGTTTTCCGAGATCGGCGTGTCGCGCACGCGTTCCTCGCCGAACATGTCGACGAAGCCGGTCGTGGTCCCGAAGACATTGCAGCGAATATCCTCGCCCATCATGAAGACGCGTTCGTCGCGCTGCATCTCCTCCATCTGGGCCTGCCGGATCGCTTCGAGATAGGTTGCCTTTGCCATGTCGCTCTCCTCCTCAGGCGTGGGCCCGGACGTCATCGGGAATGGGAAGTCGCTCGACCAGGACATGATCGAAGGCTTCCTCGAATTCGGGATAAGCGCTTTCGCGCGCGAAGCTCAGCGCATCGGCCACTTCTTCGGCAACCGCCTTCTCGATGGCGTCGAGATCGTCGGCTGACACTCCGGCCGCTTCCAGCCGCGCCCGGTAGAGCACAATCGGGTCCCGGCCGAGCCACTCGTCATGCTCCGGTCCGCGCGGGGTCAATTCGCGGCCCATGTTCACGGCATGATCGCCATAGCGATAGGTCTTGGTCTCGATCAGCGTCGGCCCCAGCCCTGCGCGGGCACGATCGACGGCCTCGCGCACCGCATCCTCCACGGCGTCGACATCCTGTCCGTCGACGATCACGCCGGGAATGCCATAGCCCTTGGCGCGATCCGCCACATTCTCGCCGGCAACGGCATGGCTGGTCGGCGTGGACATGCCGAAGCGGTTGTTCTCGCATACGAAGATCGCGGGCAGCTTCCACACTGCGGCCAGGTTCATGCCTTCATGCACCGCGCCTTCGCTCGACGCGCCATCGCCGAAAAAGCAGAGCGCCACGCGGTCCAGCCCCTGCAGCTTGGCGCCCAGTGCCGCGCCTGCGGCGACAGGGGCGCCCGATCCGACGATGCTCGTCTCGCCAAGGCTGCCCATCGCGAAATCGGACAGGTGCATCGAGCCGCCCTTGCCCTTGCACACGCCGGTCGCCTTGCCGAGCAGCTCGGCCATGAGCGGGCGCAGGGCCGCGCCCTTGGCGATCGGATGCCCGTGACTGCGGTGATTGCCGACCATGTAGTCGTCGTCGCGCAGCGCCATGCAGGCGCCGACGCCAGAGGCTTCCATTCCCGCGTACGTATGCAGGGCGCCCGGAATCTCGCCCTGGGCATGGATGGCCTCCGCCTTCGCTTCGAACTGGCGAATGCGCTGCATCCGCCGGTACTTCTCGATCTTGCGATCGTTGTCGCCTGCAAGGCTCATCTTATCGTTCCTCTCTCAAGCAGCACCGGCAGGCTGCGCCATGGCGCGGTCCGCGGTTTGGGCAACGATCAGTTCGAGCGGGGCCTGGTACATCGACTCAGGCCCGTCCTTCGTGATCGCGTAGACGTTTTCCATGTGGCAGGGGCCGAGCTTCGCGCCGAAGTAGAGACTGTCGAGCGAGATCAGCATGTCCTCCTCGAGGACGAAGCCTTGCTTCACCCCGGCAAGGCCGGCGGAAGGATAGGGCAGCGGGATTTCGAGCGGCATGAGGCCGATCCCGTGGGCGACGACCAGCAGCTTCTCCGGCGTGGCCACGCCCTTCGACTTCAGGTATTCATACCCGATCTGCGGGAGGTCGGCGGTGCGGACGCCCGGACGCAGCTGCTCCACCATAATCAGGAAGGCGTCGCGCAGGATATCGTGCTGGCGGCGGTATTCAGCGCTCGGCTCGCCGATGACGGCGGTGCGGTTGATGTCGACCCAGAAACCATCGTGGATGCCCTGGGTTTCGAGGATGACGATATCGCCGCGCCGCAGGGCCCGGTTGCCCTGGGTGCGGAACAGGTCCGGGATGAAGTCATCCTGCTCGTATGCGCCGCCGAAGAGCATGGCGCCTTCGTCGACGGGGATGACTTCGTGGCGGACCATGAAATCGCAGATGCGCGCCTGCACGTCGTTCCAGTCCGCACCTTCATGAAGAAGTGAGCCGGCATGGGCGATGATCGCGTCGGCAATCCTGCCCACCTTGCGATAGCGCGCCAGTTCCTCTTCGGTCTTGACGACCCGCACCCGGATCAGGAAGTCGAGCGCGTCCGAGTACCGGTGCTCCAGCCGTGAGCGCAGCTTCTCCGACACGCGTGGCTCATCGAAGCCGATCGCCTTTCCGGTCATGCCGTTATCGGCCAATGCCGAAGCGATCGCGGCGACGATGTCGCCCTGGCACTCTCCAGCAATCGCCCCGGCCAGCGACATGGCATCGTGCGCCAGTTGCCCACCCTTGCGATCGGGATCGATGTAGCGGCTCACCTCGCAGAAGTTGAGCATCTCGAACGTGCGCACTTCCCCGAAGGTACAGCGTTTTTCCTGACGGTTGAGGACGGCGACGATGCCCAGGTTCGCCTCGGGAATGACCAGGGTAAGCGGCTTGTCCGGATCGGCGTAGACGATCGCGGCGGCCACCGGCTCCATCTGGCCCCAACGTTCGAGGACGGAGTGATAGCCCGTCGCATAGCGCACATCGTGCGGGTGGCTGAGCACGACTGCGTCCAGCCCTTCCGCGGCAAGCATGGCGCGCAGGCGGTCCGCGCGCGGGTTGGACGCGCTCGTCATGCCGCTTCTTCCATTCCTTCGTTGGCGATGTTGGAGCGAACCTCACCGCTGGCGACATCCCGCAGGAACTCATGATTGAGGATGAAGCGGATCTCGCCGTTCTCTTCCGTGAAGGCCACTGCGCCGTGGCCCATGAACAGATATTCGGTGACTTCATCGCAGCGCGCTTCGCTGTGTCGAGAACCGATCGGCTCGTATCCGTAGGTCCCTGCCGGCGCCGAGCCGACGTCGTAGATCAGTTCGCCCTTGGTCACGAAATACTGCCCGTGCCCGAGATGCCAGTGCGGCGCGAAAGTTGCGCCCGGCTCCATGTGGACCCACAAGACCCAGTCGCCGGTTTCCTCGCTGTAGCGCAGCAATCGGATCGTCGTGCCCGTGCCGAGCTCGACTTCGCGGCAGTCGTTGATGTTGACGATGAGGTCACCCAGTTTTCCCGGATCGTGTTCTTTCGTCATGGTCGCTCTCCTCTTTGGCTCTGTTCTGTCTTGTGCTGGCAGCGCCGTGTGCACGTCAGCTGAGAAATGGGTCAGCCTACCGGCGAAATGGGGTCACTGCGCGGTGTAGCCGCCGTCCACGACGAGCTCCGATCCATGCATATACCCCGATTCATCCGATGCGAGGAATCGCACGGCCTTGGCGATGTCGATGGGCTCGGCCATGCGCCCGATCGGATGGGCCGGGGCAAGGCCTTCGGCAGCCTGTTCGACACTCTCGGCAAAGCCGTTGTCGACGAAGCGCTGCAGGATGTGATCGACCATACCCGTCTTCACGCCGCTGGGGTGAACGCTGTTGAAGCGCACCTTGTAGCCAAGAGCGGAGAACTCCATTGCGCAGGCCTTTGCGAACAGCCGTACCGCGCCCTTGGACGCACAATAGCCGGTATGCAGCGGCGAACCGATCAGGCCTGCGACCGAGGAGATGACGACGATGGACGCGCCATGCGGCAGTTGCTGTCCAGAGCGGCTCATCAGCGGAATGGCCACCTTGGTTCCGAGGAACACACCGTCGACATTCACCGCCATCTGTTTGCGCCACTGTTCGAGCGAGGTATTCTCGAGCTTCTCGACGACGACGATGCCCGCGACATGGACAAGGACGTCGAGTTTGCCGTGATCGCGCTCGACTGCGGCGATGACATGCTGCCAGGACGCCTCGTCGGTAACGTCCAGCCGGTGATAGGCAGAGGACTCGATGCCCTCGTTCCAGCCGCCGCCGTCCTCGGGCAGGTCCGCCCCGATCACCGTGGCGCCGGCCGCCCCCAGGGCACGGCTGGTTTCCTTGCCGATCCCCCCGGTGCATCCTGTGACAAGGGCAATGCGTCCTTCAAGCGATCCGATCATGCAGTCTCTCCCATAACTGGTGCATCTCCAAGCAGCTCGAAGCTGCGAATGTCGGCCTCCCCGTCGATGCAGGACCAACCTTCGTCCGCCATCGCGACGTGGTAAGGCCGGCTGGCGTGGTCCTTCCACGCCTGGTGACTGGTGAACATCTCGGTAAAGGCAAAGGCATTGGGCTCGGTTTCGGAGCGCATGACCTGGAACAGCAGGGTCTCCGTCTCGTTCGCGCGTACGTCCTTCTGCAGCTGGGTAATCAGCTCGATGAAGCGCTCCGTCTTGTCCGGCTTGGTGCGGACATGCATGATGACGCCAATCATGGGAGAGACCTTTCCGTATGTGGGGGCAATTGCTGGAAGAAGCTGCAAGGGCGGCGCAGGGGCCGAAGCCGAAAGCGGCAAGGCCGCTGATTGCGCGGCTGCTGGAAACCGCACCGGGCGATGCGGACGCGCTGACACTGGCCGGCATCGTTGCCCAGCGCACGGGCGAGAGCGATGAAGCCATCGCCGCCTTCACCGCAGCGCGCGACGCCGATCCCGGCGATCCGGGCCGGCATCAGAACCTTGCCGTCGCGCTCAAGAACAAGGGCGCCATCGTCGAAGCCCTGGCCGCCTTTCGCGCGGCCCTCAAGCTGCGGCCGGGCCATGCGGCCACGTTGGCGAACCTGGGTTCCTGCCTGATCGCCGCGCAGCAATACGGCGAGGCAGTCGATACACTTGAAGCCGCGCTCAAGGCTGCACCGGGCCATCCCGATGCGCACCTCAACCTGGGCGTGGCGCTCTCCCGCCTCGGCCGGCACGAAGAGGCCGCGCGCCATTACCGGCTGGCGCTCGATGCAAGGCCCGGCCATGCCGAAAGCGCGCTCAACCTTGTCGATGCGCTTGCCGCGCTCGGTCGCCGGGAAGAGGCTGAAACCCTCGCCCGGCAGGTGCTGAACGCCATTCCCGGCCATGTCCGCGCGACGAACCAGCTCGGGCTGCTGCGCGAAGCCGCAGGCGATGCCCGGGGCGCTGCCGAGGCCTTCCGCACCGGTTTCGATCCTGCTGCGCCCAGCCACGTGCTGGGCGTAAATCTCACCCGCGCGCTTATACGCGCCCAGCGTTTCGAAGATGCCCTGGAGGTCAGCGGCTGCCTTCAGAGCGCCTCGCCGTCGATCACCACGCCGCTTGCTCTCTCGCTCGCGGCGCTGGAAAGACTGGGCCGCGCCAAGGAACGCGACGCGCTTATGGCGATCGACCGTTTCGTGACGGTGCACGACATCGAGGCCGTTTCCGGCTTTGCCGATCTGCGCCAGTTCAATGCCCACCTCGTCAATGAGCTGCGCAACCAACCCTCGCTCACCGAAGAACCCGAAGGCCTGGTAACCCGGGGCGGACGGCAGAGCGACGACTTGGCCAAGGCACAGAGCCCCGCCATCGCGGCCCTGTGTGCCCTCGCTGCGGCGAGGCTTGCCGACGAGCACGCGCGTCTTGCCGCAATGGCGACCGACCATCCCTTTCTCCGCGCCCTGCCTGCCGAATGGAGCCTGACCCTGTGGGGCACGATCCTGCGCCCCGGTGGAGAAGTCGGCGCGCATATTCATGCGCCAAACTGGATTTCCGGGGTCTATTACCCCGAATACACGCCCCCCGCAGATAGCAACGACGAAGGCGCCTTCGCCATCGGTATCCTTCCGCGTGAACTTGGCGGTGGCGGCCCGACGCATGTGATGCAACCTCGCGCGGGCCGCATGATCCTGTTTCCCTCCTACCTCTGGCACGCCACGATGCCTTTCGGCGGCAGTGAGGAACGCGTCAGCTTTGCCTTCGATCTCGTGCCGGCAGGCGTCGGCCAGCCGCATCGCCTGCGATAGCGCAAAGGCACTCCCCCGGGGCGGGAACGGGATCCGCCCCGGGGGACGACCGCTGGCGCTGAGGCAAGGAGAGGCCCCCGGCACCATCGATCAGAACTTCGCCGAGCCTTCGACGCCGAAGGAGCGCGGCGGTGCGTAGTTCGTGAAGTTGAACAGGCCGGCAACCGAGTTGGCCGAAACGCGATAGACTTCATCCAGCAGGTTGCGACCGAATATGGCGATGCGATACCTGTCGCCGGGATCGGTCCAGGCGATGCTCGCCCCGACCAGAGTGCGCGCCTCGCCCTGCGAGTAATCGGCATTGAGCGTCGTGGATTCGAATTCAGACTGGTAGTTCACATCGGCACTCAGCGCGATGGTACCCCATTCCGCCGGCGGGAATTCGTAACGGGCATTGCCGCTGAGCGTCCACTTGGGCGCATTGCGCAAGTGAAGATAGGACGCATCGTCATTGGTGCCATCGCCATCCACGTCGGTAAAGAACTCGAGGTACTTGGCTCGCTGCCAGCCGAGCGCGGCACCGAGCGTCAGCCCCTCGGTGGGGGCAGCCGACGCCTCGACTTCAAGACCGTAGACCTTGGCCTTGCCAGCGTTGGTGGTGCGGGTCTCCTGTCCCGGCAGACCGGTGATCGGATCGATGAAGGGAACGACGGCATCTCGCTGGAGATCGTTGTACTTCACGTAGAAAGCGGCAAGGTTGACGCGCAGGACGCGATCCGCCGTTTCCGTCTTCAGGCCGAACTCGAAGCTGTCAGCGGTTTCTTCCTTGAAAGGCAGCGCGGACGTGGCCGACATCGCCTGTTCGTTGTAACCGCCCGACTTGTAGCCCTGGCTATAGGTGAAATAGTTGTTGATCCCCGGCGCGATTTCCCAGCGATAGCCCGCGCGCATGGTAGGGCGATCGAACTTGGCGCTGTCGGTATACTGCGGCCAGAACCCGGTTTCGACCAGCGAACGGCGAACCTGCGGCTGCACCGCGAAGCTCTTGTTCTCCTTGGTGTAGCGCGCCCCGACGAAGATCGAGAACGGATCGGCCACTTTGTATTCGGCCTCACCGAATACCGCATAGGAATCAACCTTGTAGTTGGCCGTCGACAGGTTGGGATCGGTGAGCGCGGTCGGATCGCCGAGGAAGCGCAGGAAGCCAAGGAAGCTGGTCGCATTGGCGTCCATCTTCTGGCCCCAGTACATCGCGCCGACCGTGAATTTGATACGATCGGAGAAGTCCGAGGAGAATCGTGCCTCGACGCTGTACTGCTTGCGCGTATCGTCGCGGGTGGAGACGAACAGGTAGGCGTTCTCACCGGTGTAGTCTGATGGCAGCGACGATTTCACCCGGCGCCAACCGCCGACCACGGTGATCGTGCCCGCGCCTTCAAGAGTGTGCTCGCCGCGCAGGTACAGCCCGTCCACATCGATGCGGTGCCCGCTCAGGGTGCCGGGACAGGTCGCTGCCGTGGCCGAACCTTGGCATAGGGTCGTGCCGGTATCGAAGGGGCTGGCGCCGGTCGTCTGGATGCCCGGGAAGCCCAGGACATCGAACAGGAAACCCGGCGGCGTCTCGTTCACCGAGGGCGGAGAATCCCCGCGATCGCGCAGGATCTCATAAGTGGCCATGATGTTGGTGTCGGCGGTCGGCTCCCACAGCAGCTTGGCGCGGCCACTGAAATACTTCGATCCGCCCCAGCGCTGTCCGCGACCCGGGACGCCCTGGATACCGTCGACGTCGTTGTTCTTTGTCAAGTGGTAATAGCCGTCGCTCTCCTGGAACGAACCGGCAGCGCGGAAATAGAGGTTGTCGGTGAAGGGGATGTTGATCGCCGCCTTCACGTCCTTGGTATTGAAGCTGGAATAGCCCAGACGGACCTCTCCGCTGAAGCCCGGTTCGGGGCGCTTGGTGATCACATTGACGACGCCGCCGACGGTGTTCTTGCCGAACAGTGTTCCCTGCGGTCCGCGCAGGACTTCGATGCGGTCGATATCGAAGAGGTCGAAGAGCTGGGTTTGCACATGGGCAAGCACGAAGTCATCGACGACGACCGCAACGGCCGGCTCGAAAGTCAGGATGATGTCGCCGGTGGACTGGCCGCGAATGCCGATCGAGGCGGCGTTGAAGCCCGGGACATTGGTGATGACCACGTTCGGCACGTCCCCGGCAAGTCCGCGGATGTCGGTTGCGAACTTGTTGTCGATAGCCGAGGCAGTGAAGGCCGAAACCGCGACCGGGGTATCCTGAAGCGACTCCGAGACGCGCCTTGCGGTCACGATGATTTCTTCAAGGCCGCTTGCCTTCTGCGGGGCACCCCCGCCTTCGCCGCCTGCGGAATCAGGCGCCGTCTGCGCCAGGGCTGTCGTGCTTGCCGAAGCGAGCAGACCGGTGACAAGCAGTTTCAGGGCGCAATTCAGGTGTTTGTTGCCGATCATAACGTTCCCCTCATCCATCGACTGCCTTGCTGTTGCGGCAGTTCGAATCACCGCGCCATTTTTCGTGCGGCTCCTATAAATGAGTGCACATGTTCATTTTTGTGAAGAGAAAAAATACAAACATGTATGATCTTTTTTTGCCGCATCGCAACGGCAGGCAGACAAGAGGGGATTGCTTTGGGCGCGCTTACGCTCGTAGAAAACGGCAGAACGGCAAAAGGAAACGCAGTGCCAGAACGCGATGCTGCAGCGCAAAAACAGCCCGCGAAAAAAATGCCATCGATTCGGCGTCGCTACACCAGTCCTGCCATGCGCGAGCGGCGAAAGCGCATCGTCGACACCGCGCACCGCATCCTTGGCGAAGGCGGGGTGACCAGCCTGACGATCCGGCGCCTGTCCGTGGAGGCACAAGTCGCGCAGCGTACGATCTATCGGCTGTTCGGGGACAAGGACGGCGTCGTGTGCGCCACCGTCGTCGATCGCATGAAGGAAGTGCGCGAGCACATCGCCCGCCGCAAGCAGACCTATACGCTCGATGTCGTCTTTTCGGAGCTGGACTGGATGGTCAGCGAAATGGAACGCGACACACTCTATGCCCGGGTTGTCGTCGGTTTCGTGTTCGCATCCGAGCAACGGCAACTCGAGGTGCGGGAACTGACCTCAGTGGCCTACAATCGCCTCATGGCGTGGTATGCGGTAATGAAGGCAGAACATCGGGTACGCGACGACCTCGACATCGAGCAACTCGCCCGCGAACACGTGATGCACGAATTTCTTGTCTATCGCCGCTGGTCGCTGGGAGCCTGCGACAGCCCGCAATGCCGCCTGGAACTGCACGCCTGCTTCCTGAAAACCGCAGCACTGGTACTTCTGGGAGATGACCGGGAAGAATACCTGCGCAAACTCATCGAGATCCAGAAGCTGCTGAATGAACTGGCATCACAAGCAGGCAGCACATGACGCCGCAAGGCGCAAACGGGAGAAAACCTGAAATGACCCAGACTGAAATCAATCTGGCAGAACTCTCCGCGCGCGAAGCCATTCGCGAACTGCGCATCGCCTATTCGACCGGTTTCGACACCATCGATGAAGAGGCCGTCAGGCAAAACTTCGCGAGCGATATCGTATGCGCCTATCCCGCGGCTTACGGCGGCAGTTTCGAAGGAGCCGACGCGGTGATCGAGCTGTTTCGACAGACCTGGCAGCATTGCCAGGGACCTCTGGACACCCTGCACCTGATCGCCAACCACTCGATCACATTGACCGGCCCCGATACGGCCAAGGGACATTGTCTCCTGCTCGACCTCATAACCCGCCAGACTGCGGCATCGCCTTTCGCCACGCGAGGCGGGCACGACAATCCACTCTTCCTCATCGGCCGCTATGACGACGAATATGTGCGCGAGGACGGTCGCTGGAAGTTCCGCAAGATCGCCCTCACCGCGCTTTGGCCCGAGCGGCACTGAAGCCACCGGCGGCGCAATTGTCTTGAACAGCGAACATGCCCTGCTGGCCGACCTCGAGGGCGCCGGGGTCAGCTTCACCGTCCACGATCATGTTGCCGTGGCAACGGTAGAGGACAGCGCCGAGGTGACCGGGCATATCCCCGGTTATCACACCAAGAACCTGTTCCTGAAGGACAAGGCAGGCCGCTACTGGCTCATCACCATGCCGGGAGAAGAACGCGCGGACCTCAAGTTGATCGCTTCCCGGCTCGGCGCGGGCCGCCTTTCTTTCGGCAAGCCGGGCGCGATGAAGGAACTGCTGGACGTGATCCCCGGGGCGGTCACCCCGCTCGCCGCCTTCAACGATCGGGCGGGGCTGGTCACCGTCGTGCTGGACGCGGCATTCGCGCCGGAGGAAACGATCAACGTGCACCCCTTGCGCAATACAGCGACGCTGTCCCTTCGCACGGCCGACCTCGTCGCAGCGCTGGAGCGGTGGGATCACCCGCCCATCGTGCTATCGCTCCAGACCGAAGATTGAGGATCAGCCTTCTCCGGCTGCCTCCATGTCCTCACGCTTCACACTGCGGTGATCGTCCTCGTTGAGGCCCTGTTTCCAGTAACTGGAGATGTAGAGCTCGGCCGGACCGAGACCGCGCTCGGTCCGCAGGTACTGGCGCATCCCGCGCATCGCCGTAAATTCGCTCGCGGCCCAAGCGTAGACCTTGCCCTCGGGCCAGGCAACAGCGCGCACCGCATCGACCAGCAGGTCGGGCTGCGAGCCCGGCACCGGGTTCACCAACCAGGTTACCGTGACACCTTCGGGCGCATCGATGGCCTGCTTGTCCGACTCGCTCTGGATCTCGATGATGGCAATGCCCCTGGCATCGCGGTCGAGCGCTTCGAGGTTGACACCGATGGCGGGCAAAGCCGTCATGTCGCCCGCCACGATGTAGAAATCGAGACCCGAGGGTAGCGGCTTCGCAGGCCCCGGACCGCCAAGCTCGACGGTCTGCCCGGGCCGGGCCTGCAGAGCCCATGCGGTGGCAGGGCCCGCATGACCTTCGCCGGCTCCATGCAATGCAAAATCAATATCGATCTCGCCCTCGCGCTGGTTGCGGATGGTGTAGGTCCGCACGGTCGGCTTCATCGCTCCGGGAGCCGGGGGAAACATGAACTTAACGTAGCCGCCGGCACTCCCTTCGGGATAGCCGGCCATGCCTTCACCGCCCAGTGTGACACGAAGAAGCGAGGGTGAAACCGTGCGGCTGGAAACGACGGTCATCTGACGGGGTGCAGGTCTGGCCACGCGAAAGACTCCTTGTTGCGATCAATTTGCAGCAAGGGATAGGGACCGGCCGGTACATTGCAATCGCGGCCGCCCTCACGCGGCGCGTTCGTAACCAATTATGATCTCGGCCTCGCCAAACTTATCGCGTGCCCGTCCGTCCACCGGGGGATCAATCCCCCGGCTTCATGACCGATCCGGCGACATCTTCCTGGCTGCCCTTGCGCAGCACCTCAGCGCGCGAACGGATGTACTGGCGCAGTCCGGCGAGGTCGGCCTGCGTGAATTCCCCGAACTGGGGCATGCCATTGGGCACGAGTGCCCCGTCCTTCACCACCGACGCGAAGGCGGAAGGGTCGGAAGGGATCGCCGACGTGCGCAAGTCGGGCGCGGTACCGCCGCCGATCGCAGCGGTACCGTGGCAGACGGCGCAGCGAACGTTGAAAATGCGCTCACCCTTCTGCCCCAAAGCGGTATCGGGCGTGTAGCCGGGATCGTCGAAAGCGACCGGCTTGTAGGGCGTCTTGGGGGGCAAGGTTCCCTTTGCGCCCAGCGCGAAGGTCAGAACGCGGCGCTGCTGGGTGCGATAGTCGATGCCGTACTTGGCGAACATCGGACCGAAAAGTCCGGCGCTCGTCCCGATCCCGGCGACGACCGTCACATATTGCTTCCCCTTGACTCTGTAGGTGATGGGAGGCGCAACGACGCCCGCCTTGGCATCGAAGTTCCACAGGCGCTTACCGGTTTCGGCATTGTAGGCCGAGAAGCCGCCGTCTGGCCTGCCCTGGAAAATGAGATTGCCGCCCGTTGCCATGATCCCGCCATTGAGATGCACCTCCATCGGGATTTTCCAGCGCGCCTTTTGCGCGACAGGGTCCCAGGCGACCAGCCAGCCGGTGATCTTCTTCCCGGCATCGCCGATCGAATAGCCTACCCCGGGGGAGAGGCCCATACCGCCGGACCACTTGAAGTTCTCGCGCGTAATTCCGGTGTCGTCGTAGGTCACTTGCAGATCGATGGCCGGAATGTAGGTCAGTCCGGTCTTGGGGCTGAACGCCATCGGCATCCAGCTATGCGCGCCGATCGGGGTCGGCTTGAAGGTCACCGGGCCATTCTCGTATCGGACATTGGGCTTCTCAATCGGGCGGCCCGTCTTCAGGTCGATCTTGCTCGCCCAGGTTACCTCGACGAAGGGCTCGGCCGAAATCAGCTTTCCGTCCTTGCGGTCGATGACGTAGAAAAAGCCGTTCTTTGGCGCCGTCATGACCACCTGGCGGGGTTTTCCGTCGATTTCCAGATCGGCCAGCTCCATATCCATCGAGGCATTGAAGTCCCAGCTCTCGCCCGGGTTGATCTGGTAGTGCCACTTGTACTTGCCGGTCTTGGCATCGAGCGCGACGATCGAGCAGACGAACAGGTTGTCGCCATTGCCCATCGAGCGGATCTTGTGGTTCCACGGCGCCCCGTTGCCGGTGCCGATCAGGATCTGGTCGTTGGCCTTGTCATAGGTAATGGCGTTCCAGACGCTGCCTCCACCGCCATAGTTCCACCAGTCGCCGGACCATGTCTTGGCCGCCATCTTCATGGCGTTGTCTTCGAACCCGTCTGCGGGGTTGCCCGGAACCGTGTAGAACTTCCAGAGGAACTTGCCCGTATCGGCATCCCATGCGGTGACAAAGCCGCGCACCGGGCTTTCATCCGAACCGCCGTTACCGATTATCACCTTGCCGTCGAAGACCCGTGGCGGGCCGGAGATGAACAAGGGATCGTCCTTGCCGAAGGTTTCGGCAGTCCAGACCGGCTTGCCGGTCTTCTCGTCGATCGCGATCAGGCGGCCGTCCTGCGTCGCGGTGATGACCTTGTGGTTCCAGTAGGCGATACCGCGACTGCCCCAGCCCTGCCGCAGCTTGATGCCGGACGCTTCGGGCGCGCGGGGATCGTACGTCCATTTCACCTTTCCGGTTTCGACATCGATTGCGCGCACGACGCTGTAGCCGCTTGCCAGATAGACGGTCCCGTCCACCTCGATCGGCCCGGTCGCCGGATTGCCCGGCGGGAGATCGACGGACCAGGCAAGGCCCAGCTGATCGACGTTACCGTCATTGATCTGGTTGAGCGGGCTGTAATGCTGCTCCCCGTAGGTCCGCCCGAAGGCGGGCCAGTCCTTGCCGTCGCTGCCATCGTCGAGCTGGGCGAGCCATTGCTGGTCCGCCTCGGCGCCGTCGGCGTCCTGCGCGCTGCCGCCCTTGCAGGAAGTCAGGGCAAGAGCCAGGGCAGCCACCAGCATGAGGCGCGGGGCGGCATAGCGGGGGGTATGTTTCACGCTCATCCTCTCTCGGGCCGTTTGCCTGCACAAAGCCGGACGCGGCCTCTTCCTTTGCGACGCAAAAAAGGAAAAGGGGCCCCGCCGCGATGACGGCAGGGCCCCATGATCCTTACTGGTACTGACCGAACTTCACGCCCAGTTCGACACCGAAGTAGCGCGGTGCGCCGTATTGCGAGTTCAGCCACAGGCCGGCCACGTTCTGGACCGCCACTCGATAGCGCTTGTCGGTCAGGTTCTTGCCGACGGCGCGGATATAGTACTTGTCGTCCGCCTGGGCGAGCGTGATCGAAGCGTTCACGAGCGTCCGGGAATTGAGGAAGGTATTGCCCAGCGGATCGTCGATCGCCTGGGTATTCAGGTTACGCCCGCTATAGGCGACATTGCCGTTGAAAGTGATCTTGTAGGCATCGCCGAGCGGCACACTGTAGGTACCGTCGAGCGTCCACTGCCACTTCGGCGCACGGTCGAGAGGAGCGGAGGAGAGATCGTATCCGGCATTGTCCGCGGTATACGAATTGTACTTGCCGTCCTGGTAGCCCAGCACGCCGCGCAGGGTCAGGCCTTCCACCGGATTGGCCTGCGCTTCGACTTCGAGGCCCTTCACGGTCGCGCTGGCCGCATTGACGAACAGCGTCACCTGGTTGGGCTGGCCGTTGACCTCGATCGGCACGTTGAGCTGCTTCTGAAGGTCCTGGTACTTCACGTAGAAGGCGGTCGCATTGAACCGCAGGCGATTGTCGAGGAACTGCGACTTGAAGCCCAGTTCGTAGCTGTCGGCCTTTTCCGGATCCGTGGCACGGGCAGCGGCACGGAACGCGTCGAGATCTTCGCCGAAAGCCGCGAAGCCGCCGATCTGGTCGTTGAAGCCGCCGCCCTTGTAGCCGTGCGAATAGGTGCCGTAGACGAAGAGGTCATCGGTAGCCTGGTAGCTCAGGCTCGCGCGGTAGGTCGGTTCGCGCCACTTGTCCGATACGGTGACGACGCCGGCGGGATAGTTGTAGACGCTGGCGTCAAGCGCGTGCTCGATCGTCAGCGTGGGATCGAAGCCCCCGCCCAGCGCCGGGATGAAAGTCTGCTGGCGGCCGTACCAGGTCTTGTCGTCCCAGGTATAACGCGCACCGGCCGAAAGGGTCAGCTTGTCATTGAACTTGAAAGTGCCCTCGAAGAACAGAGCGCGCGACTTGGCCTTCTGCGCGTTGCATAGCAGGTAAGGCGTGTTGTTCCACTCACCGAACGGCAGCGGACCCGACGTCAGGTCGAGGAAGCCGAGGATCTGCGAGACGCAGAAGTCGATCTTGTCACGCTGGTAGAAGCCGCCGGCAACGAAGTTGAACGGACCCTGGAAGTCCGAAGCAAAGCGCAGTTCCTGCTGCCAGGTCTTGCGGTCGTCATCGCGGGTTGCGTCGAAGAACGAGAGCAGTTGCCCGTCGCTGCCCTCAGCCGTCGCGCCGGCGTAGGAATTCGGAATGCGCGAGCGCTGGAAGCGATAGCCTGACACCGAGGTGAAAGTACCGAAGTCGGCATTGTATTCGATGTTGGCATAGATGCCGTCCACCGAGATCCGCTGCCCCTTGCCCATATAGAGCAGCGCGTCGTTGCGGCCGGTATAGGCTGCACGATCCAGCGGATCGGTTCCCTGCGCATTGGGATCGGTCAGACCGAGCAGATCGGTAAGGAACGCATTGCTACCGGTATAAAGATAGTTCTCGTTGACCGAGGGAACCACTTCGGAGCGGTCGCGAATCCATTCGTACTGGAACAGCGCGCTGAGTTCGGGTGTCGGTTCGACCAGCAGCTTGGCGCGGGCCTGCCAGACATCCTTGCCGCCTAGCGTCGCGTTGTCGAGGCATCCCGTCGAGCCTTCGAACTTGTTGGTCACGAACCCGGTCACAGGGCCATAGCAGGCCCCGTTCTTGTAATAGCCGTCAGACTTCTCGTAACCGCCAACAAGCCGCACGGCGGCGAAGTCGCTGATCGGCACGTTCATGGCGGCCTGGATCTTCTTCTCGCCGAAATCGCCGAATTCCATGCGGCCTTCGACGCCTACGTAATCGATGATCGGCTTCTTGGTGCGCACGGTGACGACGCCGCCCGTCGTGTTCTTGCCGAACAGAGTGCCCTGCGGACCGCGCAGGACTTCGACCTGGGCGACATCGAAGGTATCGAGCAACTGGGTCTGGACCGAGGGAACCACGAAGTCGTCGACGAGAACTGCGACCGGCGGTTCGAAGTATACGATGATCGAGGTCTGGCCCACGCCGCGCATGGCAAAGCTGGCCGCGTTGAAGTTTGCGATCGTCGCGGCAGAGAAGTTCGGCACGAACGCGGCGAGATCGCCAAGGTCGCGCGGGCTCGCCTGCTGGATCAGGGAACTGTCGACCGCCGACACCGATACCGGGGTCGACTGGAGGTCGGTAGCGCGGCGGGTAGCGGTCACGACGATTTCGGCCAGACCGGTGGACGTCGCTTGCGACTTGGCCGGTTGCGCCGCATCCTGAGCGCCCGCGCTACCGGTTGCATCCTGCGCCCAGGCGGGGCTGGCCAGCATTCCCGTAATCAGTGCCAGCGCACATGTTGACCCATAGAGCCTCTTAGTCAGCATTCGCTCTCTCCTTGTGGCCTCGCCATTGTTTGCGAGTTGACTGACTGGATAACAGGATTTTTTCGTGAAGCAATCAATCATGTTTGTTTTTATTGGCGTTAGGGCGAAGTGTGCCTTTGCCGCATCAGTCAGGCTGCGATCCTCCCCGGCGATGCACCACATGGGCGAGCACGAGACGCCAGATATGATGCATTCATGATTGTTTTTATTCTGCACTTGCCTATGCTGCCGTGAAGACCATGCCGGTGGCAGCGACCGCCTCGGCGAAGGCCCGGGAGAGCAACGAATGGATGGACTGGAGGCCCGCGTCGCGAGGCTCGAAGCCGAATCGCAGATCCGGCAGCTCATCGCTCATTACAGCTTCGATATAGACGATCGCCTGATCGAATCCGTGCGCTCGCTGTTCACCGAAGACGGCATCCTCAGGTCCGCCGACGGCGTCATGTATGCCAAGGGTGCCGATGACATCATCGAACAGTACCATGGTCGCTTCGATGTCCTGGGCCCGGGCCACCATTTCATGCACGACATACAGATCGATTTCGCGGGCGACGGCTCCCGGGAGGCGACCGGTCGCGTTTCGGGCCATGCCGAACTGATGCGCAAGGGCCAGATGATGGTTGCCGCGATACGTTACGCAGACCGCTACCGTCATACCGATCAGGGCTGGAAGTTCGCCGAGCGCGTGATTTCCTTCCTCTATTACGTCCCCTTGTCCGAGTACCCGGATATCCTGCTCAAGCCCGATCGCAATCGGGCCTACGACACACCGGCCCCCGGTGACTTCCCCGAACACCTGCCATCGTGGATCGCCTACGAAAAATCGCGCGGCCGCGCCTGAGGAGAGAGTACATGGCCTTCAGCTTCCTGTCCCGTTTTCGCATCAAGGACGAAAGACAAGACGACTTCATAGCCATGGCACGGCAGATGGAAGAGCTTTCCAAGCAGGAACCGGGAACACTGCACTACCAATTTTTCCGTCTTGGTGAGCCGGGCATGTTCGCCGTGTACGAAAGCTTCGTCGATGAAGCCTCCGACAAGGCGCACATGGAATACGACCACAACAAGGATCTGATCGAACGCATCGTCGGCTGCATGGACGGCAGTTACGAGCGCGAGCTGCTGTTCGATCTCGAACCGCATCGGAAAGGCTGAAGCGATGGCTGGCAAGAGCTTCATCGCGCGTCTGCGCACCAAGCCGGAAATGCGCGAGCGCATGATCGAATTGCAGGCGGAGCTGAAGAGCCTCGTCTTCGAACATGAACCCGATGCGCCGGTCTACGAATTCCTCCAGTCGCAAGACGATCCCGACCTGTTCCACGTCGTCGCCACCTTCCGCGACGAGGCTGCCTTCGACAAGCACATGCACATCGACTTCCATGATCGCCTGGTCCCGGGCATTCTGGAATGCCTGGCACAGGACATGGAACTCACTTTCCACACTTCGCTCGGCTAGGCGGGATTGCCCGGCAGTCTCTGGAAAGAAGATTGCCGGGCCGGAACTTACTCGCCCTGCTCTTTCAGGAACAGCAGCGCGCCCGCGCCGATGAGTGAGCCCATCGCCATGAGCAGGGAAACGTACCCCAGCCCCAGTCCGGCATTGAACAGCAGGCCCGCAACAATCGGGCCAAGCGCGGCGCCGCCCCTGCCTATGCCGATGGCAAAGCCCGTACCGCCGGCTCGCACCGAAGTTGGAAAACCCTTGGCAAACAGGGCATAGAGACCGACCACCGCCGCATTCGTGCAGAAACCCGCCGCCGCTGCCACCATCGCCAGGCCAGTGAGCGTTTCCTGTTCCTGCCCGAACAGCGAAACGAGCACGGTCGATGCCAGCATTGCCGCGATCACCAGCGCGCGAACGCCGAAGCGGTACGTCAGCAGGCTCAGCAGCGAGGCGCCGAGCAGGCCGCCGACATTGGCCCAGACCAGCACGTCGCCGGCCTTCGACGCGACGTAACCCATGTCGACCACGATCTTCGGGATCCACTTGATGATGTAGTAGAAGGTCATGATGTGGCAAAAGTAAGCGAGCGTCAGCAATATCGTCACGCGCGCGAGGCCCGGCGCAAACAGCTGCGCGATCGAAACCTTGGGCGCCTTCTCGGGCACGGGCGGAAGCGCCTGTGCGATGTCATGCCCCAGGCGGTGCAGGGTGACATTGATCCGCTCAAGCGCATTGGGGCCGCGCTTTTGCGCCAGATAGCCGATCGATTCCGGCAGCAGCACCCAGGCGATCGGCAGGAATACCGCCGTGATGACCGCCCCGAAGGTAAACACGTCGCGCCAGTGTCCATCGGCAAGCAGATTGGTCGCGATGGAACCGCCGATGATAGCCCCCATGGGATAGCCCGCCGCCATGATCGCCACCGCCAGGTTACGGTGGCGATCGTTCGAGAACTCGGCGACCAGCGCATTGGTGCAGGCAAGCATGCCGCCAATGCCGAGCCCGGTGACAAGACGGATCAGGGAAAGCTCGAAGACGGAATTGGCGAGTGTCGCCATGCCCATGCCGCCGGCCATGATGACCAGGCAGCCCAGCACGGTCGGTCGGCGTCCGATGCGATCGGCAACGTTGCCCAGCACCAGCGAGCCGACTGCCATGCCGATCAGTTCCATCGACAGGACAAGGCCGAGGGCGGCTCGGTCGATGCCCCACTCGCTGGCAATGCCCGGCGATGCGAAGCTGATCGCCAGCACGTCGAAGCCGTCAAGTGCGTTGAGCAGGATACACAGCGCCACGGCTGCAATCTGCAGCGGCCGCATCGCGCCTTGGGACAGGATGGACTGAGGGTCTTTGGTCATCATCTCACTTGATCGTTGGGCATCGCCTGCTGGGGCGATTGCTGGTCTGCGGCGCGGTCGATCCGGCCATAAGTCCTGTCGAGCCAGAAAGCGGCGAGCATGATCGCCGGCACTGGAAGCGCGAGGCTGAGCAAGGCCGTACTGCCGGCAACGTCGTGCATCGTCACGAAACCGATCAGCAGCGGTCCGCAAAGCGCACCGAACCGGCCCAGGCCGAGGGCCCAGCCGATGCCTGTCGAACGCAACTGGGAGGGATAGAACTGGGATGCCGCCGCAATCATGCCCTTCTGGCCGCCACCTATGCCGATGCCGGCAAGCACCGCGGCAAGCAGGAACGGCTTGCCGCCCTCCCCTGCGCTCAGTCCCAGCAGGGCGATGCCAGCAAGGCCGATTGCGCTTACGCAAACAAGCGCCCGGAAGGGGCCCATGCGATCGGCCCACCAGATCATCGGCACGGCGCCGACGGCATTGCCCACGGTAAACAGGTTGGCAGCCGTCACTGCATCGGCATAGGTCATGCCCTCGCGTGCAGCGAGCAAGGGTAGCCAGCCCTGCACGGCGTAAAAGAGACCGAGCCCGATGGAGCACATCAGCCAGAACAGCAAGGTGCCCTGCCGCAGGTCGGACGCGAACAGGGATGCGAGAGGACGCGATTGCGGCGCGTGAGGCAGGCGCGCGGGAAGCGCATGCCACAAGAGGGCCGCCGCGATCAGGGCAGCCGGCAGGCTCAACCCCCAGGCTGCGCGCCAGCCGTACAGGGGAACAAGCCAGGCGCTTGCCAGCCCTGCGGCAAGAAAACCCATGGAATAGGCAACATAGATCCCGACGACCTGCGCACCGCGCCACCGCTGGGGACCGTGCTGGCTGGCCGCCGATACGGCGCAGGGGAACGCCGCGCCAATGGCAATGCCGACAAGAACCCGTCCAAGGATAAGGATTTCGACATTCGGTGCGACGAAGCAGATCCCCATTGACGCGGCAAGGCCAAGCATGGCCGGGCAGACCACTGCACGCGGTCCCAGCCGGTCGGCCAGGGGGGCTATGAAAAGGTAGCCAAGCAAAAGGCCGAAAATGGCTGCGCTGAGAAGAGGCCCGATCAGGCTTTCGGCAAGGTTCCAGTCATGCACGAGCCCGGGCATCGAGAAGCTCAACGTCTGGAACGCAATGCCGCCTGCAAATAGGGCCATGGCGCAACCCAGGATGAGTTGGACGCCGCGGAATTTGCTCAGGATCACCCCGTATACCTCTCCCGCCGGCAGCCCAGCCGACGGGAGGCGGCCCAGCACTCCAGCCGGCATGGCAAGCAGGAATACCGGACCGATCACGGCGTCAGAACCGCAAGGTCAACATCGTCTTCACGAACAGGTTATCGCCATAACCTGCGCGGCGTAAGACCTTTCCGGCATCGGCATAATTGACCATGCCGGCCAGGGCGACGTGGGGGTTGAGAGACCAGTTGGCCTTGAGGCGCGCGATGTTCGCCACGTGCTTCCCGGCAACGTTCTGCGTGCCGGCATAGGCCTGTGCATTGCCGCGATAGGCCGCGTCGTTCTCGTTCGGGCGCCAGTAGGATCCCCATTCGGCGCTCACCTGCAGTCTGCGCGTGGGCGAGAAGCTGATCGTGGGCGCAAAACCCATGGTGTTGATCGCGCCGACGAAGTTGTCGTCGCTGAAGATCACCGTGGCATTGTAGAGGAAATTGAAGGAGCCGACCTTGCCGGCACCATCATAGGTTCCGCCACCCGAGGCATAGTCGGCATGAAAACCCAGGCGCGGCGCCGACTTGCCCTTCCCCAGCCCCAGCGACTGGTTGGTGCTCACCGCCCAGGCATCGACACGCCGACCGGCAAAGCGGCCGTCCTGCTTGATCGCCGCCCAGTCGAAGGACAGGTTGCCGCGCGAGCCCCACAGCCGCGCACCATAAGTCTCGCGCCGGTCCTTGCCGCTGATCGGGCCAAGCTTCCGGTCGGTGTCCTCGAAGTTGTAATAGAACGGATCGAAGAAGATCCGTCCCTTCCCGGCATCGCCCTCGCCGGTAAGCAGAAAGCTGCCGTAAGCGCCGGTCAGCGTCTCGCCATTGCCGATACCGTCATCGAGGAAGCCGTTGCCCGGATCGGTCGGCTCGAAATAGAACGCACTGAAGCGGAAGCGCTTCCAGTCCATCGACAGCCGCGCGCCGTTCATCGAGACGCGAATGTTGGGATTGTCGCGCGGGCTGATGATGAAGCGCGGTCCGTCGAAGAATTCCTGCCGGCCGACCGTGACACGCGCCACGCCCGAAGCGACCGGAGCCCTCACCTCGGCGAAGAGTTGCTGCACGACCAGGTCGTTCTCGAAGTTGGCAAGGTGACGGGTTTCGTTCTTGCCGGAGATATGTCCCGATGCGAGTTCGCCATAGACCCGCACCGCCGGGCCTATCCTCAGGTCAGCCCCCAGGGTGGTGCGCGAGAGGATTTCGATGCGGTCCGTGGAATCGCTTAGCAGCGGCCGCGTCGAAACGCTGACGCTGGTGCGCTGATCGCCGTTCAGCGACAGGGAGATGTAACCCTCGTCGTCGAGCGCAATGTACTTGAGCGGCGATGCCCAGTCGCGCTTCGCCTTGGGATTGGCCAGGAACCGCCAGTCCTCCGCACCGCGCAGCATCGTATAATTGGGGCCGGTGCGCGGCCCCTGCCCATCGGCTTGCGCAGGATAAGGCGATTTCAGCGGGTCGCGCGCCGATGGCGCGGCTGCGGCCCTGGCATTGGAAGGAGTCGCTTCGGCGATCGGCTGCACAGGCCCCTGCCGCTCGGCTCCGGCCGTGGCTGCGAAAGCGCAGCCCGGCACCGTGAGACCGAACATCAGAACCGTGGACAGGCTTCGATCGCGTAGCGGGTGTGTCCGGTTACGCTTGGTCATGTCCCTGGCTTTGCTTAACCGAGCGGAATTTCCATCAGGTCGCTACCGACCACGATCTCGCCCTTGTAGTGCTTGGCGGCTTCGTCGCGCCACATGTCATCGGTGATCCAATCCATGTCTCCGGGCACGAAGTGACTCAGCACCAGCTTCTTCACGCCCGCGCGCTTGGCGATCATGCCGACCTGCTCGGCTGCCGTGTGGCTTTCGAGAATGTGGTTGCGGAATGCCGCTGACCCGTTGGCGCGCTTCACCAGCGCATCGACACCCGGGACGTAGAGCACTTCGTGCACCAGCACATCGGCGCCCCTCGCGAAGTCGGCCAGCGCCGGATTATAGGCGGTATCGCCGGAATAGACGACCGAGCCGTAAGGCGTCTCGAACCGGTAGGCGAGATTCTCCATCGGCGGGTGCGGCGTCGTGAAGGCGGTAACCGTCACGCCGTCTGCCGACATGACCGTGCCCTGCGATTGGCGGAAATCGTGAGGACGCAGGAACGTGCCGGGGTGCGGCTTGCCTTCGTCGGCCATGCGAATGCGGATGTCCTCGCGGTTGAGGTGCCAGTAGTCCGCGGCAAGGGCCTCCATGCCCGCTGGGCCATAGGCGTCGATCGGGCGACGCAGCACACCGGCTGCCCAAATGTTGTAAACGAGATTGCCGAATTCGAGCTCGTGGTCCGAATGCATGTGCGAAATGAAGATCGCGCGAATATCGGACAGATTGAGCCCTGCCTTCACGATTTGCGAAGTCACGCCCATGCCGGTGTCGATGACATAAACGTTGCCGTCCACGACGAGGGCATTTGCCGGATTTGAGCGCTTGCCGCCAACCCGAGGTCCTCCCTTGGTGCCAAGCAGGACGAGCTTGGCGCCCTTGGCAGTCTTGGTCTCGGGTCCGCCTGCCGTTGCGGCCAGGGACATGACCGGGGCTGCAATCATGCCGCTGGCAGTCAGCGCCATTGCGGTGCGCAGCATGTTGCGCCGGTTGAGCATGGGCATGCGCGATTCGGAAAACATCAGGTTCCTCTCCTCCACAATCGAACGCGGCATTGAGCCGGTTGCCGCCGATCTATCATCGAGTTTGAGGTCTCGTCAATGCGAATCCGAGTCGCATTCTGTTTCATTCAGCTGGACAAGGACGTACAGATCGGCGATCTCACTCGGCATGGCTGACGGGGAGGCGACATTCGACATTGAGGAAAACCTGACGAAAGTCGGGGTAATACCGACACTTCAGGCCCGCAGCCGCACCTTGCGCAATCGTCTGATCCAGGAAGCCTTGCGGATCGCTCGCAAGGTCCCCTTCGACGATGTCAGCATACATGAAATTTGTGCGGCGGCCGGCTGTTCTACGGGCGCCTTCTACTCGCGCTTTCCCGACAAGATCACGCTTTTCAAGGCCGTTATGATCTTCGCAGCCGCCGAATCGGGCCCCATGCTCGAAAGCATGGTGCGTTCGTTGCCTTTTGAAGAAATCCTGCCGAAATTGATGGCCAAGCAGGTCGAACGCTTCCAGAAACAGGAAACGTTCTTCCGTTCGGCCTTCAAGGTCAGCCTCGATTCGCCCGAGGCATGGGAACCGTTCCGGCGCAATGCCAACAGCCTTGCCAAGGCCTATCTCGAACGCGTGCAATCCCATCCGGATATTGACCAGGAACGGGTCAAGCCGGATCGGGTCCTATTTGCCTTTCAGGTGATGTATGGTGTGCTCAACAACACGGTCATCAACCGCCCCGGCCCTTTCCTCATCGAGAGCGAGGATTTCCCGCTCCTTTTACGCGAATCCATGCTGGCAGCCATGCACCTCCCCTTGCGAACGCCCTGAACGCGTTCGCAGCTCCGTGCCGGACCGCTTCAGGCCTGATCGAGAATGCGGCGCGCCTGAACGAGGTGGGGCCGATCGATCATCTTGCCATCGAGCTTGAGGGCCCCGACGCCGGGATTGGCGGCAAACGCCTCGACGATCGTCCGGGCCTGGGCCACTTCCGCTTCGCTCGGCGTGAAACCGTGATTGATGGTCTCCACCTGAGCCGGGTGGACTGCCATCATCCCGGTAAACCCGTCGCGCCTTGCCCGCGCGACATAAGCCGCTAGGGCATCTGGAGCATCGATACGCGGAAAGACCGTTTCGAGCGCGAGCGTCTGCGCGGCATGGGCGCCAAACAGGCACAGGCTGCGCACCATTTCATATGGAGCCGTATAACTGCCATCCTCCTCCCGCGAGGTCGCGGCACCGATTGCGGCAGGCAGGTCCTCAGCGCCCCAGGTCAAGCCAGCGAGACGCTCTGTGACCTCTCGATAAGTGCCGAGCTGGAATATCGCTGCGGGCGTTTCCGTTGCGATGGGCAAGATCGGCGGCAAAGCGCATCTCCCGCCCGTCTGCGCCTCCATCAGTGCGACAAGCCGGCGCACGCATTGCGATCCTTCCGACTTGGGAAGGACGATCCCATCTGGCCTGCCGGGCAAAATGGCACCGAGATCATCGGTCGTCAGGTCGCCGTCCAACGGATTGACCCGCACGAAAGTCGGCACCTTGCGCTCATTTGCAAGCCAGGCGGCGATTGCTTCGCGCCCAGCCCGCTTCCGTTCAGGCGCGACCGAATCCTCGAGGTCCAGAATAAGCGCGTCGGCGCCGCTCGCCGCGGCCTTGGCGAAGCGCTCGGGACGGTCGGCCGGGACGAACAACAAGGAACGCAGTTTCATGCTTCTCTCCGCATTGGGGTCGTCCGGCGAGGTGCCCCCCCCTGTCAGGCACCGATCAGTTCGCGTCCGATCAGCATGCGTCTGATTTCATTGGTCCCCGCACCGATGTCCAGAAGCTTGGCATCGCGCATCAGGCGCTCTACCGGCCAATCCTTGGTATAACCTGCTCCGCCCAGCGCCTGCACCGCCTCAAGCGCGGTCTTCATGGCATTTTCCGAAGCCAGCAGGATCGCCCCGGCAGCATCGAAGCGGGTCGTCTTGCCCGCATCGCAGGCGCGTGCGACTGCATAAACGTAGGCCCGTGCGCTGTTCAACGCGACGTACATGTCGGCGATCTTTGCCTGCATGAGCTGAAATGCCCCGATCGGCTTGCCGAACTGCTTGCGCTCTCGCACATAAGGCAGCACGACATCGAGACAGGCCTGCATGATGCCCAGTTGGATGCCGGACAGGACCGTACGCTCATAGTCGAGACCCGACATCAATACGCCAACGCCGCCGCCGACCGGTCCCATCACGTTTTCTTCCGGAACTTCGCAGTCGTCGAACACCAGTTCCGCTGTGGGCGAGCCGCGCATGCCGACCTTGTCGATCTTCTGCCCGATCGAGAACCCCTTGAAGTCCTTCTCGATCAGGAACGTCGTGATGCCGCGCGATCCTTCGCCGGTCTTTGCGTAGACCACCAGTGTATCGGCATAGGTGGCATTGGTGATCCAGAATTTCGTGCCGTTCAGGACATAGCGGTCGCCCTTCTTCTCGGCTTTCAGCTTCATCGAAACGACGTCGGAGCCCGCGCCCGCTTCGGACATCGCCAGACTGCCGACATGTTCGCCGGATATCAGCTTGGGCAGATAGCGTGCCTTCTGCTCCTCATTGCCCCAACGCCGGATCTGGTTGACGCACAGGTTCGAATGCGCGCCATATGACAGGCCGATAGAGGCAGAAGCGCGGGCCACTTCCTCCTGCGCCACGACATGTTCAAGGTAACCGAGACCAAGCCCGCCCCATTGTTCTTCGACTGTGATGCCGTGCAGCCCGAGTTCACCCATTTGCGGCCAGAGCTCGCGCGGGAACCAATCCTTCTCGTCAATTTCCGCAGCGAGCGGCGCAATGCGGTCCGTCGCAAAGCGCATCGTGCTCTCACGGATCATGTCGGCGGTTTCGCCCAGGGCAAAATCGAAATCGGTCATTGCGTCTCTCCTTGCCGTTCCTGATAGCGCGGATCGGTGCATAGGAAAAATTGAACCTACCTCAACGACTGCATTGGCACTATCTATAGATTACACCACTTGCCGCCCGGAGCCCTCCTGTGCTGGATCGCTACCTGCTTCGCTATTTCCTCGCCGTCGTCGACCAGGGTAATTTCTCCCGTGCGGCCGGCCATTGCAATGTTTCCCAACCGACACTGTCCGTCGGCATCGCAAAGCTCGAAAGAATTCTCGGTCACGCGCTTTTCGTGCGCTCGAACCAACGCGTGGAACTTACCGACGCCGGATCGCGCCTGCTGGCACATGCCAGGCGGATCGAGCGGGAGTTCAACCTTGCACAGCAGGCGATGGAACCGGCCAGCGCCCTGCCCTCGCTCCGGCTCGGCGTCCTGTCGACCATCCCGGCCCGCGCCATCGCCAGCGCCATCGCCACGGCCCGGCCGCAGGAGGCATATCGTTTCGAACTCGTGTTCGGCAGCGAAAGGGAATTGACCGGCCAGCTTGCCAAAGGCCGCATCGACCTGGCGCTGGCGCTGGTCGAAAGAGGCGCCGACCGCTTCCTTGAACGCAGTATCCTGTCCGAAGGCTATGCGCTGGCCATGGCGCAAGGCCATCCCCTCGCCCGAGCGGAGACCATCGAGGCGGGACAGCTTGTCCATGAAGTGATGATTGTGCGCCGCCATTGCGAGGCCTTGTCCGACATCAGCCGGCATTTCACCGAGCGCGGGGTCAGGCCGCACTTCTCCCTGCGCTCGACCAATGACGAGCGGGTTCTCGAGATGGTGGCGGCGGGACTTGGGCTCACCGTCATGCCGGATTGCTATGCCCACGATGGCGTCGCTCGCCCCCGCCTTGCCGGGTTTCCCGACAAGCGGACGATCGGCTGGATGGCGGCTCACCACGCGGAGCATCTGCTGGCAGCCCCCGGGGAGATTATCGTGACCATCGAGTCGGAATTGCGCGCGCTGCGGGAGAAGGCAGCAGGTTGATCCTGCACCTGCAGCGCAGGGAAGCATACGATGACATTGAGTCCAAGAAGGTGTATAGCAATTATGAGTTAGCTATACATTACGATCAACTTCATGATTTACAGAGATTTTTATGCCCCATTTTGACGGCATGCCCCTCGAGCGTGACCCCGCGGTACTCTCTGCCCTATACCTTGGCAGGATCCAGTCTGCGGTTTCACAGGCCAATGACGGCGCCATGATCGTGCTGGCTGGCCGGCTCATCCGCGAAAGCCTCATCACCGCTCTACGACAGGAAGGACACGCCTTTACCGATGAGCGCTTCTTCGACTGGTTCGCCGGGCTCAGCACCTTGTCGGATGTCTCGGCCCACAAGCTACGCCCTCCCCGCGCGCTTTGTCAGGCGATCCTGACTGAATTGAGGCACAATCCCTGGCATCACCTCGCAGTAGCTTCGCAGCGCATCGGCGAGGCGTTCCTCGCCCCGATAGACCTTGACCGGAATGAAGGGCACGAGGATGCCAATGCCTTGCTGGCCGAGGCAAGGGCCGTGATCACCGCGATTGAGCCATGCAATACGGATCTTCCCTTCTCGCCGGTGGCCGCGCTTTTCTCGGCAGCCCGCCAGTCGCTGCACTTTGCAAGGCAGGAGCGCGGGATCGAACTGATCAAGGGGCCACGCTCCGCCGTTGCAGTGGAAGTAGGCGAGCAGGCGCATTCCCGGTGGGCTCTGGACATCCTGGCCGGCGGCTACCTTGCGCCCCGGCATGGCTTGCCGTTTGCCGCCCCGCTGCCCGGCCTCCTGACCTTGACGTTCGAGAGCAGCGCTGCGGTCGATCAGGACATGCCCTTTACCCCCTCGCCTTCCGGCAGGGACCGCGAGAGCCTCACCGCCCTGTGCAATGCACTATGGTCTCTCGATCGCTTCATCCAGGATGCAATCAGGGATGCCGGCTGCATCGCCGACAAGTTGCAAAGCTGCCGCTCCAATGGCCGCGCGGGGGACGTCGCTGGCTATCTTGCAGGTTTCGGTACCCTGCGCGGCGTCCAGATCGAGAAGGTGATTGGCGCATCGCGTCTGGGCGTCCGCACGATCATGGCCACGCTTGCGCAGGCTGGCCTTGTCGAGGGAGAGACTTCGCGCAACGCAGCTACGATGCATCGCTTTGCGCCGCGTGAGGTGGTCCATGCTCAAGCCGTACAAGACCAGGAAGACTTTGCGTTCTCGTCGCAAGCGATCGACGAGTTCCAATCTTCCATGGATGCCATCGATGAATTGCTTCGCCGCTCTTCGCCCCGCCCAAGCGAAGGTGAGAGCTAGGCAGTTGCTTGCAATGTGGCCTCCTGCAGCCGGGAACGTGCCCACTTTCGGCGATCTGCCCATTTTTTAGGCGCCGCAGAAGGTCGTAGAGCGCAAAGACCGGACTGGTCCGACCCAAAGCTCATCCACGACGCGACCCCGCACCACAGGCCAAATCAGGTCAAATTTCGTCGATGGCTGGTCGGTTTCAGCACTCGGAGTGCAAGAATAGGCGCGCAGACGCCCCTGATACGAAAAGGGGCAGGATCGCGCCCTGCCCCTCTATCTTCACTGCGGTTGGATCCGGTCAGGCGTCCAGAAGTCCCCGAATGGCCTCGAGCACTTCATCTGCCGTCGCTCCCGATCTCGGCAGCACCTTGAGATTGAGCCCGCCTCGTGCCGGACGAGAGTAGCGCAGCATGGGCTTACCCTTGCGCGTCTTGATCAGTTCCTCCTGCGCAGACTTCTTCGACGTCGCAACAGTCGCCTTCACCAATCGCTTGGCGACTTCGGGACCGGTCAGCTTCACGCCGAGGTCCTCGCGTTCGGCGATGATGGCCTTACCTTCCGCGACCATGAGACCCAGCGCGCGCTGATCGCCGGTGAGCGGCTTGAGGTCACGCGCAACCCGCACCGTAATGTCATGCGTGTCGGGAAAGACGTTCACGATCTCGCTCGGCAGGCGCGCCACGTCGAGCAAGCGCGTCAACCACGATCGGGAAATCTTGAGATGCTCGGCCATCTCACTCTGCGACCCGTCATAGAATTCGCCGAGTGCGCGCAGATACTCATTCGCGCGCTCCCAATCGGAGATGTCCTTGCGCGACCGGTTCTCGATATCGGAGACCCGGAAGGCCTCCTCATCGGAGACGTGCTGGATGGTGACAAGGTACTCGTACTCGGGGTGGTGATGTTCGCGCAGCCACTGCACCGTCCACCAGCGACGCACACCGGCGATAATCTCGTAGTCATACTCCGGGTCTTCGTGGAGCTTGCGGACGATGGCCGGGATGCGCTGCTTCTTGGCGGAGAGAAACGCATCGATAAGGTCGCGACAGGTTTCCTCGTTGAGGTGATCGATGTCGCGATTGTGGAGGCGCCAGGGTCTGCAGCGCGCCGGGTCGACCCACTCGGTACGATCGGTCACGACCTTGCCCGAAGCGAGGCGGGCAAGGGTCTGGCTACGGCTGGCCATGATGCTTTCAGCCGGTGCCGAAACGTCCAGTTCGCTGTCGTCCAAGCCTTCGGTGAGGCTGCTTCCGAAGCCGCGATTGCCTTTAGCCATGATGCATTTCCTGTCTTCCGCCGTCGTTCTCATGCGCCAGTTGCCACGTGGCAACAAACCCATTCTGATCCTCTTCCCGCGCCCAATCCATGCCGACCAGAGCGGGGTATCTTTCCACTTGCGGGTCTGCCTTTGCAGCCCCCGGCCTTCCGGTTGCCACGTGGCAACCGGTCACGAAACCTGCTCCGCCCGGCTCTCCCATGAGCGCAGGACATCCTGCTCGATGTCATGGCAGACATCGCCGAGAAACTTGACGCAGCGGTTGTGCACTTCATGCGAAGTCACCGGCCGATCCAGCTCGAACACCGTCTTCATCCGGGAGCTGGCGTTATCGATTTCGGCGCTCGTCTTGAGCACGGAATTGATCATAGAGCCGCCGAACACCTGCCGCATCATCGACAGGATCTCACGGTGCATCGACTTGCTTTCATCGACGCGGCTGCCGACCAGACGAATGAAATTATAGGCCGGTTTGACCCTGCCGCCCAGCTTCTCGAGCTGGTGCATCGTCGTGCGCGCCATGTCGATGAACGAGACTGTCGAGGCGAAGTCGATGACGCTCGGCGGCATCGGAATGACCATCGCGTTGGCCGCCTGCAGCACGGCCATGGAAACCATGCCCAGCGCCGGTGGCGGATCCATGATGACGATGTCATAGTCATCGACGACACTGTCGATCGCCTGGGCAATGAGATCGATGATGTCAAAGCTCTGGTGCTGCGCAAGGTAGCCCGCAATCTCGTACTCCAGATTGTAGAGCTTGAGATTGGCAGGAATCAGGTCGAGCCCGAAGAAGTGCGTCTTGCGGATAATCGAACGCACGCCCAGCAGTTCCGGATTATGGAAGTGCCCATATAAAGTGTCGTCCTCGCCAAGATCGACGTCGGGGCGATAGCCGAACATCATTGTCGAACTTGCCTGGCTGTCGCAGTCGATGAACAGGACGCGATAGCCGCGAATGGCGAAGTGTTGGGCAAGGTGCAGGGCAATCGTCGATTTGCCGACACCGCCCTTGAAGTTCGAAACCGAGATGATCGCCGGCGTGTCGGTCGGCTCGCGCCAGGGCCGCGTCCCGAAGACCTCGCGCATGTGATCGAGTTCCTGCAGGGTATATTGCACCCGGTGGCCCGAAGCTGTCCGGTCGCGGGGCGGCAACCTCCCATCTCGCTCAGCCTCGCGAATGGCCGAAGCCGTTCGGCCCACGAGCGAGGCTGCCTTTGAAATGGGAAAGGAGGGCCCGACCTTGTGACCGGTTTCCGGATCAAGAGCGCCGTCCCTGATCCTTTTAAGGATCGTCAGGGCTTTCCTATGCAGCAGGCCAAGGCCATCATTGGTCAGGTCGTCAGGCTGAATTTCAAGACTGGGATGTGTCGCCATATGCACCAACTTGTGAGATTGAGGCCGCACGATAGCCTTGTTGCAAGTTTCGGGCAATGAACGTCCACCAATCTTACAACTTCACCGATGATCTCCGTGCCAAAAGACTTCATGACCATGGCTCACAGGGCAGGGGAGGGGCGACCGACCGATGATCTCGGAGCCGTTTAGCCCCAACTCGGCTGTTTCCGAGTCGCGAATCCCAAGCAACCGCGTCGCAGCAGCACAGGCTTGCGTCAGGACCGATGATCTCGGTGCCAACCGATGATCAGCGTGCATTTTACCGATGATCTCAGAGCCATAGCCACCGATGATCTCGGAGCGCATACCTATTACAAGAATCCCTAATCAAAATCCGATTCGCGAATCGGCTTTGATGAATTTGAGAAGGTTTTGGGAGCACATCACGGAAAAGGCACCGAGATCATCGGTGGAATTGTAGGTTTCAACCGCGAAAACCCGTCAAAACTGCCAACCATCTTGCCAAGCTCGCTCAAAGCTGTTGTTACATGAGCACCTTAGGACCCGGATTCGGGAAGGGATGGGCAATATGAGCGGGGATACGAGCAAACCGATCGGGCACCAATATGCTCTGGCCATGCTGGATGGCGGGGAAGATCGTGTCCGCTCGCTGGCCAAGACAGCCGGCACGCAGCTCACCATGGATGCCTTCCTGCGCGTTCAGGACGAGGAACCGGTCCCTGCGTTTCTTCACTCCGCGCTTTGCGCGATGTCCTTGCCGACCAAACGGCCCAAGGATGAAACGCAGCCGATCCTGCGCGAAGACGGAAAGTATGCCCTGGCCATCAATCCGCGGCCTGTCCTGCAGACCGTCGATGGCAAGCCCGTGCTGAGGAGCCTTGGCGTTCCATACGGGGCTTATCCACGCGTTGCGCTCATCTACCTGCTTTCGCAGGCTGTCACTAAGCGCTCACGCGACGTCTATCTAGGGCGAAACTTTACCGAATGGATGCGCCGGCTTGGCTATCAGACGGTATCCTACGGCCCGCGCGGCACCGCGAACCGCATGCGCGAGCAGGTTGACCGCTTGCTCGCCTGCGAATGGCAGATCCGCTGGGATGGCACGGATGCAGGCGACAATGCCTTCGCCGTGCGCGATGTTAAGATTTCCAACGAATATGCAGGCTCGCTCGAGAAGAACGGCGCATTTGCACGTGAGATCCGCATGTCGGAGGCGTTCTACAGCCATCTGATCGAACACGCCGTGCCTTTGAACGAAATTGCGATCCGCGAATTGAAGGGCACGCCCACCGCGCTCGATCTTTATACCTATCTCGCTTACCGCCTGCCGCGCATTACCAGCGACAGGGGGCAGACGATCTCCTGGGACCAGCTCGCGCGACATCTTGGCAACAGCGCGGATTCGAAAAGGTTCCGCCAGACCGTGCGCGAGACGATGCAGCTGGTTTCGGCCGTTTATCCGAACGCGAATGTCGACCTTTCCGGTCGCAAGGTCGTTCTTAACCCGTCTCCGGCACCGCTCGAACGCAAGCTGGTCGGCCCGCATCTGCGGCTGGTCGGGGCTGCTGCAGCTGAAAAGGCACCGAGATCATCGGTTTCCCTGGAGCGCAAGTTTCGCCGTGAAACACCGCAACTGACCGAAGAACTCCGAGCCTTTCCGGAAGGCAGCCTCAGCTTCGGCACGCGCGAAGCCGCCTTTCGCAAGATAGGCCTCGAAAAAGGCCAGCCCTGGTCAGTCGACACGATGGCAGACGCCTTCCGCGCCGGCTTTCCCGGAATCGGCAAGCTGCGCACCGACACCGAATGGCTGCGCGTATGGGAAGCCTTCGTCGTCAGTTATGCCAAGCGCCGGTCGCAGGATGGGGCCGAATGACCGATGATGTCGGTGCGCCGACACCGGCAAGCTGATAGGTAAACTCGAAGCCGATTTGCGCCCACGTATCGAACTGCCGCGACAGCTAGACATGCAATTGGTTCGCGCAAGTACGCAACATGCCCCTTTTTTGAGGGCGACCCGGCACAAATTTGATCTTCATGCTTGGAAAAGGCCCGAAATGAAGGGCTTGGGCCCTAAGCATTCAAGTCCAGATTGCATGGGGAGATATTCGCAAATTCCCCATGCGGATTCGCCGCGTGTATCCAGGCACTCGAACCGGAATGAATATTGTTTAGCAGAGGTGGATGTCACACCGGCTCTTTTGATGCGTGCTCGATGACGAGAACCATGAGTAGATTGGTCGGAAGGCGCGTATCCGCCGTTCTCCGGACCAAGAGGGTCAAACTCGACCAAGATGCTCATTCCCGCGATGTTATATGTTGTCAGAGCACCAGGGCCTGGCCTGAAGCGAGATTGGCTAATGAAGCTCGCGCGGGCCATTATCGGCTTTGCGGTAGCAGTCGCAACTTGCGCGCTCACCACCGGGGCTAATGCACAGGATGCCGGTCAGGTCTCCACCCAATTCAATCCGGCAGCGAATATCGATCGCGATCGCATGGATCGCATCGAGCCGAATATTCCGGAGCGCAGCAATGCACCGGAAGCGCCGCGGCCATCGATCGAAGTTGCCGCACCGACGAAACCAAGTGCCGTTGCGGCGATCGAACTTACCAAGGTCAAGTTCGAAGGGGCCACGCTCGCACAGGACGTCCTCGAAGGAGCGGTTGCTCCCTACCTTGGTTCGCGATTGACGCGGCCCAACCTGCAGAAGGTCGCCAATGCAGTAAGCCAAGCCTATGCGACTAGCGACATTGCATTCTACTCTGTGAGCATTCCCACGCAGGTTCCTCGCGGGGGTGTGCTGATTGTGCGTGTTCTGGAAGGTCGCATCGGCAACTATACGATTGAGCACGAATCCCGTAGCACGCCGACTCGCCTGATCGCTGCGCATATGCGCCGCTTGATGCAGGAAACTCCAACGCACAAGAGTTCGATCGAGCGTACGCTCTCGCTATTGCGGGATATTCCCGGACAAACGATCGAAGCCAAACTCAAATCCGCTGGCCGTCCGGGTGAAGTGACCATGACGTTGAACGTACGCCGCAAACAGGTTGAGGTTACTCTCGACGTCAATAACAGCGGCGTGACCAATGTGACGAGTGGCGTTCAGTCGCAGCTTGGTATTGCAGTCAATGGCCTGATCCGTGAAGGGGATACGACCCGCTTTTCCGGCTATATCCCCTTCACGCCCGATCGCTATCAGTTCTACTCGGCGAGCCATGCCACGCCGCTTGGATCTAACGGCACAACATTGGCGGTCAATGGGGCCTATGTGCGGACGCGTACCCGATCGGCTGACATTCTCGGTGAAGCCAAGCAGGTTGGCCTTTCGCTCTCCCATCGCCTCATCCGGTCCTACCACAAGAATCTTGTAATCAGCGCGAGTCTCGATGGGACGAATAGCCAGCATTACTTTCTGGATACAGCTTTTGGCGGTTTTCGGACGCGTGCCATTCGAATTGGTGCGACCTGGTCGGCTGTCGGCAAGACCGGTGGCTATGGCGTTTCGGGCACGGTCAGCCAAGGGCTGGACGCGCTCGGCGCGAAGGAAATCGCCGGATTTTCCGAAGCGAAGTTTCGCAAGGTCAACATCCAGCTCACGGCGGTAAAAGACCTGGGTTCGGGCCTTTCCGGTAAGGTTACGAGTCGCGCTCAATATACGCAGGACAAATTGCCAACGACCGAGCGCTTTTCGCTTGGCGGGGAGGGCGCGGGTATGGCTTACCGGGTCGGGACGATCACTGCCGACAAGGCTATTGCCGCCGGACTCGAAGTCGGTTGGAAGTTGAAATCAGGTAAAGGCCTCTTCAACAACTTCCAGATCTTCGCTTATACGGACGGTGCATTGGGAAAATCAAGCAGTCGTCAAAGTATTGGTATTGCTTCGAAGAAATATTCTCTTGCGTCGGCGGGCGGCGGTATTCGTATTTCTCCGATAAAAGGTTGGACCGCCCAGGTGCAGATTGCAGTTCCTGTCAAGAGTCCGCGTGACTTCTATGAGAAGAAGCCGCGTTTCTTTTTCAGCGTAACCCGCCGGGTCTGAATGCCCGTTTTGCGTATACGCAAAACCTTCTGACCCGCAGCGATCAAGCCAACGATAGAAACGAAAGCGACGGGACTCGGCGATGAAGAACGTATGGGAAGTCTGGCCTACAGCCCTCACGAAAGCTGAATGCGACGCGATTACCAAGCGCGCACTCAGTTACCCGCAGCAGGATGCCACTGTCGGTTTCGCAGATCAGCGCCGAGCCAATAGCGGGCACCGCACGTCACAGATCCGCTGGCTCGATGCCAACCGTGAGAAAGATATCGTTTCACGCATCATGACATTTGTCAGTTCATCGAACCGTACCAATTTCGGCGCCGACATTGTCGCACCATTCGACCTGCAATTTACGCAGTACAACGCGACCAATGCCGGTCATTACGATTGGCATCAGGACGTGTGGCTGGAATCTCCGCGGCCATTCGACCGCAAGCTCTCCGTTGTCGTGCAGCTCAGTGAGCCGGATGAGTACAACGGTGGGGAGTTCGAATTCTTCGGGCTGCAAAACCCGGGTGCCACATTTGCCAATCGGGGGAGCATGCTGATCTTCCCATCGTTTTTGCAGCATCGGGTTCTTCCCGTGGTCAACGGAAGGCGCCAGAGCCTTGTGACCTGGGTGGAAGGGCCGAAATGGCGCTGATGACGGCGAGATCGTTCGGTCGGGCAGAGGCCCTGCAATGAATTGGCCGCTGACAGGACAATCCGAACCGCACAATGCAGCCATGATGTCTGCTGCCTTGCTGTTGGCAGTAGGCTTTCTTTGTATGGCCTCTATGATCGACGTACGTCAGCGCCGGATTCCAAACGAAATCAGCCTCGCGGTGGCCCTTCTGGCCATTCCTTTCTGCTATGGCGCTGCAGGAGGCCCAGGCTTGCTGTCGCTTTTGCGGCACCTGTCCGTACCGCTTCTGCTGGCCGTTCCCATGAGCATCCTCTTCGCGCTCAGGATCCTTGGCGGGGGAGATGTCAAACTGATCCTAGCCAGTTCCTTGTGGGTTCCGCCAGAGAAGATTGCTACCTTGGCAATGATTGTAATCCTGCTGGGAGGACTGGTCGCGGTTCTCATGCAACTGCTCGACATGATTTTCCAGGCCGTGAAGCCCGAAAGTGTCCCTTATGGATTGCCTATAGCCGCTGGGGTGCTTGTCTTGCAGGTGCCCACCTTGCGACAGATTGCCACCATTCTGGGTACCGGTTGGTAATCGTCGCAAGAAGCCTTCCCGGATAATACGCGAAACGCGTTCGTCAAACGCCGGGATTCATGAGGCTGATCTGATCGGAAAGGTAATCGATCAAGGGTTGTTCGAACTTGGGATTGATGATCAAGAAGTGTCGCCGTTTGTCCTTTTCGTCGGGGATGCGGCAGAGAACGTCTTCCGTGACCAGTCGCCGGACCAGGCGCAGTGCCGTGCTCATCGGCGCACCGGATGCGATGCAGGCACTGGATACAGAGACTGTACGACCTTCAATCTTGGCAAGCAGCAGGTCCAGGAGCATTTCCCAGGTCGGATCGCCGAACAGGGCTCCTCCACCGATGCCGCGCCGTTTCGACTCCTTCCGCAGTTGATCGCGAATGAAATCGCAAAGAACGGATCTGTCGATCGCCGGGCCTTTGAACTGTAGCCCATTGTTCGAATGTCCGAGCATCGGTTTCAGGCTGCCCGTGCCATTCGGTTGTGGTTCATGGATAAGCTGTGCCAGCCTGTTCAGCTCGGAACTAAGGCTCGACATCTTGGTCAACAAGGTTTCGCGAGCGGCCGGGTTGTCCTGTAGCCCGCTGATGCGCTGCAACGCGCGCCGCAGATCGGAAGGGTGAATCGGCTTCTCGAGGAAATCCGAGACCGAGGCACGCATTGCGTCCACGGCAATGTCTTTCGTCGCATAGCCGGTCGCCATGACGATGTGCAACTGGCGGCCGAGCGTTTGAGCATGGCGAGCAAGTTCATGGATCAGCGAAATGCCATCTTTGCCGGGCATGTTGTAATCGATGATCGCGATAGTCGTATCGCTGTCGAGATATAGCCGCAGGGCATCCTGGGGGGTTAGAGCATGGAGGGGCTCGTAGCCCATGGCTCGCAAGGCGTAGGAGCACTCTTCGCCCCAGTCGGGATCGTCGTCGACGATCAGTACGCTCCCGGAGTGCTTGTCCTGAACGAGAGAAGCCAGTTCGGTTTCTTCGTTAGCTTCGATCTGGTTTGGATTGAAAAGTGATCCCAATTTCAACCGCCAATTCTGAGACATGAGGTTCATCGCTGTGGTAAATTTCTCGGTTCGATGTCTTAATGCTTGGTAAAAATCTGTCCGGTCTGGACAATGAGGATCGCCGAGACGCCAATAGCGAAAAAGTCAGGACGGCGCAGTTGTCCGTTAGCCTTGTTGATAAAGGCGCTGGAAAAGAGAAAAATCGACGAAAAAGAGAGCATTAAAAGGCTGCCTACAGGACCCAGCCAAATCGCCCCGGTGGCAAGGAGCTGGATATGACTTCCTGTTAAAATTTGTACACCCTGCCATGATTTCAGAGCTGTCACTGCAACCGCGATACTCAACATGCTAACGGCACCCGAAAGCGCGCTGGCCAGGAGTGCGGCAGCACCGCCTGTCAACCATGCCGCTGCGAGGCCCGCACCAGCAATAATTGCGAAGTGCAGAGCGGGAACGCCTTTGCCGCCCCAAGGCAGTACCAGGACGGGCAGAAGTAACAGGACGAGTGCGGCCGTGCCGAAGAAGTCCATGGCAGCCATTCAATAGCCTCCATTCGTGACGGTGGCGCTTGCTTTCATGTCCGTCGCGGGCAGGGGCAGGATGCTGGCGTAGCGCATGATCGGACTGTCGCTTATGTCGTAGCTCACGGTGACCATGAAGGCGTTGGCGCCGTCCGTTGAGGTGGTGATCACGGCATCCTTGCCCGAACCCAAGAGATTTCCGTAACTGTCCACGATCTCCTGCGCGCGGGTTGTGGCAAGGCTGATGCGCTCGTCGCTGGATAGTCCAGCCAGTGCGGTACGCGCACCTTCCGAAGCCGCTTGTCGCACACCGAAATAGGCTGCGAAGTACAGCGAATAGACGATGATGGAGAAGACCAGCATCAGCAGCGCCGGAGCCAGGAACACGAACTCCAGCGCCGCCATGCCGGCACGGCAACGAGATAGGCGGTGCAGCAGGTCATCCATTGCCGATGCCCTTCGGTCAGCTTGTCGCGCTGGCGAAAAGATTCGAGAAGGCCGTTGCCAGATTATCCTGAAAACCACTTCCGATAGCCACAATTCCGGCAACCACGATGCCGCCAAGGACCGCATATTCCACAGCGGTCAGGCCGCGCTCGTCGCGGATCAGCGAGCGGATCAGGTAACGCGTGTAGTCAATCATTGCTTTCTTCCTTCAGGTTGCTCCCGTAGCTCGGCGCGGCATCGGAAGGGAGGCGGTCCGATGCCGCAAAAGCTCTTCTCAGATCAGCACAGGCACTCCGCAGCGCGCACCCGTCGCCCATACCGTGGCGTGTCCCAGCTGGATCCCGAGCGCTTCGAGAACGAAATCCAGCAAGGGATCGGCGGTATTTCCGACAAGACCGCTCAGCGGCGTCGTGATCGCGCCCAGCAAGGTCTGGCGCAGTGTATCCTCGCTGCCCTGACAGACGATGGGCAGGCACAGTCCAAGCAGCTCGATCTGCAGGCCATCCGGCGCCATCAGGCCGTCGACAAGCGAACTGATGAGCGGCCCGACCTGTGCCCCGTTCCCAACGCTTGCAGGAGAGCCTGGACTGTCGGGGGAGCCGATCGTCCCATTGCCGCCGGGCCCGAACGTGAGCGTGGAGCTTTTGCCGAACACAGGCTGGGCAACGGCGCGCGCGTCTACAGTCACGAGGTTGAGGACATTCAGGAGCCGCACCTGGCTGATGTCGTCAGCCGTAATGGGCGGGACCGGACGGGTGAGGGCATTGGCCGGTGCCTTGCCGATATAGGCATTCACCAGACCCGAACTCGCGGTGACATTGACCCGGGTGTCGCGGCCTTGCTCCGCCGTGTCTGTGCATTCAATCTGGGAAATCTCGGCATGTGCAGCGGCGACATCAATAAGGACCGGCACGGACTCGCTGATCGGAAAGCCGAGTAGATTGATATCGCCCAGCCCGAGCAGGATCTGGAGCCGCAGTAGCGAAGTCCCGACGCTCGTTTCGCCGGCGGGGCCGAATGAGAAGCGAGGACGGTCGGCAGGGCCCGTTGCGATCGCGCCGATCTTCACGATGCTGCCGGGCACGGCCAGGCTTACCGCGTCGGACAGGTCGATGACGCCGGGACCGGCCTGAATGGCGAAGGTAACGAGCTGGTAGGCATTGATCCCGGCACGCAGCGAGGGCGGCGAATCCGCATGACCTACCGGCATGTTCTTCCAGACGCCGAGCCCAAACAGGTCCGAGAGCGGCACCTGGTAGCTGTTCGTCACTTGCGAGCCCAGCGAATGCAGGCCGAGTTTCGCCGCGATATTCGACGTGGCATCGGCTGCGGACATGACGATGTCTTTGATACCGTAAGTCCCGGCCACGAGATCGCCGTAAGTGCCGGTGCTGCCGCTACGCTTGGCCAGTGCATCGAAAAACAAGCCCGCGTCAACATTGGCCCCCATCATGCCTTCGATGTCGGACTGGTTGAGCCGCAGCTTGATGCCGAGCAGGGCACCGAGCAGATCGTTGACGACGTTCACCAGCGGATTGGTCACAGTGAGCAATCCAGAAGTGATACCGATTCCGGCTTCGTCGATCCGGGCCGCTGAAGCGGTCACTTCCATATCGGGAATGACGGCCTCGTCGAAAACGCCGGTGAGGAAGCGCCGGCTGGCCCTTTTCGTGTGAAGCCGCACCGCATTGGCGACGCCATTGCCGGGGCATCGCGTGAACGAAGGGTCGAAACGTTGGTTCGGATCGACCGATACGTCAGGACAGTATCGTCCGACTTCGACCGATTGCAGGACGTCGCCGTCATAGCCATTGCGGGTGAGGTAATCGCGCGCGCGTTCCTCGGCATTGCCGGGGTTCATGGAAGCGGCAAGGGCCGCCGCTTCGGTGGCTGCGCGCAAGTCGCGTTCACCGACGTAGTACAGCGCGACATCCAACGCGAGGCCGGCGGCTGCCAGAAGCGATACACCAAGTACCGCCAGCATCGGTCCGACAACGCCGTCGCGCGCTTCGGGCAAGGAGGCAACCGGCCGCAGCTTCACAGCATCGCCTCGACCTTGACAGTAGCAAGGGCGACAAGTCGGTTCACCTCGTCGGCTACCGCACGCCGGATCCGGCTGCGCACAGTCTCGTCCCCGATCGTCTCGAACAGGTATTTGGCCTCGCGCGCGTGATCGGCGAGGGTAAGCGCCAGCAACAGGTTGTTGCGTATCACCGTATCGTCTGGCGCGAGATCGTGGGCCGCCCGCAGGTTCTCAAGCGCGGCTTCGAACTGACCCGACTGCAGGCGCGCATATCCGAGCGCGTTGCTGGTGAGTGGATCGGCGGGCTTGAGCAGCAGAGCCTGTTCATATTGCGCGATGGCATCGGGCCAGTGCTTCTCAGCAGCGAAGACGTGGCCGCGGACTTGTTGCACTTCACCGCTGCGATCGTCGGTTGGAAGCTTTCCGGCTTCAGCGCTGGCTTCGCCGGTCTGGCCCAGGTCGAGCAGGCAGTTCACCCGCAGGATCCGGGCTTCGAGATCGTCGGGGTGACGCCGGTCGAAATCGTCGAGATAGGCGAGGGCCGCTCGCGGTCGTCCGTCACTGCGGGCCTGACGGATCAACATGAGGTAGAGGGATTTCGTCGAGCCGGCCTCCTGCACGTCCGTGGCGCGGGCCTGGGCGGGCGCTGCACGAAGGGTCGGGGCGAGAACGGCCAGCGCGACGGCAAGAGAGATCCTGGCAGGAAGCAGGTTGCTCATGGCGCGGTACTCCGCAAGGTGTCGAAGATGGCAACGACCGGAGGGGCAGCCAGCACGATGAACAGTGCAGGCATGAAAAAGACGAGCATGAGGATGACCATGCGTACGGTGATCGTTCCGATTGCCTCGCGCGCGCGCGTGACGCGGCGCTGTGAGAACTCGATGATGAACTCGCGTAGGGCCGGGACCAGTTCCATACCCTGGAACAGCGATTGCCGGAACAGGGCCGCCAGTTCGCGCGCTCCCGCGACCGACACCCGCGCGGCCCAGCGATCGAGGGCGTTCTGGTAATCCTGTCCGCGATCAAGGTCATCGACCAGCATGGCCAGCAGGCGTGCGTGATGGGGGACGGCTACCTGCTCATCGCGCGCAATGGCGCGGAAGCACTGGTCCAGCGAGATGCCGCTTTCGAGCATCATCAGCATGAGATCGAGCAGGAATGGAAATTCCGCGGTCAATGTCCGCTCACGATCCGTAGCCCGCATTTGCAGGATGTACTTGGCGCCGATGTAGGTCAGACCGGGAAGCGCAAAGAGGGGAAAGACGTGGGCGAACGGGTTGCCGGCAGCAATCAATCCGTAAAGCATCACGGCCAGCGCCATGCCTGCGGTGGCCGCCAGCCTGAGCCACAGGAACGTCACCAGCGCGCCGCTGCCGAACATCCCGGCGCTGCGAAGCTTCTTTTCGATTTCCTCACGGTCGCGTCCTCTGGCCATGAAGAGCCGGGGCAGTCGCAGCGAAGTCTGGCCCGGCTGTCCGGGGCGTTGGGGACGACCCGACAGGCGCGCGCGCAGTCGGTTGTCTGCCAGTAGCATGCGCGCTCCGCAGCCTGCGAAAGCGACGCTTGCGGCGGCCAGAACGAAAAGCAGAATTGCACTTGCCTGGACCATCAGAAGTCGAGCCTCATTGTCCTGCGCATCACGAAGATGCCGAGGAACTCGAGCACCAGAGCGACGAGGACCATTGTGTGGCCGCGGGCGTCCTGCACGAAGAAGTCGATGTAGGATGGGTTCATCGCCACGAGCAGCGCCATGGCGATCAGGGGCATGGCGATCAGTACGCGGGAAGAGACCTTCGCCTCGGAAGTTGCCGCGAGCAGTTCACGCTTGATCCGGAGGCGTTCGCGCAAGATGTTCGAGAGGTTGCGCAAGGCGGAAGTGATCGAACCGCCGTAACGCAGGTTGGTCTTGATCGCGGCGGCGAGCATTGAAATTTCGGCGACCCGGAGCCGGTCTGCAAGCTGTTGCATCGTCTCTCCGACCGGCGCCCCCATCTCGAGCTTGCGCGCCGTCTGGCTGAAATAGCTCTGGACTACGTCCGGCGCCTCGGCGAGCGCGCGCTCAAGGGCTTGGGAAAGCGAGTTGCCGACGGCCTGCAACTGGCGGATGCCATCGATGTAATGGGGCAGGGCTTCGGTCAGGGCATCGATGCGCTTGCGCGCCCGGCCGCTGACCCAGGCATGAGCGAGGAATGGCACGCCGATCAGCAGGAGCAGGGTCACCGCAGGACCGAAGAGCGCAAGGGTGCCGAGCCCGGTGAGGAGTGCGAGAACGCCGATCGTGCGGATGGTGCTAGCCGTCACTTCGAGCTGGGCCTGAGCCAGTAGCGGTGCGAGCCTTTCAGGCACCGTCAGCGGCGCGGACTGGCGCGGAGAAGGGGTGTTTGCATCAGACAATTGCGCAAGGCGACGATCGATGTCTGCCAGTGAACGCCTGCGCTCGCCGACCAGGTACCAGGCTAGAGCTGCCATGATCAGCAACGCCAGGATAAGGTATGCGGCGCCCTTCACCATGTCTCCGCTCCACGAACCATCGGCGCGTAGTCGCGCAGGCTGGGGCCGTGGTAGGGACGCGGGGAAGTGATCCGAAAATCGCCCATGCCCGACATCGGCGGTGATTCCTCGAAGCGGAACAGCTCGTTGAGCGTGTAGGACTCGCCTTCCACGCCGGTCACTTCCGTTATCGAGGTGATCCGCCGCCGACCATTGCTGAGGCGCTGGATGTTGACGATCACGTGAATGCTGTTGGCGACGAAGCGCCGGATCGCACGCATGTCGTTCTGCAGGCCGGCAAAGCCCATCAGCATTTCGAGCCGTGCAAGCGCATCACGCGGAGAATTGCCGTGAAGCGTGGCCATCGAGCCGTTGTGGCCCGTCGACATGGCCTGCAGCATCTCTACCACTTCGGTCCCGCGCACTTCGCCTAGGATGATGCGGTCGGGCCGCATTCGCAGGGCGTTGCGCATGAGGTCGCGCGCGCTGACCTCGCGATTGCCGTCGACATTGGGAGGGCGCGTCTCGAGCCGGACGACATGTTCCTGGCGCAGCTGAAGTTCTGCCGCATCCTCGATAGTGACGAGACGCTCTCCCTGCCCGATGCAGCCGGACAGGACGTTGAGCAACGTGGATTTGCCCGCACCCGTACCGCCGCAAATGACGAGGTTCAGGCGCGAGCGGACCGCGGCATCGAGGAAATCTGCCATCGGCTGGCTCATCGTCTCGCTGGCGACGCAATCGGCCATCGTCAGCGCCTGCATGCGGAACTTGCGGATCGAGAGCGTGGGGCCATCGAGCGCGATGGGCGGGATGATGATGTTGACGCGCGATCCGTCCGGAAGGCGGGCATCGACATATGGGGTGGCCTCGTCGACGCGGCGGCCGATGGGGCCGACGATGCGCTGGATGATGTTCATCAGGTGCGTATCGTCGCGGAAACGCGTTTCGATGCGTTCCAGCAAGCCCATACGCTCGACATAGATGGTCTGGGCGCCATTTACGATGATGTCGTCGATGGTCCGGTCGCGCAGGAGGGGGGCAAGGGGCCCCAGACCGACCAGTTCGTCTTCGACGTCCTCGATCAGCAGCAGGCGTTCCGCGCTGTTGAGCGCGAGTTGACCACGCCGGCTGCGGCTGTTGATGACCTGCTCGATCTCCGAGCGCAGGGCGCGCTGTTCGAGCCCTTCGGCGGTGTTGCCTTGCGCTTCGAGATGCTCGATGACTTGTTGGCAGGTAAGCGCCTTGACCGCCTGGTAGGTGTCGCTCATCCGCTTCGAGGACGGTTGTGTGATCGCGCTTCGCATTGGCGACTGGGGCGCCGCTTCGCTGACGGTATCGGTGGTCAGCAGGCTCATACGGCACGCTCCAGCGAGCGCAGGACGGATCGCCGCAGCTTGTCAAAGCGGGCGACCGTGCCGCGTGGCTGCTCCGAGATGTTGCAAACGCGGCGGATAGCCTGGATGTAGGAAGCATTGCCCCTGCCCAGATAGAGGGGCCGCCCCGCGTTGAGGGCGTTGTAGTAGTCGATCCTGTCGAAGGGCACGCCCATCAGCGCTTCGATGCCCATGACGTCGGCCATGCGGCGACCGTCGAGCAGGATTGCCGGATCGTGGCCCCATACAAGCAGGCGCATGCGGGCCAGACTTGCCGTGTCCGGTGCGACCCGATCGAGCAAGCGGCGGCAGGAATCCAGTTCGCGAATGGACTGGCTGCACACGATTTCGATGGCCTGCGCCTGGGATGCCAGTTCACGCAGGAGGCCACCATTGCGAAGATCTCCCGAACACAGGACGATGTTGCGGCAACTCGCGCGCAGCAACTGGATCAGGCCGATCACGTCATTGGGAGATAGGCCCACGGGTTCGGCACCGGTGCCGCCATCGAAAGTGAGCAGGGACAATCCGCTCGGCTCATGGCGCGCCAGGGCGTCGGCCAGGAGGCTTGCGTCCATCCTGTCGATATCGGTGACTGCGGCGGCAAGGCCGTAATCCACCTTGATGTCGAGGTAAGCTTCGGCAGTGCTCGAGGGCAGTGTGCAATCGACAAGCAAGGTCGGTGTCTGCGTCGTGCTGTAGGCAAGGGCCATGTCCGTGGCGGCCACGGCAGCCGCTTCACGGTCGGCGCCCAGTACGAGCGTGAGGCGGCCCGGACGGCCCTGGGTCGAGATCACCGAGTTGAGAATGCGCGAGAGAACGCCGGCAATGGCGGATCCTTCAGCGTTGCGGGCTATGACGTCGGCTGCGCCCGCCCGGATCGCTGAGAGGACCTGCTCGGTTTCAAGTTCATCGGTGGCCAGAACGATGGCGCGGCCCGGCGCGCTGTCCGACACCGCGGCAATCGTCGAGCCCAGCGAGCGCTCTGTCGCGATCGCTGCATGGTCGATAACGACGATCCCGGGCTCGCCCAGGTCCACCAGTTCAAGCGACTGGACCATTTCGACGGTAACCCGTTCCCCCAATGCCTCGGTCAGGCGCTGGGCAAGGGTACGGTCGACCGATAGAAGATGGATTTTGCCCATATCAGCGTCTCACCACTCCGAATTCGGCTATCGCCTGTTCAACACCGTCGTTGCCGAGGATCATCTTGCCCATCGAAGGATCGACCTGACCGGAAGCGCCGGGCAGGGGAGGGACATCCTGTGGGCTCACCGGATCGACGAGCCTGGGGGTGGCGACGATGATCAGTTCCTGGCGTTCCTTCTGGCTTTCCTGGCGCTTGAAGAAAGCGCCGAGGACGGGGATGTCGCCGAGGAAAGGCACCTTGTCCTTCGAGACCGAGCTGCTGCTGTAATTCAGGCCGGCAATAACGAAGCTCTGGCCGCTGCCGAGTTCCACCGTGGTTTCAGCCGAACGCCGCCGTATGCCGGGAACCACGTAGCCCTGGAGCTGAACGCCGTTGTTGTAATCCAGTTCGCTCACCTCGGGCGCAAGCTTGAGGATGATGTGCTCTTTGGAAAGGACGTAGGGCGTCACTGAAAGGCGAACGCCAAATTCCTTGTACTGGATCGAGATAGTGTTGCCGTTCCCGCTCGTAGTCTGGGGAACGGGGACCGGAAATTCGCCGCCCGCCAGGAAGCTGGCTTCTTCGCCGGAGCGGGCCATCAGGGTCGGTTGGGCGAGAAGTTGGGAGAGGCCGTTCGACGAAAGCGCGCTCAGCACCGAACTGATGCCGCGCTTGGGCGATGCGAGGAAGAGGTTGAAGGCATTCTGGATCGGCGCGGAGGCATCGATGGAGAGACCCGATGAGCCCAGGCTTGCGCTGTTGAGACTGCTTGGCGTGATAAGCGCACCCTGCAGTCCTCCCGAAAGCTTGGAGAAGCTGAAGCCGAGCGCCCGAAGCGTTGAGGTGGAAACTGCCGCGAATTGTACGTCGACCGCCACGACTTTCTCACCGGCCACGAGCGTCCTGGCCGTCCCGTCGCTGGAAGTGAAGCGGGCCGTGGAAGGATTGCGGACCTCTATCGTCGTGCGGCCCATGAGCTTGCCTTCGCCCGAGAAGACCGAAACTGTCGCGTCACCTTGCGCAAGGCCGGTCACCCGCAAGGTGCGGTCCGTCGGTGCGGCGATCGCGACGATGTTTTCCTTGTCCACTTCCACCCGGCCTATCGAACGCGGGAAGGACAATGTCCGGTCGGCGTTGATCGCGACGACTTCGGGGCTTTGCGCCCATGCCACGGTTGGTGCGGCGATGAGCGGCAGGCTAGCGCCCAGCAGGCTAGATGCGATCAGGGTTTTCAACGCGATCCGCTCCCGGAATAGATGACTTCCTTGTTCCCGCCGACGACCAGCTCGATGGCGTGCGGCTGGGGTTTGGCCACGGCGCGCGGGCGCGGAGCCGGGGCGGGTGCCGCCAGGTTCCTGACTACAGGTGCGCGCGCCGGTTGTGTGCTGGGAGCCGATGATACCGCTCGCGCCAGTTCGATCTGGGCTTCATCATCGGGATTGCGCAGCGACAGGGTAAGAGAGCCGGTGCTCCTGGCCAGGGTAAGCGCCGAGACCTGTTCGGGGCTCAGTGCAAGCGTGACGTTGCGTGCAGGCGGTGGCGGCGAGGAGACTTGTGCCTCGACGCCCGAAGGCTGCCTCGTGCCCACGATCGTTTCCCCTACCGCGAGGACCTGGACCATCTGCAACAGGGTTTCGGCTTCGCTGCGACCGCTGCCTCGTGCACCGCTGATGGCATCGGATCCGGGGTAGACAACCTGAACATCGACACGGTCCCCCGGGCGGACGAGGCCGGCGACGGCAATCTCCGCAGTCGTTTCGATGCTGACCGCGCGCATGCCGCGGGGAACGCGGATTGCAAGCTTGGTTTCCTGGCCGAGAGCAGCGCGGGGTATCAGGGTATTGGCGCGGATGTCGCGCGTGGCCACCTTTCCGACGACTTCGCTGGGAACGGCGACGTTGGGATGGTCGGCAGGATCCGCGGTTGCGCTGCGAAACATGCTGGCATCGATGGTCTCGCCTGTCAGAATGTTCCGCGTCGATGCAGCCAGGACAAGCTTGGGCTCTATGCGGCTTTGCAGTGCTGTTTGCGCCATTGTCGCGGTAACTGGTGTTGCCGCATCCCCCAGTTGTCGGAAACCCAGAAAGGCGAAAGTCCCGGCAGTCATCAGCCCTATGCCGATCGTCAGCTTCGCTTTCGTGCCCAGGCGCATGCCATTTTCCCCAGAACCTTGCGCTTACGCAATTTGATCCTGCCCCCGGTTACCCAACGTTTTGCGTATTGAAGCCGTGCAAAGGGGGGCGTTGCGTATTCATGATAGCGCGTCGTATCTGCGAGCGGGCATGGAGAAAAACCCGAAGCGACTTCTTTGGGACAGGTTTGACGTATTATCGCAAAAGCAGCGGATAAGGCGCTCTGTGTTGCCTTGTACCATAAATCGCACACAATCTCGCCGTGCCGGGTTTCGATGTTTAATAACTAAACAGCATATTAACGTTCGATCCGGTTCTTTCATGCTAACCTTACTCCGCGATGCGGCGTAAAAAACTTGCGACATCCGCGCGGTTTGGACAATTCGAATTGCGCAACGATCTGGATTAAGCCAATTTATGCGAAGGAGCGTTCGCTTTTGGCTGCAGTTCGTTGGCGACCATTTCTCCGAGAATGGTAATAACGATTGCATGGCGGTCAGGTATCGGGAATCGACTTCTGCGGGGCCAGGGCTGATGCCCAAGTCGTGCAAGAGAAAATCAGGCAAAGGCGGGGCACTGCCCCGGAATGGAAAGTGTGTCGCACCCCATGCAATTTACCGTAGCAAGAGGATCTGGCCATGAGCAGGTCGCACAGCACTATGCTCGAGACTGATTCCGGTCATGGCGACTGGCCCCGCAAGGTGCTCCACGCAGTGCCGGCGGGGCAGGATACCGCTACTGCGGCCACGGCGACCGAAGAGCCGTTGGAGAATGATCCGCTCTTGAGCAACGCAAGGCGAAGCATTTCTGCCGATCGCTCTTCGCAGTTGCTTGTCGCAGGCCTTGCTATCTGCGCCCTGGTCTTGGGCCTGACTACGCTTGCTGCGCCAGCCTCGGCAATACCGGGCGCGGGTATTGCAGGAGCCATCAGCCTGCTACGTGGAAGGGGGGTTGCGCTCATCGGAGCAGGGGCGATGTTGATTGCTTTGCCTTTGCTCTCCTCGTGGGAAGCCGGGCCGGGTTTCTGGGTCTTGTTTCTGTTCATGCTGTGCGCCGGACTGTTACCGGCGCGCTTCGCTCCCGTTCTGCTCCGGATCCCCGGAAGAGTTTGGATCTTCGCTGCGACCGTGTGCACCGTCTGCTTTTCGTTGAATTTACTCTTGCCAGGCATTGCGGGCGTGACAGCGATGCTGGTCGGCGCGTTTTGCGCGGCATTCATCGGAGCAGGCCTGGCGCGTCACCTGGCGATGCTCGATGCACGTGTACTGGCTTGGGGTGAGGACGGCCTCATGGTGGTCACGCGAGACCTTTTGTTGGGCCGCATTACAAGCGGGATGCTGCATGACCTCTCGCAGCCGCTCAATGTAATTTCGATGGCCAATGGCAACCTGAGCTATATCGTCGAACATCTCGATATTGCCGATCCCGAGCGGACCCAATTGCTTGAGCGTATTCGCCGCATATCCGATCATACCGAAGGCACTGCCGCCATTCTCAACCTGTTCCGGTGGTTCGGGCGTGAGGGAAATCCCGCGCAGGGACAGCTAAACGTGCGCAGCGCTTTGGAACGGGCCGTCGCCGGAACGAAATCCAACGTCTACCATCACGATGTACAGGTCACGCTGAGGGGCAATGCGCTGGATCACTTGGTCCCGGGGCAGCACCACGCGTTGGAAATCATGGCGGTGGCAGCCCTGCTCAGCGCATTTGGGGCATTCGGGAAGGCGGGGGGAGAGCGCAAGTCCGGCGCGGTCGTCCTGAGCGCGGAAATGAGCCCTGCACACGTCATCATCCGGGTGCAGTGTGTCGACGAGGCTGGAATGTCCTTGGCGAAGAAATCGCTGGACCACGCCACATTGTGGCTTGTCGAGCAAATTGCCTTCGAGATTAACGGCGATTTCAGATGCCTGGGGAGGGGCCGGGATACGACTCAGTATCTAATCCGGCTCGCTCGCGACGATATCTGACCCGGCGATGAGGGGGAGTCGGATCTCAATTCTGGCGCCGCCGACCTCGCGCGGTGACAGCTCTATCTTGCCCCCTGCCTTGGCGACGAATTGCTCACAGATGTAGAGGCCAAGACCCGTACCGCTTTCCTTGCGAGTTGTGTAAAAGCGTTCGAAGCAACGGCTTGCCTCTCTGCGGAGCAGGCCCGCTCCATTGTCGGCAACTTCGCAAAGTACTTGATCGTCACGGATCTTGGCGCTGATTGCAATCTCTCCTTCGCCTTCCCAACCGGCCTGGCGCCGCTTGCGAATGCTGTCGGCCGCATTTCGCAATACATTGACGAAGAGTTGCTCCACTTCGAGCTGTTCGAGGGCTACCATTGCCGTTTCGTGGGGGATATCGAGCCGCACCTGAATGCTGTCGGATTCAAAGAACGAGTCGAGGAATTCAACGGTGTTTGCAAGCGTCAGGGGCAGGTCGGTGAATTGCGACTCTGCACCGTTTGTCGAGACGTAGGAGAGTGTCCGCTGGACAATGTTCTGGGCTCGGGCAACCTGGTCGGCGATCCTCGCGACAGACTTTTGCATTCGCGATTTCAAGGCGCCGGGAGTGTCCAGCATGAGCCGCAAGTTTTCGTTGGCCATGGCGATCGTGAACAGCGGCTGGCGTATCTCGTGAACGATGGCTGATGTTCGCTCACCAAGGTCGGCAAGCCTGCTCTTCGCAGAGACCGCTTCGATCAGGTGGCGTGGTTCCCTGATGTTCGCCAGAAGGCCCGAAGCCCAGCGCGCGTTCCCGGTATTCTTGCGCAATACGAGTATGAAGCTTGCCAGGCCTTGAGTTGCGAGACGTAATTCGACTGAGGCATGATCGCTTGCCGAATGGGCCTTCAATAACTCGCAGTCGTCCGGATGGATCTGCAGGTGGCTGGATCGATGGGCGGTCTGGGCCGACGCATTAAGAAATGAAAGCCGTGCACTTTCGGGATGAAAACTGACGTCACGGATAGGCATGAGGCCGATGCTGGCTTGCAAGTCATTGAAAATTTGCTTGAGTTCGTCGCGTTCTGCGCGAAGGGCTTCGATCTCGAAGTGCTGATTCCGATTGCTGTCGCAGTTCACGATCACATCCCCTCTTCGGGGTAGAACGCGTGCACATTGCCTTCACGATAATCGTGAACTTCCAGCCAGTTCATTCCTCTGCCCTCATTTTCGTCCATTGATGTCGCCATTTCTCAAGCGAACTTCAGGTGATTGAGTGATGGATGGAGGTATAGGCGGCTATGAGCACTTGTGAACATAAACTGCTGCTAGCCAATTGTTCGCATGGCATCCAGCTTTTCTCTGAGGAGTTCGATAAGCGCACGCGGTTCGACCGGTTTCGTCAGGATGGAATGCTTGGGCAGATGCGAGGCCTGATTGAGGCGCATGGGGTCACCCGAGATGAAGATGTACGCGAAATTGCGGGCCTTGAGTCGCGGATGCGTACGAATTCTGTCGCAGATGTCGAAACCGGATTCCTTTCCCAGCCGAACGTCGCAGGCGATAACGCGGATCTGCGGCGCGTTCTCGAGCGCGCCGATGGCTCCGTCCAAAGAATGCGCGCCCGTGGCTGAAATTTCTCGCAAGGATAGGAGAGTGAGCAATTCCTCCACGATCTCTGCCACGTCGTCTATCACGAGTACCGTCGGTGTTGTCCGTTCCATCGACCCCAGGAAATCCTGCTCCGCTGCTTGCTCCGAAATGGGATTCAAGCTTGCCCTGAAAAGCACCACAGGTCAGTCCTTGGAACGCCCATGCGACAAAGATTTAATCTTGAAGCTGGGGTCGACATTGCCAGTGCATGCATTCTCGAACCACCTCCATAGCCCATTCAAGTTGGGGAAAGACGGCCGAAGCTCTGGGGAATGCGCGAGTTTGCAGATCCTCTTCCAGTATCTGCGTTAGCGCGTGGTTTTTGAGGTTTTGCGAGCCATGCGCGTCTTGTGCTTGCGCGGCCCTGCAGGGGCCCTGCGATCCATTGGACGTTTTCTTCCCTTGCGAGTTTCATGTGCCAGGGCGTTTCGACGCCATCGATGACGAGGGTGTTGGAGAGGGTTCGGGCGAGGCCGATGAGGTGGCTGATGCGGTTTCGGTTTCGCTCGCACTGGTAGGCGGTGTGCAGGAAGATGCTGTCGAGCTTGACGATGTCGGGCTGGATCATGAGCAATTGGCGGGTAGAGGCGAAGCCCGATCCGAAGCCGGCGATGCAGATGCGGGCGCCCAGCGCGCGCATCTGGCCGACCAGGGCCTGGACTTCGGCGAAGCCGGTCATTGGCGCTGTCTCGTGGATTTCCAGGACGAGGCGCGCGGCAAGGCCCTTGTCGGCGCGCAGGCGGGCGAGCAGTTCGGTCCATGCCGCATCGCGTCCATGCAGGTGGGGAGACAGGCTCTGGGCCGATATGGCGAAGGAGATGCTGGCGAGCGGGTCAGCCTCGAGTTCGTCGAGCACGCGCGATGCGGCATGCTTGTCGGCGAGATAGGCCAGCCCCAGTCTTTCGAGCGCGGCATAGGCCAGGGTACATTCGAGCTGCTCGCCCTGTTCGCCGGGCAGCGCAGGAGCGCTTCGTAGTGCAGGACGCGGTCGGGTTCCTGCGGCTTGAAGATCGGACGCCAGACGAAGAAGGCTTCCTCGCGCCCGATCCGCTCGAGCAGGGCTGCGGCCTGGACCATGTCTTCGCGGTAGAGGCGGATCTGGGTCTGGGAGGGCAGGAGCGGGCCGTCGCTGGGCATGGTGGCATCGGCAAGACGCAGGCGGGCCTGAGCCTTGCAGGCCTCATGCTCTGCCGCATCGGCTTCGATGCCTGCGTCCAGGGATACGAAGGCGCAGCCGGCGGTGACCGAGAGCAGGACCAGACGGCCGTCGTGGCGCAGCGGATCCATGGCGATGCCGGCGCACAGCTCGTCGATCAGGGTGCGCATGACTTCGGGGCCGATGCGGGTCCGCTTGCAGGCGACCATGATCTCGTTCTCGCCGCTCCGGTCGAGTTCGACCGGGCCGAGGTAGCCGTGCAGGCCGACGAGATAGCGCTGCAGGCTGGCAGCGAAGTGATCCATGGCGGCGGTGACCATGCCTTGTCCGTAAGCCGCGGTGATGGGCTGCGCATTGTTGAGGCGGAAGGCCATATGGCAGGTGCGGGGGGCGATGGTCGGTTGGCTCATGGTGCGATATCCTGCGGCATGAATGGGTCCTCCAGGTGGAGGAGGCAGCCTCGGGTTGGAGATTGGGGCTGCCTCCTCCGCCCCTTCTCCCCCTGGAGGAGCAAGAGAAGGGGGCTGTTGCGCATCCGGCCATGGGGTCGCCGGCTACGCGGGGGGTGACCAAGGGGTTCAGGTGGTCAGTTGCTGCCTCCGAGCAGACCGCCGAGCAGTCCGGTGACAGGGGCGATCGGCGAACTCGTACCGGTATCGGGAGCGCCGTCGGTTCCGCCGGTCAGGCCGCCGGTCAGCGAGCCGACGATGCCGGTAACCGGGGCGAGCAGCCCGCCGCTCTCGCCGCCACCGGAGAGGCCGCCCAGGGTTGAGTCGACCACGCCGGTGACGGGGGCGAGGACACCGCCGTCCGCGCTGCCGCCGGTGAGGGTATCGACGATGCCGGTGACGGGGGCGAGCAGCCCGCCGCTTTCGCTGCCGCCGGAGAGGCCGCCCAGGGCGGAGTCGACCACGCCGGTGACGGGGGCGAGGACACCGCCGTCCGCGCTGCCGCCGGTGAGGGTATCGACGATGCCGGTGACCGGGGCGAGCAGCCCGCCGCTCTCGCCGCCACCGGAGAGGCCGCCCAGGGTCGAGTCGACCACGCCGGTGACAGGCGCCAGCAGGCCACCTTGCTCCCCGCCGTTCAGCAATCCGCCGGTGATTGGCTCGAGCAGGCCGCCGGCGGTATCGCCGACCACGCCGCCCAGCGTCGAATTGACGGTATCGAGCACGGGTGCAGTCAGGCCGTCGACGATGCCGGTGACCGGAGCGAGGACCGGTGCGGCGGTGCCGCTCACCTGGTCGACGAGGCTGCCGACCTGTTCGCCGAGCAGGGCTCCGGTGAGGTTGCCGACCGGGGCGAGGCCGTCGGTGATGCCTTCTGCCGTGGTGGGCAGGCTCACGTCGAGCACGGTATCGCCGGAGAGGACCTCTGCGGTGACCAGTTGGCCCTCGGCCAGGCTGGTTCCGTCGGAGAGCAGGTTGACCCCCGCCAAGGTGTCGGAAGTCGTCGGACCGGTGACGAGATTGTTGCCCAGGTCGAGGCCGAGCAGCGGGCCGTCATACGTGCGCGCCGGCTCGTTGCCGCCGACCGGCAGGCCATCGGTGAGGCCGCCGAGCAGTCCATCGGTGACACCGGTGACCGGCTCGAGCAGTCCGCCATCGCCAAGCAGGGGCGAGGTCAGGCCATTGACGGTATCGAGCAGGGGCGATGCGACCTGGTCGACCGTGGAGGTGAGGCTAGCCACGGTGGGCGAGAGGGCGCCGGTGGTATCGTTGACCAGGTTGCCCACCTGTTCGCCGAGCAGGGCGCCGGCGAGGTTGCCAACCGGAGCCAGGGTATCCTGAACGCCTTCCGCGCTCGTGGGGAGCACGACCTGAACCACTGTGCCGTCCCCGGCCAGTACGTCCACCGCCAGTGTATCCTGCGCATCCGTCGCAGTCGAAGGAAGCAGGTTTACGTCCGCAAGCGTATCCGTCCCGGACGGGCCCACGACTGTCGTGTCATCGACAGTGGCGCCGATCAGCGTGCCCGTGAAGCCCGTGGGTCCAGAAGGACCGCTGGGGTCCGTCGGGCCGGATGGATCGGTGGGCCCGGTAGGACCGCTGGGATCCGTCGGGCCGGATGGATCACTCGGATCTGTCGGACCGGTCGGTCCGCCTGGCTCCGTGGGGCCACCGGGATTGCCAACACCTCCATGGAAGCCAACTCCGCCGGCGCAGGCGCCGAGCAGGAGAAGCGGGAGGGTTGCGGCACTGATCAGAGCTTGCCGCCTCAGTCGGGCGATACGAGTGATGGACATGTGTTTTTCCTCCAGTAAGAACAGGCCATGCGGCGCTGCTCGATCGGAGGATAAGGGCCGGGAAATGCCTCCGCTCGCCTAGATGAAGTCATGTTGAGGTGCATCTGGCATGCCTGAATTCAGGCATCGCGAAAGGGGTGCGAAAAATTGCGCAATACGCCCGGGAGAGGGCGGCTGGCGTTCCGCAAGGTGGAAGCACGGACACGCAAAGCGCGCAGGAGTGAGGTCAAATGGCTCGGAATAGCGATGAATTTCGGCAGCTTCCGCTTTGGTTGTAATTTAGCCGGCGACGCCGGCATCAGTATGGGCCGCATGATGATCATGCCGGCGCGCGAACGAATCGCCGCTTGCACGCCATGCCACTTCAGCCGCGCCAATGGCGCCGCCGTAGAGGAATCCTGCCATGGGCCAGTGCGTCTCGCCCAGGTTATGGATCGGCGCATGCCACACTCGCACAAGACTCCAGTCGTTGCCTGCGGAAACATCGAGCATCGCGACATTGCGTTCGATCTGGCCGTGCCTCCGGCCAAGGCGAGATCAGATGGCGTGGCTGACGAGAATGGTCCTGGAATCGATGATCCGCTCGACGAAGGCCGGATGTCCGAGCGGGGCATGACCGTGGCGGTGCAGCACGACGACTGCGCCGGGCCCGCGGTGCATGGCCGCGTGCATAGCGGCCGACTGCCTTTGTCCACCAGGTATAAGCATCTCCCCGCAGGCCGATACCCGAACGGGTACGAGCACAAGGTTCGCATTCCAGGTTGGACATGGCCCTTGCCGGCGATTGCCGGCAAGGGCCTGTCGTGTTGCCTGAGACCGGAACTGAAAAGGCAATGCGCTTATCGCAGCTGTACTGCTTGCCCCGCAGGCTGTGGCAAGAAAACCAGGTTGTCGTCTACGGTCTCTTCGCCGCCGTTAGCGCGTGGTTTTTGAGGTTTTGCGAGCCATGCGCGTCTTGTGCTTGCGCGGCCCTGCAGGGGCCCTGCGATCCATTGGACGTTTTCTTCCCTTGCGAGTTTCATGTGCCAGGGCGTTTCGACGCCATCGATGACGAGGGTGTTGGAGAGGGTTCGGGCGAGGCCGATGAGGTGGCTGATGCGGTTTCGGTTTCGCTCGCACTGGTAGGCGGTGTGCAGGAAGATGCTGTCGAGCTTGACGATGTCGGGCTGGATCATGAGCAATTGGCGGGTAGAGGCGAAGCCCGATCCGAAGCCGGCGATGCAGATGCGGGCGCCCAGCGCGCGCATCTGGCCGACCAGGGCCTGGACTTCGGCGAAGCCGGTCATTGGCGCTGTCTCGTGGATTTCCAGGACGAGGCGCGCGGCAAGGCCCTTGTCGGCGCGCAGGCGGGCGAGCAGTTCGGTCCATGCCGCATCGCGTCCATGCAGGTGGGGAGACAGGCTCTGGGCCGATATGGCGAAGGAGATGCTGGCGAGCGGGTCAGCCTCGAGTTCGTCGAGCACGCGCGATGCGGCATGCTTGTCGGCGAGATAGGCCAGCCCCAGTCTTTCGAGCGCGGCATAGGCCAGGGTACATTCGAGCTGCTCGCCCTGTTCGCCGGGCAGGCGCAGGAGCGCTTCGTAGTGCAGGACGCGGTCGGGTTCCTGCGGCTTGAAGATCGGACGCCAGACGAAGAAGGCTTCCTCGCGCCCGATCCGCTCGAGCAGGGCTGCGGCCTGGACCATGTCTTCGCGGTAGAGGCGGATCTGGGTCTGGGAGGGCAGGAGCGGGCCGTCGCTGGGCATGGTGGCATCGGCAAGACGCAGGCGGGCCTGAGCCTTGCAGGCCTCATGCTCTGCCGCATCGGCTTCGATGCCTGCGTCCAGGGATACGAAGGCGCAGCCGGCGGTGACCGAGAGCAGGACCAGACGGCCGTCGTGGCGCAGCGGATCCATGGCGATGCCGGCGCACAGCTCGTCGATCAGGGTGCGCATGACTTCGGGGCCGATGCGGGTCCGCTTGCAGGCGACCATGATCTCGTTCTCGCCGCTCCGGTCGAGTTCGACCGGGCCGAGGTAGCCGTGCAGGCCGACGAGATAGCGCTGCAGGCTGGCAGCGAAGTGATCCATGGCGGCGGTGACCATGCCTTGTCCGTAAGCCGCGGTGATGGGCTGCGCATTGTTGAGGCGGAAGGCCATATGGCAGGTGCGGGGGGCGATGGTCGGTTGGCTCATGGTGCGATATCCTGCGGCATGAATGGGTCCTCCAGGTGGAGGAGGCAGCCTCGGGTTGGAGATTGGGGCTGCCTCCTCCGCCCCTTCTCCCCCTGGAGGAGCAAGAGAAGGGGGCTGTTGCGCATCCGGCCATGGGGTCGCCGGCTACGCGGGGGGTGACCAAGGGGTTCAGGTGGTCAGTTGCTGCCTCCGAGCAGACCGCCGAGCAGTCCGGTGACAGGGGCGATCGGCGAACTCGTACCGGTATCGGGAGCGCCGTCGGTTCCGCCGGTCAGGCCGCCGGTCAGCGAGCCGACGATGCCGGTAACCGGGGCGAGCAGCCCGCCGCTCTCGCCGCCACCGGAGAGGCCGCCCAGGGTTGAGTCGACCACGCCGGTGACGGGGGCGAGGACACCGCCGTCCGCGCTGCCGCCGGTGAGGGTATCGACGATGCCGGTGACGGGGGCGAGCAGCCCGCCGCTTTCGCTGCCGCCGGAGAGGCCGCCCAGGGCGGAGTCGACCACGCCGGTGACGGGGGCGAGGACACCGCCGTCCGCGCTGCCGCCGGTGAGGGTATCGACGATGCCGGTGACCGGGGCGAGCAGCCCGCCGCTCTCGCCGCCACCGGAGAGGCCGCCCAGGGTCGAGTCGACCACGCCGGTGACAGGCGCCAGCAGGCCACCTTGCTCCCCGCCGTTCAGCAATCCGCCGGTGATTGGCTCGAGCAGGCCGCCGGCGGTATCGCCGACCACGCCGCCCAGCGTCGAATTGACGGTATCGAGCACGGGTGCAGTCAGGCCGTCGACGATGCCGGTGACCGGAGCGAGGACCGGTGCGGCGGTGCCGCTCACCTGGTCGACGAGGCTGCCGACCTGTTCGCCGAGCAGGGCTCCGGTGAGGTTGCCGACCGGGGCGAGGCCGTCGGTGATGCCTTCTGCCGTGGTGGGCAGGCTCACGTCGAGCACGGTATCGCCGGAGAGGACCTCTGCGGTGACCAGTTGGCCCTCGGCCAGGCTGGTTCCGTCGGAGAGCAGGTTGACCCCCGCCAAGGTGTCGGAAGTCGTCGGACCGGTGACGAGATTGTTGCCCAGGTCGAGGCCGAGCAGCGGGCCGTCATACGTGCGCGCCGGCTCGTTGCCGCCGACCGGCAGGCCATCGGTGAGGCCGCCGAGCAGTCCATCGGTGACACCGGTGACCGGCTCGAGCAGTCCGCCATCGCCAAGCAGGGGCGAGGTCAGGCCATTGACGGTATCGAGCAGGGGCGATGCGACCTGGTCGACCGTGGAGGTGAGGCTAGCCACGGTGGGCGAGAGGGCGCCGGTGGTATCGTTGACCAGGTTGCCCACCTGTTCGCCGAGCAGGGCGCCGGCGAGGTTGCCAACCGGAGCCAGGGTATCCTGAACGCCTTCCGCGCTCGTGGGGAGCACGACCTGAACCACTGTGCCGTCCCCGGCCAGTACGTCCACCGCCAGTGTATCCTGCGCATCCGTCGCAGTCGAAGGAAGCAGGTTTACGTCCGCAAGCGTATCCGTCCCGGACGGGCCCACGACTGTCGTGTCATCGACAGTGGCGCCGATCAGCGTGCCCGTGAAGCCCGTGGGTCCAGAAGGACCGCTGGGGTCCGTCGGGCCGGATGGATCGGTGGGCCCGGTAGGACCGCTGGGATCCGTCGGGCCGGATGGTCGGTGGGCCCGGAAGGACCGCTGGGGTCCGTCGGGCCGGATGGATCGGTGGGTCCGGAAGGACCGCTGGGATCTGTCGGGCCGGATGGATCGGTGGGTCCGGAAGGACCGCTGGGATCTGTCGGGCCGGATGGATCGGTGGGCCCGGTAGGACCGCTGGGATCCGTCGGGCCGGAAGGGTCGGTGGGCCCGGAAGGACCGCTGGGGTCCGTCGGGCCGGATGGATCGGTGGGTCCGGAAGGACCGCTGGGATCTGTCGGGCCGGATGGATCGGTGGGTCCGGAAGGACCGCTGGAATCTGTCGGGCCGGATGGATCGGTGGGTCCGGAAGGACCGCTGGGATCTGTCGGGCCGGAAGGGTCGGTGGGCCCGGAAGGACCGCTGGGGTCCGTCGGGCCGGATGGATCGGTGGGCCCGGAAGGACCACCGGGATCTGTCGGGCCGGACGGCGAACCGCCGCCCCCAGCACCGACCTTGAAACCGACTCCGTCGGCGCAGGCTCCCAGCAGAAAAAGAGGAATGGTTGTTGCGCAAAGCAGCAGGTGCCTTGCCGAACGGTGCGAATAATTGCCCGGCATGTCTGGCTTCTCCATAAAAGTGTGCCCGAATTCCGCAGGCAGCCTAAGAGCCGGAATGATCGGACGCGCGTTTAGAAGAAACCGCGTCGGTTCAGCGGGATGCTTGTCTTGTACAAGCGGCGCATCTCGTTTCGGGAAGGAGCCTTTCAACCACGCAAAAGTGCCCCGGGCACGCCGGATGTTCATGGAACGAGGGGCAAATCAGCTCAAACTGACGCAATATTGGGCAAAAGCATGCATGCCCCGCGCAATTGGTCGGTTCCTTAAAATATGGCCGATCCGGCTGCAATTGCGGCAAGGCTTGGAACGGGCGCTGCTGTTCGTTCGCACAATGGTAGTACAGACTGCCGGAATCGGGTGTGTGACGGCTTGGCGAACGGACAGGAACCGCTCAGAGCGGCTTGGCCCACGTTAACGTAACCAGAAAAACGATATCCCGGGACTTTCGCCCCGGGATATCGCCAACTCCCCCAGCTTAGGTTATCGCGTAGATGCGGCAGCCAAAGATCGGATCAGCCCCGATCCGGTCCCGGCCCAGTTGTGTCGTTCTCCTTCAGGCGTCGGCTCGGTCGAGCGCTATGGCATGTGACGCAGCCGACCGATCGCGGCTCGCGAGGATCGCTGCGCGGACCCGGTGCAGGAGCTCGTCTATGTCGGTTTCATCCGAAACGACCATGTCGACTGCCAATCCGTCACGGGCCGGTTTGACTTTGCCCACGCGTGAATTGCCGATGATTATGGGCGTCTCGGCATGACCTTTGCGATCGCCGCTTGTCCCTGCCTCCTTCAGGCGTTGGAGCACCGCAGCAGCAGCGATCATGCGTTCTCCGCTTGCAGCGAGTCGTTGCTGTTCCGTTCCGATCTCCCGGGCGGCAACGAGGATCCGCTGGCACTGCTCAGGCCTGCGCAGTAGCGGCGTCAGCACTTCCGAATGCCGTACGCGCAACTCGTCTCGCGTTGCGAAGGCGTCGACCACCTCTTCCGGCATCTGGGCCAAGGCAAGTAGCCGGCTCAGCTGGCTGTTCGAAAGATTGAGCGCAGTTGCCATGCGCGACTGAACCTCCCCCATAAAACCGATCGACCGCATTTTGATAGCTGCGTGCCCGATCCAGCTCGGTGATGTCCTCGCGCTCGCGGTTTTCGATGTCGGCAAGGCGAAACGCTTCCTCGTCGCTGAGATCGACGACGAGGGCGTTGAGGCGTATTTCGGGGCGGCCGTTGTGGTTGAGCCAATCGACCGAAAAGCGCCGGCGACTGCCAACGATCAGTTCGTATGGCGCGTCGCTCCCGGGTGGGTTGCGCCGCACCAGGACTGGAATGCGGTTCCCGTCCTCCTGGGCAATTGATTCGATCAGGGAGCGGCAGTTCTCCGAGGTCAGGCCGGGTTGATCCCTGGGGTTCCCGTCCCAGACGGAACAGTCGTTCGGCCGGATGGTGATTGCGCTGCGGTTCTGCCCGGAATTCTGAACGAAACCGGCCAGCCGTTGATCGAGGCGGGACAGCGCGGCCCCGTCCGCAGGAATCTGGTCGGCAGCGGCAGGCTCGTATGACAGTGTCGTGAGGATGTCTCTTAAGAAGCCTGCCATCAAGCACTCCGCTTTCAACGTCAAAACGTTACCATACAGCCACTCCCCACTGGAGGCCTTGCGCAATCATGTTCATTCCGGCCGCAATTCGGCTCTCCAATCCGAAGGTTAGCGACGCTGGACGGTTTGGTTCAGAAGCGGCGGCTCGCGGTGAGGGTGAAGGCATGGATATGGCGGTCGGAGGCGAATTCGCCATCGTAGCCGATCCGGATTGCAGTGCGGTCATTGTAGACAGCGCTAAGTCCCGCCCCCACGATCGCGGCATCCCTTGCCATGCGTGAGGATTTCAAGGTGAAGATCGGGAGGTCGCCGTTTGCGAAAGCGGCTTCGACGCGGCTGTCCGGACGGGAATTGAGTTCCCGTTGCCATTCAGCCCGAACAGTGGGCCGGATATTCCAGGAACCGCGCTCCAGTCCAGCCGATGTTCGCAAGCCGAGACTGCTGCGTACCGATTCCGTCTTGTATCCGGCAACGGCCAATGCGGCATCACCGCCATACTCGATGAACCCGCTTACATCGGCGTAGCGATACTGCAGCCCGACGAAAGGTTGCGCCCGAAGGACGCCGGTCTGCAGGATGCCGCCAACTTCGACCGTCGCCGAGGCGTTATCGCCTTCCACGCCTGCCCGAAGCTGGTCCGAAAAGCCCGACCAAGCGACCTGTCGGCGCAACTTGTACTGGCTCAGGCTATAGGCCGCTGTCGCATCGGCATAGATTTTGCCGTTGGTGTAGCTGGCGTATGGCCCGACACTGGCATTGAACTGGGTAATGCGCGGGTGTTGGGCGCGATCGAGATTGGCGTCGATGCCGTCAATGCCGATCGTGGCGCCAAGGATGAGTCCGTCCATCGCGGTAACATCAATTCCGGCGCGGATCGAGCGGCTGTCAGAGTTGGCGGAAGGCCTGTCTGCCCGCGCCTTGTAATTGCCTTGCTTGAGGCCGCCGGTCAGCATGAAGGTGATGCTTTCTTCTCCGGTCGGTACAGAGCCAGCCGGAGCGTCGAGCATCCGGTCCCGGCGCTCGGCCAGGTAGTCGCGGACTTGCCTGTCAGCACTGTCCATCGACTGGATCGCAAGCCGGGGCAGCAGCTTGTAGGCCCGCGGCGTAAGCTGCCCCAGCGCGTCAGCCTGCGACGCGGCGTCGGGAAGGTCGTCGATGGATTGGAGCAACGGACCATAAGGTGTCGCGCTCGGCGTTGCGATCTGGTCTAGCACGCCCGCGATCGCCGTTTCACCTTGGGTCGATGCATAGTCGCTGTAGGGCGCCGCATTCGCCTGTTCCGCGAATACAGTCAAACCACCGGCGAGCGAGAGACCGCTGACAAGAGCAAGCCTGGCGAAGTCGAATTTCACTGACAAGTCAAAAATCCCCGAAAACTATAGTTCTGGTGCAGGTTGAATGGGTGTTCTTGTCATCCAGGTGTGCTGATGACGCCAGCGCAAGTACGGTCGATGCGGGGATATCATCCATTGCGTATGGAAAGCCCGCGTTGCGTGTCATGAGGCCGCTTTTCAGAGGCTCAAGCTGTAGCGGCGGCGACTTTGCTCTCGCACCTTGTCTTGAGGCGGCGATCTTGTGCGTGCATTCGAAGGCTATTGCGGCCTTGACGAGCCCTTGTCTGAAATAGCTGCGCTTTTGATTGCAAATTTCCTGGAGGTTTTGGGTTGAGCGCCGATGTCCTCACCGTCGTTTCGAGGATGTGAGCGCTCTCCCCGCCTGCTTATGCAAAGCCTGAGGGGAAGTTATAACCACCTCGGTATAGCTGCACGTAAGGCCGAAGGTGTACAAGAGAGATCGCGCGAACGGGCTGCGCGTTGGTTGTCGAGATTGGCCTGTGCGCATGCACACTTCGACATGCTTCCACGTCGCATGCGCCGGCTCTAGCGGCCACCGGCCTCATCCGGCTTTGATCAGCGCGCCTTGGGCCCAGATGAACATTGGCAAGGCCGTTACTCGGCGAATGCAGCGTTCAATTCGTCGTTCGAAATATTCCAGGTTCCTGCCAGAATGCCCTGGCAGCCGAACATCGAGAGCGCGAGAGAAGAGTTCGAACTCTCCTTTGCAAGCTTGGCCAGTTGATCCGACAATGGATCTTCCACTGTGCCGTTCATTCCACGCAAATGGTCGAACCACGCCTCCAGGGCTGCAATGATCGAGGGACAGGGACGTCCCATTTGCCGGTTAGCTTCAAGCGTTTCCAGCCAGCGCTGCGGGATTTTCTGGCTGCCGTCCATCGCAATCTGGGCCAAGCGGTGGTTCAGGGCAGAGTTGGTGAAGCGGTCGAGCAGGGAGGTCGCATAAGCTGCGAGGTCCTGGCCGGGAGATACGGATATCGTCGGCGCGGCTTCATCTCGCATGAGCCCTTCCACGATGGGACGCAGGCGCATATCGGTGATAGCTTCATGTATATAGTCATGTCCTGCCCGAAGCCCCAGATAGGCAAGTGCAGAGTGCGCGCCGTTGAGCATGCGCAGTTTCGCCGTTTCGAATGATGACACATCGGCGACCAGCTCAGCCCCGGCCCGTTCCCAGCGCGGGCGCTCCCCTGCAAAATCGTCTTCGATGACCCATTGACTGAATGGCTCGGTGAATACGGCAGCACGATCTTCCATGCCCAGGCGCTCCGCAAGCCCCGCTCGATCGGCATCGGTAGGAGCCGGAACGATGCGGTCGACCATGGAGGAGGGGCAGCGGCATTCATTCTCGAACCAGGTCATCAAATCAGGCGCGCGGGCTTCGAGGTATTGGCGTATGAGGCGCTTCAATTGGCGACCATTGTGCGAAAGATTGTCGCAACTGAGCAAGGTAAGCCCGGAAATGCCGGCCTCGCTGCGAAGCCTCATGGCCTGGGCAAGGTAGGGATAAAAACTGCCTTCATCCGTACGCGAGAAGTCGAGTGCGCCTTCCGGGGTTTGGCAATAGCCCTTTTCGGTAACGGTAAATGTAACGATCCGGGTTTGCGGGTCCGCAAGTTGCCGTATCAACCGGTCACTTTCATTTGGCGCAAGCAGCACGTCCTGAACAGCGCCGACGAGGCGTGATCGCATGTCTTCCCCTGAGCGCTCGGTCACCGTGTAGAGGCCGTCTTGAGGCTTCATCTCGAGTGAAACGCCGCCAGATCGCAGCGAAACGCCCAGGATCATCCACTCACTGTCGCCAGCATCCATGGCCTTGTCCGTATACCAGGCCTGATGCGCACGATGGAATGCGCCAATCCCGAAGTGGACGATACCCACCGTCCCGCGGTCCCGATCGTAACCAAATCGTTCCTGCACTTGAATTTGCTGCAGCGCGGTTCGATCGGTTCGTCTTGATATCACAGCTTATAGGCCTTCTTGGCGAGATTGTAGGCAAGGTCCTGGGCCAACTCGGCGGCCTCCCAGTCGTTCAGCCGATGCTCGGCCACCAGTTCGGCGAGGAAACCGCAATCTATGCGGCGGGCAAGATCGTGCCGGGCCGGGATCGAGAGAAAGGCACGTGTGTCGTCGTTGAAGCCGACCGTATTGTAGAAGCCGGCGGTCTCCGTCGTTGCCTTGCGGAAGCGTCGCATGCCCTCCGGACTGTCGTGGAACCACCACGCGGGCCCGAGCCGGAGACAGGGGTAATGCCCGGCCAGAGGTGCCAGTTCGCGCGCATAGACGCTCTCATCGAGGGTGAAGAGGATCAGCGTGAAGTCCGGGCGGTTGCCGAAGCGATCCAGCAGGGGCTTCAAGGCAGAGACGTATTCGGTGCGCGAAGGAATGTCCGCTCCCTTATCCCGTCCGAAGGCCTTGAAGATGTCTCTGTTGTGATTGCGATAGGCACCGGGATGAAGTTGCATGACGAGCCCGTCGTCAAGGCTCATGGCTGCCATTTCGGTCAACATCTGCGCGCGGAAGAGTTCCGCGTCTGCCGCACTGCAGTTCTTCCTTATGACGCGCGCAAACAGGTCCTCGGCTTCGCCAGCCGAGAGGTCGGCCGTGCGTGCAGTCGGGTGACCGTGATCGGTGCTCGTCGCGCCCATTTGTGCGAAGAAAGCCCGCCGCTTGCGGTGCGCGTCAAGATATCCGGTCCAGGAATGACAATCTTCACCGGTCAGTTCCGACAGTTTGGCCAGGTTGTCGTGAAAGCCCTCGAACTCCGGATCGACGACCGGATCCGGACGATAGGCCGTGATGACGCGTCCCGACCAACCCGACTTGCGAATGGCCTGATGGTGTTCAAGCCGGTCGAGCGGCCCTTCTGTCGTCGCGATGACTTCGATGTTGAAACGTTCGAAAAGCGCACGTGGCCGAAATGCATCCGTGGCCAGTTTGGCTGTTATCGCGTCGAAGTAAAGGTCGCTGGTCCGCGCTTCCAGGATGACGTCGATCCCGAAAGCTTCTGCGAAGACCCAATCCAGCCATATGCGCGAAGGCGTACCGCGGAACAGGTGGTATCGTTCTGCAAAGAGACGCCACGCCTCGCGCGGATCGGCATCGGACTTGCCAATTCCCAGATCTTGCAGATCCACACCTTGGGAATAGAGCATCCGGAACACATAGTGATCAGGGGCAAGGAGCAGGTCTGCAGCGTTGCCAAATGTTTCATTGGCGGCGAACCAATGCGGGTCCGTGTGTCCGTGCGGGCTGATGATCGGCAGCGAAGCGATGCTTTGATAGAGCTCGCGGGCGATGGCGCGAGTCGAAGGGTCGGCAGGCAGCAACCGGTCCGGGTGCAATTCGAGTGTTCTGGTCATTTCATTCACCGTGCAAGAGGCGCATCAAACTGGCGGCGGGTCATTGTCTTGGCGCTTCCTATCCATCGCCTGTTCATCGTTTGTCACAGGCAGGTTATCAAGGACGGCGATAAAGCCCGCGAAGAGCCGGGTGGCCCCGACTGACTTTGATCATCGAGAGTCCCATGGCGGGGCTCCGGTGGGGGGGAGGGCGGTCCTGAGTTTTCTGCCACTTATCGCCCTGCTGTATATTGGTCAAACCAGTTACAATCCTATTGACAGACCAATGCGGCAGTGTCAAGAATTCCGGTTCATACAAGTCTACGGTTCCGAGGGAAGTGGCCACCATGAAAATTGAGTCTGCCAGGGTAATTGTGACGTGCCCGGGACGGAACTTCGTCACGCTCAAGATCATCACGGACCAGGGCGTTTACGGCATCGGGGATGGCACTCTCAACGGGCGTGAGACTGCGGTCGTCGCTTATCTTGAAGATCACGTCATTCCTTGCCTGATCGGCATGGATCCGCGCAGGATCGAGGATATCTGGCAATACCTGTACCGCGGAGCCTACTGGCGGCGCGGGCCGGTCACCATGCGGGCGATCGCCGCAGTCGACATGGCGCTATGGGATATCAAGGCCAAGATGGCCGGGATGCCGCTGTATCAATTGCTCGGTGGGCGCAGTCGTGACGGCGTGATGGTCTATGGTCATGCCAATGGCTCCGACATTGGTGAGACCGTCGAGGCGGTGGGCCACTATATCGACATGGGTTATAAGGCGATCCGCGCACAAACCGGTGTTCCGGGCATCAAGGACGCCTATGGCGTGGGGCGCGGGAAGCTTTACTACGAACCGGCTGACGCTGCGCTTCCTTCGGTGACGGGCTGGGATACGCGCAAGGCGCTGAACTATGTGCCCAAGCTCTTCGAGGAACTTCGCAAGACTTACGGTTTCGATCACCACCTGCTGCACGACGGACATCACCGCTACACCCCGCAAGAGGCGGCAAATCTCGGCAAGATGCTTGAGCCCTACCAGCTCTTCTGGCTTGAGGATTGCACGCCGGCCGAGAACCAGGAAGCTTTCAGGCTCGTGCGTCAGCATACCGTCACCCCGCTGGCGGTGGGAGAGATCTTCAATACGATCTGGGACGCCAAGGACCTCATCCAGAACCAGCTCATCGACTATATTCGTACAACGGTAGTCGGGGCAGGCGGGATCACGCATCTGCGTCGGATCGCAGACCTGGCGGCTCTCTACCAGATCCGCACCGGCTGCCATGGTGCCACCGACCTGTCGCCGGTCACCATGGGATGTGCGCTGCATTTCGACACCTGGGTGCCCAACTTCGGTATCCAGGAGTACATGCGTCACACCGAGGAAACGGACGCGGTCTTCCCGCACGATTACCGGTTCGACGAGGGCGAGCTGTTCGTCGGCGAAACCCCGGGGCATGGTGTGGACATCGATGAGAAACTCGCCGCAAAATACCCTTACAAGCCAGCCTATCTGCCGGTCGCGCGGCTCGAGGATGGCACGATGTGGAACTGGTGAGATCGCTGGTTGGGAATGACTGAAGTGCGCAGGATCGTCTGCCTCGGCGAATGCATGCTGGAACTCTCGCGCCAACCCGGCGGAGCCGAAGGCTGGCGCATGGGATTTGGGGGAGATACCCTCAACACAGCAGTGCACCTGTCACGGTCCGGCCACCGGGTCTCCTACATGACTGCATTGGGCAGTTGTCCGTTCAGTGAGAACTTGCGCCGCGCCTGGGAAAGCGAAGGGATCGATTGCAGCCTTGTCGCGACCCACCCGACGCGCCGACCCGGTCTCTACGCGATCTCGACCAACCTCGAAGGCGAGCGCAGCTTCACCTATTGGCGAGAAAGCAGCGCGGCACGGGCCATGTTCGAGATCTCCGAGATCGAGGAGGCAATCGCCAAGGCCGAAGCGGCCGATCTGCTCTATTTCTCGCTGATCTCGATGGCGATCCTGCCGCCGCAGGGCCGCAGGGACCTCATCCTTCTGGCAAAGGCGGTGCGAGAGGCGGGAGGACTTGTCGCTTTCGACAGCAACTACCGCCCCTTGCTCTGGGAATCGCGCGAAGCGGCGCAATACTGGCGTGATCAGGCCATCGCGCTCGCCAATATCGGTCTGCCTACTTTTGAAGATGAAGCACAGCTGTGCGATGCGCGAGACGAAGTCGCCGTCGCTGCGCATTGGCAAGGGCTGGGCTGCGAGGAAGTGATCGTGAAACTGGGCGCGCGCGGCTGCATGCTTCCTGACGGAAATGCCTGTGCCGTGCCCTTGGCTGTTACGCCTGTCGATACGAGCGGGGCAGGGGACGCCTTCAACGCCGCTTACCTGGCAGCACGCATGCGCGGCGCATCGGTACTCGAGTCCGCGCTGGCCGGACATCGGCTTGCCGGCTGGTGCGTCATGCATCCGGGCGCCATTCCGCAGCGCGATCCTTCGGCGCCTTATGGGCGCACCGAGCCGAATGCTCTTGCGGAGCCAAGGCGATAACTCCAGATCCGGCAGCGCTGGATCGCGCCGGTGGCACGAAAGAAACGAGACGAGGGAGATGGTCTTGGTGAAATATGATCGACTGGCTTGGATGGCGATTGCCGGGGCCTGCCTACTCCCTGTGACTACGCCGGCCTTAGCTGCATCCCACGCGCAACAGGCGGACGGATTGCGAACCGTCGTTGAACTTGGCGAGGGTTGGCGCTTCCGCAAGGGAGACATTCCTGCGCAATCTCCCGAGTTCGACGATCGAGACTGGTCGACTGTCACGGTTCCGCACACATGGAACAGGATTGGTGAGTACGACGCCTCCGCCCATGTCCCGGGCTCCTCCGGGCGTAAGATCGACAAGTATATGGGGGTGGCGTGGTATCGCCTTTCCTTTGTTAGTCCGGCGACCGGGCCCACCAAGAGAGTTTGGCTTGAATTCGATGCAGCGAGCCGCACTGCCGAAGTGTGGCTCAATGGCAAACGATTGGGCGCACATGCCGGCGGTTTCTCGCGGTTTCGTTTCGACGCGACCGATGCGATCCGTAAGGGAGGGCGCAATTTCCTGGCAGTTAGGGTAGACAATAGCGAACCTCAGCCGGGCAATGCGACGGCCAACACGCTGCCGCTGGCAGGGGATTTCTTCGTTCAGGGCGGACTATACCGTCCCGTGCGGTTGATTGTGACCGATGCCACGCATTTTGCCATGGACGATTTCGGTGGCCCCGGAATCTATGCCCGGACTCAGAGCATTGCGTCAGGCGCTGCGACGGTATCCGTGGAGTCCAAACTTTCCACCGAGCGTTCCGGTCCAGTGCATGGCAGTGTCGTGACGCGTCTTGTCGCGGCTGACGGCACGATTGTCGCGCGCTCGGTATCCCCGTTCCATCTGCAGAGCGGTGCGAAGGTAGAGGTCTCGCAGGAATTGACGGTGCCCGATGCGCACCTTTGGCAGGGAACGGCGGACCCCTATCTCTATTCGCTCGAATCCGAACTGCGCGACGGCAATGGTCGGTTGCTTGACCGTGCCAAGCAATCGTTCGGGATCCGGCAGTTCCGGATCGACCCGGAAAAGGGCTTTTTCATCAATGGCCAGCATGTTGCGCTCCACGGCGTAGGGTTGCACCAGGACGGTATGGAATCCGGCTGGGCGATGACAAAGTCCCAGATCGCGGATCGCTTTGAGACCGTCCGCGACATGGGCGCGAATACCATCAGGCTGACACACTATCAGCATGGCCAGTCCATTCATGACCTGGCAGACAAATACGGACTGGTTCTCTGGGATGAAATCGCGCTTGTCACGGCCTGGACGCTGGACCAGGCGCAGGGCGATGCGCCCCCTGAAATCATGGCACAGGCCCGGCAGCAATTGGTCGAGCTGATCCGCCAGAATTACAATCATCCCTCCGTTGCACTGTGGGGTATTGCCAACGAAGTTGACTTCGGACCGATGCGTCCGGATTTTCTTGGTCGTGGATTGAAGGTCAGTCCCAGCGATCCGACCCCGATGCTGGAAGAGCTAGCGGCCATTGTCCGGCGCGAAGACCCGGATCGGTCCGCTGCGCTCGCTACGTGCTGTGAAGACCGCGATATGCCCGATGTGCCGATAGTCGCCAATGCCGTCCCGGTTTCGGGCGGCAACCGCTATTTCGGCTGGTATTACGGAAAGCCGGAGGAAGTAGGCCCGCATTTCGATGCTTTGCATGCAAAACGGCCATCGCAACCCCAGGCGATTACCGAATATGGTGCAGGTGGGGCCCTTTCGATCCATACGGACAATCCGCTGGGCGGTCCTTTCGACATGGGCGGGCACGATCAGCCGGAGGAATATCAATCCTGGCTGCACGAAAAGACATGGCCGTACCTCGAGGAGCGACCGTTCCTCTTCGCCAGCTGGCTGTGGAACGCGTTCGATTTCGCGACGGTGACGCGAACGGAAGGGGACGCCAAGGATATCAATACCAAGGGGCTGGTCAGCTATGACGGGCGAATCCGCAAGGACGCGTTTTATTACTATCGCGCGCACTGGTCAGATCAGCCTACCGTTCATGTGAATGGCCGCCGTTACGTTCAGCGCGCTTATCCCACGACCGATATCAGCGTTTACAGTAACGCTCCTCGCACCAAGCTGTTCTTGAACGGCAAGGACCTCGGTGAGCAGGGCAAATGCGATAACCTCGTTTGTGTCTGGTCCGGTGTGCAGCTGAGTGCAGGCGCCAATACGGTGGAGGCAGTGGGAAGCTTTGCCGACAGGGACGTGCGAGATGCCGTTTCGTGGAACCTCGATGCCTCGAGGGCCAGCGCCTACTATATCGATAGCGGTGCGCTCGTCGCTGCGCCGGGTTACGGATCGGATACGTTCTTCAATGGGGGAAGGGCGGGCTCGACCGACCAGCATCCACGCGGACGACCACCTGTTCTTGCACCCATCGTCCCCGATGAGGAACATGCGCAGCTCGCCACCTTCCGGGAAGGCACCTTCAGCTATCGCCTCCCGGTTGAGCCGGGCCGCTACAGCATAACCCTGCGTTTCTTAGAACCGAAGGCCACTGCGGGAGAGCGCGTCTTCGATGTGAAGGCCAACGGAAAGACCGTTATTGCCGCCTTGGATGTGGCCAAGGAAGCAGGGGCGCCAATCACGCTGGTCGCTCGCACGGTCACATTGGATGTCACCGAAAACGCGATCGATCTGCAGTTCCTGCCCCGCAAGGGCGATGCAATCGTCTCAACCATTGAAGTGCGCCCCAGCGCCTGATTCTCAAGCATTAGAAGTAGGAAATCATGGCCATCTTCAAAGGTAAGCTGCGTTGGTGGATGATCGGCCTGGTCACCTTGGGCACGATCATGAACTATCTGGCGCGCTCAACGCTTTCAGTCGCAGCGCCGACGCTCAAGGATGAGTTCGGCATGACGACCGAACAATACAGCTGGGTCGTGCTGGCCTTCCAGGCAAGCTATACGGCGATGCAGACGGTGGCCGGTGCCTTGCTGGACTCACTGGGAACCCGGCTCGGTTTCTTCATTTTCGCCATGGGATGGGCTCTGGCCAACATGGGACATGCCCTTGCCACCGGTTGGCCGAGCCTGGCGGCATTCCGTGCGGCACTTGGGGCGACCGAAGCCGCTGCCATTCCGGCCGGCGCGAAAGTGACTTCTGAATGGTTTCCGGCGCATCAGCGTCCACTGGCGACAAGCTGTTTTCAGATGGGTACGAGTGTGGGCTCGATGCTCGCCCCGCCGCTTGTTGCCTTTTGCATCCTTTGGTGGGGCTGGCAGGAGGCGTTCCTGATTACCGGCGGTCTCAGCGTGGCCTGGGCCCTGCTGTGGTGGTTCGGCTACCGCAAGCCGGAGGAGCATCCCGCAATAACGCCCGGCGAATTGGAAGAGCTGAGCAAGAATGATCGGGGGCAAGAGGGAGAAGCGCGTCCGGCGACGCGCGGTGCGGTATTGAGAAGCCGAGGGTTCTGGGCAATCGCCGTGCCAAGGTTTCTGGCCGAGCCGGCATGGCAGACCTTCAATTTCTTCATACCGCTCTACCTCGTATCGGTATGGGGCCTGAACTTGCGCGATATCGCGCTGTGGGCCTGGCTTCCTTTCCTGGCAGCCGACTTCGGTTCGTTGGCGGCAGGTATTTTGCCCAATGCGCTGATGCGACGCGGCGCGGGAATGATTGCGTCGCGCAAGGTGACGATGACAGTCGGTGCATTGTGCATGATCGGCCCGGCCTGCATCGGACTGGCCGGTTCCCCCGGTCTTGCAATTGCTCTCTTTTGCGTAGGCGGCTTTGCCCACCAGATGTTGAACGGAGCGCTCATCACCTTGTGCGCGGACATATTTGACACCCGAGCGGTCGGGACCGCCAGCGGCATGGCAGGTTCAATCGCCTGGATCGGCGGTATGCTCTTCACTTTCCTCATTGGCCAGAGCGCCGACCAGTTCGGTTACGCACCCTTGTTCGTAGCCCTCGGTTGCCTGGATCTGCTGGGGGCATGCGTCCTGTGGGGGCTCTTGCGATCTCCAAAAGGGTCGGCCGGACGTTCATATGGGTGATTTGACCTCTGCCCTGATCAAGTCGATCAGCCAGCGCAGCCCCGGATCGCTTGCGCGGGTCTCATGATATTGGATGATCTGGCGAAGCGGCTCAATTGCCTGTGGCAGTGGCCTGTAAGTGATGCTGAAATGACTCGCGGCGATATGAGCCAGTCGTTCATGCATAATGGCAAGCCTTTGCGTGCCGACAAGCATCCATGGAACAACAGTGAATGAATGGGCGATAATATCCACTTTCCTGGCATGACCCAATAAGTTTAGCTGCCTATCGCCCACTGTCGTGGAGCCCGTTTCACCCAGTGAAACGGCGATATGGCCATATGTGAAGATGTCCTCCATTGTGAATTGCGAAGCGAATAACGGGTGGTTCAGGCACCCTGCCACGACGAAATTATCTTCATAGAGCGGTTCTGTCGGCAAACCGCTCGAACCATACTCGCTCGGTGTAATCATGAGGTCGACTACACCGCGCCGCAGCAAGTCGGCGGAATGACTTTCGGGCGGCATCAGATCCAGCATGACACCCGGTGCGCTCGTCTCCAGCGACCGCAGGAGTGGGCTTAGCAACGCCGCCGAAACATAGTCGGATGCGACAATGCGGAACAATCGTTCCGCACGGGCCGGATCGAACTGGCTGGATGTCGAAATCACCGATTCGGCACTGCGCAGGCATGCCCTGACCCGCGGCAACAGTGTTTCCGCCAGCGGAGTCGGAAACATCCGCCGTCCTTTGACGACCAACAGTTCATCGCGAAAGTAGGCGCGCAGTCGGGAGAGTGCGGCGCTCGTCGCCGGCTGGCTCAGACCGATCTTCTCGCCTGCCCGGGCCGTGTTGCGGGTCTCCATAAGTGCCTCGAAAGCCACGAGCAAGTTCAGGTCCATTCCCTTGAATCGCATCTCGATACTCCGCGTGGTTCTTGTGGCACTTAGGTCTAACCAATTTGGGTACCAAATCGTTACTGAGTTGATCAATTAGTTTTTGTCGATCATTTTTCGGGGCTAAGGACACGCGCAAGTCCAAAGCAAAGGACGATAGGGAGGACCCCGAATATGCGAACCACATTCACCGCCATACTTCTTTCCGCCACCTTTCTGGGTGGCGCGTCGGCGCAGGCTCAGGAAGTCGATGCGGCTGCAGCTGAAGGGGCAGGCACCGAAATCATCGTGACTGCGCAGCGCCGCAGCGAAAGCATCCAGCGCGTGCCAGTCAGCGTGACGGCGCTTACGCAAGACACCCTAGCCTCGCAGAATCTGAATGATCTGACCCAGGTATCACGCGCTGCGCCTTCGTTGCAGATCGGCGTAGACAACTCCTTTGCCGTGCGCGGTGTGGGCACGCTTTCATTCGCCGGCACCATTGACAGCAGCGTGGCCGTGGCCATTGACGACGTCAACCTTGGCCGTCCGGTGCTGAATAGCCCGCTCCTCAACGACCTGGCGCGAGTCGAGGTGCTTAATGGGCCGCAAGGCCTGTTGTTCGGAAAGAACGCATCCGCCGGTCTTCTCAACATTGTCACGGCACGTCCGGTTCTGGGTGCTTATACCAGCGCAACGAATCTTGAATTGGCAATGCGAGATACTCCCGGTTCGGGCCGCAATGCCCCGGGCATCATTGCCCGGGAAACGCTTAACATCCCGATTTCCGACAATTCGGCGCTGCGCCTTGCTGGCCTCTATTCCTATCAGGAGCCGGGAACCACATACGTAGGTACGCCCAGTCCCGGAACGCGGCACGATCTCAATGCCACGAGCTATTCGTTGAAGGCCAAGTATCTTGCCGAGCTGACCGACAGCCTGACATTCTATGGCATTGCCGATTACAACGAAAGCCATGGCATCGCGGGTATTTTCGACAACAGCTATCGTCAGGTCGATGCGACCAGTACGAATAGTCCCGCGCTTGCGGCCGATGGCATTACGCCGGGAACGAAGAATCTTCTTTTCGGCGGTGACGCCGACCAGTTCAGGGATATTGAAACCGGTGGTGCGCAAGGTCAAGTGACCTATGCCTTCGATTCCGGCTTCGAGATCAGCAACCTCTTCGCATGGCGCTACTACGAGCAGGACCAATCGCTCGACGGCGATTATCTCTCGGCTGATGGTTTCAATACAAACGCATCACAGTCCAGTTACAATCAGTTCTCCAATGAATTGCGCGTGGCGCTTCCATCTGGAAATCGCCTGAGCGGTCAAGTTGGCCTCTACTGGTTCAAATCGACTCTTGACCTGTCCCGCCAGCTTGGCGGTAACAGCTACCTTCCGGCATTTGTACTGAGCGGCTATCCCTTCTGCGTAGGCGCGACACCGGTGCCGGGCGCAAATCCGCCGGTCTGTTCCGTCAACAATCAGTCGCAAGTTGGCGGTGATCGTGATTACTCCCTCGACACGGAGAGCTATGCCGCGTTCGGTCAGTTGACCTACGAAGTAATCGATGGCTTCAAGCTGATTGCCGGTGGACGCGTCACGCATGACAAGATCGATCTGGATCTGACACAAAACCAGGTCAATTATTTCCAGTCGATAGGTGGTCCGCGTGGACGCTTCGAGTCGCACTACAGCAACACCGATTTCAGCTGGAAGCTGGGGGCTCAGTTCCAGGCTACTCCGACGGTGATGCTGTACGGCTTCTACGGTCGCGGTTATAAAGGACCGGGGTTCAACGACAGCTTTCCCACTGCCGACGCGGATGTCGTAGTTCGCGAGGAAACTTCGAAGACTGCGGAAATCGGCGTTAAGTCGAGCTTCCTTGACCGGCGCCTGGTCGTGAACCTTTCAGCGTTCCATACAGACTTCAACAACTTTCAGGTTCAATCGTTCGACCCGAATTTGAGCACCTTTGTGGTGCAGAACGCCGCCAAGGTCGTTTCGAAGGGTATAGAAGCAAACGTCATTCTGGCTCCCTTCGAGGGCTTGACGATCAACGGCTCGGGATCCCTGCTTTCCTCGAAGTTCAAGGACTTCGTCGGTGCTCAATGCTATCCCACGCAGACCACTTACGGTTGCTCTGCCACTGTGAACGTATTCGATGCATCCGGCCTTACACTTCCGGCAGCACCGAAGTTCACATCCAGTCTGCAGGTTCGTTACGAGGTGCCGACCAGCGGATCGATCGTCCCATTCCTGCAGGGGAACTGGTACCACCGGTCCTCGATCAACTATCTCGTCAATCGCGCACCTGGAGCTGGTCTCGATGTGATCGACATCTTTGGGGCGAGCATTGGCGCCCGCATCGCCGATAATCTTCGCGTGTCGATTTTTTGCAAGAACTGCACCAACAAGATCAACCCGACGGCGATCGGCGTGGAATCGGGCGATGCCAATGCCCGCGACTCAAGAGGCGGGGCCACTCCAAAGCTGACCTACACGCAGCAATTTGGGCTGGATTCTGTGCGTACGGTCGGCTTGAACCTGGGCTTCGACTTCTGATGAAGAAGGGCCCGGGACCTCTGCTTGGAAAAACCTTGAACGCTATCAGCGGGGTTAATCGGCGTGAGGTCCTCATGGGCAGTGTGGCGTTGGGCCTCGCGGCAAACTCCCGACCGGCGATTGCCGGTCGGGAGGCTCCGAACGGGCGCAAGGGAACATTCCCGAGCGGCTTTCTTTGGGGTGCATCCACGGCGGGCCACCAGGTAGAGGGCAATAATCTCGCCAGTGATACCTGGGCTCTCGAGCACTTGAATCCGACGAATTTCACGGAACCTTCCGGTGATGCATGCGACAGTTTTCATCGCTGGCCACTCGACCTCGACATTGTACGGGACCTTGGTCTGAACTCCGTCCGTTTTTCGGTGGAATGGGCGCGGATCGAACCCGAAGCTGGCGAGTTCTCGGTGGCGATGCTCGACCATTACAAGGCCATGGTCGAGGGATGCCGTGAGCGTGGTTTGAAACCTTTGGTGAGTTTCAATCACTTCACTTGCCCTCGCTGGTTTGCCATGCGCGGCGGCTGGACCAACCCTGACGCTCCCTCGCTTTTTGCGCGCTACTGCGACCGGCTCGCCCGGCATTTGGGTGAAAGTATCGAGCGCGCCACGACACTTAACGAACCGAATCTGATGCTTCTGTTGCGCTACAAGCTGCCATCAGGCGTGTTTGCGAAAAACGATGTCGTTCAGGCCGCGGCGAGCAAGGCTTATGGCTCATCGACTTTCGTAAGCTCATTCATTGAGAATGAAGAGCAGTCGCATGCCGTGCAGCCGATCCTCATGGAGGCGCACCGCCAGGCGAAAGCGGCAATCAAGGCGGCGAGGTCCGATCTTCCTGTCGGGGTTACGCTGGCGATCGAAGACGATCAGCCATTCGGCGAGGGCAGCCAGATCGCCAAGAAGCGGGCCATGTGTTACGATGATTGGCTTCGCGTCGCTCGCGCGGATGACTTCATAGGCGTTCAGAACTACGAACGGGCCAGAATAGGTCCAGAGGGCCAGATGTCACCGCCTGCCGGCGCTGTCCTTACGGATCGCGGGGCCGAAATCTATCCGCCTTCGTTGGCCGGGGCCGTACGCTATGCCTGGTCACAGACGAAAGTACCCGTGCTGGTGACGGAACATGGCATCGGCACATCCGATGATCGCCAACGAGCCGGTTTCATTCCGGCGTCACTGCAACATCTTGCGGAAGCCATTGCGGAAGGTGTGCCGGTACTGGGCTATTGCCATTGGTCTTTGCTCGACAATTTCGAATGGATCTTCGGCTACACACCGAAGTTTGGACTGGTTGAAGTGAATAGAACGACCTTCGCCCGCACGCCAAAGCCCTCTGCGCATGTCCTGGCAGGCATTGCCCGAAAGAATGCAGTCTAAGCGCCGAATTTCACCAAGGATGCATCTGCAAATGATTAGAGAATTGAGAACACGATGAAAGATCTGAACACGCTGATCATTGGCGGTGGTATTGGCGGCCTTTCGGCTGCGATTGCGCTGCGCCGTGCGGGGCACGGTGTTACGGTGATCGAGAAGGACCCTGAGTGGTCGGTCTATGGGGTGGGCATCATCCAGCAGTCGAACGTGATCCGGGCGATGGACCAGTTGGGCGTTCTCGATGCCTTTCTCGGTGCTGCCTGCGGTTTCGATGCGGTCGAGATCTACCTGCCCGACGGGACGCGCGTGGCGCGGGTGCCGTCGCCGGCGCTGGTCGAAGGCAAGCCGGCCAATGTCGGCATCGGCCGGCGCGCGCTGCAGAAGGTCCTGGGCGACAGCGCCATGCAGCTTGGCGCCGAGATCCGCCTGGGCGTGGCGGCCGAGCGGTTCGACGACGACGGCGAAGGCGTGAACGTGAGGTTCAGCGACGGGCGTGAAGAGCGCTTCGACGTCGTGGTGGGGGCAGACGGGGTCTATTCGCAGACCCGCGAGGCGATCCTGCCCGATGCCGAGAAGCCGCAGTTCACGGGGCAGGCGGTGTGGCGCTACAACTTCCCGCGCCCGGCCGATCTCGATGCCCTGCATGTCTACAACGGTCCGATCGGATCCGGCCTCGTGCCGATGTCCGAAGAGCTGATGTACATGTACGTCACCACGCCCGAGCCGGACAATCCGTGGTATCCCACAGAGGGCATCGCCGCGGTCATGCGCTCCAAGCTCGCCCGGGCGGCTCCGCAGATCCGTGCGCTTGCCGAGCAGATCACCAGCGACGAAGGCGTCGTCTATCGTCCGCTCGAGGGGATGATGCTCTACGGCTCCTGGAGCAAGGGCCGCATCGCGCTGCTGGGCGATGCCGTCCATGCGACCACGCCGCACCTGGGCCAGGGCGCGGGCATGGCGATCGAGGACGCGCTGGTGCTGGCCGAGGAGCTGACGCGGGCCGATACGCCCGAAGCGGCCTTCGAGGCCTATCGCGACCGCCGTTTCGAGCGGTGCCGCTACATCGTCGAGAAGTCGCTCGAGATCTGCCACGGCCAGATCGGCAAGGGCCCGCCGGTCGACAATCACAAGGCTACTGCGGAGATGTTCGCGGTGGTTTCGCAGCCCATCTGATCAGTCAATCTTCAAGGATCAATCCCATGACCCGAGTAACCGAGATCCGCTTTGTCGGATATGGCGTCGAGGACTTCGATGCCGAACGCAAATTCTACACCGATGACTGGGGCCTCGTCGAAGTGCCCGGATCCGGCGACAAGGCCGACATGGCCTGGTTCAAGACCCAGGGACATGGCGAGCACCATGTCGTGCGCCTGCACAAGTCGGATGCCAACCACGTCGAGGTGATCGCCTTTGCCGCCGACAGCCGCGCCGATGTCGATGCGCTGTTCGGCAAGATCGAGGCGGCGGGCTGCAAGGTCATCTTCGCGCCCAGGGATCTGGATGCACCGGGCGGCGGCTATGGCTTCCGCTTCTTCAGCCCCGATGGCCTGCCCTTCGAGATCTCGGCCGGGGTCGAGACGCTCGAGGCCCGCGAACTCGAGCGCTGGGAAGGCGTGCCGCTCAAGATCAGCCACATCGTCCTGCACTCGCCCGACCACCAGGCGATGGTGAAGTTCTTCACCGACGTGCTGGGCTTCAGGATCTCCGACTGGCTCGGCGACTTCATGTGCTTCCTGCGCTGCAACGAGGCGCACCACCGCGTCGCCATCCTGCCCGGACCGCCGTGCCTCAACCACGTCGCCTACGACATGCCGAGCATCGACGACATGTTCCGCGGCGCGCATCGCCTCAAGCAGCACGGCACCGACATCCGCTGGGGTCCGGGCCGTCATACCGCGGGCAACAACACGTTCAGCTACTTCGTCACTCCGGGTGGTTTCGCGGTCGAGTACACCTCCGAGCTGGAAGTGGTCGACTTCGAGACGCACGAGTACAAGGTGCACAAGCCCGCGCCGATGGTCATGGACCAGTGGGGCATCGGCACCGGCGGCCCGCAGACGATGCCGCATCCGGCACCCGATGCGCGTCTGTTCCAGGCTTCGGAGTTCTGATCGATGGCCCTCTTCGAATATTTTCCGAACTACATCTGGAACCTGTCGGTCGCGATTGCGATGGAGAGCGGCGGCCGGATCGGCGAAGTCATCGACATGTGCAAGCCGATCAAGGATGCGGCCGATGCCGGGGCCGATGCGGGCACGCCCGCGTTCATGAAGCAGTGGGTGGCGATGGGCGACAAGCTCATCGAACTTGCCGCCGAGGACGAGGCGAGGGGCCGTCTGTTCTCCGCCTCGAACAAGCTGGAGCGCGCCGCGCTCTACATGTTCACCGGCGAGCGCATGCAGGGCCATGGCCATCCGGGCCGCAAGGAGACTTACGCCAAGGCCCGCGCGGCCTTCGACAAGTCGACGCAGATCGGCCGGATCAACCGCGAACGCGTCGAGATCCCGCTGGAGAAGGGCACGATGCCGGCGCTGTTCACCCGCGCGCCGGGCGAAGGGCGCAAGCCGGTGGTGGTCTTCTGCAACGGCCTCGATAGCTGCAAGGAGCTGCTCTACTGGACCCAGCTGCCCGAGCAGCTCGCCCGCCGCGGTATCTCGACGCTGTGCGTCGACCAGCCCGGCTCGGGCGAGACGCTGCGCCTGCAGGGCCTGCCGGTCGATCCGCATTCGGAAAGCTGGGCGAGCAAGGCAGTCGACTGGCTCGAGCAGCAGGACAACGTCGATCCCAGGGCGATCGGCATGACCGGCATCTCGCTGGGCGGCCACTTCGCGCCGCGGGCGGTGGCTTACGAGCCGCGTTTTGCCTCGGGCGCGGTCTGGGGGGCCAACCACAACTGGCGCGAAGTGCAGGACAAGCGCATGGCGCGCGAGGGCGAGAACCCGGTCCCGCACTACTGGGCCCACGTTCACTGGGCGTTCGGGGCCAAGGACCAGGAGGACTTCCTTGCCAAGTCGGAGGCGATGAACCTCAACGGCCACATGGACGGCATCAAGGTGCCGTTCCTGGTGACCCACGGGGCGAACGATCGCCAGATCAGCCCGCAGTACGCCGACGACCTCTACGACCAGCTCGTCAACTCGCCGCGCCGCGAGAAGGTGATCTTCACCGCGCGGGAAGGCGGCGTCGAGCACGTGGGCGCCGACAACATGAGCTATGGCCGCGATCTCCTCTCCGACTGGTTTGCCGAAACCCTCGGAGGCAAGACCGCCTGAACTTCAGCCCCGCAACGGGCTGACAAGGCCGGCGCATCGCCCGACCCCTCTCTCCTCCGGTCGGGTGATGCGCCGGTAGCACTTCACAGCAGCGCGCGTCTGGCGAGATGCGCGCGACAAGATGGGAACCCACGCCTATGGCCCGCCGCTTCGTCGACCTGTCGATCACCTTGTGCAACGATGTCATCACCGATCCGCCATTCCTGAAGCCGGAAATCACCTACCAGACGCATGGCGAGACGATGGGCGAGCTCGGGCACTTCTTCCCCGGGGTGACGGCCGAGCAGACTCCTGACGGTGCCGGCTTTGCAGCGGCGGAATGGGTGAAGCTGACCACACACAGCGGCACGCACCTCGATGCGCCCTGGCACTTCCACCCGACGCAGGACGGCGGCAAGCCTGCCCTGACGATCGACGAAGTCCCCCTCGAATGGTGCTTCCAGCCCGGCGTGAAGCTGGACTTCCGGCACTTCGAGGACGGCTACGTCGTCACCGCCAAGGACGTCGAGGACGAACTGGCGCGTATCGGCCATGAGCTCAAGCCGCTGGAGATCGTCGTCGTCAATACCGCGGCGGGCAAGGCGCTGGGCGATCCCGACTACGTCAGCCGCGGTTGCGGCATGGGCTACGAGGCGACGATGTACCTCACCGAACGCGGCGTGCGCGTGACCGGCACCGATGCCTGGTCGTGGGATGCCCCCTTCGTGCACACCGCCAGGAAGGTGGAGGAAACCGGCGATACCTCGCTGATCTGGGAAGGGCACAAGGCGGGCCGCGACATCGGCTACTGCCACATCGAAAAGCTGCACAACCTGGAAGTGCTGCCCGCCGACGGCTTCACGATCTCGTGCTTCCCGCACAAGATCAAGGGCGCCTCGGCAGGCTGGATCCGCGCCGTCGCCATTTTCGAGGACTGAGCCGCATGCGTCTGGCCACGATAGCGGGCGCCACGCCCGACGGAACCCTTGTCGTCGTCTCGCAGGACGGGCGCCGCATGCTTGCGGCCGGCCCGCAGATGCCGAACCTGCTTGGCGCCATGGAGCGCTGGGACGCGCTCCAGCCGCACCTTGCCGCGCTGGCCCGGCGTCTCGAGGCCGGGGAGGGCGAGCCGCTCGATCCCGGGGCCCTGCGCGCGCCGCTGCCGCGCACCTGGCAGTGGCTCGACGGTTCGGCCTTCGGCACCCATGGCGACCTGATGCAGATCGCCTTCAAGTTGCCGCCGATCGAGACCGACAGGCCGCTCATGTACCAGGGGATCTCGGACCGCTTCTACGGTCCGGGCGATCCGGTTCCCTTCCCCGATCCGGCGGACGGCATCGACTTCGAGGGCGAGTTCGGCGTGATCGTCGATGCCGTGCCGATGGGTACGACGGCAGAAGAAGCGATGAAGCACATCCGGCTTGTCGTGCAGATCAACGACTGGTCGCTGCGCACGATCGCGCCGGTCGAGATGAAGACCGGCTTCGGCTGGGTCCAGGCCAAGCCGGCCTGTTCGATGGCGCCTTTTGCGGTAACACCCGAAGCGCTCGGCGATGCCTGGCAGGACGGGCGCGTGTGCCTCGATCTCGTGATCGAATGGAACGGCAAGGCCTTCGGCCACGCCAATGGCGCGGCGATGGACTTCGGCTTCCACGAACTGGTCGCCCATGCCGCGCGAACCCGCGACCTTGTCGCCGGGACCGTGATCGGCTCGGGAACGGTCTCGAACCCCAACTATGCCGAAGTGGGATCGAGCTGCATCTCCGAAGTACGCGCCATCGAGATGATCGCCGGGGGCAAACCGTCGACCGCCTTCATGGGCTACGGCGACACCATCCGCATGGAAGCCCGCGCCAAAGACGGCCTCGCACCCTTCGGCGCCATCGACCAGCGCGTGGCCAAACCCGCCACGCGCTGATTACCTACGGTTCCCGAATATCACCGCCCTGGGAGGCGAGCGGCTTCAAGGGCGAGGAGCCTTGCCGCTCGTATCGAAGAAAAACAGTTGCTCTCTGGCCGGCCATGGCGCCGGGTGAAGATCGTCTGCGATCATCATGAGTTGGGGCGCGCTGGCATCGAACGGGGGGAACTCCGCACTCGGGACGTCCGGCGTCCCGGTGCGCGCAAAGGCGATCAGGGCATTGACCATCTTTTCGCTGATCCGCCGATCGTTGGCAGTCCAGTCGCGGGTGTGACGGAAGCGGTTGAAGCTATCGAGTGTGCCGAGCCAGAAAGGAACTTCCGAGGTATGATAGGCGCCTGCCTTGACCGGATCGAGGTCGGAGAATGTGACGCCTGCAGCAAAGGAATGGGGGTGGGCAAACTCGTAGGAATAAACCGGCGCGTGACCGTAGGTCTGCTGCAACGCGGCCCATGAGAACATGCCCAGTGCGACGGTATTGTCCCGGTCCGCGAGGCGGGCCTGTGCTTTTGCCTCCGCGTCGTTCGCAGCCGGGAACAGCTCGAGAAACCTTTCCGCGCGATCGCCGTAGAGCGACCTTGCCTTGGCTCGATATTCGTCCAGCCCGCTTATGGGCCCCATGCCGCCAAGCGCTTCATCGCGCGTGAAGCCGACCAGCAATGGTACGTCAGCCTGTTCGCCGCTCCTGAAGATCTCGGGAATTGGCCCGGGAAGCACATATCCGTCTATCGCCGGGCCTGTGCTTGGGCCCCCCGGCACACGCGGCACGATAAGGCGATCGGCGGGCATCGCTCGCAGTTGCGACAGGCTGGTAGCTTTCCAGCCCGCTTCGAGTTTGCTCCCGGCAGTCTCGGCATCCGTCCGGGACGGCAAGGTGATTGCCCCTGCGATCATCGCGCCGCTCATGCCGACTGCGCGCTGGAACAAGCCCTTGGCCAGCGGGCTGGCCTGGAGCGCAAGCACGGACATCGATCCCGCCGACTGGCCGATGATCGTGATGTTGTCTGGATCGCCGCCGAATGCCGCAATGTTGCGCTTGATCCATCCGAGTGCGGCGATCTGGTCGAGAAGGCCGTAGTTACCCGAGGTGCCTTGCGGGGACTCGGCGCTGAGCTCCGGAAGGGCAAGGAAACCCAGCGGTCCTACCCGGTAATTCAAATTGACGAAAACCGCGCCGTGCCGGGCGATGGTCTCTCCGTCGTAGATCGGAAAGCTTCCTGCCCCGGTATAGAACGCCCCGCCATGAATATAAACAATAACCGGGGCACGCCTGGTGCCCGGCCTGGCCCAGACATTGAGGTACAGACAGTCTTCGGACATTGTTTCCGCGCCGGCATATGAGTTCGCCGTTGCATCGCGCAGCGGTTGGAAGCACTGGGCCCCGAATTCCCTGGCTGACCGAATGTCAGACCACTCCGGAGCAGGTTGGGGTGCGCGCCAGCGTAAGTCACGGACTGGAGGTGCAGCATAGGGAATGCCCAGATACGCGCGAATGCCAGAGGGAAGAACCTTCCCGGACAGCGTGCCGCCCTGTGTATGGACGATGGCTGCAGACGGCGGAGCGTCGACAGTAGCGGCGGCCGAGGCGGCGGTGGGGCCCAAGAGTAGTCCTGCGACTATCTTGATGAGGTGTAGAGCGCGCATCGCTTCGATCTCCCGGTAAGCATTCGAGTTTTGTGAGGGCTGCATATTTCGTCGTTCGCGCTTGACTTTAGCGTGTCATCATCCAGATTGGCCAGACCAAAAATTCAGATCGGATTGGAAGAGTGTATGCCGTTCCGTAAGGTCGACCGTCGGTCGGTCATTCGCGATGGGATTGCCGGAATCACCGGAGCATCCGCGATGCTCCGCGCGCCCGGGGCGCTGGCCGAGGCGATGGGCCCGACCGCTGGTTCGCGCCCCAATCTGATTTTGTTCATGACGGACGAATGCCGTGCTGACGCACTTTCGAGCTATGGCAATCCTGTCTGCAAGACACCGAACTTCGACCTTCTTGCCCGACAGGGGACGCGATTTGCGGATTGTCACGTCCAGTACCCGGTATGCGGCGCTTCACGATGCAGCCTGCTGACCGGATTGCCGGTGGCGAACACCGGTCATCGCAGTTTGTATTACTTCATCCGGCCCGACGAACCGAACATGCTCCGGTATCTCAAGGAATCGGGATACGACACATATCTTATCGGCAAGAACGACGCCCTGGCGGAGGCAAGCTTCCCGTTGAGCCTGACGAACTGGCTGGATTTCCCGTGGCGAGGCGGGGGAGGCCATACGCGGTTCGATCTTGACGCGCCGAATACGATGCTGGTCGATGCCAAGCCCGATCCACGGCAGACCAATGATTACAAGTTGCTGCAGTCGGCTATCCAGATACTCGAGCGGCGTCAGCAGGATCGGCCATTCTGCATTTTCCTGGCAATCGGCTCGCCGCATCCGCCCTATTTTGCACCACAGGGCTTTGCAGACATGTACAAGCCGGATGATCTGCCCGATTTGGCGCCTCCGGGCTTGTCGAAGAAGCCGATCTTTCATGAGGTCGTACGGAAAGGGTATCACCTCGACGAGGTCGGTGACGCCGTGTTCCGGCAAGTGCGTGCCACTTATTACGGACAGGTGAGCTATGCCGATTGGCTGCTCGGTCAGCTGATGGAAGCATTGGAAAGGACAGGGCGTTCGCGTGACACCGTTCTGGTCGCGAGTTCTGACCATGGTGATTATGCCGGCGATTATGGAATGGTCGAAAAATGGCCGGGCGGCCTGGAGAGCTGCCTGACGCGGGTTCCATTGGTGATCCGTATGCCGGGGGGCGCTGAGGGCCATGTCGTTCCAGAAATGACCGAACTCTACGATATCATGCCGACTTTCCTTGATCTCGGCGCAGTGAGGCCCAAGCAAGCGATCTTTGCGCGTAGCCTGTTGCCGCAACTCGGCGGCGCAAAGGGCGATCCGGAACGAGCCGCTTACACCGAATCCGGCTACGATACATTCGAACCGCAAGCATTCGAACCTCGGATGAAAGGGCCGCCGAACATCTACACGGCCAAGCACGAAATTCAGAACGATTTCCCGCAGACAGTTACGCGCGCGGCGGCAATCACCACTCCGGCCTACAAGCTTGTCTCCCGTCCGAATGGGCAGTCTGAGCTTTACGATCGCAAGAAGGATCCTGCCGAACTCGTCAACCTGATCGACGATCGCCGGTATGCACGCACCCGAGAAGCTCTCACGCACAAGTTGCTGGACCGGTATATCTCGACGACCGGCGTGCCTCCGGTGGAACGGGACTCACGCGAGGTGCCTCCCGATCCACCGATGCCGCAATTCGACAACGCAGCTTCGGTGGAATGACAGGTCCGCAGTTCGCGCTCCAGCATGGCATCCGTATCGCTGGATTATCGCTGGATTTGGTCTGGCGATTTGCCGATCATTGAGCGTCGATCGCAGCAACTTCATTTGATGCATCACTCGGGGCGCGTGCGATGTAATTGCTGATTGCGCGCCGGCCCAGCATTGCGCAACGGATGGAAAATGCAATCGCCCTGTGCCGTCTTGCCGGGTTCGAACATCCCAGCACATTTCAATCCTCACACGCTTCCTGAGCCATTCAGAGTTCCGGCATGCGCTCTGCGCCGGGGAGGCGGACCTGACATCATGGCTGATTCAAAATAAAAGGGGCCGACGCGGTAGTGCGCCGGCCCCCTGGGCATTTCTCGAATGTCGAAGAAAGGCGTCAGCGATCCCCACCAAAACCGAAGCGCAGCTTCAGCCCGACATAGCGGCCGTAATTGCGGGGCACCTGCTGCACGATCGCCGTTCCGGTGTAGCCATTGTCCGAGTAGTCGGTGAGCACTGCGGCATAGGACTTGTCGAACAGGTTGTTGACGAACAGCGAGACTTCCCAGTTGCGGTTCTCGGTCTCGCGCAGGCCGATGGTGGCGTTGGCTATGCCGTATGCTTTCTGTTCGGTAAGCGGATTACCGTCGAGCGCGAAGTTCACATCGTCCTGCCAGACGTAGTTGGCTGACGTGAAAATGCTGATCGGCGAACTGCCGAGCGGCGTTTCGAAGTTGCCGCCGATGTTGTACTTGAACTTCGGCGAGTTGGCCAAGTTGGCGCCGGCAAGGTTCTGCGAACCGCCGACGCAGCCTTGTACCGCCGTCTGGCCCGGATAGCAGGTCGCGTTCGGGAACTGGCGGATTTTTGCATCGACATAGGCTGCCGAGGCGAAAAGCGAGAGGCCGTTGACGGGACGCAGCGTACCTTCGAACTCGATGCCCTTCGTGCGCAGCTTGCCGACATTGCGAAGCACCGGCTGGATCGCGCCTCCGACAAATTCGACGTTCTGGGCCTGGAAATCGTCATAATCGGTCCAGAAGCCGGTGAGCCCGAACGAACCGCGATTATCCCAGAAGCGGCCCTTCACACCGACCTCGTAAGCAACCGAATTCTCCGGCTTGACGAGATTATCGATGCGCGACTGATTGAATCCCGAAGAGATATCGTAGGCCTGGCCCTTGTAGCCGGTCGCAATCGACGCATAGGTCATCACTTCGTCGGTTATGAAGTGCTGCAGGGACGCCTTGCCAGTGAGAGCTGTATCCTTGGCTTGGCCCTGATAGATGATCGGGGTGGCCGGGATGTTATCGCGGTAGAACACGCCAACCTTCTCATTGTTGATGCGTCCGCCAACGGTGAGCTTGGTCTTGTCCGACAGATCGTAGCCGAGCTGCGCAAAGGCCGCGAGGGTCCGCGTTGAAGCGGTCGAGTCCCAATTGCGGCGCAGGAACGTCAAGAATGCAGCCGTATCGCGGGCGAACTGGCGATCCGTCTCGCCGTCGGCGTAGTAGAGACCGACAAGATAATCGAACGGACCGGTGTCGGCCGAAGTCAGGCGGAGTTCCTGAGCGAACTGCTTCGCATGGTAAGGGCCGCCCTGACGAATGACGAACGACGGAGTGAAATCGAAGTCGGACGAGGTGTCCAGCTTCCAGTCCTGGTAACTGCTGACCGAGGTCAACGAAGCAAAACCGAGATCGAGGCCGATCTTGGCCGACGCCATCCACTGCTCCGTGTTCGAGAGCTGGTCGTCGTTGACTGTGACTTCGGTGTTGGCGATGCCGGGGACCACCCCGCCCAGGTTGATCGGACGACCGTTCTGAAGCGTGCCGGGAGCGACGTAATAGTAGGTTGGCTGATTGCCGGTGGATTTTGTGTTGCTGTAGTCACCGATCAACTGGACCGAGAGAATGCCGCTGTCGTACTTGACCTTGCCCCGTACACCGTAGCTTTCTTCGCCATTGAGCCAAGTGTCGTTCGTCAGGTTGCGGATGTAGCCCTTGCGGTCGCCGTAGAAGGCGTTGATGCGAAAGCCTGCGCTGTCGCCAATGGGGCCCGACAGGTTGCCGTTTACGCGAACTTCGTTGTCATCGGTCATCAGCCCTTCGACGAAGCCGCTGAGGTTGTTCGTCGGATCCTTGGTCACGATGTTGATCACGCCTGCCGAGGCGTTCTTGCCGAACAGCGAATCCTGCGGACCGCGCAGCACTTCGATGCGGGCGATGTCGTTGAGTTTGCCGAACGCCTGACCCTGCTGGAGCAGAGCGACATCATCCACGACAATCGAAACCGACGGCTCGACGCTGGTCGAGAACGAGAGAGTGCCGATGCCGCGAAGCGATACGGTCGAGGACGCGGAGTTGCCCGCGCTCGCCACTGTGACCGACGGGGCGACATTGGTGATGTCAGTGAAGTCCTTGACCTGTGCCGCGTCGAGCGTCTTTTCGCTGATCGCAGAGACAGCGGCCGGGACTTGGAGAATATCCTGTGAGCGCTTTTGCGCTGTAACGATGATGACGCCGGCGTCCTGACCGGCATCGGCTGCGTCAGGCGAACCAGCGTCCTGAGCCTGAGCAGGCGCGGCGACCAGTAGCCCGGCAAGAGTGCCGGCCACGATGGCGCGACGTCCAGCGGTCGCGCTGAAAATTGCAGAATGCCTCACGAAGTCTTCTCCCTACGAACCTTGAAGCGGTCGACTGGCCGATTAGCGTATTTTGGTAAGACCAGTCAAGCCGGTAGCTTTGGTGTGGGCTCGGAAATGACCTGATTGTAACTTCAAGATCCGTGCTCCCTTGTCCTCCTGTAGCTTGCCGTCGGCTACAAGAAGGAAAAGCCGGGCAGGATCTGATGAGTTCACGATTCGACCAGTCGTCGATCGCGGGCCGCGATCCCGGTCTGGCCCAGGATTGCGGCACGAGCCCCCACCTGCGGCTGCCGATCGGTGCAAGAATGGCGATATTTGGCAAGTGCGTGACCTAATGGCGAGCGCAGTGCGCAGTGATTGCGCTGGCTTTTTATTTTTGTATGGCTCGCTGGCGAATCCCGGGGCGGATTTCTATGTTAGATTGACCTCGCCTTATTGGTCTGGCAATCATGCTAATTGGTAAGGGATATGGAAGCGTGATGGCTGAGGGTATGAAGGAACGGCTCTATCAGGATCTTGCGCGCGAACTGCTCGTTGACCTGGTAGAAGGCAAATACCGCGTCGGCGACCGTCTGCCAGCCGAGCGAGAGCTGTCTGCGCTTCACAACGTAAGCCGGCCCACGGTGCGCGAAGCAATCATTGCACTGGAAGTTCAGGGCCTTGTCGAAGTGCGCGTCGGCTCGGGCGCCTATGTAGTCCGGTTACCGGGCGACGAGGAGAAGCCTGGCTTCAACATCTCCGCCTTCGAACTTACCGAGGCACGCCTGTTGGTCGAGTCCGAATGCGCCGCGCTCGCAGCCGCGCAGATCACGGATGAGGAACTGGCCGGCCTGGAAAGGCTGGTCAAGGAAATCGCGCAGGAAAACCTGGACCCCAAGGGCACCGAAAGAGCTGATCGCCAGTTCCACGTCACACTCGCAGCAGCAACCCGCAACGCTGCACTGATAGAGATCGTGGAGCGCCTGTGGAATTTGCGGGCCACGTCGCCCGAAGCCTCCTTGCTTCACGAAAAGGCCCGCAGTGCCAACATAAAGCCCGTCGTGGATGAACACACCGCGGTCCTCGATGCCCTGCGCGCCCGGGATCCTCGCGCTGCCCGCGCGGCGATGCGGGCGCACCTGACCACTGTTCTCGACAGCCTGCTTTTCGCCACCGAAGAACGTGCGGTGGAGGAGGCCCGGCGCGCGGTCGCTGCCAAGCGTGAGCGCTATGCGCGGGCGACATCGTGATAATGCTTGCGACATGACATTGCGCTGAGCCACGCGATCGGTTTCGCTTCGTCAGGGGGAAGTGCCGATAAAGGCCAGGCATCATCGCGGCCCGCTCTGCCCAGCTTTCCGTCGGTGCTCGATCAGCTTTCCTGCGCTTTCTCCTGAAGTCTGGACAGGAGCCACTGAAGCCCGGCGTCCCGATCTCTGGTTGAGTGAAACTGCGCCATCTCTTCCATCGTTGACATGGGGAACGGTAGCGGCGCGATAGCCAAGGGCAGGTGCCGGGCGAATTTTTGCGCAAGGCGTTCCTGCAATACGGCCACCCGGCTGGAATTCGGCAGGATCCAGGGAACGGCAGCGAAGGTCGGCGCGATTACCTCGATTCTTCGCTGCAGCCCAAGCGCCCGCATCTGCTCCTCTGCGAACGGCACTGTCCGGTTCGGCCCAAATTCCACGCAGACTTGCGGTGCAGCAAGAAAGTCTTCCAGCTTCACTTCCTTCGAGAATATCGGATTTTCATTCCAGCCCACGATGACGTGCTGCTCTTCGAAGATGGCGATGGCCGGGTGTTCGGGGGTTACAAAGTGGCGGGGCGTCAGAAGTAGATCCACTTCTGCTCGCTCGAGCTGCTTGATTACATTGGGCTCCAATGGATTGGCCTGGATCCTGATGTTTGGAGCCTCGGCCTGCAAGGATGCGATGAACGATGCCAGTAGGGTGGTGAAGATATAGTCCGATCCCATCACGACAAACTTCCGGTCCGAAGTGGCAGGATCGAAGCTGGCCGAGGTGGCAATCAAACGCTCCGCATCTGCCAGGACCTCGCGGACAAGGGGCCTTATGCTCAAGGCATGAGCAGTGGGAAACATGGTTCTTCCGCGCTGCTGCAGCAATTCATCGTTGAAGTACTCCCTTAACTTGGCAAGCGCCGCACTTGTCGCGGGTTGGCTAAGGTTAAGGCGCCTGGAGGCGGCGGTTACGCTGCGTTCGGCCAGGAGAGTCTCAAGAACAAGCAGAAGATTGAGGTCGAGCCCCTTGAAGCGCATAACATTCCCATCAGATTTTCAAATGAGATATCATAGAAAAAAGCAATTTTGCAAATTGATTGCTTGGTGCGAATGACCAGCAGGCAAGTGAACGAGTCGAAGAACGGTACAGGAGGGGGACAAGGTGGGGAGCGCATGCCTGTTGGGAATCGCCCCGAAATCCATGACCTGATCAGTCTCGACCGCCCGCAAATCGCGCCGGTCCGCCGCAGATGGCAACGGCGCCTTCTCAAATCCATGCATCGAATCTGGCCAGGGAGACCTGCTTCTCCGGCGGCATAGTTGAAAAAACAAACTGATAATGGGGAGTGAAAAATGCTCAAGATCACAATCGGAACATTGCTGGCCGGGGTTGCCCTGGCTCCGCACCTGGTGCTGGCTCAATCCGCCGAAGCTCAAGTGGCAGAGCAATCGGCTGGCAATGAAGGTGGTCTCGAGGAGATCATCGTTACCGCTCAACGCCGGGAGGAGACCCTGCAGAAAGTGGCGGTGGCGGTGAGCGCCGTTACCGGAGACCAGCTTGTAAAGTCGGGCATTACCGAAACGTCAAACCTCGGCAAGTTGGTGCCGGCGCTGGTTGTCCAGCCTACGGGCGGAACGACAAGTTTCTTCCTTCGCGGCGTCGGCACGAATTCGCAGAACAGTTTTTCTGAGAATGCAATCGCCTTTAATTTCAACGGCGTCTATGTCGGCCGTCCGACTGCGCCCGCCGGGGTTTTCTATGATCTCGAGCGCGTCGAAGTGGTGAAGGGACCGCAGGGCACGCTATATGGCCGCAACGCCACAGGCGGCGCGATCAATGTCCTTCCCAAGAAGCCGCAATTGGGCACGCTGGGCTTCGAAGGGCTGGTGGAATACGGAAACTACGACAGCAAGAAGGGGTTCGCGGCGGTCAATCTGCCGTTCGGCGAAACGGTCGCGCTCCGGGTTGCAGGCCAGATCGTCGACCGCGACGGCTACCTTTCCGATGGCTACGACGACGACAAAGGCGAGGCAGCGCGTGCATCGCTGCTGATCAAGCCTTCGGATCAATGGTCAATCACTTTCGTCGGCGATTACTACAACCAGCATGGCAAGGGTTCCGGAGCGGTCCTTTTGCCCAATCCGGATTTTGCGGTTCCCCCTGTCGATGATCGCATTGGGCTGTCGGATCCTCTGGCAATCGCCGCCATCAATGGTTTTGCCGATACGCGTTTTGCGCCGCCCTTCTGCGTCGGGGGTTTCATCGCCAGTGGCTGCATCGAGAACGCCAAGGGTGATGGTTATCTCAACAACAAGTTCTACGGGCTGAGCGCGCAGGTCGAAGGAGACATGGGCTTCGGCAAGCTGACAATCATTCCAGCCTGGCGCCGTTCCGAAGCCGATTTCCGCACATATCTTCCCGGGTTCCTCGGCGAGATCCAGGACAATGCCGACCAGATGTCGCTGGAAGCGCGCCTGACTTCGTCAGCGCAGGGCAGATTGCGCTACGTTGCCGGTGCATTCTTCTATAATGAAGAGCAGGAGACGCTGAACTACTTCCGCCAGGGCCGCCTTTCCACGACCCGCTTTTCGCCGCGCCTCAAGACGCAGAGCATCGCTGCCTTCGGCCAGCTGACCTTCGATCTCAGCTATGCTTTCCGCGTAGTTGCGGGCGGGCGCTATACCCATGAGGAAAAGTCACAGCTCACCGCATCGGTATCGGGCGGGCTTCCCGGCCCGATCGATCCGCCGCTTGGCGCGCCGTTTACCGGTAGCCTGACCTTCAACAAGTTCACCTGGAAGGCAGGCGTCGAATTTGACGCAGGTCCGGCATCGCTGCTGTATGCAAATGTTGCCACAGGCTTCAAGTCGGGCGGGTTCTACGTTGCTTCGCCGCCGAATAACGTTTTCGCTCCCGAGACGCTGACCGCTTACACCATTGGGTCGAAGAACCGTTTCTTCGGCAACAAGGTGCAGCTCAACGTGGAAGCGTTCTACTGGGACTACAAGGACCAGCAAGTGACCTTCGTGGGCGGCGTGAAAACGGGTGACGGCCTCTTCGCTCAAGGCTCTCTCACGACCAACGCGGGACAGTCGCGCATATATGGCGCCGAAGTCGAGATGCGCTTTGCGCCTACGCGCCACGATCAGTTCAGCGCCAACGTCCAGTATCTCAACGGCAAATACAACAGTCTGCAGACGGCTAACTTCTCGCCAACCGGCGCGCCCGTTTCGACGGGATGCACGGTCACCGGTACGCGGCTGGCGAACCCCGGGGTGAACGGGGCGCGGTTCTTCGACATCGATTGCTCGGGCAAGCCAACCGTCAATTCGCCGCGCTGGTCGGCCAATGTCGGATACGAGCATACATTCGATCTGGGCGGTGACATGGAACTTATTGCCGGCCTGCGGTCCAACATCGAGAGCAGCCGATTCCTGAATGCGAATTTCCGCGACGTGGAAAAGCAGGGCGCGTTCATGATGTCCGACGCATACCTCACGCTCGAAGGGCCGGAAGGCCGCTGGACCGTCACCGCGTTCATCAACAACATCGAAGATGAAGAAGTTCTTGCTCGCGCAGGTTCACGCCCGATCCTTGACTTCCCGATCGGAACTCTTCGTCCGCCGCGCACTTACGGCGCTCGTTTGGGCTTCAAGCTTTAAGGGATTGGATGTGATGATGAAGGTATCGCTGCGTGCGCTGGCGCCACTGGCATTTCTTGCGCTGGCACACACGGGGGAAGCGGCCACTGTAACTCCGGGAGCCACCAGCTTCATCACCTTGGGGACGATGGGTGGTCCGGTACCGGATGGCCAGCGTTCCCAACCCGCGAATGCCATCGTACGCGGTGACCGGGTCTATCTCGTCGATGCCGGGGATGGCGCGACAGAACAGCTGGCGCGGGCAGGAATGAACCTGCCCGCGGTTCGCGCAGTCTTCATCAGTCATCTCCATATCGATCACGTCGGTGGCCTGGCCGCTGTGATCGGCTTGAGGCTTCAGACCGAAACCGGCGGAGTGCTGCAGATCTATGGCCCGCCCGGAACGCGGGAATTCGTCGGCGGCATTGTGGCTTCGCTGCAGCCGTCGGCAAAGGCTGGCTATGGCCTTCCCGGACGAGTCTGGGCGCCGCCGGCCAATACCGTGAATGTTACCGAATTGCGGGATGGTGAGATGATCACTGTCGATGACATGACCGTGAAGGTCGTTCAGAACACGCATTATGATTTTGCACCGGGGAGTTCGGACGAGCGGAACTACAAATCCTATTCCTATCGCTTCGACATGCCGGGCAAGTCTATCCTCTACACCGGCGATACCGGTCCCAGCGAAGCGGTCGAGAAGCTCGCAGCCGGAGTTGACCTGCTTGTCAGCGAGATGATCGACATGGATTCGACGCTGGCGCGCATGGCCAAGGTTGCCCCCGATATGCCAGCGAGCATCAAAGAAAACATGGTGCGGCATCTTACCACGCATCACCTGACGCCGCAGGAAGTCGGCCGGCTTGCCGCCAGGGCGCACGCCAAGGCGCTCGTCGTGACCCATTTCGCCGGGGGCCTTTCGGGACCGGAGCAGGTTGGAAGGAATGTGGAAGCGGTCAAAAAGGAATATGCCGGACCGGTTACCATAGCCAATGATCTGGACCGCTTCTGAGGTCCGACCGGACTGTGACAGGCAACCGCCAGGTGCACCTTCGATCGTTGCATGGCCGCGCGCCAGCATGCGCGCGGCACACTGACATATGTGCCTTGCCGAAAGCCTGAAGCGCCCCGGCAGCTTCATGGCGGCGATGCCCGCACGATTGGCCCTCACGATTGCATTCGCCATGAACATGAGGGATGGGTGAAGGGGCTGCGTATAGCTCGGCAAGCAGAAGTATTTCAGGATATCACGCCATGGACGATGTTGACCGGTTCATAGCCCAATTGCGCGATGAACCCGTGCCTGCCGGACTTGGCGCTATCGAGGGCCCGGTCATGGCCGGGCTGTTCGCAGCGCGCGAGCGGTTGGTGGCTCGCCGCGGCATCGTGCTCGCCTGTGCGGTTGCGGGGGTGATCGGGTTGTGGGGCGGGCTTGCATTGCCGGGCGCGCCTTCCGTGCACGAAGATCCGCTGCTTGGCCTGCCCGCGGCCGCGCCTTCGCACTTGCTGGTTTCCTGATCGTGGCAGGTCTGCGCGGCTACGTTCTGGCATTTGTCCTCGCATTCCTCGCTGCGCTGGTTGCCCTCATGATCGGGCAGAAGCTGCGGGCGGGCGACAATCACGAGAGCCGGCTGCATGCCGTGCTTCATGAGGAACTCGATCTCGATAAGGCGCAGGAAGCGCAGATTGATCGGCTCGAGAGCGAATTTGCTGAAAGACGCAAGCTGCTCGACGGGCGTTTGCGGCAGGCCAACGCGCAACTGGCACAGGCGATAGAGCGCGAGCATACGTATGGTCCGGCAGTGGAGAGGGCAGTCGACCAGTCGCACATGGCCATGGGCGAATTGCAGAAGGCGACGCTTCGGCACGTCTTTTCCATGCGCGCTGTGCTCCGGCCAGATCAGGCGAGGCGTTTCGATTCCGCTGTTGCCCATGCCCTGACCACGCCGCCAGAGGAATGATCCGGCGTGTCCGGGCAAGGGCGGCAAACCGGTAGAATGGCGGTCGGGGATGGCGATGATGCATCGGCGGCGGTCGCCGCGCTTGCCGGTCGCCAGTCGGGCTTCGATACCCTCATGAAGCGGCACCGCGAGGCGGTTTTCCGCTTCGTGCGCGGCCTTACCGGTAATGAAAGCGATGCGCTCGACATTACGCAGGAATGCTTTGTCGCTGCGTTCCTTGCCCTTGGCCGCTATGACCGCACGCGCCCGTTTCGTGCATGGATCCTGCGCATCGCGCGCAACAAGTGCCATGACTGGGCCCGTCGGCGAACGGTTCGCCGCTTCTTTTCCTTTGCCGTGCCGCTCGACGATGCGTCCGATATTGCCGACCCCGAGGAGAACCCGGAAGAGGCTCTTTCATCGCGTCGGGGGGTGGAGAGAATCCACGAGGCGATTGCCAGCTTGCCGGCCAGCCTCAAGGAACCGCTGCTGCTCTGTTCTCTGGAAGACATGACGCAGGATGAGGCTGCCGAAGTTCTAGGCATCAGCCGCAAGGCGGTGGAAACCCGCATTTATCGAGCCCGCCAGAAATTGTCGCACCTGCTTGAGGGGTAAGCGCCGGATCTGCGTATTATCGGCGATGACTGCTCTCGATCCCTTCAACCGTCGCCGTTTTCTCGCCTTGTCCGGCATGCTTGCCGGGGGGCTCGGGCTTTCCGCAGTGACTCCCGCCTGGGCACGCAGCGGTACGCCGGGTACGGCAGGTTTCGGTACGCTCTCGGGCGATTCCATTACTCTGCAGATCGGCGAGAGCCATTTTGCGACGGGCGGTCGCTCGGCCCATGCGATTACCGTCAACGGTACCCTGCCCGCACCGCTCCTGCGGCTTCGCGAAGGCCAGACCGTGCGTCTTGCCGTGACCAATACCTTGCGCGAACAAAGTTCGATCCACTGGCACGGCCTGTTGCTTCCCTTCCAGATGGATGGCGTGCCCGGCGTCAGCTTCCCCGGCATCGATCCCGGCGAGACCTTCGTCTACGAGTTCCCGATCGTCCATTCCGGTACGTTCTGGTACCATAGTCATTCCGGGATGCAGGAAGCGGTCGGGCTTTATGGCCCTATCGTCATCGACCCGGCCGGTCCCGATCCGATCGGCTATGACCGGGAGCACGTCCTGGTTCTGTCGGACTGGAGCCCGATGCATCCGCATGAGCAGCTGCGTCGTCTCAAGATGATGGGCGGCTACTTCAACCGCCAGAAGCAGACTCTTGCGGGGTTGCTGGCCGGCAAGGACCAGAGCCTTGCCGAGCGTCTGGAATGGGCGCAGATGCGAATGGATGCGACCGACATCTCGGACGTTACCGGCTCTACCTACAGTTTCCTGATCAATGGCCATGGCACGCCGGAGAACTGGACGGGCTTGTTCAAACCCGGCGAAAAGGTCCGGCTGCGGGTGATCAATGCCTCGGCCATGACCAACTTCAACTTTCGCGTCCCGGGCCTTGCGCTCAAGGTCGTCGCGGCCGATGGCAACCATGTCCAGCCCTTCGAAACCGACGAAGTGCAGATTGCGATTGCCGAGACGTACGACTTCATCGTCGAGCCGGGCGAGGCGGAGAGTTACGCGATCGTCGCCGAGGCCATCGACCGTTCCGGGCTCGTACGCGCCTCATTGGCGCAGCGGCCCGGGCTGGTGGCGCCGGTTCCTCCACTGCGGGAGAGGCCGCTTCTTACCATGCGCGACATGGGCATGGACATGTCCGGGATGGACATGGGCGAGGGCGGCGTGATCGACCTCAGCAAGCCTGCCAACGAATCGATGGACGGACACTCCATGTCGATGCGCGATCCCTCGGTTGCGCCCGGCGTGAAGATGGGGCCTGGGGTGGCCACGCTTTCGCCGATGCCGGTCGACCGGCTTGCGGACCGGCCGACCGGGCTCGAAGACGTCGACCACCGCGTTCTGACTTATGCGGACCTGCGCGCGCTCGATCCCAATCCCGATCCGCGTACGCCGAGCCGCGAGATCGACGTCCATCTTACGGCAAACATGGAACGCTACATGTGGTCGATGGACGGCGAGGCGCTTTCGGAAGGTCCTGACCCAATTCCGTTCCGGCTCAATGAACGGGTTCGCGTTAACCTCATCAATGATACGATGATGCCGCATCCGATCCACCTGCACGGTCACTTTTTCGAACTGGTCAGCGGTGAGCCCGGGCACCGGGTGCGCAAACATACCGTCAATGTGCTGCCGGGCGGGAAGGCGTCGTTCGATTTGACGGCGGACGGGGAGGGCGACTGGGCCTTCCACTGCCACATGTTGCTGCACATGCATTCCGGGATGATGCGCATCGTCACGGTCCGTGACGAGGGAGCGGACGCATGATCGCCCGTTTTTCAGTTCGCGTGGCAGCTTCGGCATCGCTGCTCGTCATGGCCATGCTCGTGCCGGACGTGGCTGCTTCGCAGGAGCAGGACGCCCCCATGGACCACTCGCAGATGGATCATGGGAGCATGGATCATTCCATGCATGGTTCCATGGACGATCAGAACGGCATGGATATGCCGATGGACGACAGCGAGGCCATGCCCGCTGGCGACCACACTATGCATGATGGGCAGGACATGCCGATGGACATGTCCAGCGGCGAGGATCATTCGGCCCATGCCGGTCATGTCATGTCCGCCCCGCAAGTCGCCGATCAGCCGGGCAAGGCGCCTCCTCCTGCGGTGCCGACCGATCACTCCGCGGATCGCTTTTTCCCGCAGGACCGAATGCAGTCGGCGCGCGATGCGCTGTTGAAACATTCCGCCTTCTCCACGCTCGCGCTTCAGGTCGATCGTCTTGAATATCGCATGAAGGACGGCAAGGACGGTTACGGCTGGGAAGGGGAAGCCTGGTATGGCGGCGACATTGACCGGTTTGTCGTCGCCAGCGAAGGGGAGGGCACCTTCGGGGAAGCAGCCGAGCGGATCGAGGTTGCGGCCTATTGGCGTCATGCTCTCGATCCCTGGTTCAACCTGCAGGTAGGCGCACGGCAGGATTTCCGTCCCGATACACAGCGCACTTACGCGTTGCTCGGCATTCAGGGGCTGGCACCGTACTGGTTCGAAGTCGAGGGACAGTTGCTCGTTTCCAACAAGGGCGACGTCCACGCCAGGGGCAAGGCTTCCTATGACCAGCGGCTGACCCAGGTGCTGGTGCTCGAGCCTGAAGCAGAATTCGACGTTGCGTTTCAGGACGTGCCGGAAATCGGCGTCGGGGCTGGTTTCGAACGGGTCGAGGTGGGCGCGCGGCTGCGCTACGATGCCAACCGTTCGCTCGCGCCGTACATCGGGGTGAACTGGGAACGCAAGCTGGGCAAGACGGCGCGCCTGTCGCGCGCGGCGGGCGAGGGCGCCTCGGATGTTTCGGCTGTGGTCGGAATACGCGCCATGTTCTGAGCGGCTACGGCTTCGACCAGCTTAACGGAGACGCCGCCGTAGTTGCGGGCCCCGACCAGAAGAAGAACTGCACCGCGTAGTTCGACTTCGGCATGAACATCTGGGGCGAAGCGAGCGCCAAGGCACAGGGGACCTTCAAGGTGGCCGTCCGCCTGACCGGTGACAAGGAAAGCTTCAGCGCTGCTTCGCGTCACGCGCCTTGTCTGTGGTGGACGGTTTTCAGATCCTGGCAGTGAGGTAAGCGAGGCACATGTTGCCGAGTTCGGTTTTGAGCTCGTTCCAGTCCTGCTGGTGCACGGCTTCGCCTGTGGATCCGAGGCTGAGTTGCCTTGCGAGTGTGGCGAAGATGATCTGGTAGGCGGCGTTGGCCTTTTTCTGGCAGTCGTTGCCGCTGAACTCGCTCGATATTCGAGCATGGCCTCGATGCAGATTGCTGCGGCGCGGTTGGCGCTGGCGCGGCCCGGTTGGGAGACGAGGGGGTCGAAGGAGGCGCGCTGCATGCTCAGGCGCAGGAGCGGGGCATGTTTCTTGAGCAGTTCGGCAAAGCCCTCGACGAACCGGGGCACGAAAGTGGTGAGCGAGGTGGCGCCGGCGCGCACCTTCTCGATCATCGCGTCCTCGTCGAGCGCCATCTTGGCCAGGTGGTTGCCGATGACGGCGCGCACGAGGTTCTCCTTGCTCTCGAAGCGCAGGTAGATCGACCCGATCGAGACGTTGCCGCTCTGGCTGACGTCCTGGAGGGTGAAGTCCTCGCTGCCGCGCGCGAGCATGAGCTTTTCGGCGGCGACGAGCATGCGCTCCAGGGAGGCCTTGCTGCGGCCCTGGAGCGGCGTCTTGCTGACCGTATCGACGCTCAGCGTGGCCCCGGCATCCCTTGCTTTTGCTTTTCTTGGCATAGGTTTCATCTGGAGCCCGTTTGAAAAGGAAACGTCAATTCTATTTAATCGTCGCGCCCCGGTCGCTGGGTCATCACGGGCCCTGCAGGAAGGGCCCGTCCACGAGGATAAGGCTCAGGCAGGCTCGGGGCGGCGGGCAAGGCCGGTGACGAGCAGCGCGAGAATGCCGACCATCACCGCCAGCGCCAGGCCTCCGGCAAGCAGGAAGGCCCCCTGCATCGTGCCGGCGGCGAGGTTGAACTTGTGCACGAACCAGGGCGAGGCGAACTGGCCGAAGAAGAAGGCGCCGGTCCAGATGCCCATGCCGGTGCCGCGGTGCTCGAAGGGAAAGCGGGTCTGGGCCCAGGCGATGAGCGTGGGAATGGTCATGCCCGCACCGGTCTGCTGGATGGCCAGGCCCACGACCATCTCGGTGGGCGTGCGCGCAAGGCCGATGATGGTCAGGCCCGAGCCGAGAATGAACAGGAAAGTGCCCAGCTGCACGGCATTGGCGCGCGAGGCGAGGACGCGGAAGATCACCGCGCCGAGCATGACGAAGAGGCTGGGCAGGAAGGTGATCTTGCTGACCGCGGCCGGGTCGTTCACGCCGACCTCGCCAAAGGCGATACTGCCGTTGACGATGAAGACGTAGTAGAGCGCGGCCGAGAAGAAGGTCATCGCCGCCACTGCCAGGGCATGGCCAAGCGGGAAGGGGCGGCGCGGCTCGCCGGCGAGGGGCCGGGCCGTCTCGCCGGCGTCCTGGCCTGCGCGCCTGGGCTCGTAGAGGCAGGCGAGCATCGCGAAGTAGATCGGGAAGGCGACGAGATAGACCAGGAAGCCGCCGTTCCAGCGCACCGAGGCGACAAGGCCGGACATGAGGATGACGCCCGAGGCGAGGAAGGGCCCGGCGAGGCCTTGCAGGAAAAGCCAGTTGTGGCGGCCTTGCTCGTCCCAGTAGTCGGCGATGAGGGTGTTGACGATGGTGAGGATGCCCGCCTCGCACACGCCCAGCGCCAGGCGCGAGGCGAAGATGTGGTCGAGATCGTCGAGAAAGAACGGGGCCGTGCCGAACACGCCGTAGAAGAACGTGCACAGAAGCAGCAGCCGGCGCCGTCCGAAGCGGTCGACGAAGAAGCCGGCAAAGGGCGCAAGGATGGCAATGGTCAGGCCCGGAGCGGTGACCATCAGCGGGACCTTGGTGGCGGCATCGGGATCGGTACGGAAATGCTGGATCATCGCTGCGACGATCGGGAACATCGAGACGATCGCAAAGATCGGCAGGAAGCCGGCAGCGACCAGGGTGATTCCCTGGGGCTTCATCGTGAGATTGCTGAAAAAGCGGCGTATCGGTGTCATTCCACTCCCACCTCGAGCCCTTGCGGCCACGCGTATTAGAATTCGAATTTCTATCGGCTAAAGCCCTTCCGCCCATCGGTCAATCCAGTTCGAACACCACCGATGGGCTTGACCGATCGCTCTGACAGCAATTAGAATAGGTATTTCAAAGCTGATGGTTGAAGGGGAGGTATTCTCGCAATGTCCCGATTGCGGATGGGCATGATTGGCGGCGGACCTGGCGCATTTATCGGTCCCGTGCATCGAATCGCAGCAGAGCTCGATCGCGAGATCGAGTTGGTTGCCGGTGCCTTCAGCAGCGATGCCGAGCGCTCGCGCAAGGCAGGTGACACCTATCGAATCGATCCTGCGCGCGCCTATCCCGATGTCGCAACCATGTTGCGCGAGGAAGCGGCTCGCGAAGACGGTATAGACTTCGTTGCGGTCACTACGCCCAATCATCATCACTTGCCCGCCGTGCGCGCTGCGCTGCAGGCCGGGCTTCCTGTCATCTGCGACAAGCCAGCCACCGCGACGCTGGACGAGGCACGCGAAATGGCCGGCCTGGTCGCTTCGGCCGGACTGCCTTTCGCGCTGACCTATACTTATTCGGGCTATCCGCTCGTGCGCGAAGCGCGGGCGCGCATCGCTGCGGGCGATCTTGGCCAGATCCGCAAGGTCGTGGTCGAATATCCGCAAGGATGGCTGGCCCAGCAAGCGGAAGGCAAGCAGGCCGAATGGCGGGTCGATCCCGGCCGCGCCGGGATCGGCGGATGTATCGCTGACATCGGCGTTCACGCCTTCCAGCTTGCCGAATTCGTGACGGGTCTGAAGGTCACACGGATCTTGGCCGACCTCGGCGCCGTTGTGCCCGGGCGCGTCCTTGACGACGACTGCCAGATCCTCCTGCGCTTCGAAAACGGCGCGCGCGGTGCGCTTCTCGCCAGCCAGATTTCGGTCGGCGAACGCAATGGCCTGCGCATTCGCGTATACGGTGAAAAGGGCGGAATCGACTGGCGACAGGAAAGCCCCAACGCCTTTACCCTCTACCATCTCGATGGCCGCACCGAGCTTGTCCAGGCCGGCGATCCGGGGCTGGGCGAGGCCGCTGTTGCCTCCAGCCGCACGCCGGGTGGCCACCCTGAGGGCTACCTCGAGGCCTTTGCCAACCTCTATCGCGATTTTGCCAAGCAGCTTCGCGGCGAGCCGGGCTCGCTGGTGCCCGGCATGGCCGACGGTCTGCGCGGCATGCAACTGATCGACCTTGCCGTACGGGCGAGCCGCGAAGAGCGCGGCTGGACCGACTTTCCGGCCTGACGAAACACAGAGAGAACAGCCATGAAAACCATCAAGGGCCCGGCCATTTTCCTTGCCCAGTTTGCCGGGGATGAAGCTCCGTTCAATTCGCTCGATGCGATCGGCGACTGGGTTGCTTCGCTGGGCTACAAGGGCGTGCAGATACCGAGCTGGGACGCGCGCCTGTTCGATCTGGCCAAGGCCGCCGAAAGCCAGGACTACTGCGACGAGGTGAAAGGCCGGCTCGGAGCAAAGGGGCTGGAGATCACCGAGCTGTCGACGCACCTGCAAGGGCAACTGGTGGCAGTCCATCCGGCCTACGATGTCCAGTTCGACGGCTTCGCTGCGGAGCATGTCCGCGGCGATCCCAAGGCGCGCCAGGAATGGGCTGTCGATCAGCTCAAGCTTGCCGCAAAGGCAAGCAAGCGTCTCGGGCTGAACGCTCACGCCACTTTCTCCGGCGCGCTGGCATGGCCCTATGTCTATCCCTGGCCGCAGCGCCCTGCAGGTCTGGTCGAGGATGCATTCGAGGAGCTGGCCCGCCGCTGGAAGCCGATCCTCGATACCTTCGACGAGAACGGCGTCGACCTCGCCTACGAGATCCATCCGGGCGAGGACCTGCACGACGGCGCGACCTTCGAGATGTTCCTGGAGCGGGTCGGCGATCACCCGCGTGCCAACATCCTGTACGATCCGTCGCATTTCGTTCTGCAGCAGCTCGATTATCTTGCGTTCCTCGACATCTATCACGAGCGCGTGAAGTGCTTCCACGTGAAGGATGCCGAATTTCGTCCTTCGGGTCGCATGGGCGTCTATGGCGGCTACCAGTCATGGGTCGATCGCCCGGGGCGCTTCCGGTCGTTGGGCGACGGGCAGGTCGATTTCGCGCAGATCTTCTCGAAGATGGCGCAGTACGATTTCGCCGGCTGGGCCGTGCTCGAATGGGAATGCGCGCTCAAGCACCCGGAAGCTGGAGCCGCCGAAGGGGCGCCCTTCATCGCCGATCACATCATTCGCGTGACCGATAAGGCCTTTGACGATTTTGCGGACAGCGGCAGCGACCGGGAGGTCAATGCACGGATCATGGGAATTGGGGCATGAGCACACCAGCCTCCGGCTGGACCCGGCGCGAATTCGCTGGAGGCGCGGCGCTGCTTGCGCTGGCCTTGGGCATTCCGGCCGCGGCGGTCAAGCTTACCGACCTGGATGCGGCCGATGTCCCGAGCGATCGCCAGCGCAAACTGATTGCCGAAGTGTCCGAGCTGGTCATTCCGAAGACCGATACTCCCGGTGCCGCCGAAGTCGGCGTCGGCGATTTCGTGATCCTCGCGCTTGCGCATGGGCTTTCGGGTACCCGCGAACCTGTGGCAACGGGCGTAATCACGCCTGCGCTCGCTCCGTTTCGCCGCCGAGACGGATCCTTGAACCACCTCGACTGGTTGGAGCGCCGGCTCGATCATGCTGCAGGCGGTGACTTCCTGCGTCGCGACAAGGACGAACAATCGCGCCTGCTGGCCGCGATCGATGGCGAAGCGATGGCGCACGGCGCTGCCTATTCGCCTTGGGTCGCGATCAAGGGGCTGATCCTGACCGGTTACTACACCAGTGAAGTCGGCGGTTCGCAGGAACTGCGGTACGAACTCGTACCTGGAAAGTGGGAGCCCGATATCCCCATTCAGCCGGGCGACAGGGCCTTCTCGAGTGACTGGACTGCAGTGGATTTCGGCTGATAAATATGCAAAATCATGAATTTGACGCGATTGTCGTCGGCTCGGGCATTACCGGGGGCTGGGCAGCGAAACAGTTGACCGAAGCGGGCCTGAAAGTCCTCATGCTCGAGCGTGGGCGCAAGATCGAGCATCAGGTCGACTATGAGAACGAGACCAAGGCGCCCTGGGACATGCCATTCCGAGGTGTCGGTGATACCGAGCTCTACAAGCGCGAATATCCGGTGCAGATGCTCAACCGGCATTTCACCGAATTTACGCAGGACCACTTCGTCAACGATGCCGACCAGCCTTACCAGAAGGCAAAGGGCAGCGAATTCGACTGGTTCAGGTCCTATCAGCTTGGCGGTCGCTCGCTCACCTGGGGGCGCCAGTGCTATCGCTGGTCGGACTACGACTTCGGGGCGAACAAGCGCGACGGCTTCGGCACCGACTGGCCGATCCGCTATGACGATCTTGCGGCGTGGTACGACCTGGTCGAGGACTTCGTCGGTGTTTCCGGCGCGCATGAGGGACTGCCGCAGCTTCCCGACGGGAAGTTTCTCCCGGCGATGGAGCTGAACTGCGTCGAGGCTGCGATGCGCGAGCGTATCCTCGCGAAGTATCCCGATCGTTTGATCACCATCGGACGCACCGCGAACCTGACCGAGGCCCGCCCCGAACAGGGCCGGGCACATTGCCAGTATCGTTCGATCTGCGCGCGCGGTTGCTCCTACGGTGCCTACTTCTCGACCCAGTCGGCCACGCTCCCGGCTGCGAAGAAGACCGGGCTGCTGACGGTCGTCACCGATGCGCAGGTCACGAAGCTTGACCATGATCCGCAGACACGCCGTGTCAGCGCCGTGCACTGGGTCGACACCAAGACCGGTGAAGCGAAGCGTGCCGGCTCGCGCATAGTGTTCCTCAATGCCGGCGCCTTCAACTCCGTGCATTTGCTGCTGAATTCCGCAAGTGAGGCCATGCCCAACGGTCTTGCCAATTCGAGCGGCGTGCTGGGCACGCACATCATGGATCATGCCAATACCATGGCGGCGATGGCTGTCGTGCCGGGCTTCGAGGACAGGACCAGCTTCGGGAACCGGCCGACCGGTATCGTGATCCCCCGCTTCCGAAATCTCGACAAGCTGGACGGAGACGGCTTCACGCGCGGTTATTCCTTCCAGGGCGGCGCGTTGCAGGGCACCTGGACACGCGGCAAGCGCATGCCGGGCATCGGTGAGGGCTTCAAGGAAGAGATCCACAAGATCGGCCCCTGGACCATGGTCCTTGTCGTTTTCGCTGATTCCATGCCGCGGGCGAGTAATCGTCTGACCCTCAGCAAGCAGCTCGATCCGCGCGGCGTGCCGCAGCTTGAAATTGCCTTTGCGCACGGCAAGGAAGAACTCGCGGCGCTTGCAGACGCGAAGAAGGAGGCGGCGGCCATGCTCAATTCGGCAGGGGCGCACGTGGTCATGGGCTTTGATCAGCCCGGCCATGGCGGCACTGCCATTCATGAAATGGGCGGAGCACGCATGGGCTGGGATCCAGAGACCTCGGTCCTCAACCGCTGGAGCCAGTCGCACGACGTGGCGAACCTGTTCGTCACCGACGGCGCGCAGATGAGTTCGTCCGCTTGCCAGAACCCGTCACTCACTTACATGGCCCTCACCGCAAGAGCGTGCGACGCGGCAGTGAAGATGCTCAAGGAAGGCGCCATTTGACCGAAGTTGCGTCGCCGCCGCTTGCGGTGAATCACAATACGCATGGGGCGGCGGGTAACCTCACAGATCGACAGAAGAGCGTTGCCTATCTGACCCTCATGGTGGCGCTGGTGCTTGAGATCGTCGACGTGACGATCGTCAACACCGCTCTCCCGGTGATCGAGAAGGATTTCGGATCGGCCGCCGCGGAAGCCCAGTGGGTCTCCGCCGGTTACTCGCTCGCCTTCGCGCTGCTGCTGATGCTTGGCGGTCGGCTGGGCGATGCACTGGGCTACCGGGGGCTGTTCATCACGGGTGTGGCCGGTTTCACCGGGGCCTCGATCCTGTGCGGGCTTTCGGGCAGTCCGGAGCAACTGATCGCTGCGCGCGTCCTGCAGGGGTGCGCAGGTGCGATGATGGCGCCGCAGGTCATGGCACTGATCCAGGTCCTGTTCGAACCGCTTGAGCGCGTCGCGAAACTCGCTTGGGTTGGCGTGATCGGCGGGATGTCGGCCATTGCCGGGCCAATTCTGGGAGGCCTGCTGATTCACGCGAACCTTTTCGGGCTTGGTTGGCGCAGCGTCTTTCTGATCAATGCGCCGGTGGGCGTCGTAGCCTTGATCGTTGCCTGGAGGCTTCTTCCCAAGGCCAGGTCTGAGCACGCCCGCGGTATCGATGTATGGGGAACCATGCTGTTTGCAGGCGCGATGGCGGGCCTTTTGTTCCCGCTCGTGCGCGGTAGCGACCTTGGCTGGCAGCCCTGGCACTTCGCCCTTCTTCTGGCTTCGCCGATCCTGCTGATGATCGTGTGGCGGCGAACGAGGCAAAGGACGGAGCGGGGCGCGGCAAGCATGTTCCACCCCGAGCTTTTCTCGCAGAGACAGTTCCCCATGGGGCTGCTGATCGCGCTGCTCTTCGGCTCGTCGACGAGCGGGTTCCTTTTCGTCTTCGCTTTCGGTGTGCAAAAGCTCCTGGGCTACTCGCCGCTGCAGACCGGCCTGCTGCACATTCCTTTCAGTGTCGGGGTCATGATCGGCATTGCCTTTCTCGGCCGGAAACTCATTGCCAGCCACGGCAAGTGGGTCCTCGTCGGCGGCGTGACCTGCATGGCGCTGTTTTCGGCAGGCACGCTTGGCTGGATTGTGACGGGCGGTGATGGATGGTGGGTATTGGGCTGCCTGGCTCTCGCCGGAGCGGGGATGGGAATGACAAACGGCCCACTGACCCCGGTGATCCTCGCGCGTGTCGACCGGAAACACGCAGGAGCGGCCAGCGGGCTCATCAAGACGGTGCAGGAACTCGGACTGGCCCTGGGAGTGGCGATTGTCGGCACCGCATTCTTCGCCAGTGCCGGGCCCGGCGAAACGGGCAAGTTGCTGCCTGCGATCCTCGTTATAGAGATCTTGCTGCTCGGATGCTTCGTCCTGGCTATCCGTCTGCCCGGACCCTTGTTTCCCGAACACGATGCCTGACTGGAAACTTCCAATCGTTTGATCAGAAAATCACCCCTCGTGGGCGGCGCAGCTTCATGCAGCCGAGACGCGCAGAGGTAGCTTCGCAAGGCGCTTGACGCATGGGCTGGGCGGTACGCGTTTCGCGCACCGCCCATGATGGTCAGAAAGTGACGCGCTTGACGTCCGTGTTGACCGAGGGGAAGGGCAGGTACGAAACGCGAAGCTGCTCTACCAGCGAAAGTTCGTGTTCGCCCTTCGGGAAGCCGCCGGGATATTCGACCGAGATCGTTGCCGGAGCGCCGAAGGGCCAGCGGCGATCGTAGGCGGTCTCCATCTCCTCGAGCGAGATCGGGCCCTTGCCTTCATCAAAGCGGACTGCGTCACGCGCTATGGTCTCACCGTCGATCGAGACATCGAGCTTCTCGATCATCGAGAGACCGATCCCTCGATAGTAACCGAGTTTGGCTTGGAACGCGAAGCCGGTGGGCGCGTCGGCCGGACCGGTGTTGTGCAGGGTTGTTTCGTCGATCAGGTACTTGTCAAACATTACTTGTCTCCTGACAGGAAGCCCATGGCTTCCAGCCACTTGAAGAGTTGCGCGGGCCAACCTCCGGTTGGCATTCGGGGCTTGCCGAGGCCGAAGCTGTGGCCGCCCGAAGCGAAATAATGGAACTTGGCAGGCTTATCTTCGTCCTTCGGCTTTCAACGAGACCGAGAAGACAGCCGTCGACCGGCTGGATCGGCGTCAGCGCGGGGCGAATGACACTGCGCATGTTCACCTGAGTTCCGTGCAGGTGCCAGATGTCCCTTGGCGGCGTTCCCATCGCAATCGGCAGATCGATCGCAGCGGGCTGCACCGGCGCGGGAAGCGTCTCCTTGCTGACGACCGGTTGCGCGCCTGCACTCGCCGTCCCCAATATGAGGACGGATGCCGCGGCAAGGTCGTGCAGCAAGAAGCGCATCAGGCGTTCTCAAGCTCCGCTTCGGCCTTGGCAATGAGGCGGTCAAACATGACGTGCTGGCGGCGGACCTGCTCGCGGCTGTCGACTTCCATCACGTCCTGGATCCAGCGGTTGCCCTCGTACTCGCTCGAAAGCGTGCCTTCCCATCCGCACTTCACCAGCTCGGGGATGACGTCCTCGTAGGCCAGCGAAGGATCGGTGCAGTCCTCGTTCATCTCGTAGAACTTGGCCTGGATGTGGCGGAAGTAGGGCGCGTAGTCCTTGAGCCGCTTGGGATTGGCGTAGGGCGCGTGGCGCAGCGTCTCGGCCATGGCGATCTCGGCCTTGTTTCCGCCCATCTTCACCGCGACTTCGTAGATCGTGTACTCGCACATGATTTTCTGTTCATGCTGATCGACGATGAACTGGGTTACTTCCGGACGGGCGCCTTGGCGCTCGAAGCGGGCACGGAACGCCGGCGGATAGTGCTTCATGAAAATGCCCATGTCCGGCAGGATGCCCAGGTGCCTGGTCTTCAGGCGGTCGGCGACGTCGATCGTGCGAAGGATCCAGGCATGTTCGAGGTGCCAGGGAGCATGCACTTCGACGCCCATGTGGATGTCCAGTTCCTCAGCGAGAGGCACGCACTTTTCGAGGATGTCCGGGCGCACGAAGATGAGGATGCGCATGTTCTTGATGCCGAGGCGATGGCACAGGCGCAGGTCGCGCTCGATGCTGGCGACCTGTTCCTCGTCGGACATGAGCTCGCCCTTGCGCAGCTTGGTGTCCAGGAACATGTCGTAGCAGGTGAAGTGGGTGCCGTGACGCTCCATCATTCCCTTCCAGCGATCGACTTCGGCGTCGCTGATGTTGGGGAAGGTGGGCATGTTCTGCTCGGGAAGGATCTCGATGCCCTTGGCGCCGATGGATGCTGCATAGGCGACGCAGTCCTCCACGCTCATCTGACCGAGGAACATTTCCTCCTGGAAGCTGTAAAGGCTCACGCCTCGTTGTATTTTGGACATTCGTCGCTCCGTGGTGATCGTCCGGACCCGGGATGGGCGGGGCGTGGTTTCGCTTCGCTACGCGGAACACGCCCCGGTCCTGTCGCCAGGCGCCGGCCAAGAAATTCAAACAGTGATTCGTATCGATGATCCGGTCGTGCCGGTTGGCACTCGCTTGGTTCGCCGCTCCCCCATAGTGTGTTCTGCTCGTTTCGGCCTTCGGCCCCATCGGGCGGCAGGATGTGTCCGAACTCGGCCGGAACCCATTGTCTCTTTTTCACTTTGGGCGGCCTGAACCACCCTCGTATCGAGGCTTGGAAGTATAATCCTTCGAGCCCGCTTGCAATCAAAAATTAAAACCGATATTCGCATTCATCGCATGGTGGCTACGCTTGACGGAGAGTGCGGCAATTAATAGAACTATATTCTAGTTATGGTCAACTTGGCGGCCCCGGACAGCCCGGGTTTGCGGATATCCGGCCTCCAGGCCTGGGAGAGTCCATTGCAGTCGATTGAGGTGTGCGGTGCCATGTCGGGCTGGTGCTCGATGCAGGCAGGCAGGGGCAATCTGCCTGGCTGCCCGGCTGCTGTGTCCTGCCAGAATTCGGCTCGCCGCGAAGGTCGGTTTCAGGCCGCCCGGTCTCCTTCAAGTACACGCTTCAAATTCGATTATCTGAGGTTCTCGCGATGAAAGATCTGAACACGCTGATCATTGGCGGTGGTATTGGCGGCCTTTCGGCTGCGATTGCGCTGCGCCGTGCGGGGCACGGTGTTACGGTGATCGAGAAGGACCCTGAGTGGTCGGTCTATGGGGTGGGCATCATCCAGCAGTCGAACGTGATCCGGGCGATGGACCAGTTGGGCGTTCTCGATGCCTTTCTCGGTGCTGCCTGCGGTTTCGATGCGGTCGAGATCTACCTGCCCGACGGGACGCGCGTGGCGCGGGTGCCGTCGCCGGCGCTGGTCGAAGGCAAGCCGGCCAATGTCGGCATCGGCCGGCGCGCGCTGCAGAAGGTCCTGGGCGACAGCGCCATGCAGCTTGGCGCCGAGATCCGCCTGGGCGTGGCGGCCGAGCGGTTCGACGACGACGGCGAAGGCGTGAACGTGAGGTTCAGCGACGGGCGTGAAGAGCGCTTCGACGTCGTGGTGGGGGCAGACGGGGTCTATTCGCAGACCCGCGAGGCGATCCTGCCCGATGCCGAGAAGCCGCAGTTCACGGGGCAGGCGGTGTGGCGCTACAACTTCCCGCGCCCGGCCGATCTCGATGCCCTGCATGTCTACAACGGTCCGATCGGATCCGGCCTCGTGCCGATGTCCGAAGAGCTGATGTACATGTACGTCACCACGCCCGAGCCGGACAATCCGTGGTATCCCACAGAGGGCATCGCCGCGGTCATGCGCTCCAAGCTCGCCCGGGCGGCTCCGCAGATCCGTGCGCTTGCCGAGCAGATCACCAGCGACGAAGGCGTCGTCTATCGTCCGCTCGAGGGGATGATGCTCTACGGCTCCTGGAGCAAGGGCCGCATCGCGCTGCTGGGCGATGCCGTCCATGCGACCACGCCGCACCTGGGCCAGGGCGCGGGCATGGCGATCGAGGACGCGCTGGTGCTGGCCGAGGAGCTGACGCGGGCCGATACGCCCGAAGCGGCCTTCGAGGCCTATCGCGACCGCCGTTTCGAGCGGTGCCGCTACATCGTCGAGAAGTCGCTCGAGATCTGCCACGGCCAGATCGGCAAGGGCCCGCCGGTCGACAATCACAAGGCTACTGCGGAGATGTTCGCGGTGGTTTCGCAGCCCATCTGATCAGTCAATCTTCAAGGATCAATCCCATGACCCGAGTAACCGAGATCCGCTTTGTCGGATATGGCGTCGAGGACTTCGATGCCGAACGCAAATTCTACACCGATGACTGGGGCCTCGTCGAAGTGCCCGGATCCGGCGACAAGGCCGACATGGCCTGGTTCAAGACCCAGGGACATGGCGAGCACCATGTCGTGCGCCTGCACAAGTCGGATGCCAACCACGTCGAGGTGATCGCCTTTGCCGCCGACAGCCGCGCCGATGTCGATGCGCTGTTCGGCAAGATCGAGGCGGCGGGCTGCAAGGTCATCTTCGCGCCCAGGGATCTGGATGCACCGGGCGGCGGCTATGGCTTCCGCTTCTTCAGCCCCGATGGCCTGCCCTTCGAGATCTCGGCCGGGGTCGAGACGCTCGAGGCCCGCGAACTCGAGCGCTGGGAAGGCGTGCCGCTCAAGATCAGCCACATCGTCCTGCACTCGCCCGACCACCAGGCGATGGTGAAGTTCTTCACCGACGTGCTGGGCTTCAGGATCTCCGACTGGCTCGGCGACTTCATGTGCTTCCTGCGCTGCAACGAGGCGCACCACCGCGTCGCCATCCTGCCCGGACCGCCGTGCCTCAACCACGTCGCCTACGACATGCCGAGCATCGACGACATGTTCCGCGGCGCGCATCGCCTCAAGCAGCACGGCACCGACATCCGCTGGGGTCCGGGCCGTCATACCGCGGGCAACAACACGTTCAGCTACTTCGTCACTCCGGGTGGTTTCGCGGTCGAGTACACCTCCGAGCTGGAAGTGGTCGACTTCGAGACGCACGAGTACAAGGTGCACAAGCCCGCGCCGATGGTCATGGACCAGTGGGGCATCGGCACCGGCGGCCCGCAGACGATGCCGCATCCGGCACCCGATGCGCGTCTGTTCCAGGCTTCGGAGTTCTGATCGATGGCCCTCTTCGAATATTTTCCGAACTACATCTGGAACCTGTCGGTCGCGATTGCGATGGAGAGCGGCGGCCGGATCGGCGAAGTCATCGACATGTGCAAGCCGATCAAGGATGCGGCCGATGCCGGGGCCGATGCGGGCACGCCCGCGTTCATGAAGCAGTGGGTGGCGATGGGCGACAAGCTCATCGAACTTGCCGCCGAGGACGAGGCGAGGGGCCGTCTGTTCTCCGCCTCGAACAAGCTGGAGCGCGCCGCGCTCTACATGTTCACCGGCGAGCGCATGCAGGGCCATGGCCATCCGGGCCGCAAGGAGACTTACGCCAAGGCCCGCGCGGCCTTCGACAAGTCGACGCAGATCGGCCGGATCAACCGCGAACGCGTCGAGATCCCGCTGGAGAAGGGCACGATGCCGGCGCTGTTCACCCGCGCGCCGGGCGAAGGGCGCAAGCCGGTGGTGGTCTTCTGCAACGGCCTCGATAGCTGCAAGGAGCTGCTCTACTGGACCCAGCTGCCCGAGCAGCTCGCCCGCCGCGGTATCTCGACGCTGTGCGTCGACCAGCCCGGCTCGGGCGAGACGCTGCGCCTGCAGGGCCTGCCGGTCGATCCGCATTCGGAAAGCTGGGCGAGCAAGGCAGTCGACTGGCTCGAGCAGCAGGACAACGTCGATCCCAGGGCGATCGGCATGACCGGCATCTCGCTGGGCGGCCACTTCGCGCCGCGGGCGGTGGCTTACGAGCCGCGTTTTGCCTCGGGCGCGGTCTGGGGGGCCAACCACAACTGGCGCGAAGTGCAGGACAAGCGCATGGCGCGCGAGGGCGAGAACCCGGTCCCGCACTACTGGGCCCACGTTCACTGGGCGTTCGGGGCCAAGGACCAGGAGGACTTCCTTGCCAAGTCGGAGGCGATGAACCTCAACGGCCACATGGACGGCATCAAGGTGCCGTTCCTGGTGACCCACGGGGCGAACGATCGCCAGATCAGCCCGCAGTACGCCGACGACCTCTACGACCAGCTCGTCAACTCGCCGCGCCGCGAGAAGGTGATCTTCACCGCGCGGGAAGGCGGCGTCGAGCACGTGGGCGCCGACAACATGAGCTATGGCCGCGATCTCCTCTCCGACTGGTTTGCCGAAACCCTCGGAGGCAAGACCGCCTGAACTTCAGCCCCGCAACGGGCTGACAAGGCCGGCGCATCGCCCGACCCCTCTCTCCTCCGGTCGGGTGATGCGCCGGTAGCACTTCACAGCAGCGCGCGTCTGGCGAGATGCGCGCGACAAGATGGGAACCCACGCCTATGGCCCGCCGCTTCGTCGACCTGTCGATCACCTTGTGCAACGATGTCATCACCGATCCGCCATTCCTGAAGCCGGAAATCACCTACCAGACGCATGGCGAGACGATGGGCGAGCTCGGGCACTTCTTCCCCGGGGTGACGGCCGAGCAGACTCCTGACGGTGCCGGCTTTGCAGCGGCGGAATGGGTGAAGCTGACCACACACAGCGGCACGCACCTCGATGCGCCCTGGCACTTCCACCCGACGCAGGACGGCGGCAAGCCTGCCCTGACGATCGACGAAGTCCCCCTCGAATGGTGCTTCCAGCCCGGCGTGAAGCTGGACTTCCGGCACTTCGAGGACGGCTACGTCGTCACCGCCAAGGACGTCGAGGACGAACTGGCGCGTATCGGCCATGAGCTCAAGCCGCTGGAGATCGTCGTCGTCAATACCGCGGCGGGCAAGGCGCTGGGCGATCCCGACTACGTCAGCCGCGGTTGCGGCATGGGCTACGAGGCGACGATGTACCTCACCGAACGCGGCGTGCGCGTGACCGGCACCGATGCCTGGTCGTGGGATGCCCCCTTCGTGCACACCGCCAGGAAGGTGGAGGAAACCGGCGATACCTCGCTGATCTGGGAAGGGCACAAGGCGGGCCGCGACATCGGCTACTGCCACATCGAAAAGCTGCACAACCTGGAAGTGCTGCCCGCCGACGGCTTCACGATCTCGTGCTTCCCGCACAAGATCAAGGGCGCCTCGGCAGGCTGGATCCGCGCCGTCGCCATTTTCGAGGACTGAGCCGCATGCGTCTGGCCACGATAGCGGGCGCCACGCCCGACGGAACCCTTGTCGTCGTCTCGCAGGACGGGCGCCGCATGCTTGCGGCCGGCCCGCAGATGCCGAACCTGCTTGGCGCCATGGAGCGCTGGGACGCGCTCCAGCCGCACCTTGCCGCGCTGGCCCGGCGTCTCGAGGCCGGGGAGGGCGAGCCGCTCGATCCCGGGGCCCTGCGCGCGCCGCTGCCGCGCACCTGGCAGTGGCTCGACGGTTCGGCCTTCGGCACCCATGGCGACCTGATGCAGATCGCCTTCAAGTTGCCGCCGATCGAGACCGACAGGCCGCTCATGTACCAGGGGATCTCGGACCGCTTCTACGGTCCGGGCGATCCGGTTCCCTTCCCCGATCCGGCGGACGGCATCGACTTCGAGGGCGAGTTCGGCGTGATCGTCGATGCCGTGCCGATGGGTACGACGGCAGAAGAAGCGATGAAGCACATCCGGCTTGTCGTGCAGATCAACGACTGGTCGCTGCGCACGATCGCGCCGGTCGAGATGAAGACCGGCTTCGGCTGGGTCCAGGCCAAGCCGGCCTGTTCGATGGCGCCTTTTGCGGTAACACCCGAAGCGCTCGGCGATGCCTGGCAGGACGGGCGCGTGTGCCTCGATCTCGTGATCGAATGGAACGGCAAGGCCTTCGGCCACGCCAATGGCGCGGCGATGGACTTCGGCTTCCACGAACTGGTCGCCCATGCCGCGCGAACCCGCGACCTTGTCGCCGGGACCGTGATCGGCTCGGGAACGGTCTCGAACCCCAACTATGCCGAAGTGGGATCGAGCTGCATCTCCGAAGTACGCGCCATCGAGATGATCGCCGGGGGCAAACCGTCGACCGCCTTCATGGGCTACGGCGACACCATCCGCATGGAAGCCCGCGCCAAAGACGGCCTCGCACCCTTCGGCGCCATCGACCAGCGCGTGGCCAAACCCGCCACGCGCTGATTACCTACGGTTCCCGAATATCACCGCCCTGGGCATTCCCGGGAACCGTAGGCGAGATATCAGGCCGGCTTGCGCCAGAGTGCGAAGATCTTGGTCACGTCCACCTGGCTATCCCAGCTGCATTCTGCGCCTTGTTCGATGACAAAGGTGTCGCCCTTGCTGAAAGTCGCTTCGCGCCCTTCGGCGTCGACGAACGTCACACTGCCTTCAAGCAGATGCATCAGTTCACAGTGATGGAAGAAGATCGGAGTGCGCTGATACGGAGTGGAATCCCAGATGCCGCATTTGAACGCTTCGTCTGCCGAGGCGAACATCGTGTTGGCCCGGCATGACGGCGTCTCGCCCAGAAGCAGTTCGGCCGCCGGCGGATTGGAAGGCGATAGCTCGGCATCGTTGTCAATTCGCGTGATGCCCGGGTTGCCTGAAGGGCCTTCGAGGTATCGCATGATCACCAGCCTTGCACCGCCATCGCTTGACCAGGCAAAGGGCGTGTCACGCGCAACGCCAAAGCTCTCGCCTGCGGCAAGGTCCAGCGCGCCGCTTGCGTCGGTGACCGTGACTTTGCCTTCGAGCACGAAGATCCAGGTATCGCCCCGATCCTCGCAGGTTTCACCTTGGCCGGCAGGGAGCGCCAACAGTCCTATTTCGCAGGGACCGCTGCTCAGGTTCACCGGATGGAAGCCGCTGGTGAAGGCATCGGTGCCGGGCATGTCTCCCGCGGGAAGATCGGTGGCGAGGGCGCGAAGGTCGATGAAGGTGGGGCAGCCAGTGAGTGTGCTCACAAAAAATCTCCGGATCAGGAAGTGGGAACGGGTAGGAATGCAGAGGCCGATGGTTTCGGTTTCATCGGCCCCCTCGGGAAAATCAGAAATCAGTGCCGGGCTTTGCAACGGCATTACAGATACTTGAGCCAGGCGATGTCACGCCGCCGTGACTTTAGCCTGGAGAACCATACCGTCGGGATATAGAGGGCGGGCAGCAGACCCACGTACCAGACCCAGACCCAGGCGATATTGTCGACGCCGAAAAACTCGCCATGGTTCGGACCCCAGATGTACAGTGCAGTCATGTAGAGCGCGCGCAGTACGTAGAGGTGCAGAACGTAGAAGAACATCGGCGCTGCACCGAAGACCGACAGCGCGTTCATCCAGCCCTGACCTTGCGCCTTCTCGAACTGCGAAAGCAGCAAGGCGCCGATGCCCAGTGTCGGCAGCAGGAACAGCAGCGAAGGCGGATACTTGGTGAGGGCGATAAAGGCCATGAAAGTGCGCAGCGGCGTTTCCCCGGCGGTCCACGGCTTGTCGCCATAGACGTCGAGCAGGCGCAGCACGACAAAGGCTAGGAGCATGCCGCAGCCGAGCAGCAGCAGGCGTCGCTGGCGCGTGTTGGCATCGGTGCCCTTGGCGAACCACGGACCCATGGCATAGCCAAGCGATATCACGCCGATCCACGGGAGCACCGGGTAGGTCGTCTTCGCCATGAGGCCGAAGGGCAGGTCGATCATGTCGCGCTGGTGCAGCATGGCCCAAGGCACGTAGAACGGATGGCCGGGTTCAAGATGGATCGGGTCGAGCAGATTGTGCCCGCACACGATCGCGAGGCCGATGGCGAAGAGGACTTTGCGCGGCAGGTGCAGCAGTGCGGCAAGCGAGACCATCGCCAGGCCGATCGCCCAGATGACCTGGAGCCAGAACGTGGGCGGAAATTTGTAGGTCCACGCCATGGTGATGAGCGTGACTTCGAGGAACATGAGGAAAAGGCCGCGTTTGAGCAGGAAGGTCGATGCATCTGCCTTGCTGTGGCTTTGCGTATAGAGCCATGCGCCGAGACCTGTCAGGGCGACGAAGACGGGCGCGCATAGGTTGCTGACCAAACGGGTGAAGAACAGGGAAGGCGCCACGCTGGCGGCGTCCATGGGATCGGAGACCTGCATATGCAGGAACCAGGTCTCGCGGACGTGGTCGAGCAGCATGATGACCATGACGAGACCGCGCAGGGCATCGATGCTCTGGAGGCGCCGGCGCACGGCGGCAGCTGGTCGGGTGAGTGGGCTTGCCTTGAACTGGGCCTGTCCCATGACAGCGGCATTTGCCATTTCCGGTACGGTCCTTTTCGCCTTTCCCGATCGGGTGCGATTTTCGATGCAGCCATCGTGACCAATTCGGTGCAGCATTTCCTGTGGAAGTTGCGACCGGTGCGGCGAAAAGCCCGCAAGTCAGGGCCATCGCGACAGTAGATGCTGCCGCACCTTGCCGCGTCCGGGCCTTTCGGGCGCCCGATTTCGTTCGGTAGGGGGCGGGCTCGGCCGGCAAAATTCGACAGGACCCATGGCGTGGAAACCGCGCATCTGCTGAAAGAGCGCATCTTTTCAGTGCAATCTGTCGAGCATGCAATGCCATGTGTGCAGTGACGGAAGCTTATGCTTTCACCATGCCCGGGCATTGCCACGCAGAATCGAGGTTTCGCATCCATGTCTCCAGTCGTCGAGCGCATTCACAGTGACGAGAAGCTCCCTGCCGCCGCCGATGTCGTAATCGTCGGAGCCGGCATCGTCGGCTCGGCGACCGCCTACTATCTCGCCAGGCGCGGCCTTTCGGTGGCGCTGCTCGAAAAGGGCCATGTCGGCTGCGAGCAGTCGAGCCGCAACTGGGGCTGGTGCCGTCAGCAGAACCGCGACGCGCGCGAAATGCCGCTCTCGCAACTCTCAATGCGCCTGTGGGACGAATTGGCGGGCGAAATCGGCAAGGATCTCGGTTTTCGGCGCTGCGGCCTCGTCTACGCGACCGACGACGCACAGATGCTGGCCGGTTGGGAGAGCTGGCGCCCGGTGGCGAAGGACTTCGGCGTCAACACCCGCATGTTGAGTGCGGCCGAGGCGGCGGATCGAATGCCGACGACGCGGCGGAACTGGATCGGCGGATTGCACTCCGTCGACGACGGCAAGGCGGAGCCGGCGCTGGCTGCCCCCGTCCTTGCAGAGGGCGCGCGCGCCCTGGGTGCGACGATCCACCAGCAATGCGCTGCGCGTGGGCTGGACATCACGAACGGCCAGGTCGTCGGCGTCCATACCGAAAAGGGCACCATTCGCACCAGCGCGGTGCTCTGCTCGGCCGGTGCCTGGGCTTCGCGCTTCCTGCGCACGCACGGGGTGAGTTTTCCGCAGGCGAGCGTTCGCCAGACCGCGCTGCGCACGAAGCCGACGGCAAATGTCGGCGAGGTTCTCTATTCGCCCGACTTTGCCATGACCCGCAGGCTCGACGGCAGTTACACCCTAGCCATCAGCGGCCGTGCGGTCCTGGAGCTGACGCCGCAGGGGATCCGCTATGCGCGCGAGTTCATGCCGCAGTTCCTCCAGCGACTGAAGGCCGTGCAGGTGGGTCTCGGCAAGTCGTTTCTCACCGGGCCGGATTCGGTGTCCGCCCTCCTGAAGAACGACGATAAAGTCTTCGAGAAGACCCGCGTCCTCGATCCGGAGCCACTCGGCCGGCAGGTGCGGCAGATCATGCACAATGTCCGTACGACTTTCCCGGAGTTGGCGGACATCGAGATCGACAGTGCCTGGGGCGCTTTCGTCGACTGTACGCCCGATGCGGTTCCGGTGATCTCGCAGGTGGGCAAGGTTGACGGCCTGTTTCTTGCCGCCGGCTGTTCAGGTCACGGTTTCGGCGTGGGCCCGGGCATCGGCTACCTTGCCGCTCAGCTGATCGTCAACGACACGCCGAGCGTCGACACCACGCCTTTCCGCCTCTCGCGGCTTGTCGATGGATCGAAAGTGCAAGTCGGCGCTCTCTGACAGCGCGCCGACAGCAGCGCTTTGACCGCTTACATCCGAATGGATCTACCAGCGATCCCACAGGGGCTTGTGCCGCTGTCGGTCGGCGGCAGTTTGCTCGGGAAGATTGTCGAAGGCCGGCCAGAAGCCAAGCGTTTCGTACATCGAGCGTTCCAGATAGGGATAGGCGTCGCCCGCGGCGCTATCCACGCGGGCGCATTCGCCCAGTTCGGGAAGGCTTACCCGATAAAGTCCGTGCCGCTTGCGCGATTGCATCACTGACTCCCTGTCTCGTCTCCGTAACCGGGTACCGGCAATTACTTGATCGCGTCCCTCCTGGCGAATCCAAAGTGTGGGTAGGGTCCTCTATGGGGGACTCGGAGCAGGGGCCATCTCACGAGGATGGTCACGCGGCCCTCGCTCTCTTGCCCTGAACTTTTGCAATGTAATCATGGACGTGGGAGGCCTCGATCGGGCGGCTGTAGAAATAGCCTTGAAGGTGGGTGCATCCCGCGCTTCGGGTGGGGGCGACCAGGCGATCTTCGCTGATGCCTTCGGCCACGACTTCCGCGCCGACATGCCGGGCCATCGTAACTGCCGCTTCGAGGACGGCCAGCGAGGCGGGATCCTGCCCGAGGTCCATGACGAGGGTACGGTCCAGCTTCATGCGGTCGAACTTGAAGCTCTTGACCATCGAGAGCGAGGAATACCCCGTCCCGAAATCGTCCAGGGCTATACGGAAGCCCAGGTTGCGCAGCAGGTTGAGGGTCAGAAGCGCGCGGGTGTTGCGCTCGATGGAAAGCGACTCCGTCACTTCCAGGAAAAGTCTTTGCGGCGCGATCCCGTTCTGGCGGCAACAATCGAGCAGGAAGGTGCTGAAGCCGTCATGTTGCAACTGCAGCGGCGAGAGGTTGAGGCTCATGTGAATGTCCGGCCACTTGGCGAAGTCCTGCAGTGCCCTGCGGATAATCCATTCGCCCAGACGGACCATCAGCCCGCTCCGCTCGGCGGCAGGGATGAATGTGGATGGTGGAACTTCGCCCAGTTCCGGGTGCTTCCAGCGCACCAGTGCCTCGACTTCGCGGCAGGCCTCGTCGATCGAATGGATCGGCTGGTAGACCATGCGCAGCTGCCCGCCATCGAATGCAGCCTCGAGATCCTTTTCCAGCGCCCGGTCAATCAAGCGTTCTTCCGCCATTTGCGCAGCGAAGGCGGTGGCACAATTGCGGCCGTTCTTCTTCGAAGCGTAGAGGGCAAGGTCGGCGTTCCTGAGGATGGCATCGACATCTGATCCGCTCGGCAGCTGTGCTTCGGTGACGCCCAGCGAGACGGTCGATGCGACGGAGTATTCGCCCAGGCTGAAGGGTTCGCGCATGGCCTCGACAAGAGCAGAGCCGACCGCGATGCCGGACGTCTGCGCGGTCAAGGGCAGGAAAACGGCAAACTCGTCGCCGCCTACTCGCGCCACCACGCTTGCCTTGCCAAGGAAGGCCTTCATGCGCGCGCCGATGATGCGGACGAGTTCATCGCCGGCGGCATGACCGTAGTCGTCATTGATGTGCTTGAAGCGGTCGATGTCGATAAGCATGAAGGCGAAGCGTCCTTCCTTGCTGGCGCTCAGCAGCCTTTCGGCCGTTTCCTGAAAGGCACGGCGGTTGGGCATGCCCGTAGCTGCGTCGGTGAAGGCGAGGTTCTTGACTGCCTTGGCATTGCGGCGAAAGGTTTCGAGGGGCCCGGACAGGGCCTGAAGTTCCTGCAGGCGGAACACCCCGATCTCGATGTCCAGGTCGCCGTCGGCCAGCCGCTGCAGTGCGCGGTGCATGCGGCGCACGGCGGGCAAAATGTTCCTCAACAGGTCGATCAGGACGATCAGCACGACCAGGATCGTAACACCGCCAGTAACCAGCACGAGCAATTGCCAGCGCTCGATCGAGGTTACCAGCCTGGTTTGTGCGGACTGGCGATGGGCATGGGCCTTGTCGACCATTTGCGCTGCGAGGGCTTCCATTGTCGCGTTCTTCGCTTCGACTTTCGCGATCAGCGCCGACTTGTCGCCATTCGCGGTCTGGACCTTGAGGATCGTGGCGATATGCCGGTCGAGATTGGCAAAGTTTTCGGCAGCTCCCGGCAGGTCGAAGAGAACCGTGCCGCTGTCGCGCAGCTTGGCAAGCCGGTCGCCGATGGCGATGGCGGCATCGGTCAGGGTGTCGCTGGTCGTCGCGATGTCGCTGGTGACCAGCCCCCGATTGGTCGCCGTGCGCAGCTTTCCGACGGCTTCCGCGAACTGGTCGGCGTTTTCGGCAAGCGCGGAGGCACGCACGAGGGCATCGCTTTCCCGCTGCAAGCCGAACGCTTCCCTCTGCGAAACGAACTGCAGCAGCAGCGTCAACGCGACTATCAAGGCCATCGCGCCGATCAGGCGTCTTTCCAGCGAACCGAAGAACCTGTCGGCAATCCCAATCCAGTTTGTCATCGTGCACCCGAAGTTGCGCGAGCCACGACATGTCCCCGCGCCTGGTTTCAGCGGGGGCAGATAGCCGGTGAATCCTAAAAAAGTCTCATTATAACAATATTTTATAACCTATCATCGTCATTAAACTGTCACAGTACAGTCGAGAGGCGTGCCGAGGAGCGCTCTTGCGGCGATTGTTCAATGCGAAGGGCATGCCCGGCCACGGATTGGCCACGGCAGACCGATTCAAAAAGAGGCCGGCCCCACCGAGGTGGAACCGGCCTGATCGATTGGCATATGCCAGGACGTATCAACTCGGCTCGTATCCGACCATGGCCTTGATCTCGAGGAACTCTTCCATGCCCTCGATGCCGTATTCGCGGCCGTTACCGGAACGTTTGTAACCACCAAAGGGCGCCTGAGGGTCCCATGCCGGATAGTTGAGATGTACCTGTCCCGACCGGATGCGGCGGGCCACGGCGCGGACCTGATCCATGTCCGTGCCCTGGACATGGGCGCCGAGGCCATAGATCGTGTCGTTGGCGATCGCTACGGCTTCTTCTACGCTGTCATAAGGTATGATGACGAGGACCGGCCCGAAGACCTCGTCCTGGGCGATCGCCATGTCCGAGGTGACTTCCGAAAAAATCGTCGGCCTGGCGTAGAACCCGCGTTCCAGCCCCTCCGGTTTGCCGCTGCCGCCGCACACGAGCTTTGCGCCTTCGGAAATACCGACCCCGATCATGTACTGCACCCGCTCGAACTGGGCGCGGTTGGCGATGGGACCATGTGTCGTGCGCTCGTCGCGCGGATCGCCGACGACGAATTGTGCGGCAGTCTCGGCCGCGATGCGTTCGACTTCGGCGAGCTTCTCGCGCGGAACGATCATGCGGGTGGGAGCGCTGCACGACTGGCCCACGTTGCGGTAGCAAGAGGCGATGCCGGGCGGAACCGCGCGTGCCAGGTCGGCATCTGGCAGGACGACGTTGGGGGACTTTCCGCCCAGTTCCAGGGCGACGCGCTTGACTGTTTCGGCGGCCGATTTCGACACTAGCACGCCCGCGCGGGTCGATCCGGTGATGGAAATCATGTCGATGTCGGCGTGTGCGGAGAGAGCTTCGCCCACGTCCGGCCCGGAGCCGCTCACGAGGTTGAACACCCCTGCCGGAATGCCGGCATCGCAGATGATCTCGGCAAAGAGCAGCGCGCTCAGCGGGGCCAGCTCGCTGGGCTTGAGGATGACTGTGCAGCCGGCGGCAAGTGCAGGCGCGACTTTGGCGGTGATCTGATAGAGTGGCCAGTTCCACGGAGTGATCAGTCCGCATACGCCGATCGGCTCGCGTGCGATCGCGGTCGTCCCGCGCATGTGCAGGAAAGGATAGTCGGCAAGATTTTCCGCCGCAACGCGAACGTGTTCGGCCGCGAAGGGAACGTGAGCCGCGCGCGCGAAAGTGATGGCCGAGCCCATCTCCTGCGAGATCGCCTGAGCGAGAAGCTCGGCCCGCTCGAGGATCAGCTCATGGACTCGCGAGAGCAGTCTCGCCCGTTGCGCGACGGGCGTCGCTGCCCAGCCCGGGAAGGCCCCGCGCGCGGCCGCGACGGCGGCATCGACGTCGTCCGGCCCGGCCAGCACGACATGGGCGATCGTTTCTTCGCTGGCGGGGTCGATGACCGGGGCGGTCCGGCTGGACAGCGGCTCGATCCAGTGCCCGCCGACAAGGATGCGGTCGAAGCGGCCCGATGCTGCAAGGTGGGAGATGGGATCGGTCATGTGAAACGGTCCTTGAGGTGATAATAAGTGCCCACGATGGGCAGGAACCAGGGCTTGCCGAAATGGCCGGGGATGGCGGGCCAGTCGAAGTCCCTCCAGGGGTTTAGGTCGACATTGCCGTCCATCACCTCGGCCATGACTGTGCCCATGTAGGTGGCCATCTGCGTGCCGTGACCGCTGTAGCCCATCGAATAGTAGAGCCCGTCCTGGCGTTGGCCGGCGCGCGGCAGGCGATCACGGGTCATGTCGACCATGCCGCCCCAGCAATAGTCGATGCGGACATCGGCAAGCTGGGGGAAGACATCGAGCAGCGCGGCCTGAAGCAGCTTGCCGCTTTTCACGTCGGATTCGGGATCGGAAACGGCAAAGCGCGCACGGCCGCCGAACAGCAGGCGATTGTCGGGCAGGTGACGGAAATAGTTGACGATGTTCTTGGTATCGGTAGCCATGCGCCGGCGCGGCATGATCTGATTGAGCCGTTCGTCCGAAAGCGGCTCTGTGGCGATGATGAAGCTGCCGACGGGGATGATGCGGCGGCGAAACCAGCCAAGCGGCCCGACCCCGGAAATGCCGCTGGCAAGCAGGACCTGTCCAGCTTCGATCTTGCCGCGCGGGGTGGTTACTTCGAAGCTGCCGCTCGCGGTCCGGCGGATTCCGGTCACGGGCGTCTGCTCGTGGATCTGCGCGCCGCGCCGTGCCGCCGCTTCGCCAAGGCCGCGCACGAACCGGCCGACGTGCAGACCTGCGCTCTTGGCGAAGACCATGCCGCCGTAATACCGATCGGAGCCGATCTCCCCGGCCAGTCCCTCGCGGCTGACCATGTAGGTGTCGGAGTCCACCTGCCGGGCCAGCAATTCCTGGGTTCGTGCCAGCTTGTCATAGTGCTCCGGGCGCGCTGCGAGCTTGAGCTTTCCGTTCCGGGCAAAGCTGCAGTCGATGTCTTCTTCCTGCACCAGCCGTTCGACAGTATCGACGCCCGCGTCGAAGGCCCGGTAGAGCGTGTTGGCTTTCTCGATGCCGATCGCCTCGGCCATCATGCGGTAATCCTGCGCGAAGCCGTTGTTGCACATTCCGCCGCTGCGGCCCGAGGCCTGGCTACCGACGACGTCTGCCTCCAGGACGACGACGTCGGCGCCTTTCCTTGCCAGTGAAAGCGCAGCCGATGTGCCGGTCAATCCGGCTCCGACAATGACGACGTCGGCCTTGCCGCCCACCGGTTGCCTGGAGCGTCCGGAGAAGGGGGCGACGGTATCGAGCCAGTATGAGGTCAGTTTCATGCCTTGATTCCCGATACCCGGAGGGCGGCGCCGTTCCGGGACTTGCGCCTCGTTTCGAACTGAAATTCGGTGTGCGGCACGCGCCGCCATCCTAGCCCAGTGACTGGCTGGAAAGGGCATAGACCCGGGCCGGGCCCTTCGGCTGCGGACGATTGCCGCGAACCATGGCCTCGACGGTGTCAACGTGCGCCAATCCTTGCGTTTCCAGCCACGGCCCCAGTCCCAGGCCGATTGAGGTGTCGATCCGCACGAAGCGGCCCTGCAGGCGTGAAAGCGCATCGGCTATCAATGTGCGGGCGTCCTCTTCGCATTCGGCGATGACCGGCCCGATCACCTGGCCGCGGCCGAAATCGCGGGTAATCGCATATCCGCGCGGGCGATCGCCTTGCCCGCGCAGTACGCGCAGGTCTCCGGCTTCTACCAGGCGGGCTATCAGCTCGCGTCGCGCCATACCCGTTGCCGCCGCGTCGAGCTCGAGCACGATGGGAAGATCGGTGCCCACGGCCTTTTCCACGGCGGTTGACGCGGCCTCATCCGCAAGGTTGGCTGCCAGGCCCTGGTACTGACAGATTTGGTCGAAACCGACGAACCCGCGCCGCCGATAAAGCTCGAGGCCATCGAGCGTGGCGGCGAGGATGACGGAGCGTTCGCCGAGTGTGTCCATCAAGGCATCGAAGATGCGCGAGCCCAATCGCTGGCCCTTGAACTGGCTGTCGACGATGATCGAGCCGACGGTGGCAAAGTCCGGGCCATAGTTCCAGGCCATTGCCGTGCCGACCAGCCTGTCTCCCTGCCGCAAGGCAAGGCCATGGCCCAGATCGTAGCCGAAGCGCCAGTCTTCGAGGCGATGCGGCCAGGACAGCGCAGTGGACAGACCCACTGCCTGCGGCAGGTCTTCGACTGTAAGGGCAACGGGTTCGGATACTGCGTCCGTCATATTTTCATCGACCACGTCTATCCATCGAATTCAGGGGGCCTTGCGCATTCTCAGGCCTGTTGGATGCAGGATAGGCACGGGTCCGATACCATTGTGCCGCTTTGGCAGTGGCAACCGCATATGCTGCCAAATTTGGTCCCGCACGCGGATTATGGCACTGCCGGACTGAAGAAGTGCCATGTATCGGGCAGATCGCGCCGGATTCCATCCGCGGCAGAATATGCCTTCGATCGGCAGAATTGCAGCTAGGAAGGATTGAGCATGCCCGCGATGGCGACGAGGGCGACGACGCCCAGGGCGCAGGCGGTTTCGACGACCAGCGAGCGGCTGAGACGCGCCCTCGCTCCCGGCTGTCCGGTGTCGAGCGCGGGCACGAGGTGCCAGCGGTTGTGGGCTGCGAGTCCCAGCATGGCGATGAACAGCAGGATCTTTGCAGCGATGAGCAGCGACCAGGTGCTAGCCGGCACCAGGCCGGAAGGTCCGGTAATCAGGTAGCCGTTGGCAATGCCGGTCACGGCGAGAAGGACGACGATCAGGGTGCCCGTCCGGGCAAATCGCGAGAGGACCGTGACCCACTCCGCGTCGTTGCCGCGGCTCGCCCCATCGCGGACAAAGCAGGCGAGGGCTCCCACCCATGTCGCCGCCGCGAGCAGGTGGATTACGTCCGAGACCTCGTGGAGCGCGCCGAGCGTCCCTTCTCCGGCACCGGCATGTCCAGTCCAGGCGCAGGTTGCCAGAGCCAGTGCGCCCAAGGGGGCCAGCACGGCATGGCGCGGGACCGCCAGCGCCAGAAGCACCAGCGCGGCAAGTGCGGCGGATCGTATGATCAGGACATCGCCGAGCGGGGTCGCCCCCAGCACGGCGGTAACCGTTGCCGCGTCCAGATCCGTGAGCGAAGTCGCGGCCATGACGGCGACCGAGGCAAGGGCCCAAAGGCACGAAGCGGCGAATGCACCAAGCGCAAGCATGGCCATGAGCCAACGCTGTTGCTTGCCTGCGATCCGCCGTCCGTCAGTCAGTTGGTAGATCGGCAACCCTGCTGCGAGCAGGAGCAGTACGAATGCAGCAAGCCGCGATGCGATCAGGATGCCGTCTGCCACGGGACTTAGCGAACCGTGAAGTTATAGCTGCCCTCGATGCGGTGCTGGTCGGCAGCAACCGCATGCCAGTTCAGCGTGTAACTGCCGGCAGGAAGGGCTCGGGGCAGCTTGACCTTGATGCTCTTGCCTTCGGCCTTGGTGGTGAAGCCGCTGATCGGCATGGGCTTGTGATTGGCCATGCCCGGCATGCCCGTCATCACCAGTTCGATGCCCGAAAGCGGCGCCACCAGCGTCTCATTGAAGTTCAGCGTGATCTCGGTCGGCTTGGCGACGCTGGAATCGGCGGCAGGCGTGGAGGACACAAGCTTCGGGTGAGCCATGGCAACGCCGGGGACGACGAGAGCAAGGGCGGCAAGCGATGCCAGCGCGGAAGTGACGGTCAGGCGGGGCATAATGAACTTCTCCTAGGCATGGCCGGCATAGCACGGCGCATGCAGCCAATACGCGCAGCACCCGCTCATCCCTCGCCTTGCCCGAAAAAATTGCGATCGGCACAACCTGTAATCGCGGATTTGACCGATCTTGCCGAGATCGGTGGCCTTCCCGGCATGACCTGACGGACCGGGGATCGAGAAGAGCAGCCGCTTTCGCGGGCGCGGGGATAGTCTTTCATCCATGTCCACGCGATCGATTCTGGCGGTCCTAGCCGCTCTTCCTCTGTTCTCGGCTACGGCTCATGCCCAGACGCAGTTGGCTGGGCAGGTCGATCTGCTGGAGATGCATGTCGGCCGGGGGGATGACCATTTCCTGTTCGACAGCACCTTCACGCTCAGCGGCGATCGCCAAGGCGCGGCATTGAAGCTGGAAGGCGGCAGCGATGTCGGCGCACATATCGATGAAGTCACCGCGCAGGCGCTGTATATACGTTTTCGCCCAACGGCAGCACGAATATACTGTTCGGCGTGCGCAACGACTTTCGGGCCGGCAGGGATCTCGGCCACGCGGCGCTGGGCGTCGAACTTCAGATTACGCCGGCGATCGCGGGCGAACATTACCTCTGGCTTTCCCAAGATGGCGATGTCACCGGCGCGGCAATGATCGTGGGTACTTTGGCCTTCGGCGAGGCGTTGCGGCTAGAGCCGCGCGTGGCGATCGGCTGGTCGGCGCAATCGATCCCGGCCGAAGAAGTGGGCGCAGGTATTGGAGAGTTGGAACTGTCTGCGCGCCTGCGCCATCAGATCGGCCCCGTGCTCAATGTCTATGGAGGTATTATCGACGAGCGGCTGGTGGGCCAAACCCGTCGGATTGCCCGGGCACAGGGTGACGACGGACATGTCACCCGTGCGGTGATCGGGCTCGGCCTGAACTTCTGAGACTTCGGCTACCGGCGCGAAGGATGAGGGGCGTCAGTCCTGCAGCCAGTGGCGGGCGAGCGCTACGTGCAGGCGAATACCTGTTTCCATCACATCGTCGTTGAAGTCGTAATGCGGGTTGTGCAGCGGCGGCGGATTGTCTCCTCGTCCCTGGCCGAGCCACAGATAAGCGCCGGGCCGCTCCTGCAACATGAAGGAGAAGTCCTCCGATGTCGGAGCCGGTTCCGGTGCCAATTGCGCGTTGGCGACCGTCGCAGCAATATCGAGAGCATCCCCAGCCGCATCGGTATCGTTGATCGTTGCCGGGTAATAGCGATCGTATTCGAGCGAGCTGCGCACTTCGAAGGACGTCTCGATGCCCTTGATCATCTGGCGCATGCGCTCTTCGATGCGGTCTTGCACGACAGGATCGAAACTGCGCACGGTGCCGCCGATGCGCACGCTGGCGGGGAGCACGTTGTGGGCATGGCCGCCGGCGATTTCGGTGACGGAGAGGACGGCATTGGCACTGGGCGGGATGTCGCGGCCGATAATGCTATTGAGCTGCTGCACAAGGCTTGCCGCGGCCAGGATCGTGTCGGGCGTGTCTTGCGGCAAAGCGGCGTGACCACCCTTGCCTTCAAGTATGATCTTGAACTTGTCGGCCGCGCCCATGATCGCGCCGGGGCGCGTCGCGATTGTTCCGGCCGGCAGGCCCGGCCAGTTGTGCAGGGCATAGACCCGTTCGCAGTCGAAGCGGTCGAACAGCCCATCCTCGATCATGTGCCGTGCACCGCCAAGGCCTTCCTCGGCGGGCTGGAAGATGAAGTTGAGTGTTCCCGAGAAGCCCGGATCGCGCGCGAGCACCTGCGCCGCGCCCAGCAGCATCGCGACGTGCCCGTCATGGCCGCAGCCGTGGAAGCAGCCGGGGACCGTGCTCGACCAAGCGGCATTGGTCTGCTCTTCGATCGGCAGCGCATCCATGTCGGCGCGCAGGCCAAGCGTGCGCTTGCCATCACCGCTGCGCAGGACCGCGACGATGCCGGTTCCGCCGATGCCTTCGTGCACTTCCAGGCCGATCTCGCGAAGCTGCTCGGCGATGCGCTGCGCGGTGCGATGTTCGGCAAAGCCCAGCTCGGGGTGGGCATGGATGTCACGGCGAAAGGCGATTAGCGGCTGGAGCAGGTCGGCAATATCGTTCATCGGTCTCGCATTCGTCCGGTCATTCGCCGAACAGGTTCTGGATCGGAAAGTGGTGCTTGATGAAGGGGCTCTTGATCACGACGTAGCTGAAATACTTCTCTATGCCATAATCGCTTTCAAGCATTTCCTCGATGAGCGACTGGTAATGGGTAACGCCGCGGGCCGCGAACTTGAGGAGGTAGTCGTAGCCGCCGCTGACAAGGTGGCATTCGACGATCTCGTCGATCTTGGCGATGCGCATTTCGAAGCGCGAGAAATCGCCGCGCCGGTGCTCGCTCAGCGTCACTTCGGTGAAGACGGTGAGGAATTCGCCAAGCTTGTTGAGATTGATGTGCGCGCCGTAGCCGGTGATGTATCCGGCACTTTCCAGCCGTTTGACGCGGGTCAGGCAAGGACTGGGCGAAAGCCCGACAGCATCGGAAAGCTCTACATTGGTGATGCGCCCGCACTGCTGCAGCATCGCCAGGATCTTGAGATCGATGCGATCGAGTTTGGGGCCCAAGGCCATGTTCTTTTCTCCTCAGCCGAGCGCCTGGCGGACGTCTGGCATTTCCAGCAACTGATCTAGCGACCTCTCGACCCGTTCGAATATCAGGTCCATCTCGTTTTCGGAACAGCAGAGTGCAGGAGCGAAGCCGATTACGGCATTGGCGAAGCAGCGCACGATTACGTCGTTTTCCCAGGTGAGCTGCGAAAGCCGGCCCGCGATGTCGAGTTCGGGTGCGAAGCCGGCCTTGGTTTCCTTGTTGCTGACCAGTTCGATCGCGCCGAGCAGGCCGCGTCCGCGGGTATCGCCGACAAGCGGGTGCGCCCGGATTCGATCGAGGTGATGGTCGAAGCGCTTGCCCGTCTTCTGGCCGTTCTCGAGCAGACCGTTCTCATAGAGCCGGATCACCTCGAGGCCGACTGCAGCGCTAACCGGGTGGCCGGAATAAGTGAATCCATGACCAACGGGCAGGGCTGCCGGGGCCGAGTCTGCAATCGACTGATAGACATGATCGGCCATCAGCACTGCGCCCATGGGCGCGTAACCCGCGGTGAGTCCCTTGGCGAGCGTGAGGAAATCGGGCGAGACGCCTTCGTCGTCACAAGCGAACATCGGGCCGGTGCGGCCAAAGCCGGTGATGACTTCGTCGACGAGCATCAGGATGCCGAGCCGGTCGCAGGTTTCGCGGATTGCCTTGAGCCAGCCGCGGGGCGGAACGATGACGCCGCCCGAACCCTGGATCGGTTCGCAGCAGAAGGCCGCGACCTTGTCGGCGCCCAGTTCGGCGACCTTGGCCTCGATCGCGGCAACCGTGGAGGCAATCACCGCGGCATCGTCATGGCCTTCGGGATGACGATAGGGATAGGGCGAGGCAATATGGTGCTGCCAGGGACGCGGCAGATCGAAACCGCGGTGGAAGTTCGCCAGCGCGGTCAGTCCGGCGCCGTTCGAGCTGGAACCGTGGTAGCCCCATTCAAGAGCGATGAACTGCTTCTTCTCGGGCTTGCCGATCGCGTTGAAGTAGTGGGTGATGTAACGGATCGCGCTGTCGACAGCGTCCGAGCCGCCCAGCGTGAAATAGACGTGGTCGAGACCTTCCGGCGCGAGCGAGGCGAGCTTGTCGGCCAGCAGGATCGCCGGTTCGCTGCCAAAGTGGAAATAGCCGGTAGCGTAAGGCAGGCGGCGCATCTGCTCCATTGCCACTTCGACGATCGATTCCTGCCCGTAGCCGACGTTGACGCACCACAGTCCGGCGAAGGCGTCCAGAACTTTCTTGCCCTCGATATCGGTCAGCCACATCCCGTCGCCCGATGCCAGCACGCGGGCGCCGTGCGCCTCGTGTCCCCGGAACGATGTGACGGGATGGATCAGGTGCTGCCTGTCGAGATCGACCAGCGACTGGTTGGAGCGATGGGCGGGAGTGCGGGAGGGAGCGTTTTCCATGCCGTCGATGCTATCGCACGCATCCGGCGGGTTGCGCTGAAATAAGGCCCGCCGTCACCTCCAGCGGGCAAATCGTGGCAGGGTGGCGGCAGATTATGCCGCTCCCTGCCACGAGCGATTCAGCCGATCAACGAAGCCACGGCCTTGCCGCAGGAAACGGTGTTCGCCTTGCCGCCCAGGTCGCCGGTGCGCCCGTTCTCGGATGCGAGAGTCGCTTCGATCGCGCGCATGATCGAAGCTGCCGCTTCGGCCTCGCCCAAGTGTTCCAGCATCATCGACGCGGACCAGATCTGGCCGACCGGGTTGGCAATGCCCTTGCCAGCGATATCCGGCGCGGAGCCGTGGACGGGTTCGAACAGGGAAGGGTGCGTCCCGTCCGGATTGATGTTGGCGGAAGGGGCAACGCCGATCGTGCCGGTGCAGGCAGGTCCAAGGTCCGACAGGATGTCGCCGAAGAGATTGGAGGCGACGACGACATCGAAACGCTGCGGGTTCATGACGAACTGCGCGGTGAGGATATCGATGTGATACTTGTCGTGCGTGACCCCGGGATATTCGGCGCCGATAGCTTCGACGCGCTTGTCCCAGAACGGCATGGTGATGGCGATGCCGTTGGATTTGGTGGCACTTGTCACGTGCCTGCGCTCGCGCTTGGCTGCAAGGTCGAAGGCATAGCGCAGGACACGGTCGACGCCATGGCGGGTCATGACCGTTTCCTGGATCACGATTTCGCGGTCCGTGCCCGGGAACATGTGTCCGCCCACGGAGCTGTATTCGCCTTCGGTATTCTCGCGCACGACCCAGAAGTCGATATCGCCCGGCTTGCGGCCCGCCAGCGGACAGGGCACGCCCGGCATCAGGCGCACCGGGCGCAGGTTGACGTACTGGTCGAATTCGCGGCGGAACTGCAGGAGCGACTGCCAAAGGGAAACATGGTCCGGCACCGTGTCGGGCCAGCCGACTGCACCGAAGAAGATCGCGTCGACCTTGCCGATGCGATCCTTCCAGTCGTCAGGCATCATCTGCCCATGCTTCGCGTAGTAATCGCAGCTGGCGAAATCGTGCCACTGCAGGTCCAGCTCGAAGCCGTGGGCGGAGGCTGCGGCTTCGAGAGCTCGCGTGCCTTCGGGCATGACTTCCTTGCCGATGCCGTCACCCGGGAGGACTGCGATCGAATAGCGGCGCTTCGCGCTCATGCCTGTGCCTCTTGCAGTTCCAGCCCGCCGATGTGGAAGGCCTTGGTTTCCAGATATTCCTCGATGCCCGCCGTGCCGCCTTCGCGACCGAGGCCCGATGCCTTCACGCCGCCGAAAGGCGCCACTTCCATGGCGATCGAACCGGTATTGAGGGCCACCATGCCTGCTTCCAGCGCTTCGGCAACACGGAAGGAGCGCGAAAGGTCGCGGGTGTAGAAGTAGCTCGCCAGGCCATAGGGCGTATCGTTGGCCATGGCGATGGCCTGCGCCTCGTCCTCGAAGCGGAACAGAGGCGCGACGGGCCCGAAGGTCTCCTCGCTGGCCAGCCGCATGTCGGCATGGGCATCGGTGATCACCACCGGGCGCACGAAATTGCCGTCCTCGCGCCCGCTGCCCGATGCGACAAGGCGCCCGCCGCGATCCAGCGCATCGGCAACGTGCTCGGATACCTTGGTGACGGCAGCGGCATTGATCAACGGACCAACTGTCGCTCCGGCCTCGAAACCGGGCGCTGCGTGGAGCGCGGACACGGCGGCAGAGAGCCGGGCGGCAAATTCGTCATGCACGGACGATTGGACGAAAATGCGGTTCGCGCATACGCAGGTCTGGCCCGAATTGCGGAACTTGCTGACCATGGCCGCCTTGACGGCAAGGTCGAGGTCGGCGTCCTCGAACACGATCAGCGGGGCATTGCCGCCCAGTTCCAGGCTTATCCGCTTGATGGTATCGGCGCATTGACGCATCAGCAGCGATCCGACCCGGGTCGATCCGGTGAAGGAGAGCTTTCGCACGTCCGGGCTGGCCGCAAAGGTCTCGCCGATTTCCTGGGGCATGCCGGTCAGGACATGGATCAATCCAGCTGGAATGCCTGCCCGCAGCGCCAGCTCAGCCATCGCCAGGGCGCTGAAGGGTGTGAATTCGGATGGCTTGATGATCACCGGACAACCGGCCGCGAGCGCAGGCGCGCACTTGCGGGTAATCATCGCAGCCGGGAAGTTCCACGGCGTGATGATGGCGCTCGGCCCGACCGGCTCGGTCAGCACCAGAATGCGGCGATCGCGTTCCGGCGATGTGACGTTGCGCGCGCCGACCCGGCGGCCTTCCTCGGCGAACCACTTGATGAAGGTCGCCGCATAGCGAATTTCGCCCTGGGCTTCGGCCAGCGGCTTGCCCTGTTCGGCAGTCATGATCCGAGCCAGGTCGTCGGCATTCTCGAGGACGAGAGCATGCCAGCGCTCGACCAGGGCGCAGCGTTCACCCGCCGTGCGGGCGCGCCAATCGGGCCAGGCTGCCATGGCGGCATCGATGGCGGCCTGCGTCTCGGAGCGGCCGCAGGGAGGCACCATGCCCACGAGACTGCCGTCGGCCGGGTTGTCGACAGCGATGCCCGACGCCTTGTCGGCCACCAGCCATTCGCCGGAGATGAGCGCTGCCTGGCGCAGCAGCGAGGGGTCGCGAAGCTCCAGCATCAGCCGAACGCCTGCGAGGCGACAGCGAAGACTTTCGCCGGTCCCGAGCCCTTCGGCGCTTTGCCGCGGACCATCGTCGTGACCTTGCCCACGCAGGGCAGGCCGATATCTTCGAGCCATTCGGAAAGACCGGTGCCAACCAGCGCGTCGATCCTGCAGAACCTGCCAGCCTTTGCACCCAGCCAGTGCGTCACCAGTGCCTGCGCTCCGCCAAGATCCGGCGCGACGATCGGGGCGATGACGCGTCCGCGCCCGAACCGGCGCAGCAGCGCAAAGCCGACCGGTTCGTGATCGCGCGAAAGCACCACCGACTGGCTATCGCGCGAGATGCGTTCGAAGAAGGCATCGCGGTCCATGCCAAGCGTCTGGCTGTAGATTGCGGGCAGCATGTTGTCGGTGGCTCCCATCGGTCGCACGCGCTCACCCGGGCGCAGATCGGCCAGAGGCATTGTCGGGGCAAGTCCCTGATGCTGATGCACGGTGGCGAAGGGCTCGAAGCCCAGCTTGGTGTAAAGCGGCAGGCCTTCCGCGGTCGCATTGAGCGTGATGTTCCAGCCTTCGAGTCGCTCGAGCATGGCTTCCATCAGTTGGCGTCCGATGCCTTCGCCCTGCTTGTCGGCGGTGACGATGACCATGCCGATCGAGGCGTAGTTCCCACCGAAGCGCCAGGCCATGATCGAACCTACGACCTTGCCTTCGCATTCAGCGACAATGCCCTCGCCCAGTTCGTAGAACAGCTCCCAGTCCTCGGTGCGGTGCGGCCAGGATTGTTCGGCGGAAAGCTCGACTGTGCGGTGCAAGTCTTCCACACTCATGTCTCGCAATACGTTGGGGGCCTTCGTCGCAACCACCATGTCGATTTCTCCGTTTCGGTCCGGCGAAATGCAGGGGGCCGGACCGTTGAATTCAGCTGCCCTCTAGCGATTGCACAAAGGCATGGGCTGCCGGTTTTCCCGGCTAATCGGAACAATATTGCGCCATGCCGGATGGTTCCCCGGCATGGCCTATCAAATTTCTGCCGAGCCCGCCGATGAAAGATCGGCAAGCGTATGATGGCACAGGATCGCCTGGCCTTCGCTTTCGCGCAGCGGGGCAGGCACGGCATCGCAGGTCCCCGCGATCGCTGCAGGGCAGCGCGGCAGGAAGCGGCACAGCGCTTCCCCTGCGGCATTCCTGAGCGAAGCGCCTGGCATCGCGGCGCGTTCCACGGCAGCGCGGTGGGTGAGCCAGCCCCGGTCCATGTCAGGCACCGAATCGACCAGTAACCGCGTGTAGGGGTGGCGGATCGCGCCGGCGAATTCAGACTGCCGCGACAGTTCCACCGCCGTGCCGGAATAGAGCACGAGCATCTTGTCGCAAAATGCCTTCACCGTTGAGATGTCGTGACTGATGAAGACGGTGGCGATGCCCAGCTTGCGCCGCAACTCGTCGATGAGGTCGAGTATCGCCGCACCCACGACGGTGTCGAGCGCGGAGGTCACTTCGTCGCAGAGCAACACGTCCGGCTCGGCCGCCAGCGCGCGCGCAAGGTTGACGCGCTGTTTCTGCCCGCCCGACAATTCCGTGCTGCGGCGCGTTTCCAGTCCGCGGGGAAGCTGAATGATGTCGAGCAGCTCGGCGACCCGTGCCGCGGCAGCGGAACCCTTGAGTCCGTGGTAGAAGGCGAGCGGGCGCGAAAGGATTTCCCCGACGGTATGCGCGGGATTGAGCGCGGTATCGGCATTCTGGAAGACCATCTGGATGCGCCGCAATTGTTCGCGGCTGCGATCTGCCATGTCGGCGGGAAGGACATCGTCGTCGAGTTGGACTTCACCGCCGGCCGCAGGAAGGAGGCCGGCGATCACGCGCGCCAGGGTCGACTTGCCGGACCCGGACTCGCCGATGACCCCGATGGTCGCTCCGCGCTTCAGGGTGAAGCCGACATTGCTCAATACCGGAATTGCGGGCTGGCCATCGACGATGCGGCCATATCCCGCCCTGATTGCCGAAACAGTCAGCACATTGTCTTCGCTTGCGTCGGCCGACGGTCGGACAGCCGGATGCGCAGCGGCGAGGAGCGACTTGGTATAGTCGCTGGAAGGGGCCTCGAGGATCTGCTCCGCGGTGCCTTCCTCGCTCGTGCGCCCGTTCTTGAGCACGACAATGCGATCGGCAACCTGGGCGACAACGGCAAGGTCGTGGCTGACGTAGATTGCGGTGGCACCGCTGGCGGCAATGGCAGACTTGAAGGTACGCAGCACTTCGACCTGCGTGGTCACGTCGAGGGCCGTGGTCGGCTCGTCGAGGATAACCAGTTCGGGATCGGTGATAAGCGCCATGGCGGCCATGAGCCGCTGAAGCTGTCCACCCGAGACCTGATGCGGATAGCGCTGCCCGATGGTTTCGGGCGAGGGCAGGGCAAGCGAGCGAAAGATTTCGACTGCCTTGGCTTCCGCTGTCCTGCGATCGGCCAGGCGATGGACCAGGAGAGGTTCGATGACCTGGGCCATGATCGGGCGCGAGGGATTGAAGGCGGCGGCCGCACTTTGCGCGATATAGGAAATGCGCCGTCCGCGGATCGTGGGCAGTTCGCTTTCGGCCATCCGGTCGATGCGCATGTCGCCCACGCGAATGCACTCGGCCGAAATCCGTGCGCCGAAGCGCGAGTAACCCATCATGGACAGGGCAATGGTCGTCTTGCCCGAACCGGATTCGCCGATCAGCGCCAGTACCTCGCCCTTGGGGATGGCGAAGGACACGTCCTCGACGATAGCCTTGCGGGTGCCGTCGGGGCGGGCGACGTCGATGACGAGGCCGCTGACTTCGACTGCGGGCGCGTTCATGCCTTGCCTCCCGGCTTGAGGGCATCGATCAGCAGGTTTGCGCCCACTGTCAGCGTGGCGATCGCGAGCGCGGGGACAATGATCGCCAGCGCACCTTCGGTGATCCCGGAGATATTCTCGCGCACCAGCGAGCCGAGGTCGGCATGGGGCGGCTGGACGCCAAGGCCAAGGAAGCTCAGGCCCGACAGCAGCAGGACGACGAAGACGAAGCGCAGGCCGGTGTCGGCCAGCAGGGGATGGATCATGTTCGGCAGCACTTCGCGCAGGGCAATGTGGACCGAGCCTTCACCGCGGGCGCGCGCGACCTGCACGAAGTCGAGCGCCACCAGATTCATCGCCAGCGCCCGCGCGATGCGGAAATTGCCGGGCACGTAAGTGGCGGCGGCGATCACCAGCAGCAGCGAGAGCGAGGATCCGAAAGCTGCGACGAGGACCAGCGCGAAGATCTTCGAAGGGATCGAGATGAAGGTGTCCATCGCACGCGAGATCACTTCGTCGGTCCAGCCCCCGCGGATGGCGGCGAGCAATGCAAACGAGGTCCCGATGCACACAGCGATCATCGCTGCACCCAGCGCGAGGAACACGGTGTAGCGCGATCCCCACAGGACGCGGCTGAGCACGTCACGACCCAGGTAGTCGCTGCCCAGCCAGAACTGCGATGAGATTCCGCTGAAGACGTCCTGATCAACGAAGGCGCCGACCGAATAGGGTGCGAGCCACGGGCCAACGAGAGCCACGACGAGCCAGAAGACGACGAGTGCAAGACCGATGCGTCCGGACACCGGCAAGCCGCGCAGGAAGGTTGTCAGTTTAGTGCTCATGCGCGCAGCCTCGGGTTGGCGAGGATGGCGACGATGTCGGCCACCAGCATCAGGGCAAGATAGGTCGCGCAGAAGATCATCGCGCAGGATTGCAGCAAAGGCATGTCGCGGCTCGTCACGGCATTGACCATCAGGCTGGCAAGGCCGGGAAAGTTGAAGATCGTCTCGACGATGATGGCACCGCCCATGAGGTAGGAGAGGGAAAGCGCCATGGCGTTGACCACCGGGCCAACGGCATTGGGCATTACGTGGAACAGGACGATGCGCGAGAAGGGCACGCCCTTGAGCTTGGCCATCTCGACGTAGGGACGATCCAGCTGATCCGCGACAGCAGCGCGGGTCATGCGGGCCATCTGCGCCACGACGACGCAAGTCAGCGAGAAAACCGGCAGGGCCATCGAGCGCAGCATCGCGCTCCAACTGGCCTCGGGTGTGACCAGGGCGATCGAGGGCAGCCAAAGCAGCTTTACCGAGAAGATCAGCACACCCAGAGTCGCGATCAGGAACTCGGGCATGGCGACGAGCGAGAGCGTGGTGACGTTCAGCGCACTGTCGAGCCTGCCACCGCGATTGATCGCGCTCGAAATGCCGATGATCAGGGCGAGGACGGTTGAGATAACGGCGGTGATCGCTGCAAGTGTAAGCGAATTGGGCAGTCGGTCGGAAATGATCTGGCTGACCGGCATGTTGGCGACATAGGACATGCCGGGATCGCCGCGCACGATGCCGCCGAGCCAGGCGACGTACCGCACGTGCGCCGGGCGATCGAGGCCCATGTCATGGCGCAAGGCTGCCACCTGTTCCTCGGTTGCGCTCTGGCCGAGCACTTCCTGCGCGGCGTCGCCGGGAAGCAGGCCGCTTACCGTGAAGATCACCAAAGAAACGAGAAAGAGAGTGAGTAGCGAAGACAGTACGCGCCTGATGATCAGCGGCGCGAGCTTGGCCAGCGAGGACTGGGTTTTTGCAGGAGCCGCCATCAGTCTTCCCACCATGCGTATTCGGCGAAGCGATAGCCCATGAAAGCTCCGAGCGGGACCGGGACCAGGCCCTTGAGGCGGCGGTCATGACCGTCGAGCAGGCTGATGAAGACGGGAATTGCCACACCGCACTTGTCATGCACGATGCGCTGCATTTCGCCGTAGAGTTCGGCACGGCGCGCTTCGTCGGCCTCGCCGCGGGCTTCGATGAGCAGGCGGTCGAAGCGTTCGTTCTTCCAGCCGCTTTCGTTCCAGTTCGCCTTTGAATCGAAAAACAGGCTGAAGATAAGGTCGGCGGTCGGACGCGGATTGCAATTTCCGAATGTCATCGGATGCCGCATCCAGTGCGTTGACCAGTAGCCGTCGGCAGGCACCCGGTTGACTGCGAAGTTAAGACCGACCTTCGAGCCGTACTCCTGCAGGATCGAGGCCATGTCAACGGAGCCCTCTGCCGCAGTCGCAGCGAAGATCGGCATGCGTACGCCGGTCAGACCGGAGCGCTGAATATGCCAGCGCGCCTTGTCGAGATCGAGCACTGTCTGCGGCACGTCCGGATTGAAATAGGGCTGGAACGGCGCGATCGGCTGGTCGTTGGCAATTGTCGCGTAGTTGCGGAAAAGGGCTCGCTTGATCAGCGGCCTGTCGATCATCAGCTTTACCGCCTGCACGAAATCGGGGTTGCCGGTCGGCAGCTGGTCCTGGCGCATGATGAGATCGGTAAAGAGCGCGGATGGCGTTGCCATTGTCGCATAGCGCGGATCGGCCTCAATCCTGCGGGTGGAGCGGGGATTGATGGCATTGCACAGCTGGATGTCGCCGGAAAGCAAGGCGTTGACGCGGCTGACTTCGTCGGGAATCGCGATCAGCTCCACGCGTTCCAGATGCGGCCTTCCCGGGATCCAGTATTCCTCGTTGCGCACGACTACGGTGCGTACGCCGGGCTGGAATTCGGCAAGGCGAAAGGCGCCCGTGCCATTGCCGTCCGGTGCGTTCTGACCGGCACGCACGACCAGAAAGTGGGACTGGGCAAGGATCGTGGGCAGGTCGGCATTGGCTCCGGTGAGCCGGATCGTGACACCATAGCGGCCGTCGCTGCGAACGTCGGCGAATTGGGCGGCGATCGTCTCCATCTTCGAGCCGACTGCCGGATCCTTGTGGCGCAGCAGGGAGAAGACGACGTCTTGCGCCGTCAATTCGCTTCCGTCGTGGAAGCGTACGCCGCGCTCAAGTTCGAAGTGCCAGGTGATCCGGTCTGCGCTATCGATGGACTTGGCCAGGGACGGGCGCGGAACGAGGCTTTCGTCCTCGATGCAGGTCAGCCCGTTGTAGAGCATGAAATGGCGCGTGTAGTCGGTTGCCAGCGCGCCCTTGGCAGGGTCGAGCGTATCGGCGGTCGAAGCGGCCTGCGTCGCAACCCGGATACTGCCGCCCTTCTTTGGAGTGGCCTTGCGCTCGCCGCCAGCGCAGCCGCCCAAAGCCAGCAGTCCCGCGCCGGCAAGACCCGCGCCTATCACGCTTCGCCTCGAAAGGGAGTTGCCGCCGATCAGCATCGCTTGCAGTCCTCGCGCTTGATTGCCACCGCCAACGCCTCGCGCCTGCCCGATCGGGGGAACGGTAGGCGCGAGACGCGGCGGGTGAGAGGCAAAATCACAGCGTCGATGCTCAGAGGCCGACGACCGCGGGCAGGCAACCGATGTGCGGAATTTCGACATCGCGATAGTTGGCATTCGACGGCTCGTGGCCACGCCCGACGAAGACGCGGCAGCCGAAGCCGAGGTCCGTCGCCGTGTTCTGGTCGTAGCGGAAGCTGGACGAGACGTGCATCATCACTTCCGGCCCGCAGCCCAGCTGGTCGAACATGTATTCGAAGGCCTGCATGCGCGGCTTGTAGGCCTGGGCGCTCTCGGCCGTGTAGACACGGTGGAAGGGCGCGCCGAGCAAGGCCACGTTGTGCGGGATCTGATCGTTCATCGCATTGGAGAGGATGACGAGCGGGATCTTGTCGGCAATCTTGGAAAGTCCGCCGGGCACGTCGGGATGCGGACCCCACTTGGGCACCATGTCGTAAATGGAATCGGCGTCAGCTTCGCGGTATTCGACGCCGAACTTCTTTGCGGTGCGGCGCACGGCGTTGCGGATGACTTCCCGGTAAGGCTTCCAGGCCCCAAGTGTCTCATCGAAGCGGTATGTCGAGAAAACGGAGCACATGTGATCCATCGCCTCGGCCGGGATGCGATCGGCGAAGAACTCACGGGCCATTTCCGACATGTGAAAGCGGATCAGCGTGCCGTAGCAATCGAAGCTGATGTACTTGGGCCGGAAGGGGGGGGTGAAGCTGGAACTGGCGCTGGTCATTTCGTCGCTTGATCCTCTTGCGCGGGCCACGAATGCCTCGCGCTTCTCGCTGTCAATAAGGCCACTTCCGCTGCGCTACTTGTGTCCGATTGCAGGGAAGAAGTGGTGAGATTTGCTGTTTTGTCATTGCGAATTCGGCACAGCATGCTGCGGTTCAATATCCGCGGCTGCGGTCTACTTCGCCGTCAGGTTCCTGGCCCGCAAGCACGCGCCTCAGATTGCCCATGAGCGAATGCACGGCCGTTTCCCTCCGGGTTACTCCGGCGACGTGGGGAGTGAGGAAAATCGCGGGATGCGAATAGAATGGATGGTCCTGGGGTAGCGGTTCCGGGCTGGCCACATCGAGGAAGGCCGCCGACAATTGTCCCTCGTCAAGCGCGGCGCAAAGGTCTTCGGCTACGAGGTGGCCACCGCGTGCGGCATTGATGATCGCGGCCCCGCGCGGCAGACGGTCGAAGAGGTTGCGGCACAGAATGCCGCGTGTTTCGTCGGTCAGCGGCAGCAGGCAAACCAGGATGTCGCAGCGGGCCAGGAACGGATCGAGCCCATCTGCTCCGGCATAAGTGTCGACACCCGCGATATCGGCTCCGCTGCGACTCCAGCCCAGCAGATTGAAGTCGAGCGGAGCGAGCGCCTTGATCGAGGCGCGGGCCAGTTCGCCGAGGCCGAGGAAGCCGACCGTGCGTTCGGAGCAAAGGAGGACATCGCGCTGGGTCCAGCGGCCCGCGCGTTGCTCGGCCACGTAGAACGGCAGGTCGCGGTGAAGCGCCAGCGTCGCCATGACGATAAATTGCGCCATGGTCACTGTAATGCCGGGCTCGATCATGCGAACGACACGCACATGTGGCGGTACGAGTTCGAGGTCGAGCTGGTCGACGCCCGCGCCGATACTGAACAGGATCTCCAGGTTCGGCAGGCTCGCGATCAGTTCGGGCGTCAGCGTCCAGGCGACGAGAAAGCGAATGTCTTGCGGATCGCCCAGCTCCGGCCAGCAGCGAAAATCGACTTCAGGCATCTCGCGCGCGAATATCTCGCGCCAGAGCGTGCCGCGCTCTTCGTCGCCGCAGTGAAGGATCGAGGTCATTTCTTGGCTCCCGGTCGAGAGGAGCGGGCGCGCCACCATTGCAGCGGTCCGCTGATGCAGAGGAAAATAAGCGCCAGGGCTTCGGCCATGAGCAGCAGTCGTCCTGGCAGGCCGAAACTGTCTCCGGCGTGCAGCGGCAGCACCGTGAGCCACAGCGCGGGATTATCGTCGGATTTCAGAACTTTGTCGAGGGAGGGGCCGGTCGCATCGATTTGCACCACGTCGACGGCGCGCGGACCGGCTTCAGGAGCTAGCAGGTTGATGGCCAGGGTGCCGTCAGGTCCGATGCGGATGTCGCGCATGCGCGCTTCCGGCAAACGGGCATGAAGCAGGGAAATGGCATTGTCGACCTGGCCGCTGCTCAGAGTGATGGTCCGCGCCGGAGCGGCAGAAGCAGGAGCAGGTCCCAGTGGCAGGTCGGCGGCGGCAAGCAGGACACCCGTTGTCGCACTGAACAGGATCAGGATCGAAGCGATGGCGCCTGCGCTTCGGTGATAGAGGCGCAGCTTGATGCGCGAAGGCAGATTGCGGCGCACCTTGAGCGAGGCGACTATGCGGCCACGTCCCGGCCACCAGTGCTTTACACCGCTCACCCCGATGAGGAAGAGGGCGAGGCCGTTGAGCGTGACAATGGCAATGCCAAGCCAGTCGCCCAGCAGGCGATAATGGATCTGCAAGGCAGCTTCGATCGGGAAGCGCCATATCGGTCCCGCTGCAAGCACACGGGCATTGCCCGGATCGATCGAGGCATAGCGCACTTCGCCCTGCGCGCCGGTTAGCTGGGCAAAGGCGGCTGCATCGGGGCCGGAAGGCATGAACAGGCGCGTGACCCGCATGGTCGGGAAACGCGCCCCGGCCGCTTCGAGAAGCTGCGAAAGCGGCGCCGGCTGCATGTCGTGGCTGCTCTGGCGCGTCATCGCGCCGGGATCGAGTGTCTGCGCCAGCGGTTCGCGAAACAGGATCATGGTGCCGGTAAGGGCCTGGATCAGCAGGAGCGGCGCGAAGGCCAGAGCGATCCAGCGGTGAATTCGAAGAAAGGTACCGGGTTTCATGGCTGTCCTGAAATTAGCGCCCGCCACTCCCCGCTGGGAAGGGAGTGGCGGGCGCGCTGTCGGGAGGCCGTCCTTAGAAGGAGAAGTCAACCCGGAAAGTCACCGTGCGCGGCTGGCCCGGCGATACCCAGTACCTGTGGTAGGAGGCTGGGTAGTACGTCACGTCGAACAGGTTGGTGGCATCGACGCTGAGCTTGACGCCATCGCTCGGCGCATAGCTCGCAAGGGCGCGCACCAGCGTGTAATCGGGCAGGTAGAAATCGACACCCGTCTCGCCAAGGCGCTTGCTGGTGTAGTTGACGCCGCCGCCGATGGTGACGACGCCGGCATCGCCGAGATCGAATTCCTTGGTCACGAGCAGGTTAGCAGCGTGCTTGGGAATGTTGATCAGCGGATCGCCCGACTGGATGTTGAGGCCGAAGCTCACATCCAGAGCCGCGCTCGTCCACTCGGCATCGGTATAGGCATAAGTCGCGTAGACGTTGATGCCGCCGGGCAACTTGGCATTGACGTCCGCCTCGATACCCCGGCTGCGCGCCTTGCCGGCTGCGAGCGAGAACCCGGCATTGATCGGGTCGCTCGTCAGGATGTTGTTCTTCTTCATCGTATAGGCGGCGAGCGTTGCGGTAATCATGTCATCGGGCGACACGAAGCGCAGACCGGCCTCGTAGGACTTGCTGGTTTCCGGGGCGAACGGGTTTCCGGCAAAGTCGATGCCGCTGTTTGGACGGAAACCCGTGCCGTAGCTGGCGTAGAGGCTGAGCGTGTCCGTCAGCTGGTAAAGCGCGCCGATGGTTGGGCTGAAGCGCTTCTTGATGATGACGGTCGTCGTACCGTTGATGTTATTCACGATCTGCTGGCGGAAGTGGTCATAGCGGCCACCGCCACGGATCTTGAAGGCATCGGTAATGTCGATCTGGTCCTGGAAGTAGACGCCCCAGGACTTCTGCGTCTCATTGGAGTTCTGGATTACAGCGGTCGGAACCGGCAACTGGCCATAGACCGGATTGTAGATGTCGATGGCGTTGTTCGCCGCCGTGATCGGATCGCCCGCCGTATAGGGACCCGGTCGGAAGCGAAGCTGGTGCAGATTGATCTTGAAACGATCCCAGTCGGCGCCCACGAGAACGTGATGCGCGATCGAACCGGTGTAGAGCTTGCCGGAAACCTCGCCGCGGAACACCAGGTTGGTGGTGCCGTAATCGCGGTAGCGGCGCTGGCGGGCAAGGTAATTGCCGGTTTCCTCGAGCGTCTGGCGGCTGCCGGCCAGTTCGGCATCGCTCGAATAGCCCTTGAAGCTGGTATCGCGGTAACCGAAGCCGGCCAGGAAGACCCAATCCTTGGCGAGGTCCTGCTGAAGCTGGACCTGGTGGCCGAGCACCTTGACCTTGGTCGGGCCGTCGCCGGGTTCGCCCAGGAAGGTGGAGCGCGGGATCAGGCCAAGCACGCCGTCCACGGCGACTACGCCGCGGTCGAAGGGCACTTCCTGGTCAACGAATTCCATCTCGTAGCTGATGCTGGTCGACGATGAGGGTTCGAACAGCACCGAGGGCGAGGCGACGATCTTGTTCGAATTGATCGTGTCGCGGAAGCTCCCGGCGTCCTGCGCGGCGCCATTGAGCCGGATGGCGACCTTGTCGTTCAGGGCAAGGTTGTAATCGCCTTCGACGCGGTAGGTCGAGAAGCTGCCGGCCGAAGCCGCAAAGCTGCCGAAGGTGTCGTCGAGGGTGGCCTTCTTGGTGATGATATTCACCGTGCCGCCGGGCTCGCCGCGGCCGAACACGGCGCCGTTCGGACCCTTGAGGACTTCGATGCGCTCGATGTTCGAGGCATCGCGCGGGCCGCCATAGCCGCGTCCGCCGTTGAAGCCGTTGACAAGGAAGCCGCTCGGGAAGTTCTCATCACCGGCAAAGCCGCGGACCGCGAAGGCGTCCCACAGTCCGCCGAAGTTGTTCTGGCGGGAGATGCCGCTGGCCAGATCGAGAGCGGAATCGAGCCGGGTTATATTCAGATCCTGGAGCATCTTGCCGTCGATCTGCTGGACCGATTGCGGTATCTCTGCGAGCGGAACGTCGCCCCGATACTGCTGGCGCTGGCCGACGACGGTAATGGTATCGGCGGTTTCGGTGTCGTTTGCCGCCTCGTCTGCCATGGCGATGGCGGGGAAGGCGACAAGCGCCGTACCAGCCAACAGGGAAGCGTGAACTGCGGAATTAAAAATTCTCATCTTGTGACCCCTCACTTGAGTTGTTCCCACGTCCTGCAATTTCCAGTCGAGCAGATCTTCTTTGGTACAAACTCCGCGAAATTCTGCGGATTTTGCGACCTGTCCGCTTCTATTTGCAAGATCGAGGCTATCTGTACCCTGACAAATCTTTAATCGTAACTAGGGGGCCGGGCGGATGATTATGACGAATTGGGGTCATTGTCCGATTATTCTGCCGTGTTCTCCTTCAGCGAACAAACGGCAGGACCTGCCGACGCCCCGAAAGTGATTGTGCAGATGCGAAATGCAGTCCTGGCAGGGCTCTCAATTCAGACGAATCGGTGCCTACAAGGGAGTTTTTGCACTGCAGCATAGCAAAGACGTTCTCGCGATATCGGAGCAGCAGGCAGGCCTCTTTCGCGGATGCATCACGAATTACTATGCCGCTTTCCGTTTTGGACGGGCCAAAAAAGAAGGGCGAAACGCCGGATGGTAGCGCTTCGCCCTTGTTCAGGCTCGGGAATGTTTCGTGCGGGATCAGGGCTTGAAGAGATCCTTGTAGAAGCCTGCGACCTTCACGGTGACCTTGACCGGCGTGTCGCTCTTGTTGCGCCAGTACCAGCCATGCGTGCCGTCGAAGGTTGCGGTGAAATCGCCCTGACCGGCCTCGCTCTGGCGTTCCTTCCAGTAGCTGGTGAATTCGTCGTCGGCTGCGTTGACCGGTTCGCCGTGCATGTCGACCTTCACCGGACCGCCGGTGGAGTGCCAGGAGAAGACGAAGCTGTCGCCCTTGACCATGTGGGCCTTGATCTCCGCGCCGCTGTGCGGGGGCAGGTCAAGGGTGAGTTCGTCTTCGCGCCAGGCGGTGGCGCGTTCGATCGAAGCGCGGGTTGGGGTGACCAGCGATGCGGCCGGCCCAGTCGAGACAGGAGCGGAATCCTCGTCTTCTTCCATCACGGCCATGCCGGAGATGCCCAGTCTGGCGCCGATGCCGGTCGGATCGATGCCGTATTCGGCGGGCAGAACGAACAGGGTGAGCACGCCGCCCGCTGCAACGGCCGCTCCGATGCAGGCCTTGGCAAGCGTGGCGGGAGAGGCTTGCACGTTGCGTGGAAGCGCGGCGATGTCTGCGGGATATGTCGTGGCCATGTCAGGCTCCCTGGGTGAAGTAACCGGTCAGCTGGTAGCCGACGAGGACGAAACCGGCGCACATCAACGCCGCGTTGGCAGCGATGGCGCTGCGCTGGAAGCTGCCGCTCAGTCGCCAGATGTTCATGGCGATGAGGATCAGGCCCAAGGCCATGAACTGCCCAAGTTCGACGCCGACGTTGAACGAGAGGAGGTTAGGGATCATGCCCTCGGGCGAGAGCGTCAGATCCTGGAGCTTGGTTGCAAGGCCGAAGCCATGAAACAGGCCGAAGACGAATACCGCGGCACGGGGATTGGGCGCCCAGCCGAACATCGTGCGAAAGCCGTCGAGGTTGTCGATTGCCTTGTAGGCGACGGACAGCCCGATGATGGCATCGACGATGTAGGGATTGGCGCGAATGTCGAAGATCGTACCGACCAGCAGCGTCGTGCTGTGCCCGATCGCGAACAGCGTGACGTAAGTCCCGATGTCCTTCATCCGGTAGAGGAAAAAGATGACTCCGGCGAGGAAGAGCAGATGGTCGTAACCCGTGACCATGTGCTTCGCGCCGAGGTACATGTAAGGCAGGATGGCGATGCCCGAACTGCCCTCGATGAAGGCCTTGTCCGCTTCTCCCACTCCGTGGGCCTGGGCCGAGGCGGCGATCGCCAGCGCTGCCAGAAGCGTGCAGGTGGCTGTCAGCGCGCGTCCGGCCGCGGCAAGGCGGCGGGACGCTGCGAGGGTGGCCGTCTGCATTTGCGTCAGAGCTTGAAGGTCGCGAAAGTCTTCGTGCCGCTGCTCTTCTCGACCAGCGAGACGACGACCTTGGACCCGGCCTGAAGTTTGACGCCGGGCGCTGCAAAACGGTTGGCCTTGGCTGCATTCATTGCGGTAGTGGCCTTGGCGCCCGAGGCACTCGTCACGATCAGCTTGGCGCTGAATTCGCTGGCGGGCAGGGGTTCGTCTTCCTCACTGATATAGACATCGACGCCCTTGGCGCCCTTGACCAGTTCGAACAGGGTTTCACCCGACATCTGGACCATGCCGCCGTGCTGGGGCTTCATGCTGCCATGGGCATAGGCGGTGCCCGGGATGACTGCAGCCGGAGCTGCGGCCAGCAGGCTTGCAGCGAACAGGGCGGAAAATGCGGAAGTCTTCATTGGGGGATCTCCGTGTATCGGGCTCGCGAAGGCCGGCCATCGCGGCCGGCCTTTCGGATTATTCGGGCAGGTGCGGCAGAACGAACGACAGCGAGGAGCGGTATTCGACCTGGTCGTACTTCGTCGGCTGGTCCGAAGGCCCGACGTAGATGCCCATCAGCACGTTGAGGCCCTGGTTGCGCAAGGTGATCGTTGCCGTACCGTCAGCATCGGTCTTGACCGGGATCTGGTCGGGATCGTTGACGTAGTCGGACATCACCTGGACGCCTGCCATGGGCTTTCCATTGAGATAGGCGCGAACCTTGAGCGGCTTGCCCTTGTCTTCGGGGATCGGGCCGACCGGCACGAGCTGGAGCACGAGGCCTTCGAAAAGCGGCACTTCCTTCTTCGGAAGTTTCTCGAAGTGGAGAGCGTACTTCCAGTTGTGTTCGGACAACGCCACGTCCGCGACTTCATCCTTCGTCGTGTTGTGCCAGCTCCCGGCTTTGTCCTTGGTCCACACGCCATAGTCCATGACTGCGGTCATCGCTGCAATCGGTTCGTCGCTGTCGACGATAGGCACGATGCCGGCTTCTCGCAGGGAGGTCTCGACCGGTTGCCAGTCTTCGTCATAGCCCTTCACGAGAGTGAGATGCTTCATGCGGCCGACGGCATCGAGATCGTCGGCACCCACGCCGTAGATCAAGGCAAGCTGCTTGGCGCGCTGCGCGAACCAGATGGCATGGGCATCGGCGGGCGCGATGGAAGTAAATCCCAGCGCGAGAGCGGAGGCAAAAGTGGATGCGAGCAGGAAGGGCGAACGACGCGGCAATGATCTTCTCCTCGGTTTTCGTGAGCACAGCATGTGGTGATGCCAGCGCAAGATATTGCTTTTTGCGAGGGGTGGATCGGGAGCAAATTGCGAATTAGCCAGCCGGGCGGCAGCATTGCGTTCTGCGAGCATTATTGACTGCTGCGCGAATATACAGCGGTCCAGCACCCTGCACAGGCGCTCGCAAAGTCTGGGTTTCCTGACTTTGAGAGGATTATCGCCGGCCGGCTACAGGTGCCTGCCCTTGGGTTACGGCAATACCCATGGCTTCCAGTCCAGTGCGGATGTCCCTGTCGTTGCCAAGCTGGAATGTGCCGCTGACCCGTGCTTGCGTATCGGCGGGGTTATCGAGGACGAGCGGCCGGGCCAGGTAGGGGTTGAGCTTTTTCAGCACTTGCGAGACCGGCTCGGCATCGAAGCTGACGGCCCCCGTTGTCCACTGGCTGGCGCCGGCAGGATCGCTTCTGGCAATGACGAAGCTGCCGCCTGCGTCGCGGGACAGTTCTTCTCCGGGTACGAGCTCGGCCGTCTGAACCGCGTCGGCCACCCGCACCTTGCCCTGCGCTAGCATCACGAGCGGATCGTCGGGCTGCTGCGACACCATGAAACGGGTTCCCAGCGCGGTCACGCTGCTATCGCCCGAAGTAACGATGAAAGGGCGGTCCGCGTCATGCGCGACGTCGAAGAAGGCACGGCCCTGTTCCAAGGTGAGGCGCCGTGCATCATCCGACAGCGCGACTTCCACGCGCGAGGCCGCGTCGAGCGTAACGCTCGAGCCATCGGCAAGCCGATAGGTGCGGGGCGCCTCTCGGCCGTTCGCAAGGACCTGCACGGCCTGGGAAGCGGTCAGGCCGGGGCGGTCCGTCCAGATATAGCTGCCAAGGCCGACGACGATGAGCAGGCAGGCAGCGATGGCGGCCCACGGTGCGAGCGTGGGACGCGGCGAGCGCTGCTTCGCTCCGCCGAAGCGCATATTTTCGCCATCCTCGGCGCCGTCATTGGCAGCGAGGCGCGCGCGTGCAGCCGATCGCATGGCAAGGATGCGCGGATCGTCCCTAACCGTGTCAAGCGAGTTCCAGAGGTCTTCGGCTTCCTGCAGCGCTTGCCGGCTTTCGCCGGAAGATCGTGCCTCGCCCGACGCGTCGCGCAGGAAGGCGGCCAGTTCCTCGTCGCTCATGCCGCCGCTCCTTGAATGCGGATCAGTCATCGCTCTCCTCCAGCAATGCGCGCATTGCCTTCATCATATGCTTTTCGATCGCACTTACCGAAATGCCCATTGCGGCAGCGATCTGCTTGTTATTTAGATTCTCGAACCTGCTCAACACGAAGATATCGCGCGTGCGCTCCGGCAACATGCCGATGCGTGCCACGACCCTTTCTATCTCATTCTTTCCCATCAAGACGCGCTCGGGCGTAATTTCCTCAACGGGGTGCCGAATTTCCGTCAATTCCTCGTGGCGATTGGCGGCTCGCACCGCGCCGCGGCGAAAGCGGTCGGTCACGACGCTGCCTGCGGTACGAAACAGATAGGCGCGCGGATTGTCGATGACCCCCTGGTCCGGCAGCCGGCACAGCCGCATCCATACGTCCTGTACGACATCGTCTACGTCCTCCTTGCGATCGAGGCGACGCAGCAACCATTGTCGCAGCACGGGCAGGTGCGGAAAGATTGCGTCGTGCAGTTTGTTCGGCTCGCTCATCCGGGACCCAGGTGTGAAAAAGGCTTTCGGCCGACTATCACGGTCGGCGAATCAGGCTAGAGTAATCAAACTTTCGCATTTCAGGAAACACGCAAGAGATTTGGCCCTTGGTAATGGCGCGGCAGGCCCTGATCGTTTTCCTGGCATGGACCTGTTCCACTTTCGCCGTGCCCCCGGCGCTTGCTGCGACCGGTCGGGCTTCCCTCGCCGAGGCCCTGCAATCTCTCGCCCGGCGCGGCCATCTCTCGATCCTCTTCCGGCCGGAGACGGTGTCCGGGCTTCAGGTGGCCAAGCCCGGAAAACCGCGGAATCCCGAGGCCGCGCTTGACGAATTGCTGCGCGGTACGGGCCTGCGCGCAAGGCGCATCGCGCCACGGACCTTCATCATAGAGCGCATCGAAGTCGCCAAGTTCAAAGGTCCCGGCGAGGCTTCCGTTTCATCCGGCGAGCGACCTGCCCATGTGCCGCCGCCGTCTTCCATCATTGTAACCGCACTGCGAAGACCAACGCTCCTGCTGGACACTCCGGTCAGCATGATTGCGATTGACGGGCAGGAGTGGAGTGAACTGGCGGGTAGAACGAATGCCGACGTTGCAAGGTTGGCCCCCAGCCTGACGATCACGTCGCAAGGTGCGGGGCTGGACCGGCTGTCGCTACGCGGTGTGATCAGTGCAGGCGAACCTAGCGTCGGGCTCTATTACGGCAATGTTCCGGTTCTGGGGCCTTCGGGCTCCACTTCGGATCCTGGCCTGATGACGCCCAACCTGCTGTTGATCGACGTCGATCGGATCGAGGTGCTGCGTGGGCCGCAGGGGACTCTGTACGGCGCCGGATCGCTGGCAGGCACCATGCGTGTGCTCTTTCGCCAGCCCGATCTCGATGCCTATTCCGTCGATGTCGATGGCTCCGTCTCCTCCACGAAGGGTGGCGGAGTTGGTTTCGACGCTTCGTCGGCGATCAATCTCCCACTCGTGCCTGGACGCGCGGCCCTGCGTGCAGTCACCTATCGCCGGCGCGAGGCGGGCTTTGTCGACAATGTGGCGCTCGGTCTGGTCAACATCGGCAAGAGGGACGACGCGGGTGCGCGTCTGGCTGTGAAGTGGGAACCCGACCCGGACTGGTCGCTCGCGATCGAAGGTGCCTATCAGAAGACCGTGTATGACGATTTCGGAAGCGGCAGCGGTGACGTGGGCAGGAACCGAACCAACCGCGCCGTTCGCCTGCCTTTTTCAAGCCGGTTCTGGATGGCTTCCGCCGTCGTTCGTGGCGCGCTTGGCACGACCGATGTTGAACTTTCGGCTTCGCGCTACCGTTGGCTGCCTCGCCGGAGTTTCGATTTCACCGCCGTCCTCGAAGATCTGCGCGGCGACCCGCAGGCCTGCGCCGGCTATTTCGACAGGCCTGCGGCATCGGGATGTACAGCGGCCGAACTCACGCAATTCGGCAGCTATCTGAATTCCGCGACGCCAGCCGTGCTCGATCAGCCTCTGCGTGTCAGCAGCACCTCGGCCGAATTGCGCCTGTCCGGACGGGGTGCACTGAACTGGACGACCGGCTTTTTCTTCAATCGCCGCACCGACAAAGGGGAGAGCCTGACTCGCCGTACGGACGAGCGGGGGATGATTGATGCCACCGCTCCCCTGTTGAGCCAGCGGTGGTTTGCAGGGTCCCTCAATCAGGTGGCGGCGTTCGGCGATGTGACATGGAATGCGCTGGAGCGCCTTCATGTCACCGCGGGTGGGCGCATTTTTCGGTATCGTCGCTCGGCAAGCGGAGAGAGCGTCCTGCGCAATCCCGCGACAGAGGTCTACGGCAGCGAAGGCATGCAATCGTACGTGTACTCGGTGCGGGGCACGGTGGGACGCATTCGCTTCGACTTCTATCCTCGGACGGATTGGCTGATCTACGGTGAGCTGGCGCAAGGATTCCGGCCGGGCGGCATCAACATTGTGCCGGGACTGCCGAGCGACGCTGCGGTATACCTTGGCGATCGCCTCGTCAGTCGGGAAGTAGGCTGGCGCGTGTCGCTGGCGCGCGATGCGATCCAGCTCAGCGGCGCTGCGTTCCGCCAGGTCTGGTCGGACATGGAAGTCTCGGCCATCACGAACAACGGCGCCTTCGGCATCATCAGCAACCTGGGAAGTGCGCGTATCGACGGGGTCGAACTGGGACTGAAAGCCCGGGCCGGTGGGCACTTCGAGGCGAATGTGCAGGCGACCTACCTCGATCCCCGCCTGACGTCCGATCAGGTAAGTGAGATCGCGCAGGCCACCGGCCGTGCGGGCGATCGCCTGGGCCTCGTTCCCCCGTTCATTGCAAGCGGTGTCCTGACGAGCCGCTGGGATGTCGGCGGCGACCTCGCGTTCAAGCTGGCCCTCTACGGCCATTTCAGCAGCCGCCACTATTCGATGACCCACCGCGCTGACGACCGGACGATGCGCATCGGCAGCGCCGGATCGATCGACATGCGCGCAATCCTGCAGGGATCGGCGCATTCGGTGACTGTAGGGGTGACCAATCTGACGGGAAGCCAGGATCGTATCTACGCTTCCAATCTCCTGATCGCGCCCCGGACGATCACGCGGGTCCGTCCCCGCACCGTCTCGATCGGCTTCAACGCAAGCTTCTGATTCTCAGGCGCGATCTATCGCAATCTGCTGCACTGCAAAAAAACTTTCATAATTCGGTGCGGACTCGCTTCGGCGCTGCGTCTTCCTCTGTGAACGCCCTTCGGGTCGCACTCGCGGGGGCAAGGTGGGGCGTGGCTTTGTGACCGGAACGAACGGCAGTGCAGGCGGTATTGGCGGACCTTCGTCCGGTCATGGCCTGTCTGCCGTAACGTTCGTCCGGAACCGGGCTGCGCCGCATCCCATTCATCCCGATCAAAAACAAAATCGTCGCCAGGGAAGGATCGCAGGGGAGGCTGGCTTATCGCCAACCAAAAACGTCCTGTACCAAGGGGGGTATCTTTGCACATGAAGTCTTCGATCACCATGGCCGCGCTTCTGGCCGCTGTATCCGCATTCCCGCTCACGTCGATGGCCCAGACCAGCGATGCTGCCGCCACCAGCGAAAGCGCAAACGAGGGTGTCCTTGCCTCGGGCGACATCGTGGTGACCGCCCTGCGGCGCGATTCCACCCTGCAGGAGACCCCGATCAGCATTGCGGCGCTGAGCGGCGATACGCTGCGCGACATGGGGTCCAGCGATCTTTCCGGCTATTTCCGCCAGGTGCCCAACCTCAACGTCACGCAGGGTCAGATCGGCAGCAGCCGCATCAGCATCCGCGGCGTCAACGCGGCCGGTGAAGCCACCGTGGGCCTGTACTACGACGAGACGCCGGTCACCGGGCCGAGCGGCACGACACAGGACCCGGGCTCGGTAGCGGCCAACCTCAACCTGTTCGATGTCGAGCGAGTGGAAGTTTTGCGCGGTCCGCAGGGCACGCTTTATGGCGCAAGCTCGATGGCAGGCACCTTGCGCATCATCTTCAAGAAGCCGGATGCGTCGACCTACGAAACGGCTGCAGAGGCCGAAGCCTCGGCGATCGATGGCGGTGGTACCGGATATGGCGCCAAGGCCATGGTCAACATACCCATTGTGGAAGATAAGCTCGCGGTTCGTCTTGTCGGCTACTACCAGAAGAAGCCGGGCTTCATCGACAATGTCCGTTACGGCGACAAGAACATCAACGACAACACGGCGCGGGGCGTTCGCGCACTGATCGGCTACGAGCCCGGTCCGGACACGACAGTCACGGCTACTGCCATCTACGAAAAGTCCAAGGCCGACGATCTGCAGGGCTGGTATCCGCAAGTCGGTCGCTACAAGACGGACTCGCGCGTCCGCCTGCCCTTCCGCAGCGAGATGCAGCTCTACAATCTCAAGGCGGACCAGGATTTCGGCTTCGCCACGCTGACCGCCACGGGTACTTACTACAAGTTCAACATCGTGCGCGCCGTCGACTTCACGCCTGCAGTGGCAGCGTGTAGCGCGACAAACTGGATGAGGATTGCGCGTCAATCAGGATGAGAATGTGATTGTCGCGGCGCGTCGATCAGTGCCTGTTTTGATTGTCGCTGGCAAGGTCGTCGTTCTCATCCTGATTGTCGCGGATGGTCTCGAGGACCTTTGGCGTGGTGTAGGCGGCGGGGCGCCCGGCACCGGTGCGCCTGGCCTGTGCGGTGCGCCGCCGGTAACTTTCGACGTTCATCTCGAAGATGGTGGCATGGTGCACGAGCCTGTCCACGGCGGCGAGCGTCATCGCGGGATCGGGGAAGACCCTGTTCCATTCGCCGAAGGGCTGGTTGGCGGTGATCAGCAACGACCGTCGCTCGTAGCGTGCGCTGATCAGCTCGAAGAGCACCGACGTCTCGGCCTGATCGCGCGAGACGTAGGCGAAGTCGTCGAGAATGAGCAGGTGGTATTTGTCGAGCCTGGCCATGGCGGATTCAAGTGCGAGTTCGCGCCGCGCGACCTGCAGGCGTTGCACGAGGTCGGAAGTTCGGGTGAACAGAACCCTCCAGCCCCGTTCCACCAGTGCGAGGCCGATTGCCGCGGCAAGATGGGTTTTGCCGCCGCCGGGCGGACCGAACAGGATGAGGTTGGCGCCTTGCTCGAGCCAGCCATCGCCGGCGCACAGGGCCATGACCTGAGCCTTGGAGATCATCGGCACGGCATCGAAGGCGAAGCAGTCCAGGGTCTTGCCCGCGGGCAGATGGGCCTCTGCCAGATGACGCTCGATCCGGCGGCGATCTCGTTCGGCGAGTTCGTGTTCGGCGAGCGCGGCGAGGAACCTGCTGGCCGGCCACCCTTCCTTGTCCGCCTGGGCGGCAAAGTCCCCCCAGATGTGCTTGATGGTGGGCAGGCGCAGCTCGTTGAGCATGAGGCTGAGGCGCTGTGCATCGATCATGGGAGCTGCGTTCATGCGGCTTCTCCCTGTTCGATCAGTCCGTCGTAGATCGAGAGCGGCACCAGTTGGACCACGACTTCGGGCAGATCGGCAGGGTCCGGACTAAACCGGGCCCGCAAGGTTGTCAGGCACGGTGTTCGGCGCGCGGTCAGATCCTCGGTCAGGAGCGCGGCGAGCTCGGCCTCGCAGGCGCGTTCGTGGGCCATGGCCAGAAGTGCGACGGTAGTGCGGCATGCCTCCCGCTCGCCTTGAACTTCCAGCAAGTGGTCGAACATCAGGCGATAGGCATCTCGCGGGAACAGGCTGTCGCGATAGACCAGGCCCAGCAGCGCCATGGGTTTGCGGCGCAGGGAATGGATCACGTGGCGGTAATCGACGACGTGGCCGTGCTTCCCGTTCATGCCCGCGCGGCCGCGCGGCAGGGTCATGAGCCTCGTGCCGCCGATGAAGACGTCGAGGCGGTCATCATACAGGCGGACCCGCAAACGGTGCCCGATCAGGCGGGATGGGACCGTGTAGAACACCTTGCGCAGCGTGAAGCCGCCCGAGGACGTGACCGTCACGAGGATCTCCTCGTAGTCGGTGGTGCGCACGTCCGGCAGCGGCTGCAGGAACTTGCGTTCGGCATCGATCCCGGGGCCGTGCCGCCGGTTGCGCGCATTTACGACCTCGTCGATGAAGCGGCGATAGTCGGCAAGGTCGGCGAAGTCGCCGCTACCGCGCAGCAGCAGCGCATCCTTCACGGCAGCCTTGATATGGCCATGGGCACTCTCGATCGCGCCGTTCTCATGGGCAATGCCCCGGTTGTTCCTCGTGGGCTCCATTCCATAATGGGCACAGAGCGCGTCATAGCGCCTGGTCAGGTCGATCTTGGCATCGGCGTCCAGATTGCGGAAGGCGGCTGACAGGCTATCGGTGCGATGAAGCTTCGGCGCACCGCCTGCGGACCAGAGCGCGTTCTGCAGCCCTTCGGCCAAGGCAACGAAACTCTCGCCGCCCAGGATGACGTGTCCGTGCTCGAAGCCGCCGCAAGGCAGCCGGAAGTGATAGAGCAGGTGGTCCAGCGGCTGTCCGGCGATCGAAACTGCCAGATCGTCCATGCACGTAAAATCGGACAGGCCGAGCCGCCCCGCCTCGTGCACTTGCCGGAAAATGACTTCGCGATCTTGCCCGTTCATGGCGCGCCAGTCGCGAATGCGCCGCTCCAGGGTTCGCCGGGAGCCGAACACGGTCTCGGGATATCGGCGCCGCAGTTCCTCGAAGATCGCTATGGGCCGAAGGCCGGGAGCAGCCTCCAGCATCGGCACCACCACTTCATCGAAGATACCGGCAAGGGGATCGGGCCGGCGCCGGCTGCGCGGTGTTTGCCGCTGTGATGGCAACCGGGCGTCCTGCAAAACCCGATAGCCCGTCGCCGGGCTGAACCCGGCCTTCGCCGCCGCCAGAGCGACGGGGTTATTACGTCTGTTGGTCATGAAAAGTCTCACCTGATGATCGTTGATGTGTCGGCCGGCCACACGCCAGGTCCTCCTCCCCGGAAAACCCGATGCATAGCGGCCACCACGACCATCACAGGCACCCCGCAAAGAGCGCCTCCGGTGTGTCGGGACCGGCTACGGGCTACGCCCTCCGCCGATCCCGACACACCGGATTCTCATCTTGATTGTCGCGCTTTCTCACCCTGATCGTCGCGCGACAGGCAGCGCTTGGATCGCTGCCCAGCACTTGCAGCGCATACTATGGGCAGAGCGCCGCCTGCTCGGCGGATCAGCAGAGCGACTTCAGCGATTATGCCTCCTCTGTCCTGCCTGCGATCGGGTATCAGCCGGCTTGGCTCAAGTCGCAGAACTACGAAGTGCGGCTGGCGTCCAACGGCACCAACTTCATCGACTGGACGATCGGCGGTTATTACGAGCATCGCAAGGATCACATCGACAGCAACACGACCAGCGTGAGCCCGGTCGACGGGTCGGTACCCGATCCGCTTCGGAACCTGAGCTATCGATACGTAGAAACGAAAGTCCGGCAGTTGGCAGGGTTCGGCGAAGTCACCCTGCACCCGACCGACAAGCTCAGCCTGACCGGCGGCCTGCGCTATTACGACTACACGAAGACGACCGGTGGCGAGGCAACGCTCGCCAGCCCGCTGACGGGGAGCGTTCTTGCCGATTATTCCCGGGAGAAGGCCAGCGCCAACGGCCTGATCCAGAAGTTCAATATCAGTTACAATTTCACCCCGGATTTCATGGCCTATGCCTCGGCGGCAAAGGGCTTTCGTCCCGGCGGCGCGAACAACATTCCGATCCTGCCGGACAACCTGATCGCTTATGACGCAGACAGCCTGTGGAACTACGAAGCCGGTGTGAAGACATCCTGGCTGGGCGGTGACGTTATCTTCAATGCCGCGGTGTTCCAGATCGACTGGAGCAACATGCAGCTTAGCGCCCGTACGGCCGATGGTCTTTATTCCTTCCTCACCAATGCCGGTGCGGCAAGGATCCGTGGTGGTGAAGTCGACCTGACGGTTCGTCCCCTGTCCGGCCTCTCGCTGTCCGTTTCAGGCGGTTACACCGACGGCAAGCTGACCGAAGACCAGGCGAACGAAGATATCCTCGTGACCGCGTCGAGCGGCAAGAAGGGCGATCGCCTGTCCAACAGCCCGAAGTGGAGCGGCGCTGCCTCCGCCGCCTACAAGTGGGCGCTCAGCGATCGCTTCGATGGCCTGCTGCGTGCGGACTTTGCCTACACCGGCAAGATGAAGTCGAATGTCAGCCGGACCGATCCTTACCTCACCTACTACGGCGATTACGCAACCCTGAATCTCAGGGCAGGTGTCGAGAATGAGACCTGGGGCATGGCTGTCTACGTCAACAACGTCACCGATACGGTGGGCAACGTCAGCCAGACCAACGGCTTTGGCTACAGCAACCTGACCTTCTCGATCCAGCCGCGCACGTTCGGCGTCAATTTCCACTTTGCAATGTAAGGAGACCCAACCGATGAAGAAGTCACCACTCTTGCTGCTTCTGGCAGGACTGGCTGCCTCTCCGGCGGTTGCGGCTGTGCCCGACCCCAAGGCAGACCTCGCGCGGATCGATGCCGTGCTCGACAAGAACTACCCGCAGCTTCAGGCGCTTTATGAGGACATCCACGCGCATCCTGAAGTTGCCTTTCAGGAAACGCGCACGGCGGCCTTGCTGGCCGCAAGGATGCGCAAGCTCGGCTTTACCGTGACCGAGAAGGTCGGCGGCACCGGCATCGTTGCGATTTATCGCAACGGTGACGGTCCCACCGTACTCGTGCGCACCGAACTTGACGGTCTGCCGGTTCTGGAAAAGACCGGGCTGCCTTATGCCAGTCATTACACGCAGGAAATCGACGGAAAGGTCACGCCCACGATGCATGCCTGCGGGCATGACATCCACATGACCTGGTGGGTGGCCACGGCCGAGGCCCTGCTGGCGATGAAGGACCGCTGGCACGGCACGCTGATGTTCATCGGCCAGCCAGCCGAAGAAACCGTCAGCGGGGCGAAGGCCATGCTCGATGATGGGCTGTTCACGCGCTTTCCCAAACCCGACTATGGGTTCGCGGCCCATGTCAGCCCTGAGGCTTCCGGCAATGTGCGTTTCAAGGAAGGCACCTCTTCTTCGGCTTCCGACCAATTGCGTATTACCTTCAAGGGCAAGGGCGCCCATGGATCGATGCCCGCTTCGAGCATCGATCCGATCGTAATGGGCGGGCACTTCGTGAGCGACGTGCAGTCGATCCGCAGCCGGGAAGTCGATCCCGGGAAGTTCGGCGTCATTACCGTCGGCAGTTTCCATGCAGGCACGGCGCCCAATATCATCCCCGACACCTCGGTTCTGCAGCTTACCTTGCGTTCGCACGATCCGGAGGTGCGGCAACAGCTCATGGACGGCGTCAAGAAGACGGCCGATGCCGTGTCTGCCATGGCCGGCGCGCCCGAACCGCAGATCGATTACCTTTATGGCACCGCGGCACTTTATAACGATCCGAAGCTGGCGGACTCGGTCGCGGCCGTGGTCAAGGAGGCCGTCAGCGGGAAAGTCACGGTAGAATCGGAAGACAAGCCCGCAGGTTCTGGGAGCGAAGACTATTCGGAGTTCGTGACCGCAGGCGTGCCGTCCGTCTTCGTGGGCATCGGCGGCGTCGATGCGGATGTCCTGGCGGGATACGTCAAGAAGGGTGAAAGGCCGCCGGTGAACCACTCGCCATTCTTTGCACCCGACCCCGAACCGGCAATTCGCGCAGGCGCGCAGGCGCTTTCGCTGGCAGTGCTGACGGTGGCAGGCACCGACTAAGCCTGAATGGGGACCGCTTCTGCGGTCCCCCAATGTGGCCCTTGCATGAAAAAGCCCCGCATGTCGCAGTGACATGCGGGGCTTTCTTGTTCAATGGCTGCGCCTGTCAGGCGCCTTACCGTATTACTTGAAGACCGGCGAAAGCTTCGGGCGGTCCTTGCGGGCCGGCTTCGAGCTGGCGGTGCTGTCGGCAGTCGAAGGCGCAGCAGCACTCTTGCTTTCGGGGGCCGGGCTTGCCGCGTTGGCCGCGGGAGCTGGCATTGCAGCCGGAGCTGACGCGGCCGCGCCTGCGTCCTTCTTGCTGTCCTGGGCCGCAGGGGTCTTGGCGGTCGCTGCCTTCTTGGCAGCGGGAGCCTTCTTTGCACGGCTCTTTGCGGGGGCCTTGGTCGCCTTCTTGGCGGGCGCGGCCTTCGCTGCGGCAGGAGCTGCGTCTTTCTTGGCCTCAGGCGCGGCAGCTGCCGGCTTGGCGGCCGTATCGGCTGCCTTCGCGGCGGGGGCGCTCTTAGCCTTTGCAGCCGTGGCGCTCTTGGCCGCGGTCGACTTCGCAGCAACCTTGGGCTTGCTTGCGGTCTTCTTGGCTGCGGAAGGCTTCGCCTGCGCCGGAGCCTTTGCAGGGGCCTTCGTCTTGGCCGTCGCCGGTGCGGCTTCCTTGGCCGCAGGAACGGCCGTGTCCTGGCCGCTACGGTCGATGTTCTTGGCGACCTTGCGGCGCAGTTCCGAATAGGCTCTTGCCACGATGGGGTAGTCGGCGGGCAGGTCGTAGCGCGTCTTGTATTCGGCTTCGGTCAGGCCGTGCTTGCGAAGGTGACGCTTGAGCGTCTTGAACTTCTCACCGGTGATGAGTGATACGATGAAGTTCGGGTCGCTGTGCGATTCCTTGGCGGAAACCGCTGGCTTTACTGCAGCGGCAGGCTTGGGTGCTTCAGCGGTTTCTGCCTTGGCAGCCGGCTGCTCCGCCTTCGGTGCTGGCGCTGGTTTCGCAGCGGCGGGCTTGGTGGGCGCCTTTTCCTCGACTTTCGCCAGCGCGGGCATCGGCGCATCTTCACCGAATTCCGAAACGGCCTTGAATACATCGCTGAGCAGCGAAGGGAGCTGAGAGGCGTTCAGCTTGTTGTTGTTCACAAAGGCTGTGACAAGGTCCAGCGAAGCCTGACGTGCGTCGAAATCTGCCATATCCATCCAACTTGAAAGTAGCTCTGCACGAGCGGGAAGAGTCTCAAAAACGCGCCCATAAACACTATTGGTATATTAAGTGTCAAATATCCGATTGCATAGGGTGAAACGACCATACCTCTTACAGGTCTGCGCAGCCGGGTAAATGGGCATGAAAAAACCCGGAGGCCTGCCTTGAAGCCCCCGGGTTCGAATTTGTTTCCGCTTGGTCAGAATTCTTTGCGCACCGTCATCCCGATCTTGCGCGGACTGCCGATATTGTATCCGAGACGTGCCCGGCCGCCGCGTTCGCGATCCAGCGACATCAGGGCGTTCTTGTCCAGCAGGTTATTGACGTAGACCGACACGGACAGGCCATGGTCGAAGTTCACGCTCGTCGAGAGATTGACGAGGTCGTAAGACGGAAGGCGATAGGACCCGAAGTCATAGGCTCCGGTTCCGAAAGCACCCGTGGCGGGATCGTAGAAGATCGAATTGGTAAACGATCCTGCCCCCGGTTCCTGATCCGCAAGTTGCGTGAAGCGATTGCCAACGTGCTGGTAGCTTGCGGTAAGGGCCCAGTCGATGCCGTCGCTGATTTCGGTTTCGTAAGTGGCCGAAGCTGAAATCTGGAACTTGGGTACGGTCGGCAGGCGATTGCCCTTGCGGATACCGGCGATGACGGCACCCGATCCATCGACGACGGTGCTGTCGATCTTGGAGTCGATATAGCTGCCGTTTACCGTCACGTCGAACCCGGGCATTAGCCGGGCGGCGAGTTCGGCTTCGACACCGGTCGTATGGGCCTTGGGGACGTTGAACAGCACGCGCGAAGAGCAACTGCCGGCATCTGCGGTGACCTGGAGATTCCGGATCTCGTTATGGAATACCGCACCGTTGAAGGTGATGCCGCCGGTATGGGCCTTGATACCACCTTCGTAGTTCCACAGGGTTTCATCGTCGAAAGTCGGCCGGTTGCCGTAGGTCGCCGCATCCGGACCCGTCGCGCCGCCCGAACATAGCGGGATATTCAGTGGATCGTTGACGCCGCCCAGACGGAAGCCCTTCGATGCCTGCAGGTTCACCGTGACATCGGGGCTGGCTTCGTAGCTGGCGATGAAGCGCGGGGAGAAGCCGTTGGAACTGGTCTTGTCGCCGATGTTGCGGTCGCCATTGGCAAAGATGCCGCCAGAGATGAAGTCGCGCTTTTCCTTGAAATCATAGTAGCGACCGCCCGCGGTGAGCTTGAACTGTCCCAGCTTGTAGCTTGCCTCGCCGAATACCGCTGCCTGCTTGATGATGTACGGGATGTCGGCGTTGTACGGAGAGTCCGCCGGGAAGCCGTTCGCGACCGAGGCCGAAGTTCCGGCGCCGAGAGCGGCGTCGACGATCGCATCGTAGCCGGGGGTCGGCAGGCGCTGCGCATATGTGCGGTCAACGTGGCTGTAGAAGCCGCCGAACACCCACTGGAACGGGCCGGCGTCCGTGGAAGCTAGGCGCAGTTCCTGGGTCCATTGCTTGAGCTTCGTCCTGTCGCGCAGTTCCGATGGCAGGTTCGCCAGCGAACCGTCGACGCCCAGGTCGATGGCGAAAGGCGAGACGGATACCGAGCCGGTCAGTGCCGACGCATCGCGGGCGACGAGAATATTGCGATGGATATAGGTCGTCACCGAGGTGAGGGCGATCGCGTCGGTCAGGTCCGCATTGATCGTGAGGTCCGCCAGCGTCGTCTTGTCGCGGAACTCTTCACGCAGCTTGAGGTACTGGGTGCGCTCCGAAAGCGTTTGCGAGGCATCGATCAGCGGATTGTAGTAGAGGTGATAGGTGTCCTCGCGGTTGAAGCCGTTGGTCTTGATGTCCTGATAGATGATGCGCGGGGTGACCTTGATGCCCGGGCTGGGCTCCCACAACACGCTGGCGCGACCGCCATAGCGGTTGCCGTCGTTGATGTTCTTGCCCGCTGCCGGGCCGATCGCATCGACGAAGCCGGCGTAGTGTTCGGCGTAGCCCACGACCCTCAGAGCGGCCGTCTCGCCCAGCGGCAGGTTTACCGCAGCCTTGCCGTCATAGCCGACATCGCCGCCCTTCAGAACATTGGCGCCAGCTTCCACGGTGCCTTCGACAATGTCGAGCTTGGGCTGCTTGGTGATGTAGCGCACCGTGCCGCCCTCGGAACCTGAACCGAACAGCGTGCCCTGCGGGCCGCGCAGCGTCTCGATGCGGTCGAGGTCGAACAGGTCGAAATCGGGCGTGAACAGCGACAGCGAGATGACCGACTCGTCCATGTAGACGCCCACCTGCTCCTTCACGCCGGGCTGGTCGCGTACGACCTGGCCAGCGGAGACGCCGCGGATCGATACCTGGCTCTGGCCCGGGCCGAGGTTTTGGACGGTCAGGCCAGCGATGGAGCGCGACACGTCCTCGATCGAGGTTGCGCCCGACCTGCGCATGGCTTCAGCGGTCTGGGCATTGATCGAGAAGGGTACGTTCTGGATGGATTCGTTGCGCTTGGTGGCGGTGACGATGATTTCGTTGTTGTAGGCCTGGCCTCCGTTCTGATCGGCTTGGTCCTGTGCGACCGCGGCAGCGGAAAAGGCGATCATGCTGAAGCAGACGCCGCCGATAAACATGGCCTTGTTGTGAAGTCTCGTATTCATTTCGTTCCCCTCCCTGGTGGAGAAATTATTGAATTCTATATGGTTATATTCACGAGTTTACTGGTTCCAGATCCGGTTTTCCTCCTGTGCGAGTATCTAATCCGATCTTTCGCTTTTGGCGTGTGGCAGTTGCACAGGGCTTGCGATTTTCAGCGCTCCGTTGCTTTTTCGCAACGTATCCGCGACACGCCCGTCAGGCCCACGGGAGACTTGTGGTTTGGCGGTCCTTGCGAGACTAAGGCCTGCCTCGACGATCCGGTGCGAGCCGCTGAGGCGATCGATGCGCGCGCCTACGTCGCCATCCGTTCAAGACTGCAATTGCGGGAAAACGAACTGCTGCAATGGTCGCGCAAGCGCATTGCCCAGTACAAGGTGCCGCGCATATTGCGCATCTTTCCCCACCAGCCACGAAGCCCGGCCGCAATGGTCCTCCCAAGACCGGATTGCGCGATTGAGCCCGGGTGGTTCTCAGGTGCCTGCTTTGGCGGCGTCCTGCGCCGGCGTGCCGCAGGCCATGCAATAGCGGAAGAATGCCATCTTGCGGGCATTGCATTTGCTGCAGTGGTCGAAGAGCGTCATTCCGCAATGGACGCAGAAGTTGGTTTCGCTGCCTTCCATTGCAGCGATCGGGCGATCGCAGCCGGGGCAGACCTTGGCAGACATCTTCTTGAAGGCTTCGTCGTGCGAAACCAGCTTGCGGCGTTCCTCCTCGGCCTGCGCTTCCACTTCCCTGCGCTTTTCCAGGTAATGACGCATGTTCTTGATCAGGAAGTGGCCGGCAGCAACGGTAAGCAAGATGCCAACGCCGTAGCGGATGTAGCCGCCGTAGCTGGGCAGGTACGGCACCAGTTCGACAAAGAAGACGAAGACCGCGGCAATCACGAAGCCTCGTGACAGGGGCCAATAGGCGCCCTTGCGCCGCTTGGCGACCAGCCAGGCGGCGAGCAGCAACATCGGCAGGGTCAGCGCCAGGCGCAGCAGAAATATTCGCAGTTCCTGCCAGAACAGGGCCTTCTCAAAAGCCGGATAGGCCGCGTCCTGAAGATCGGCCTGCTCCTGACGCAGCGCCGTGGCGCGCTGTTCAAGAGGCAGGCGTTCGTTCTCCAGCGTGTTGATCCGTCCCTGGATCGCGCGTTCGTTACCCTTGAGCTGCTCAAGCTGCCGGGTGCGTTGAACCACTTCGGGGTCCTGTTGGGGATCGGTCGTCGCGGTGCGGGTCTGGATCCACGCCTGGAAAGTTTCGGTGGCGGTCTGCGAGGCGCGGCGCGCTTGCTCCAGCTGGAGCCTTGCAATCTGGAGCTTGTCGTCGATCGCCCCGCTGCGGTCTTCGGCCTGCTTCAGCTCGCTTTGCAGCTTTTCGTCCCGGGCCTTGTCGACGAACTGTTCCGGCGAAACCGTTGTTTCGACCTGAGGCAGGTCGCCGATGACGAGATTGCCGAAGCCGACAATGAAGCCGGCGAAGATGACCGAAACCGCCCAGAGTACGATCAGATAGGCCCGCTCAGGAACCCTTGCTCCCTTTATCATCTTCCAGCCTCCCGCGCCCTGTTGATAGCGCGAGGCTTATCATGGCCATCAGGACTGTAAAGGCATTCGGGCCGGCGTTAACATCGAAGGGCTGTGGGCACTCGTGTTCTTCCTGATCGTGCCTGCCGGAAAAAAGTGCCGCGCCGCGTGGATGAAATCCGGAGCGCCGCTCGTTCCTTCAGGGAAAGCCCGTCACCGAACCTGACGAAGCTTGGAACCCAATAGCCTGAGGCGCGCCCATGACGATTGCAGACACGATTACAGCAACGACTATTGCAGCCCGGTAGGGACGGCCCTGCACCAGACGTCCGACCTTTCTTGCCTAGCCGAACTGACGAGATTTTCCATGCACACCATTCAAGCGAGTGTGGCAGCCATCTTGCTGTCGCTGATGACCATGCCTGCCCTTGCTGCCGAGAGCGATGGCACGCTCCGCCCCCCGCCGCAGTGGTCGGGGGAAGTCAGTTCCGGCGTCACCTACCAGGAAGGCGATTATGGCACCGACGACAAGTTCGAAACCCTCTCGGTTCCTGTGGCGGCGGCGGTATCGAAGGGGCGGTTCCATCTGAGCGCGTCCATTCCCTATGTCCGCACGACTGCGCCGATCGGGGTCATCGTGAGCAAGGGCGGCCTGCTGGGAACCCCGCTTTTCGCGTCCGGTTCCCTGAGCCAGGAGCGCACTTCGCGCGAAGGGATCGGCGACCTTACCTTGCAGGCGGCCGTAGACCTGCCGATCGGCGATTTCGTGACCACCTGGGTAACCTCGATCAAGGTGCCGACGGCATCGAGCGCAAAGGGGCTGGGGACCGGCAAGGTCGATTACGCGGTTACCGGGCAGATCGCCCGCCCCATCGGCGCGATCACCCCCTTCGCTTCACTGGGTTACACGGTACTCGGCGAGCCCGACGGGTTCGATGTGCGCAATACCCTGAGCGGTTCGGCAGGGGCCCGCGTTGCCCTTGGCCACAGATCCTTTGCAGCCCTGTCTTATTCCTACGAGGAGTCGGCCATCGACACACTGGCCGACAGGGAGGCGCTTGGGCTTGGTATCGGTACGAAGCTGAATGACAGGATGAGGCTCAGTGTGGAAGGGGCTGCCGGGCTGAGTGAAGGCGCTCCTGCCACCAGTGTTGCCGCCCGGATCGGCTTTGGGTTCTAGTTGGCCCGCCAAACCGGATCGACGGGCCCAGATCGTCACTTTTATTATCGTGGCAATTCATTGACAAGTTCCGGGTAGGGCCACAGTTTGTGCAGAGCGCAAGTGCCCGGGTTTGCCGGAATTGAGGCGTCAGTGACCATAGATTTCCAATCGCTCATTTCGCTTTCGCCCAATCCCTATGTCCTTATGGATCGTAACGAGACGATCATCTGGATGAACGATGCCTATTTGCGCGCGACGATGCGCACCAGAGAATCGATCATCGGCCGGCGCATGTTCGATGCCTTTCCCAGCGAACCGGGCACGGAAAGCTATGAATTGCTCAGCGCTTCGTTGAAGCGCGTGGTCGAGACGGCAGAGGTCGATGAAATCGCGCTTATCCGTTACGATATCGCTTCTCCCGACGGTTCCATGGAGCAACGCTACTGGAGCGCGACGCACACGCCGCTGCTGGATAGCGACGGCAGGGTGGACGCGATCCTGCAGCACACTGTCGACGTGACCGAGTTGCACCGCCTGCGCTGCCTGCGCGACGAGAGTGGGCTGGTCCGGCGCGCCGATGCCGTGCAGCACCGCAACCTCGACCTGCAGGCCCAGCGTGCCCGGCTGACAAGGATGTTCGAACAGGCGCCCGGATTCATGGCGGTCCTCGTCGGACCCGAGCACGAGTTCGCCATGGTCAATGCTGCCTACACGCAGCTGGTCGGGCGCGAAAAACTGGTGGGGCGCAGATTGGCCGACGCGCTTCCCGAGGTTGTCAGCCAGGGCTCGATCGCTCTTCTGGACGAAGTGCGTCTTACCGGTCGCCCGTATCACGGTCGCTCCCAGGAGATCTACTTCGAGGCGGTTCCCGGTGCACCTCGGGACCGGCGCTTCCTCGACTTCATCTATCAGCCGATTTTCGAGGACGGCGAGGTTGCGGCGATTTTCGTCCAAGGGCAGGACATGACCGAAGTGGTCGAGGCGGCCCGCCACCAGGACCTGCTGATCAATGAGCTCAACCATCGGGTCAAGAACACCCTGGCCATCGTCCAGAGCCTGGCTTCGCAATCCTTTCGCAATGTCGAGATGGCCGGCAGCGCGCGGCAGTCCTTCGAGGAACGGTTGCGGGCTCTGGCAGGTGCCCACAACCTGCTTACAGATGCCAGCTGGCGCATGACCTTGCTGGACGAAGTCGTGCGCGAAGCGACCGCACCTGCGGCCGGGGCTGACGCCTGCCGGATCGAGGCGAACGGTCCGGTCATTGCCCTTTCTCCGCGTTTGACCGTTGCCCTGACCATGGCTCTGCACGAACTCACGACAAATGCCATGAAATATGGCGCCTTGTCCAACGACGCGGGCCGGATTTGCATCGCTTGGTTCCGGGAGGCCGGGAATAGCGATTACCTTGTACTTGACTGGCAGGAACTGGGCGGACCGCCCGTAAAGCCCTCAGGCCGCAAGGGCTTTGGCTCGCGATTGATCGAACGGGGCCTGGCGGCCGAATACGGCGGCAAGGCAGAACTCGATTTTCGCGAAGAGGGCCTGCATTGCCGCGTTGTCCTCTATGCCCCCGAAGTCTCTGCTGCGTGAACAGTCACGAATGCAGGGGCTGGCGTGTTATTGAAGTATTGTTCAAGCAGGCGGATTGGCTTGGTATTCCGGCTTTACGCTCGTGCGGCTTGAGGCGCAGTTGATCGCGCATGCCTCGATGCGCGTGTCGTCCTGCTGCACTTCGATGCCGACCGCGGCGCAAACTTGGGCCTGTTCCGGGGCGAGGGGCGCTATGTGCTGTGCGGCTACGTACGGCAGTAGCACCCGATCCCGCATCGGGTTCGGTCAGCGCAAAGGCGCCAATCGCTCGTCCCGCAATCAGATCGGGCAGGAATCGTGCTATTTGCTCTTGGCCTTCAACCCTGAGCAAACCTGACGCAAGCAAAGAGTTTTGGATCGAGACTATGGTCGAAAGCGCTCCATCAGCCGCAGCGAGTTCCATTTGGGCCAAGGCGCAGGACACGAAAGTCCGGCGCCCCTTCGCAGTGTCTTGGTGGATGCGTGAGGCTCCGTGAGCTGCCACATCGCTGTCGCTTGTGGCCGGACCGCACACCCGACCAAGCGACGAATACGGAGTTGAAGCTAGCTGCCGGATTGTCGTGCCGGGCGATTCCACGCGGCCACCCTGCGCATTGGCGCGGCGCCGCAGGAGGGGGCCAGACAGGTGCATAAAGGCTGCCTTCCGTGTCTTTGTAGGGTGCGATCCGCAACGGATCGCACCCTACAGCCAAGGCGCCTGCGCAGCGCGGCCAACCGGCGAGCGCCACGCCGTCGGTCAATTGGCGGGCAAATCGGCGCGGCCATGAAACAATCGCGTCAATGATCTTTGCCCGGAAGGCGATTTCGCGCGTGGACGGTAGGTCAGGCCGTTTTGGCGTCCAGTGTTCCGGCGACGAGGTTACCTGCATGGAATACGGCCTTGCGCGGTGCGAGGCGAGCCACCGCTTCCGCCGAGCAACTTGCAGGGACTAGCACCATGTCGGCCGCATCTCCCGCTTTGGGCCAAGCCTGTCTACCCGTCGCATCAAGCGGGGTGGGGCCGCCGGTGGCGATCTTGAGCGACTGGGAGATGCTGAACTCATCGCTCCAGCGGTACAGTTCACATGCGAGCTTGGCTTTTTCCAGCACGTCGCCGCTGCCGAACACCGACCAGTGATCTTCGACGCTGTCAGTGCCGGTGTACACATTGACGCCCTTGTCGAGCAGGATCGGGATCGGCATTACCTTTCCTCCGAAAGGCAGCGTCGAGGCGACCGACATATCCAGGGAAGCCAGGCGCGTAGCCAGTTCCTCCATCTCAGACGCGGGGATCGACATCAACGAGAAGGCGTGGCTGATCGTCACCTTGCCGCGCAGCGAAGGTTCGCGCTCCACGGTATCGGCGATGCGGCGGATCGCTGCGATGCCGCTGGCACCGGGCTCGTGCAAGTGGATGTCCACGCTCTTGTTCATGTCGAGCGCAATCTGCATCATCGCATCGACCGACTTTTCCATGCCGCCGTCAAGCGTGGTGGGATCGATCCCGCCTACGTGCGTCGCGCCAGCGGCCATTGCGGCGCGCATCGTCGGGATCAGGTTAGCACTGACGAAGCCGTGCTGCGGGAAGGCGACGATCTCGTGCCCGAAGCCGTCTGCGCGCTGGTCTAGCGCATGCTTGAGCAATTCGACATGCTTGGTGCCGACCACCGGATCGACGTTGCAATGGCTGCGCGCGAAGGTCGTGCCGTTGGACTGCAACAAGTCGACGAGCTTTCCGGCGCGCTCCTCCAGCGTGGGAAGCATCTGCGGCAGCAGCGTCTGCTCCAGCACGATCTGGCCGCGGATGCCGCCGGTGCGCTTGCGCGGGGGAACCCAGGGACCGCCGTAGAAAGTCTTGTCCAGATGAATGTGCATGTCGCGAAACGAGGGCAGCAGGAGCATTCCCGCGCCGTCACGCACCGCGGTCCCGGCCGGGGCGGGTGCGTCGGCCGGGAGGATCGCGGCGATCCTCCCATCCTGCACCAGCAGCGAGGCCTTGTCTGTATCGGTGCCGACGACGTCGGCGCCTTCGCGCTTGTAGCCGGTTTCCAGCAGCACGTTGCGCAGCAGGAAGCTAGCGCCGTGCACCGCTGCGTGCGGGCCCTTATTCGCCGCCGCGAAGGCGGGGGAGGTGACTCCGGCGGCACCGGCTGCACCGGCGACCAGTGCGGTAGCGAGTATGCCTCGGCGAGAAAGCTGCATTTCGGTTCTGTCCATCATCCTGGTCCCTTACCTCAAATTCTCAGAACTTGAACCGTGCGCCGATCTTCATCTGCCACACCGACTGCGTGTTGAAGCTGGTCGCCGCCCGGCCGACGAAGCTGTCGTACTGATAGAAGTTGCCCTGCGTCGCACAGGCTCCGGCGATCTGGCAATTGCGTGCCACCACGTTGGCCGAGACATAGGGCGACGGGATCTGCTGCAACACGCCCCACTTCTTGTTGATGAGATTGCCCAGATTCTCGACGTCGAGGTAGATCTCCGCCTTCGCCCCTTCGGGGAAGAACCCGGGGATTTCCTGGCTGATGCGCATGTCGATGGTGGTGATCGCCGGCGCCTTGAAGGCATTGCGCGGAGTGATCTTGCCCGCGTACTTGAGTAGGCCGTTGTTCTTGAGGAAGGCATTGAACGCCTGCAGGTCGAAGCCGGCGCCATAGGTTACGATCGGATCGCTGCCCGCGGTCACCTGGCCGCCCACCGTCTGCGGTACGTAAAGCAGCTGGCGGTTGCGGGTGGCCAGTGCGCCGTTCTCGCCAACCAGCATGTCGGCGGCCATGTTGGCATTGGCGCCAACGTCGAAGGTATAGCTGAATACCTGGCCCGAGCGGCGCTGACCGAACAGCGTCAGTCGCGTGCGGTTGTCGCCGAAGAAGGCATGCGAATAGCTGATCGACAGCTTGGACAGGTGGCGGAACTCGTAGTTCGAGGTGGCCAGCGCCGGATCGTTCGGATCGGAGGTCGCCACGCCGCTGTAGTTTGAGGAGGCCACGGTAGTAATGCCGGGGTTGATGTCCTTCGAACGGATGTAGGTATGCGAGAACATCGCCTCCAGTCCGGCGAGCGGGCCTTCCCGCCAGGTCTTGGCAAGCGCCAGGCCGACCTGGTTGCCATATCCCTTCTTGGTATTGGTCACGAGGATGTCGTTGCGGTTCTCACGCCCAGGCAGGAACGTCGGGCGGCCGTCCGGTGCGGGCGGTCCCTGATTGGCGTCGGCATAAAGTTCCTTCCACGCGACCGCGTTCTGCACTTCGGAGTGAATGAATTCGCCGGCTATGCGCCAGCCGTTGCCGAAGGCGCCCAGATCGAATTCCTTCTGCGCGCCTATCGACATCTTCCACGTCGACTGCGGCTTGAAGTCCTTGTCGAGAGCGTTGATCAGCCCTTGCCCGAGCGCAGCGCTGGCGGAATTGGCCTGCTGCAGCGCCGGATTGACGTTGAAGCCGTCGACGTTATTAAGGCTGGCGAGGCACGCCGCGCTGGCCGTGTCGTTGCGGGTGCATGTGACGTTACCCAGCATCTGCCCGGTGTTGTAGTAAGTGTTGGCCGTCCATACCGTCGGCGAGCCACCGCCGAACAGGCCGATGCCACCATAGACGGTCAGTGTCGGATCGGGTTTCCAGTTGAAGCCGAAGCGTGGTTGCAGCAGGTGCTTGCCGTCGAGGTTCTCGGTGTTGGAGATGCCGTAGCGCGCCATCACCAGCGGGTTCTCGTCGGGGCGGTCGGACTGCTCGAAGAAGTCGTAGCGCAGGCCTGCCTTGACCGTCAGTTCGGGAAGCACCGCCCACTCGTCCTGTAGGTAGATCGTATTGGTGGTGGTACGCAGGTTGAACCCTGCATCTGCCTTCTGGTTGCTTGCCGCATTGGCGTAGCTGACCGACGAGGCATTGCCCGCCCGCAGATCGTCCAATGAATTGAAGACGTAGGAACCGTTCGCGTTCTGGACGAAAAGGTCCCAGATCTTCAGCATTTCGCGCTCGTAGCCGGCGGTGATGCGATGCGATCCGGCGGTATATGTTGCCTTGGCGCGGTATTGCTGAAGATAGGTGGTCAGCTCGTTGGCCTGATAAGAGGCGTTGGTGCCGGCATAGATGCTCGGTCCCGTGGTGGTGCCGTTGAGATAGACGCGGAACTGCGCGAAATCGTTACCCGCCAAGGGATGGCCGGGGTTGTCCATCTTCTTGTAGGATGCGCTGAACTCGGTGCTGAAATTGTCGGTCCAGTCGGAGAAGACCTGCGCCTTGTATACCTGCAGGTTGTTCTGCCGTTCCACCCATTGCGACAGCAGGCCAAGCGACGTGCTCGAACCCGTGAGCGTGTTGCCGATGGCCGAGACCGAGGAGCCCTTGGTCTCTTGGTAGGATACCGTGGCGCGGTGGCCCGGCGCGATGTTCCAGTCCAGCTTGCCGAAGAACTTTTCGTCCCGCACGGGCAGCTTGGTAGCCTCGTAGCCGAGCGGATCGTAGCCGTACCGGTCCTTCAGGATCTGGCGCACCTCGTTGGCCTGCTCGACGCTGACGCCGGGCACCTGATTGGCGAAGTCTGAGCCGGTGGGGCCGACCAGTGAGGGTTCGGAGCGGCTGAATTTCTCGTAGTTCAGCGTGAAGAACAAGGTGTCCTTGATGATCGGTCCCGTTAGCGTGGCGCCGAAAGTCTTCTCGGTGAACTTGCCGGTCAGGCGGCGCTTCTGGCGAGACCCCTCCTGGAAATCGGTGTAGCCGAACGAGCTGCCCTGCAGCGCATCGCCGGTATATTCATAGAAGACTTGACCGTGGAAGCTGTTGCCGCCCGACTTGGTCGTGGCGTTGAGCGTGCAGCCGCCGAACGCGCCGTAGTTCACGTCATACGGCGCCAGTTCGACGCCCAGCGTCTCGATCACGTCGATCGAGATCGGTGAGCGCTGGGTGGGATAGCCGTTGGCCTGGAGGCCGAAGTCGTCGTTTTGACGCACACCGTCGATGGTGAGCGAGTTGGTGCGGTTGTTCGCGCCGCCACAGACCAGCGCATCGCTGTTCGATGGGTCGACTGCGACGAACGGGTTCATCCGCGCCAGATCCTTGAGGTCGCGGCTGATCGATGGCGCGGCCTCGATCTTCTGCGCCGAGAAGTTCGAGCTGGGCCCGGTTTTGAGATCGCCGCCTCCGAACGAGGAGCCGCTTACCACGATCTCGTTCACCTCGCCCAGCGAGAAGTTCGCCTGGAAGGCATCGCCGGTGTTGATCGCGGCAACGTCCACTGACTTGCTGCCGAAATCAAGCGAGGTCGCAGTGATCCGATACGGGCCACCCGGGCGCAGGTTGCGCACGGCATAGACGCCGTCGTCGCTGGTAGTGGCGGTGGTCGTTGTGCCCGACGGGACGTGGACGATAGCGACCGATACGTCCCCCAGGGGATTGCCCTCCGGATCGGTCAGGCGGCCGTTGATGGCGCCAGTGATCACCTGGGCATGTATCGCGCTGGGAACGATGAGCGCGATCCCCATCGCACTCAGAGAAAGACCGGCAGCCAGCTTCGCAATACGCATGATCGTTACCCTCATGATTGATCGAAATTGCGACCGGGGGTGGTGCGGCGGACTGTTGCCCTGCCGACACCCGGCGACCTGATCGCTTGTTGCGAATCATGTCATAATCGCAACTTCGTCGATGATCCAACATTAAATCGTCGACGATCTAAGATATTTTCGAGAACATTACTTTCTACGGCTGGGCTGGGCTTCAGCTTGGCGCAACCTTTCCGGATCCAATCACTGATCGTCGGGTCGGAACGATCTGAAAGTTATATCATTGACGATATATCTCCCAGTTGCAGGTTGGGTTGGCCGTGATCTGCGGCGGCTCACGGCAGCGCTCCAGGCATCTGGTATGCGGTGAAGCGTAGTTAGGGATGGGGTCGGGCCATGACCGGATCGGGCGAGGGCATCATTCTACGGTTCGATTGACGAGCTTTGACAAGGCCGCGCATTATAGGTGACGGACTGCCGGTGGGGCTGGGCCGTCAGAGATGCCTGGTCTCGAGAACACCATGTGGTGCCCGGTCGATCGCGGCTTTCGCGCCTCTTCCTAAGGCCGAGCGGCAGTGTCGTGCCGCCGTCATGTATTTGTGAGGCAAGCAGTTCGAAGTCCATTTGGACGACGAATTCTCGCGAACCTAGGATGCTAAAGGCGCGATGAGTCTCTCGACCAGCTTATAGAGTCGATCGGCGCCGATTGCCTTGAAAGCGATGTGGGTGGCCGTGCCGGAGATTCGATTAAGTGCTCATCCCAGGTTCAACATCTGCGCGAGGGTTTGTGTCGAGCCGCTGCGGTCGAGGCTGATATTGTCCTCCAGTGCTCGCAGATGGCGGCCCATCTCGGCACGTGCCGAGGCGACGTCGCCTTTCTCCATGTAGTCGACGATGCGGCCATGCTCCGCATGTTCGCATGCAGTGTTGCCAAGTGGCTGATACAGCGCAACGATCAGCGAACAGCGCGTCATCAGTTCGGTGAGGTAGGCGGTGAGGATCGGGTTGTCCGCGACCGCCGCGATCCGCAGATGGAATTCGCGCGCGCAGGCGGCCCAGGTGGGCTGGTAGGGGTTTTGCGTAAGCTCGTGTTCGCTCGCCAGCAGTTGGCGCAGATCGGCCAGGTCTTGTGCGGTGCGGCGCCGCGCCGCGATCTCGACGATGGAGACCTCTAGCGCGCGGCGCGCTTCGAAGATCTGCCGCGTTTCCTCCGGCGTAGGCGCTGCGATGACGGCGCCCTTGTTGGGACGCAGTTCGACGATGCGGTCGTGCTCCAGCCGCTGCAGCACCTTGCGGATCACCGCGCGCGAAACCTTGAAGAGCTCACACAGTGCCGGTTCGGGTAGCTTGGTCCCGGGCACCAGCCGCTGGTTGAGCACGCTGTCAAACACCGTCTGATAGATGTGCTGCTCGACATCGACGCCATGCGCCGCGACACCCGCGCCCAGATTTGGCGCGGCCTCGGCTTTGCGAGCCCGGCGACGAGGTGAAGAGGCAACGCGGCCTTTGTTTGACAAGTCGTTGCTCTGCTTCATGATCCAAAACTACCTTCCTGGTATATCGCCATCCTCAGGTCCCGACGCTTCACTCTCAAAATCATCGGCGAATGCATCGTACGTCTTTCTGCACTGAATCGCGATCAGAATGCAAGAAAAATAATCTACGATCATTGGTGTTAATCGTTGACGTTTTATGCATGGGATTGTCACGAAGGAGTGGCGGATTGACTCGGTAGTGCCGGAGGACCCTCTTCATGAAAGGAAGCGTCACGGCAAGTATATCGACCAACAAGTTTAGACCAAAAGGTCGTGAGCAGGCGGTCCGTATGGTGCGGGATCACACCGGCAACCATCGGCCTCGCAGGCGGGTGTCTGCCCGTCACCTCATCCAGGACTGATGCGTTGTACCCCTCGCCGAGGGCGCAGACCCGGCGCTGCGCGGCGACCTCTGCAAGCTCGTGTCCATGCGCTGGCCGGGCAGATCACGTTGGAGGGCAGCAGCGATATGGACACGTCGGTGTGATGCATCGAGACGGCTAATTGCATAGAGCGAGCCAACGGTCCCATTCGGGAAGCGGCTTGACTTTCGACGCCAATCTAGGGGCAGGACCCCTTGAGGCGAGTTGGATCATCGTGAGGGGATAGTCTTCAGTCTGGTTCGCTAGGCTTCGTGATCTTTGCCATGCGGGCATTGTACTTCACCGTCTTGACTGCGATCGAAGTCTCCACATGGTGGACCCCCTTGATGGAGAGGATCTGGTCAGACGCGGTCTCCACCAGCATATCGAGTTCTTCGAACAGGCACATCGCGGTGATGTTGAACTGTCCCATGGTCAGCAGCACCGCATTGATCAGGGGCAGTTCGGAAATGGCCTGCGCCACTTCACGAACGCGGTCTACCTCTGCCTGGACATTGATAAAGGCGAGGCGCGACTTGCGGGCGATCTCATATCCCGTGATTGCCGTGAAGGCGAGGAGGCCATCCTGCTGAAGGCGCTTGATGCGGCCGCGAACAGTTCCTTCGGTGACGCCAAGTTCGGTCGCAAGGCGGCGGTTCGATACCCGCGCGTCGTGCGCCAGAAGGCGGATCAGGTCCTGATCGAGCTGGTCGAGCATAAAGTCGGACATGGGCTCAGCGCTCTCCTTCGATTGGAGCGACTTCAAACTGGTACTTGACGACATCGACAACAACGGCAGGTGTCATCGATCGGATTCCGCGGACATTGGCAAGATTATCGAAAAGGAACCCGTTGAGGTCCGCAAAGTCGTGCAGCGCTACCAGAACGTCAATGTCGTAGCGGCCGGTCACGAGGTGTACCGCGAAGATCTCGGGCAGGTTCGACAAATCCTTGGCGACTTCCGAAGCGGGGCGGCCGTCGATCTCGATCGCGATCTTCATGAGCACGTTGAAGCCATGGGCCGCGAAGTCGGACACGCCGACGACGCGCAACTGGTTTGCATCCTCCATCCGCTTGATGCGGGTGGAGACGGTCGTCGCGGTCAGGCCCAGGGCCTCGGCAATCTGCTGATTGTTGGCCCGTCCGTTGAGGCGGAGTTGCTCGACGATCGCGTGATCGGTCGCATCGAAACTGATCGACTGGTTCATGTCGCCCGAAATTGCCCTAATTGCTTTACGCCCGGATGCTTTGCGCAAGGTGCCTCCTTCGTCAATCGCGACACGCGCTTTTTTCTGTTCTCCGGTCGGTGTTTGCCCGGGAATATCCTTGCCCTTGACGCGTTTCGCGGTTCCGGGGCGATCATCCATGCTGCATCTCGCGATGCTCTTCCAAGCGGAGTCCGCTGCTCAATTGGGCGACTGCGTCGGCTGCGCCGCGCATGGCGCCTTCAATGTAAGTGACACCCGTGGCATCGCCGAAGACGTGGACTTTCATCCCCGCCGTTTCGAGTGCTTCGGCAAGTGACGTATCGCCATGTGCGCCGCGCGCGACGATGACGTTGCCGGCGCGCACCGACTGCGCGTGGCCTTCGGCGTCGGTGAATGTCACGCTGTCCTTGCGGATCGCTATCTCGGAAACCCCGGAATGAAGACCCACGCCGTGTTCGGCGAGTTCCGCCAGAATGCGCATGCGGCGCACCAGCATCAGGCCCTTGCCCATCCGCGGCGCTTCGTCGATCACGTGGACCTTGCGGCCGCGCTCCATCAGGAATTCGGCCAGTTCGAGGCCGACCAGTTCGCCGCCGACGATTGCGATGTCGTCGGCCAGCGGCATCCATGCGTGGGTGGCCTTGCGCACCAGCGAAAGGTTTGCCGTTGCGCCGGTCGCGGCGCCGATCTTCGTTGCCATGCGCGAGAAAAGGGAGGTCTTGCGCTTCAACTCCGAGGTGGTCTCGCCCAGCATCAGGTTGCGCATGTCGTCGCCCGAATAGACGTGGTCGAGGTCATTGCCGGGAAGCGGCGGCATGTCGCGCACTGCGCCTGTCGCAACGAGAACGGTATCGACGCCCATCCCGCGCAGCAGTTCAGGGGACGCAACGGTCGAAAGCCTGATTTCCACGCCCGCCTCGGTGACCTGTCGGCGCAGCCAGTTGAGCAGGCGTTCGTTCGGCTCATAGGCCAGCGAGGCGAAGCGCAGCGTGCCGCCGAGGCGATCCGACTTCTCGATCAGCGTGACCTTGTGGCCGAGTGCAGCAAGGCGGCGTGCCGCTTCCATGCCGCCGGGGCCGCCGCCCACGACGGCGATGTGACGAGCGGATTTAGCGGGAGCCGGCTCACCCTGGTACTCGCGGCCGAGCTGCGGGTTGACGGCGCAGCGTACCATGTCGCCCATGTAGATCGCCGAGATGCAGGTATAGCAATAGATGCACGGGCGCACTTCGTCGGGTGCGCCGCGCGTCAGCTTTGCGGGCAGGTGCGGATCGGCCAGCAGCTTGCGGCCCATGGCGACGATGTCGAGTTCGTTCTTGCCGATCGCCTTGTCGGCGACTTCGGGCTCGATGCGGCCTGAGCCGATTACCGGGATCGAGACGACCGACTTGATCCTCGCGACCGCATCCAGGTTCCAGCCCTCGATGTGCGGCGTGTGCGATTCCGAATGAAGCTTGCCCAGGTCGGTATTGTGATAAGCAGTGACGGTAATTGCGTCGGCACCGGCCTCCTCGACCATTTGCGCGAATTGCTGTGCAAGCTCGATGGTGATTGCGTTTTGCTTGCCGATTTCGCGCGAGTCGATCTTCATCCAGACCGGGAAGTCCGGCCCGACTTCGGCGCGCACCGCACGCAGGACGTCGAGCGCGAGACGAGCGCGGTTTTCGAGGCCGCCGCCATATTCGTCGGTGCGGTTGTTCGTATAGGGCGAGACGAACGAGGAGAGCAGGTAGCCGTGGCCGCCATGGATTTCCACGCCGTCGAATCCGGCCTGCTTCGCGCGCCGTGCACCATCCGCGAACTGGCGGACGACGAGGTCGATGTCGGCCTTCTCCAGGACTTTGACCTGCGGGACCGGCAGCCCTTGCATCCCGGCGCGTTCCTCCATCAGGAAGTAGTCGGTGAAATTGGCCTTGGGGGCGGGCGGGTAGGCCGGGGCCCAGAGCTGCTCGCCATGGGCAAAAGCGGAATAGGCTGCGACAAGGCCGCCATGATGGAGCTGCGCGGCGATCTTTGCGCCGTGCGCGTGGACGCGGCGCGTCAGTTCGGTGAGGCCGGGCACGAAGCGGTCATCCGAGATCGCCGTCTGGTTGATCGAAACCCCGCCCGTAGGCCAACCGACCCCGGTTACGCCGGAAATGATGAGGCCCGCCCCGCCCTTCGCCTGCTCCTCGTGGTAGGCGATCAGTCGCTCGCCTACGGTGCCATCCGCCTCGGACAGACTGACGCCCATGGCGGTCACCGCGATGCGGTTGCGCAGCGTCATTGCGCCGATACGACCTTCCGACAGCAGATAGGGAAACTGATTGGATGACATTAACTGGTGCTCCGCCTCTCGTGGGCTGGCCTTGCCGGTACGCCCTCTCCTCGCCGCGATCCGTTCGTCACGGCCCGCTTTGTTGAAGGTGGTATCGGTGCGATCACCAAAACGCAATAAATAAGCTTACTAATCACGCAAAATGACCAGTAATGTGATCGCATACAAGAAATCGCGTATTGCGTATCGGATTGGTCTACGCTCAATTATCCGCGCATTCGACGCGCCCCGGCACGGCCGGGGCTGCTTGGTGAGGAGAGATTGTCCATGAAGGAAAGGCTTGAAGGCAAAGCCATTGTCGTTGTGGGCGCGGGCACGGGTATCGGAGCCGCTACGGTGAGGCGCCTGTGCCTTGAGGGCGCGCGGGTCTGTGCGGCCGATATCAACCTCGATGCCGCTGCGGCGGTGGCCGAGGAAATGGTCGCGGAGGGCCGTGAGGCCTTCGCGGTGCATGTTGACATTGCCGAGGAAGCATCGGTCCGCGAGGCATTCGCAGGCGCGATGGGCGGATTGGGCAGGCTCGACGGCGTGCATGTCAACGCGGCTGATCTGCGCACGATATTTGCCGACAGCGACGCGTTGGATGTCGACCTTGGCGTGTTCGACCGCACGATCGCGGTGAATTTGCGCGGGCATCTGCTGTGCACGCGCCAGGCATTGCCCGCACTGCGCAAGTCCGGGGGCGGGGCCATTGTCTATACCTCGTCCGATGCCGGCGACGCTGGGGAGCCGGAGCGCCCCTCCTACGCCATGTCGAAAAGCGCGCTCAATGCCCTTGTACGCCATGTCGCCAGCCGTTGGGGCAAGGAAGGGATAACGGCCAATGCGGTCGCGCCGGGTTTCGTGATGACGCCGGAAATGATCGCGGGCGGACAAGTGCCGGAGCCGTGGATCGCGCATTGCCTTCAAGGCGTCCATTCAACGCGCCTGGGCAAAGTCGAGGACATCGCCGCGATGGTGGCGCTGTTGCTTTCGGAGGACGGGCGCTGGGTGAACGGTCAGGTGATCCATGTGAACGGCGGTGCGTTTTACCGCTGATCTGTGGCCTGGCCGCTTATCCGGAAAGGTGAGCGATGAGCGAGACGAGCTGCGCCTGGCGCCTCACTCCGGTCTTGGCGAAGACCGAGCGCAGCTGCACTTTTGCAGTGTTGTGCGCGATGCCAAGCGAGTGCGCCGCGTTCACCAGCGATTCCCCGCCCGCGATTGTCGAGGCGAGCCGCGCTTCGGCGGGGGTCAGGCCGAAGAGTTCGCGCAGGACCTGGGGTGATGGCAGTTCCTCGTGACCGGGTTGCGAAAGGAGGAGCGCCAGCGCGCCGCTGCCCGAGCCGACGGCCGGGACGTCGATCGGCCGCGCCGTCGCCATGAGATCGCCGTTGACGGGTCTTTCGATGCGAAAGCGGGTCGGTCCGTCGCTGTAGTTTTCCGTCAGCATCGTATCGATACGCCGGGCATCGGCGGCATTGTCGAATGTCAGCCACTGGCCGGAAAGGTGAACGCCTTCGCCCTCGTCCAGAAGTTGCTCTGCCAGCGGGTTCCTGCTCACGACGTGGCGGTCGCGGTCGAGGACGACCAGCCCTATGCCCATGCCTTGCGCTGCCGAGTGGAAAGCGCCGTGCTGTGCGCCGGCAAACTGGAGTTTCTCGAACAGGGCGATAGCAAGGCGCAGATGCGGCACGAGCCCCTGCATCTTCGCTATATCGTCGGGACGGAACTCCGGCTCTGTTTCGATGCGGGTGACGCGAAAGCGTGCTTCGAAGCCGCGGGGAAAGCGCAGGTCAACGCCGATCACCTGCGCGCTGTGCGCTTCGCGCATGTATCCGCTGAAGGTTTCGTAGGTTTCCTCGGGCAATCCGGCAAGGAAGCCGCGATAGGTCATGACCTCACCTTCGGGGAGGCCCCGGAACGGGTCCTGCGCGAAATAGGTTCGAATGTAGTCTTCACTGCGCTGCGGGTCCGCGCCGGGCGTGATGAAAGTGGCGGGCATTTCGTTGCCCGGCGTGGTGATGATCAGCGTCGCGTAAGTCGCTTCCATCCACTCGGCCAGCGCCTTGAGAAAGGCCTGCCACGGGCGTTCGTCATCGATCCCGCCATAAAGCGCGGCAAGCAGGTTCGAGAGGGCGAGCGCTTCGTCCTTCATGCCGCGATCCATAACGCGAGAAGGGGCGCGGGGACCAGTCCCCCACGCCCCTTTCCGGAATGCTGTGCCGGGCTTCAGCCGACTTCGGCGAGGGCCTTGGCCTTAACTTCGGCCTGCGCGCGGAAATGCGGGATGACCTTGTCGCCGATGTTGGTGATGGTCTCCATGATCTTGTCGTGCGGGATGCCGCCCATCTGGAAGATGAAGAGGATCTCATCGGCGCCGGCGTCGATCAGGCGTTGAACGTAGCGGATGCAGTCGTCGGGGGTGCCGTAGGCGTCCTGCGCGATGGTGTAGTTCGACAGGTGCTCGTCGCCGACCGGGATTGCTTCTTCGGAGAGATAGGCAACGGTCTGCTGCTTTTCCTGTTCGAGGATGGCGGCCTGCTCGTCGCCGCTGAGCTGGTCATCGACGGTCGGCTTGGGGCCGCCCTGATACCAATAGGCAATCGACTCGGCGAAGAATCGTTGGCCGCGCAGGCCGATCTTGCGGGCTTCCTCGCGGTCGTCGAGCACGGTTGCGGCGCAGAGTGCGGCCAGGTGCTCGGTCGGACGGAAGCCGACCTGGTCCTCGGCCTTGCGGTTCCGGAACGCCTCGCGGTAGATCGCGTTCTTCTTGGCGATCTCGTCGGGACCGGAGAAGCCGAGCACGAGCGCGCCGATGCCGCGGGAACCGGCCGCCACCAGCGTGTTCTCGCGGGTGCAGGCCATGTACATCGGCGGATGCGGGTCCTGATAGGGCTTGGGATGGATCGGGCGCTTGGGAATCTTGATGTATTCGCCGTCGTGCTCGATTTCGTCCTGCACCATGATCTTGGGTATCAGGTACATGGACTCGTCGATCATCGGCTGGAGGTCGGCGAGGTCATAGCCGAAGGTACCCGCTTCCTGCTGCGTGCCGCCCTTGCCGACGCCGAAGTGGAGGCGGCCCTGCGAGAGGATGTCGAGCGTGGCTATGCGCTCGGCGACCTTGACCGGGTGGTTCATCGCGGGCGGCAGGCAGACGACGCCGTGGCCGACATGGATGCGACTGGTCGCGCCGGCGATGAAGGCCAGCACCGTCTCGGGCGCGGACATGTGGGCATACTGGGTGAGCGCGGTGTGCTCGACGCACCAGATGCAGTCGAACCCCTTTTCCTCGGCCAGCTTGGCCTGCTCGACGATCTGGAGAAACACCGCCTGCTCGTTCTCGCGGCTGGTGTCCACCATCTGGGCTTCGTAAATGATCGAGAATTTCATCTGTCGCTTCTCTCCCGCCCCGTAAAATGGGCCTTTGTTCTGGTTGCCGGGAGACAGGCTAACGGGTCGCCGAGCTGCACGCATAACCCAATCAGGTTATGAATCGCGTTGTCTCAACGCGGTCTCGTTCTGCACCTTTTCTTAGCTCGAATGGGTTATGCGGAGCTTTCTTCCTCGATGTAGAAAACAGTCCAAGAGCAACATTTCCGGGACGAGGATTTATGACTGCAACGAATGGCAAGCGAAGCGTGAAGACCGCGATCATCGGCGCCGGCATGGCCGGCATCCTGGCCGCGATCAAGCTGCGTGAGCGGGGCGAGGAATTCGTCGTTTTCGAGAAGGCCGACCGCATCGGCGGAACCTGGCGCGAAAACCGCTATCCGGGGCTGACCTGCGACGTGCCCTCGCATGCCTACACCTATTCCTTCGAACCCTATCCCGACTGGAAGGCCAACTTCGCTGGCGGGCCGGAAATCCAGTCCTATTTCGAAATGGTCACCGATAAATACGGCATTCGCCGCAATATCCGCTTCGGCTGCGAGGTGACTTCTGTCGATTGGAGCGAGGACAGCTGTCTTTGGACCGTCACCTTGGCTTCAGGCGAAACTTACGTCGCCGACGCCGTGGTTGCCGCTTCGGGCGTGCTGCATCACCCCAACATTCCGCAGATCGAGGGACTCGACAGCTTCGAAGGTCCTGTCTTTCACACCGCCCGCTGGGATGACGATGCGCCGATCGACGGCGCCCGCGTCGGCCTGATCGGCTGCGGCTCGACCGGCATCCAGATCGTCACCGCGATCAACAAGCGCGTCGAACGCCTCGTTCATTTCCAGCGCAGCCCACAGTGGATCCTGCCGGTCGAGCAGTTCGAGTTCACCGACGAGCAGCGCGCGGCATTTCGCGCCGATCCCAAGCTGATCGATGCGATCCGCTACAGCGACGAATATATCGGCGCGGTGCTGCGTTTCACCAAGGGGATCACCGAAGTCGACGGCCCGGAAATGACCGCGATCGAGGATTTGTGCCGCGAGAACCTGGAGAAGTCGGTCCGCGATCCGGATCTGCGCGAGAAACTGCGGCCCGATTATCGCGCGGCGTGCAAGCGCCTGATCTATTCATGGTGCTATTACGAGGAAGTGCAGAACCCGTCCGTTTACGTCGAAACCGGCGGCATCGAACGCGTCGAACCCAAGGGCGTGCGCATGAAGGACGGCACCTTTCACGAACTCGATACGCTCGTGCTCGCTACCGGCTTCCGTGCGGACCGCTTCATCCGTCCGGCCGGAGTGACCGGGCAGGGCGGGCGCACGCTCGACGACTTCTGGGCGGTCCGTCCCAGCGCCTACTATGCCGTGGCCATTCCCGGCTTCCCGAACTTCTTCATGCTCAATGGACCGACGGGGCCGGTCGGCAACTTCTCGCTGATCGACATTGCCGAGCGGCAGTGGGGGTACATCGACCAGCTCATGGACCGCCTGCGCAATGGCGAGGCGCGTTATATCGCACCGAAGGCCGAAGCTCACGCCGAGTATGAGGAGCGGCGCATTGCCGCAGCCAAGACGACTATCTTCGGATCGGGCTGCTCGAGCTGGTACCTCGATGCGACCGGTGTGCCTTCGAGCTGGCCTTGGGGCTACCAGGACTTCGCCGATGCGATGGTCGCGCCCAAGTTCGAGGATTACGCTCTCTCAGCCTGAGTGGGGACATATCGGCGCCATGCAAACGGCGCCCCCTGCTCGGGTAAGGGGCCGGATATGCGATTTGTCCGGCCCCTTTTTCCTATCCGCGCTGGGAGGAAATGTTGCCGCCGTCGACCACGAGTTCGGCCGCGGTGATGTAGCTTGCCTCGTCCGACAGGAGGAAACGCACGACCCGGCCGATTTCCTCTGGATCGCCCAGCCGTTCCAGCAGGATGCGGCGCTCGAAGTAGCCCTTTTCGAGGTTGTCGACTGCCGGGCGCATCATCGGCGTCAGGATCTGTCCTGGCGAGACCGAGTTGATCCGGATGCCGTCGCGCGCGAGCCTGTCGGCCAGTGAACGCACCAGCGAGAGCATGCCGCCTTTCGCCGCCGAATAGATCGGATTGACCGCATTGCCCAGCGTGGCATTGATCGAGGTGATGGCGACGATCGCCGAGCCGGGATTGCCGGCAAGGTCGCCCACCATCGCCTGTGTCATGAAGGCGAGCGCGCGCAAGTGGATGTCGATCCCGGCCTGCCAGTTGTCGATCGTTATACCTTCAAGTGAACCGGTATCGACGATACCCGCGCAGTGAACGAGGCCGCCCAGCGGTGGCAGTGCGGCACGGCAGCGATCGAGCGCGCTCGCGAAGTCGTCGGTGCGGCGCATGTCGACGCATTCCACGTGGCACCGGGTTCCGGTCTCGTCGCGGATCTGCGCGGCGGCGCGCTCCAGCGCTTCCTCGTTGATGTCCCAGATGGCGACCGGGCGGCCGACCGCGGCAACCGCACGGGCAGAGGCAAGGCCAATGCCCGAGGCGCCGCCGGTGATGACCACCGACGACTGCGGGCTTCCCAGAGCAGGGGCCAGATCAGGGGGGCGATTGTTCGTCATGTTGAATGCCTTTCACTTTTCGCAGGTAGTCCTGCTTGTTGTCTTTTTCCGTCAGGAAGTGGCGGCGCGGGGCTGTCCTCAACGCTGGCGGGAGAGGCGGCTCACCAGCGCCTTCGCCGCGTTCTGGCCTGTTCTGGCATTCGAGCCATAACCCAACTGCATTACGGAGATGGTGATGGAAGCGCGCACTGCGACCGATTCGTCGTCTTTCTGCGCAGGCGTCGGCTTGGCCTGGTTCATGTCGATCACGATGCCGGGCAGGGCGACATCGCCGGCGCCGAGCGCCTTGGCCATCGGCGACTGGCTCATGTCCTCGACGAAATGGACGCCATAGGCGTCGTATGTGCCGACCCGGGTGAGCTTCCAGCGGGCATTCTCGAGCTGGTGCGGGAAATTGACGTTCAGCGAAGTGCCGGTGGGAAGCAACGGTTTGTTGCCCGCCTGCTTTTCCAGCGCATCGAGCAGCGTGACCGAGAGCGATGCGATCTTGGCCGACTGCGGATTGGCGAGCGTCTTGTTGTCGGCTGTTTCCTCGCCGGCGCTCAGCGCGATCGCGGGAATGCCGCGGGCCGAAGCGTACTGGACGACATTGACCGTGCCCGAGCTGACGATGATGCTGCCGATATTCTGCCCTTCGTTGGGACCGGACAGCACGAGGTCGGGCGCATGGCCCCAGCGCTTCTGCGCCAGGACGTCGATTCCGTAAAGCAAGGCCATGACCGGCGTGCCGTCGACGTAGTGGAAGTCCTGCTTCGCTATGCCCGGGCGCTCGATGGAGCCGACCGCGGGCGCGCCCTTGGGAGCCGCGCCGTTGTGGCAGTCCTGAGCCAGCGGTCCGAGGGGGCGCAGGAACTTGACCGCCGCGCCCATGCCGCTCTGGCCCGTGCAGGGAACCGAGACGATCACATCGTCGCCGCGCGATTTCAGGGCGTTGTAGAGCGCAATGACATTGCTGGTGAGTCCGTCGTCGTTCGCAATGACGATGTTGCGGGCATCCGCGGCTTGCGCCGCCAGCAGGAGGAAGGGAAGGCACGCGGCCCCCAATCGCTTGTGCATCAATGGTCTTTTCAGGAATGAAGCCCCGTGCGGCTTTATTTTGCCGGGGCGGTATCTCTCGCGCTTGTTATCCTGCCGGGGCATCGCACAGCACCGCGGCGCGGATCAGCCGCCCCAGCAGTGCGCGATATTCCGCCAAAGTTTCGGGATCTGATGGCTCGTAGAAACGCTGCTCGCCGATCAACGTGCTGTTGTTGACGTAGAACAGGATGCCCCCGGACACGCCATTCAATACGAACATCGGCGATACTGGGCGGAAACGCCCGGATTCCACGCCTTCGGTCACGATGTCTTCCAGAATGTCTAGCGCGACGTGGGAGAATTCGATGGGATTGCCCTGACGCGGTCGTACGTCCGCGATCAGGCGCTGGATGATTCGCGCCGCCGTCGGCCTGGCGACAATGAAGTCGAGCCAGGCATCGGTCAGCGCCAGCAGCTTTTCGAGGGGGCCGGTGACGCCCTCGAGCCGCTCGCGGGAGAAGTGGTGCATCGCCTCGAAGATGTCCGCCTCGACCGCGTCATAGAGCTCCTGCTTGCCCGCAAAGTAATAGACCATCGAGGGACGCCGGACGCCCACGATGGCGGCGATGTCCTCAAGCCGGGCTTCGCCATAGCCGACTTCGGCAAATACGGTCTCGGCCGCCTTCACGATCGCTTCGCGAGTCGCTTTTCCCCGCTGGTGCCTGATTGCCTTCATTTCCCGTCCAATTTGGCCCGTTTTCTGGCCGAAACGGCCACTTTGATAAACCCACTTGCCTTTCTACCTTCATGTAGGTAGAAAATCAAATGCGTACTATATCATATATATTTCTACGCAATGGGAGGGTAAATGGTTATGTCGCTTAACGTACGCACATTCTTGCTCGCAGGAGTGGCAGGAATCGCATTCGCGTCGCCGGCAGTCGCTCAGGAAGCCGGCAGCCGCGACGGACTCAATGAAATCGTCGTCACCGCCCAGAAGCGCGAGGAATCGCTTCAGGACGTTCCGGTGTCGATCGTCGCGCTAGGTTTGCAGGATCTTGAGAATAAGGGAATCTCGGACCTGACCGACCTCAGGACGCAGGTTCCCGCGCTTCAGGTCACGCCGCACCCGAACAGTGCCATTACCGCACGTATCTTCATGCGCGGCGTCGGCAACAACGACGACCAGATCACGATGGACCCCAGCGTCGCCGTCTATATCGACGGCGTCTATGTTGCGCGCAGCCAGGGGCTCGCCTCCGACGTCGCCGAGCTGGAGCGCGTCGAAGTCCTGCGCGGTCCGCAAGGTTCGCTCTATGGCCGCAACGCGACCGGCGGCGCGATCAACTTCATCACCCGCGCGCCCAAGTTGGGTGAATTCGGTGCAGAGCAGAAGCTGACTTACGGCAACTACGACCAGTTCCGCAGCCGCACCCGCGTCAACGTGCCGATCGGCGATACCCTGGCGGTCGAATTCGGTTACCTTCACGCCCAGATCGACGGCTATGTCGACAACCTCGGTACCGGCGTGAAGCGTTTTGGCGACCAGCGCCGCGACGGCTACCGCGCCGCCGCGCTGTGGCAGCCGACCGACGCGATCTCGGTTCGCTACACCTATGACCGCTCGGAAATCAACGACACGCCGGCTTTCATTGCCTATGTGCCGTTTTATCCGGAAGTGGCTCCGCGCCCGACCGCCGGTTCGCCGAGCGTCAGCAACCTCCAGCCCAATGACGTCGTTTCACAGGGCCATAACCTGACGGCGAGCTGGGACGTTTCGGACTCGCTTACCGTCAAGTCGATCACGGGCTATCGCAAGCTCCGCAACCAGACGATGCAGGACTATCATTCGGGTGTCTTCGGACCGTTTCCGGTGTTCCGCACCGCGTTCGATTCGAGCCAGAAGCAGTTCAGCGAGGAATTGCAGCTCATCGGCAGCGGGCTCGATGATCGCCTCGAATACGTCCTCGGCTTCTATTACTTCGAGGAGAGCGCCGACAGCTTCGACACCACCGTCGTTCCGGGGCGTCCGCGCAGCGAGCGCACGGTCACTATCGATAACAAGGCCTACGCCGTTTACGCGCAGGCCACCTACAACCCGGCCTTTCTGGACAACCGCCTGTTCGTGACCCTGGGCGGCCGCTGGTCGCGTGACGAACGCAAGGCCACGCTTCAGGACGTCGCGGTTCCTTCCGTAGGTGATCCGATCCCCGGTACGCCGGGCCGCGGCGACCGCGCGTTCCAGAACTTCAGCCCGAGCGCGACGCTGCGGTACGAGTTCTCGGACAAGACCAACGCCTACGCCAAGGTCGTCTCAGGCTACAAGACCGGCGGTTACAACGTGCGCGCCAGCACGACCGATAGATTCAATGCAGGCTTCGGTGACGAGACGCTGACTTCCTACGAGTTCGGCGTGAAGTCCGACATGCTGGACAACCGCCTGCGGCTGAACGCTGCGTTCTTCTACACGAGCTACAAGGACATACAGCTCAACGTGCAGTCGGACCCGAACAACATTGCCCGGACCGACGTGCTCAACGCGGGCAAGGCGACGATCAAGGGCCTCGAACTGGATCTCTCGCTGCGTCCCGCGCGCGGACTGACCGTCTCGGCCAACTATGCCTATCTCGACGCGAAGTACGACCGCATCCTGAATGCGGCCGGCGACGACGTGACCTCGCAGTACAACTATATCCAGGCGCCGAACCACACGCTTGTCACGAGCGTGAACTACGAGTTCCCGCCGAGCCCGATCGGCACCTTCGCGGTCTATGCGGACTACTTCCTGCAGGACAAGAAGATGACCTCTTCAACCGATTCCCGCTACATCGTCGGCAGCTATGGCCTGCTCAATGGACGCGTGACGCTTTCGGACATTCCGGTCGGCTTCGGCAACTGGCAGCTCGCGGTCTTCGGCCGGAACCTGACCGACAAGGTCTACTATGCCGACCACTTCAATGCCGGTCTGCCCAGCGCCTTCTTCGGGCAGCCGCGCACTTACGGCGTGGAACTGACCTTCAAGTATTGAGACCCAATGGAAAAGGGCCGCGTCGGTTTATCCCGACGCGGCCCCGATCTTTCTGGCGTCGGCGCTTCACGCCTCAGGCGAAATATGCCCCGCCATTGACGGTGACCGTGCTGCCGGTCGCGAAGCTGGCGTCCTCGCTGGCGAGGAAGGCCACCGCGCCGGTGACTTCTTCTGGGCTGGCGAGGCGCTTCAACACGCTGTCGGCGGCGATGGAGTCCTTCAGCTCCGGCGGAAGGCCCGCATAGATCGGCGTTTCGGTCGCGCCCGGATTGACCGCGTTCACGCGGATGCCGCGGTCGGCAAGTTCACATGCCATGGCGCGTGTCATGCCCAGAACCGCTGCCTTGGCAGTACAGTAGGGGACTGGCCCATTGCCTTTCACTCCTGCGGTCGAGCCGATGTTGATGATGCTCCCGCCGATGCCTTCCTCCGCCATCAGGCGCACCGCTGCACGGCTGCACCGGAACACCCCGTCGAGCGTGACCGTCAGCACCTGAGACCATCCCTCGTCCGAGCAATGGATTGTCTGATCGACGAACACGCTCGGCACCTTGCCTTCGGCGATTTGCTGCGCGCGCTCGGCCTGTGCAGCGTAAAAGAGGTCCATCCCGTCGCCTGGCGCGCTGCCTCGCCCGGCATTGTTGACGAGTATGTCCACGCCGCCGAGGCGCGCTTGCACTTGCGCAAAGGCCGCATCCACGCTTGCCGTGTCCGAGACGTCGCAGGCGAGGCCGAAATGCGGGGTGCCGAGTACGGCGCCAGCCTTGTCCGCATCGAGGTCGAGAAGGGCAACAGTCGCGCCTTCCTCCGCCAGGCGCCGCGCAATTGCTGCACCGATGCCTTGCGCCGCGCCGGTTACGACGGCGCGTTTGCCCTGAAGCCTCTGCATGGGATCAGTCCTCCACTTGCGGACGCCAGGCGACGCCGTTCACATGAGAGCCTCCGTCAGCGAAAAGCGTATTGCCGTTCATGTAGCTGCCGCCCTCGCTGGCGAGGAAGACCGCGATCGGGCCGATGTCCTTTTCCGCATCGCCGAAACGGCCAGCGGGCACCTGCTGGAGAATCTGCGAGGCCATCTCCGGGTTGGCCTTGAAGTAGTCGCGTGCCTGCGGGCTGCTCGCCGACGGGCAGATCGTGTTGCAGGTTATGCCGTGGGGCCCCCATTCGACCGCGGCGGTTCGTGTCAGTGCGCGCATGGCTTCCTTGCTGGCATTGTACGCGACGGTGAACATGTGCGCGTTGACGCCGTTGAGCGAGCCCATGTTGATGATGCGCCCGAACTTCTGCGCTTTCATGATCGGGAAGGCGGCGCGCATGGCCCAAAACACGGCCCAGTAGTTGAGCGCGAAGGAACCGGCCATCTCCTCGTCGGTGTGGTTTTCGATCCGCTTGGGGAAGCTGGCCCCGGCATTGTTGACCAGCAGGTCGAGTCGTCCCCAGCGATCCTGTGCGGCGGCGACCGTCGCCTCGACTTGTTCAAGTATCGTGACATCGCTCCTCAGGAACGCGGCGTCGATGCCGTGTGCGCTGCGCAGGAACGCGGCCTCTTCCTCACCTTGTTCGGCATTGCGCTGGGCAATCAGCACGTTTGCGCCCGCCTCGGCCAGCGCACGGGCGATGCCCTGGCCCACGCCTTGTCCGCCGCCCGTGACGATGGCGGCGCGCCCTTCCAGAATTCGGGTCATGTCCTGTATCCTATCCCAAAGGAATGGTCGTAGCGTCGGCAACCGAGGCCGCGCTTTCCTGCACTTGATCTTGCGCCGCTCGCCGATGCGATGGAAACTACAGAATAGCTCAAAGACAGTGACTGGAAGAATCAGAGTGTCGAAGCGAATTTCACGCGCTGCCCCTGGTGAAGTGTCGCTGGAGGTGGCGCGTCAGTTGCTAAGGATTGTCGATCATGTCGGCGGGCAGCGGGACACTGTTCTGGCCGGTGCGGGTCTTGGCCATGTGGCCTCACTGCTGCGGAACGATGGCTACGATGCGCAAGCCCTTTCGCGGCATGATTTCGCGCGTCTCTTCGCTCAGTGCACCTGGGCCATCGACGCGGTCGCGGCCTGGCAGGAGGGGCGTGAGCCCCTGTCGAAGCTGGGCTTCGACCTCATGTGCCATGTCGTCATCAACTGCCGCACGCTGGAGCAGGTGATCCGCCGGATCGACGACTACTCGCAGATCCTGGGCCCTCGTCTTGCCCGCCTGACGCTCAGGACGGACGGTGGCAGGGCCATCATGGAAATGGCGACGATCCGCAGGCGCCGTAACGTCAGCGCGTGCTTCTCGGACCTGACCGGCCTGTCCACTTATCACCGCCTGTTCGGCTGGCTGGTGGGGCAGGACTTGCCGCTCACCGGTGTCCAATTGCGCTACGAGCCGGTTCTGGACAGCCGGGTCGCCGAATGCCTGATGCCCCATCGGATCGTGTACCGTTCGGCGGAAAACGCCCTTGTCATGCCTGCAGAAGTCTTGGGCCGCAGGGTGGTGCGCAGCGCGGGCGAACTGGACCGCCTGCTTGAATATTTCCCGTTCGACCTGATGCAGCCGCAGGACTGCGATGAGCACCTGTCGCGTACCATTGCCAGGCAGATGAGCCTGGCCCTGAGCAGCGGCGAACGCCTGCCGACCATCGCCGGTCTTGCGCGGCAGTACGGAATGGGCGCGGCGACGATAAAGCGCCGGCTCGAAGCCGAGGGAACGAGCATGGTGCAGCTTAAGCGCGAGGCCCGCTTCGGACTGGCACAGCGCCTGCTGTCGGACCGGAGGCTGACAGTTTCGGCCATCGCGCAGCATTGCCAGTTCGCGGATCCGGGCGCTTTCCGGCGGGCCTTCCATCAGTGGGCGGGCATGGCTCCCACCCGCTGGCGGGAAATGAACATGGAGGAATGACCGGCATTCAAGAACGCAAGTGGCGATCATTGGTCGAAAATGACTTTCATTCGCGCAACGAATTGGTCAATGATAAGCGCAAATGCCGGACGAGCCGGTGGACATGCAATTTCCGGAGAGGACAGGATGACCGACACAGTATCTGATCTCGCAGCGCGCCTTGCGGCGCTTGAGGACAAGGAGGCAATCCGCCTCCTGAAATCACGCTATCTGCGCGCCTGCGACCTCAAGGACGTTGAAGCCGTCAGGGACAGCTTCGATCCCGTCGAGGTCCGGATCGCCTATCAGGGCTTTCCGGTTTACAGCCGGCGCGACGATTTCGTCGAGACGTTCCGCCAGATGGGATGTCAGCCGGGCGTGTTCGACATCCATCATGCAACCAACTGGGACATAGAACTGACCGGGACGGATGAGGCGAAGGGCCTCTGGTCGCTTAATTTCCGGACCATCCTCGTCGGCCAGCGGCAGGTGACGCGGCTCGCCGTGGAGTATGAGGACATCTACCGCCGCAGGGACGGGCGCTGGTACATTGCGGAAAGCGTAAGCAAGGTGACTTCGCTTATTACTGAGGAAGTCGGCGCGGACGGCGCGATCAAGGTGCTGGCCTATGGCGAGATGCCCACTCCGGCGGCGCAACCGGCCTGAATGAAGGAATAGGCGGCGACGGAAACCTGTGCCGTCACCGCCGTGCTTCAGTCGGTCAGTCAGTCAGTCAGGGCAGGGTAATCGGTATAGCCGCGTTCTTCGCCGGAATAGAGGTGCGTGAAGTCCGGCTTTGCGAGCGGCGCGCCGCGGCGCAGGCGATCGACGAGGTCGGGATTGGCAATGAATGAGCGCCCGAACGAAATCGCATCGGCCCGGCCGGAATCGAGAAGTTCGCTTCCGCTCTCCAGCGTTAGCATGTTGTTGGCAATGATCGCTCCGCTGAACCGCTCACGCACGAAAGCGAGGGTGTCGAGCGTTTCCAGCTTCATGTCGACAACGTGGGCATAGGCGCAGCCCAGCGGTTCGATCGCATCGAGGAAAGGTGCGAACGTGGCGGCCGGGTCCGCATCGGCCATGCCGTTGTAGGGATTGCCGGGTGAAAAACGCACGCCGACGCGGTCCGCGCCGATGGCATCGGCCAGCGCCTTGACGACCATGGCGGGAAAGCGTGCGCGGCGCTCGGGATCGCCGCCGAAATCGTCGTTGCGCTGGTTGCTGCTCGCGTTCAGGAACTGGTTGATGAGGTAGCCGCTCGAACAGTGCAGTTCTACCCCGTCGATCCCGGCGGCGCGGGCATTGCGGGCGGCCTGGGCATATTGTTCGGCAACGAGCGGCAGTTCATCAGACGCAAGGGCGCGCGGCATGGCGCATTCGACCGGCACGCCGTCGGGGCCGGGTACCTTGTCGGGGCAGGGGATCGCACTCGGCGCGACAACGTCCGCGTCGAAGCCCCGGTTGGCAGGGACGACGACGCGGCCCACGTGCATGAGCTGCATGACGATCTTTCCGCCTTCGGTGTGGACCGCGTCAGCAACCTTGCGCCAGCCTTCGATCTGCTCGTTGGAATAGATGCCCGGCGTGCGCCAGTAGCCCTTGCCTTCCGCGCAGGGCTGGGTGCCCTCCGTGACGATCAGCCCGGCACCGGCACGCTGGCGATAATACTCGACCATCAGCTCGCCGGGAACATCGCCGGGACCGGCGCGGTCACGGGTCATGGCAGACATGACCACGCGATTCGCCATCTCTACGGCCCCAAGGCTAACAGTGGTGAAAAGCGATGACATTATCCGCATTCCTTAATTAAAATGTTCGACTGACCTTACTTTGCGTTTTATAGGATACAATCATCTACGTATGCAAGTGGGAGTCAAAGGATGATCAATTACGGCCTGGACGGTAAGGTCGCGCTCGTTACCGGGGCAAGCGGTGGGATCGGGCGGGCTGCGGCGCAGGCCTTCGCCCGCTCGGGCGCCCGGGTGCTGGTCTGCGACGTCAAGGACGTTGAAGGCCGCGAGACTGTCTCCATGATTGAGGCTGCGGGCGGCAGGGCTGCATATCAGCGGTGCGACGTCAGCAACCCGGACGACATCAAGGCGATGGTGGCCAGGGCAGTCGATACATGGGGCCGTCTCGACTGCGCGTTCAACAATGCCGGCGTAAACCTGCTCGGCCGTGACGAGTTCGAGGACGAAAACTGGGACGTCGCAATTTCGATCAACCTTACCGGTGTGATGCGCTGCATTCGCGAGGAAGCAGCGGCGATGCTCGAGACCGGCGGCGGTGCGATCGTCAACACCTCTTCGATCAACGGCCTTGTCGGCAATCCGAACCAGCCCGGCTATGTCGCCTCGAAGCACGGCGTCGTCGGCCTGACCCGGCAGGCAGCGCTCAAGTGGGCGCAGCAGGGCATTCGCGTCAATGCCGTGTGCCCGGGCGTGATCGAAACGCCGATGACCGCCCCGATCGCCGCCGACCCGAAGCTGAAGGCGGTGATTGATTCGATGACTCCGATGGGCCGCTTCGGCAAGCCCGAGGAGATTGCCGAAGCGGTGGTCTGGCTCTGCTCCGAAGCGGCCAGCTTCGTGACCGGTCACCCGATGGTGATCGATGGCGGCGCTATTGCATTCTGACCCAAGCGACGGGGCGCCGGCCGTCAGGCCAGCGCCTCGCGCAGCCGGCGGCCCGCCCTGTCGAGATAGGGGAGCACGTCGGGCACGGCTTCGAACAGCGACGCGAAGCCGTGGATCATGCCGGGGGCTACTTCCGCCTCGGTCGGCACGCCTGCATCGGCAAGGCGTTTGGCATAGGCCATGCCTTCATCGCGCAGTGGATCGCATTCAGCGGTGATGATTGTCGCCGGAGCGAGGTTGGAGAGGTCCTCGGTGCGCTGGACCGTCGCCAGCGGTATATGCGCTTCATCGCGGTTGCCGACATAGTGATTCCAGAACCACTGCATCATCTCTGTCGTCAGGAACCCGCCCGCAGCCCCGTTCTGCGCATAAGAGGGACGGGTGAAGTCGTTGTCTGTGACCGGGTAGATCAGCAATTGGTGGCGCAGCTTCGGACCGCCTTCTTCCCGCGCGCGGATTGCGACGGCGGCGGCCAGGTTGCCGCCCGCGCTGTCGCCCGCAACGGCCAGGCGCGAGGCATCGATGCCCAGCTTATCGCCATTGCGGCTGGCCCAGACGAGCGCGTCGTAGCAGTCGTCCAGTCCGGCCGGGAAGGGCGCCTCGGGCGCGAGACGATAGCCCACCGACAGGACCGCCGAACCGCTTTCCCGCGCCAGCTTCCGGCACAGGTTGTCGTGCGTGTCGAGGGTGCCGATCACGAATCCGCCGCCGTGGTAGAACAGCGTGAGCGGCGGCGCGTGATCCGCGCTTTCGGGCACGTAAAGTCGCGCGGAGATGGTGCGGCCCGCAAGCGGCAGGTCCATGTCCTCGATCCGGGCAAGGGGCAGAGCCTCTCCCGTGGCCATCGAATTGTCGCTGAAGGAACGCATCATCTCGGGCGTGACCGCTGACATGGGCGGCATTTCCATGGCGGGCATGGCGCTCAGGAACGCGACGATCTGGGAGTTCATCGGCATGGTCTTGTCGGTCCTCTTCTCAGGCGGCCTGTGCAGCGAACTGAGCCACGATCTCGCGCACGGCATTGGCAATGTCGTTGCGGGTGTAGCCGAGCAGGGCCGCTTCGTCCTCATTCGGCTCGTAGGCGATGGTGTTGCCGCGCCCTTGCGGGATGGCCACGTCGGGCAGCAGCGGCAGTTCGGCATCGCGTTCCTCGACCCGGACCTTGCTGCCTACGGCATCGAAAAACAGCTGGAAATATGCGCGGAAGGACAGATTCTCGTCGCCCACGAGATAGGCCTTGCCCGGCTCGCCGCGTTCGAGCGCACCGGCGATCGCTTCGGATAGCGAGCGGAACGACATGAAGTTGGTACCGCCCGGCGGGGCATAGTGCTCGATTGGAATCAGGCCCTGCGCCCACTGGACGTAAGGCTCGAAGATTGCGCTGGGAAGGCCCGGGACAGTGCCGACCATGAACGGCGCGTTGACGCTGATGACGTCGAAGCCCTCGCGGCCTTGCGCGCGGGCGCCTTCGCAGGCGGCCTTGCGCGACTGGATATAGACGTTGCCCGCCACCAGTTCTGGGCTCGCCTGCGGATAGAAACTGCCAAGCTGGATCGCCCGGGAAACGCCGGCCTTGCGCGCGTCGGCGAAGAAGGCCGGGATGGCCTCGCCGTTGGCGCGCATGAAGTGCGCGGCATAGTCGCTTCCTTCAGGGATATGACGCGGGTCGTTGCCGGCGGCAAAGACCACCCAGTCGAATCCTTCGAGGCGTGCCGGCGTGAATTCGCCCGCGACATAGTCGCCCTTGAGGAAGGGCAACTGCGCCATGGGCGTGTCAGGATTGGGGACATTGCGCCCGGCCACGGAGACCTGATGGCCAAGCCCCGAAAGGTAAATGGCGGCATGGCCGCCCAGACCGCCGGTTCCGCCGACGACGAGGATATTCTTGCTCATGACTGGTGAACTCCGCTTTTGGAGGGAGAGGCGATCCCGAGGTTGGGACTGCGCCGCAGAAGATTGCCGCCGTCGACGGCGATGCACTGGCCGGTGACCCAGGCGCTTTCCGGCCCGGCAAGGTAGCGTACGGCTCCGGCCATGTCCTCCGCCTCGCCGAGGCGCCCGAGCGGATACTCGGGCAGGAATTTCTCAAGCGTTTCGGGGGCGTCGAACATGCTGCCGGTGCTGTCCGAGCGGGTGAGGCCTGGCCGCACGGCATTGACGCGAATGCCGCGCCAGCCGAGTTCATCGGCGGCCGAGCGCACCAGCGCCTCAAGCCCGGCCTTGCTGACCGAATAGCTCGAAAGTCCGGGGAAGGTCAGCGGCGCTGCGCCCGAGGACAGGAACACCAGGGAGCCGCCATCGGGCATCAGTGGCACGGCATGGCGTAGCGCATGATGGGCGCTGATGACGTTAAGTTCGAAGTCCTTGCGCAGCGCCTCGGGAGTGACATCGAGTATCGGCGCGAAGGAACCGCCGCCCACTGTCGCGAACACGATGTCGAGCCGTTCGGCGATCACCCAGGCGGCCCTGCATGCGCGTGCCACGGCATCGGAATCGATGCAGTCGCCGACTTCCAGCGCGATATGCGTACCGGGAACGGCGGCGGCGATTTCCGCGCGCGCCTGCTCCAGCCCCTCGGGGCGGCGCGCCATGAGCACCAGATGCGCGCCATCGCGCGCGAGGGCGATCGCGGAGGCGCGGGCAATGGCTCCGGTAGCGCCCGTGACAAGCGCGGTCTGACCTGAAAGCGCGCCGCTCATGACTGCACCCTGACAGGGCGCGTCTCTTCCCAATCGATCTCGAGACGGCGATGGGCGATGCGCCACCCTTCGCCTTCACGCCGCCAGAGGTCCTTGTAGCGTAGCGACCACGAGAGGATTTCGTCACTTTCCCTCATCAGGTGGTCGGCGGTGCAATAAGTCTCGCTGACCGCCTCGTCGCCGTCGACTTCAGCGTGAATCTGATGGACGATGTGGCGGGTCTTGCGGAACATCTTGCCCAGCATGTCCAGCGAGCCGAGATTGTTCTCGCAGCCCTCGATGCGAAAGCCGGGGCCTTCGATCACGCAGTGTTCGGAAAGGACGCTCCGCCACAGTGTCTTGTCCCGGCGGTCGGCGCCCGCGGCATAAGTTTCGCAGGCGAGGCGCAGGGCTGCCAGCGTTGCAGTGTCGGCGGCGTTCATGAGGGTATCCTTATGCCGTTACCGGTGACGAGGGGGACGACGGTCCATTCGCCGTCTTGCGTGCGGGTCCAGCCTGCCGCGGCGAGCGCACCGCCGTCGACGTGGATCGCAGTGCCGGTAACCCATGATGCCAGAGGGCTGGCGAGATAGAGCGCGGCCCCGGCGCAGTCCTCCGGGCGACCGAGCCGGCCGAGCGGGATCCACTTGTCTTCATGCACGCGGCTTTCCGGCGGGATCATGAAGTCCAGCGGGACTTGCGGGGTGTCGGTCGTTTCCGGGGCTATGTCGTTGACCCGGATGCCCTCGGGCCCGAGTTCGAGTGCAAGGCTCTTGGTGAACCCGGCAATGCCGGCCTTTGCGGCTGCGTAGACGGAACACCCCGGAATCCCGCGATAGGCCTCGATCGAGGTGACGTTGACGATGGAACTGCCCGGAGCGGCCTTGCGCAGCAGCGGCAGCATCGTCGAAGTCATGCGCAGGAGCTGGCCGAGATTGACGTCGAGCACTTCGTTCGCCTGCGCGTTCGTAAGCATCGAGAACGGGCGCGGATGGACGAAATGGCCGACGTTGTTGACCAGCACGTCGAGCTTGCCCCCCGCCTGCTCGATCCGCGCTCCGGCCATGGCCGGAAAGTCCGGCGCGCAGACATCGCCCTCAATAGCGATCATCCCTGATGCCTCAAGGTCACTGCAAAGGCCCTCGTCGATCTCGGCCGCAAATACGCTGCCGCCCGCGGCATGGAACGCATCGGCGATTGCCCGGCCGATTCCCGCGCCTGCGCCGGTGACAAGGATGTTCTTCCCGTCGAAATCGAACGAGACGCCCGGGGGTCCGGGGGTTTCCTGGTTCATGGAATCTTCTCTCCATCTCTTATTTTCTTACGAGTTCTGATGTTCGTTTGACATACTGTCAACAAAATGCGCAAAATGAAATTGTCTAAGAGGCGATTATGGGCATAAGGGGGTCACTAAGGGAGATTGCTATGAAAAGGCTTGAAGGTAAGGTCGCGCTGGTTACCGGTGGCTCGCGCGGGATTGGCGAGGGCATCGTTCGCCGCTTCGTCGAAGAAGGCGCGAAAGTGATGATAACCGATGTCCTTGCGGACGCGGGCGAGGCGCTGGCCGCCGAGCTGGGCGAAGGCGCGGCGTTCACGCGCCACGACGTGACATCGCGCGCTGAATGGGCGAACGCCGTGGCCAGGACCGAGGAAGAGTTCGGCCGCCTCGACGTTCTCGTCAACAATGCGGGCGTGATCGTCTTCAAGGCCTTCGACGACCTCACCGAAAGTGAAATAGACAAGCTGATCGACGTCAATCTCAAGGGCGTTATCAATGGCTGCCATGCCGTGGTTCCCGCGCTCGAGCGTGCCGGTGGCGGCGCGATCGTGAACATGAGCAGCGCCGACGGTATTTCGGGCGCTAATGGCGTCACGGTCTATTGCGCCACCAAGTTCGGTGTGCGCGGCCTCACCAAGGCGCTGGCGATGGAGCTTGGCCCGCGCAAGATCCGCGTGAACTCGATCCACCCGGGCGGCATCTACACGCCGCTGGCGAACCCGATGAACGTGCCCAAGGAGGAATACGACAAGGGCTACTGGATCTATCCGGCGCAGTTTGCAGGCGAGCCCAAGGATATCGGTGCCGCAGCGGCCTATCTCGCTTCCGAGGACGCGCGTTACTGCATGGGCACCGAACTCTCGGTCGATGGCGGCCTCAACGCCGGGCACTACTACATGGGCATGCCCGGTTCGCCGACACCGCCGCAGGGCTGAGCGATTTGCAACCCGGGGTCCGGCGCGAGAGGTAGTACGCTCAGACCCCGGGTTGCTCTGGAGGAACCCGGACGACCAGTCCGTCGAGTTCTTCTCCCAGTTGAATTTGGCAGGTGAGGCGGCTTTCGGGTCGGATTTCGACGCCCTCGATGCTTTCGAGCATGGCACGCTCGTCCTCACCGGCGCGGCCGGTGATTTCGATCCAGGCCGGATCGATCCAGCAATGACAGGTCGCGCATTGCATCATTCCGCCGCACAAGGCGTCGATGCCCTCGACGAGGTTGGCGACGCCAAGTTGCATCAGCGTCATGCCCTCGAAGTTCACGCATTCACGCGGGGTGCCATCGGGCTGGATGAAGGTGACCTTCGCCATTACGCAATCTCTTCAAGCGTGGGCCGGGCAGCCGGCGGCGCGGGCGAGCGTGGCGGTGTCCGCAGGCCGGGCATCGCCTCGATTGCGCTTGCGATAGCGTACCCTGCAGGGCTGGGCGGGCCAATAGGTGCTCGCGCCTGATATGGGGCGCACCTCGTCGATCAGTTCCATGTCGTAATGCTGAAGCAGTATCGCGATCAATACTTTCATTTCCATGCGCGCGAAGTTCACGCCTGCGCAGCGATGGACACCGCCGCCGAAGCCGATCAGCGAGTTGCTCTCAAGCTGCGCCGCGGGGTTGTCCGGATTGAACCTCTCCGGATCGTAGGCGTCGGGATTGTGGAAGGTCTCTTCCATGCGGTGCGTGACCGAGGGCGCGAGCAGCACGAACTCGCCCTTGCGGATGCGATAGCCCTCGCGCTCGATATCGGCGCTGGCCTTGCGGGACAGGATGTAGGCGACAGGATGCAAGCGCTCGGTCTCGCGCAGGGAGAAGTCCATCTTGCCCATCGCCAGCGCCTGTTCCCAGGAGAAAGCGCTGCCATCGTCGCTGCCCATGACGGCGGCGATCTCCGCGCGAATGGTCTGGAGGTAATCCGGATTCTGCAAGAGGTCGGCCAGGGCCCAGCTTACCTGCCCCGCAGTGGTCTCGTGTCCGGCCCAGACGAGCAGCAGGATGAGGTGGCGGATCGTTTCGTCGGGGACCGGGGTGCCGTCCGGATAAGTGCTGGCGATCATCGTCTGGAAGAAGTCCGGCGGATCGACCGGATTGGCGCGGCGGTTGTCGATCCAGTCCTGCAGGATCGTATGGAGCTTCTTCTTCGCGCGCTGGCTGCGGATCTGCTTTCGCGTGGGAAGCCAGAGCGGAAGGACGAATTCCATTCCCGCCGAAAAGTCGCGGAACAGGTCGAAGAACTCGTGTCCCAGCTTCTTGTGGAACTCGCGGCCCATGAAGCTGTGTGCGGCGATGTCCATGACCACCGGACCGAGCGTGGGGATCAGGTCGAAAGTGCCTTCATCGCCGAGCCGCTTGACCAGGGCCAGGGCTTCCTCCGCCATGATCGGCACGTATTGCTTCATCGAGGCGGCCTTGAAGCGCGGCATGATGATGGCGCGCTGGCGCAGGTATTCGTCCATTTCCGCGAAGGAATAGAACTCGGGCGAGAACATCTTGAGGAAGAACGGCATCGACTCCCGGATCGAGAGCAGCTTGTCGGTCTCCTCGAAGAAGAAGCGGTTGTGCTCCGGCCCGAGCATGACGTTCATGCGTCGGCCCATCAGGTTCAGGGCGAAGAGACGCCCCTTTGTCGCGTAGCCGCGCTTGAGGACGGAAACGGGATCGCGGAAGAACTGGGCAAGGTGGCCGATTACGGGGCTCGCGCCGCCGACCAGCGGAAGGGGCCTCGAAGTATGGGCAGTGCTCGCCATCATTGCTTCTCCCGTTTCGGCGAGGGGTCGTTTCGCAGCCGGCCGTTACCGGGCGGCTTGCCTCGAGATTGAAGAATAGTCTGAAGCGCCTTGCCGGTCATGCGGCAATTGTTGAATCGGATCGTTTAGCGATCCAAAAGATACCGCAATCCGATCCGCGGAAAGGCGCTTATGATGCTGAGATCTCCCGAATCGGATCGGTCCCGCCCCAGTTCGCAGCCTCGGCAATGCCCTGCTTCATCAGCGCGCGCATGCCTTCGCCCTCGATGAGCTCGGTCAGCGCGCCCGGCTCGGCGGGGTGCTGCAGATAGGCAACCCGCACTGCAGCATTGGCGGCCTCGAACACGGGATCGAGGCCCGCCGCGCGCGCTTCGGCAACGGCCTCTTCAAGTTGTTCCACCACGTACGCGACATGGTGCAAGCCAATGCGCGCCTTGCCGTCCTTTCCGCGATAGGGCGAAGGGGCGCTATTCGTCGGCGCGATCAGTTCAAGTTGCAAGTCCCCGGCATAGGCGAGCCCCACATCCATGGTGACCTTCGTCTCGCGGCCGAGATAAGTGCCCGCCATCTCGACATTGCGAAAAACCGTCCACGGCCCCGTGCCGTCCGCGTGCAGGCGGCGCACGATCGCGGCGTCGAGATCGTCGACGATCCAGGCGACCTGATCGATCGCGCGCGGCACGCGTTTTGTCATCAATAGATCGCCGCAGGATTCTTCGTGCGCGGGCTGCCCAGCATTTCTCGGTGCGAAATGCGCTCATTGCCGCGGTCGGAGATGCCGAGCTCCTTGGCGATTTCGGCGACGATCAGGGTCTGGCCGGAAAGGTCGTCACGGTTGGGCGCGCGGTCGATGGCGTCGATGACATGGGCGGAGAATTCCGGGTTCTCGGCCATGGCCAGCATCTGCTCGTATTGTTCGGGATGGGTCTTGGCCGAGATTTGCGCGCGCTCGGTCAGTTGCATTCCGAGCCAGAGCGAAACCGCGATCACGCCGGTACCGCGAAAGTCGTGCTCCATGTCGTGCGCCAGCTTGTCGAGGCCGGCCTTCTGTGCGCCGTAGGCAGGGCCATGCATGTAGCAGGTCGCGCCGAAGGAACTGGTCATGGCGATGCATCCCGATCCGCGCGGCACCATCAGGTGGGCGGCGTGCCAACTCGCGACGTAGGCGCTGCGCAGGCCGACATCGAGAATCTTCTGGGCATCGAGATCCTTTTCCCAGAAGGGCATCTTCTCGATAAGCTGGTGGTGCATATATGCGGCATTGTTTACGAGGACGTCGAGCTTGCCGCCGTTCTCGTCGGCGATCTGCTCGAACAGGCGGGCGACTTGCGCGTCGTCGGCATGGTCGCAGACGATCGGCACGCCTTCGCCGCCCAATTCGTTGATCTTCGCGGCCGTCTCCGAGACGGTGCCGGGCAGGACGCTGCCGTCCCAGCCCTTGGCATTGCCCGGCGTGACGGTGCGGCCGGTGACATAGACCTTGTAGCCCATCTCGCCGAAACCACGGGCAATGCCCGCGCCAGCGCCGCGGCTGGCGCCGGTCACCAGGGCAATCTTGCGATCAGACATCGGGGTATTCCTTTCGTGCTGTGTCGCCGACGCGGACTGCATGATCGCTTGCCGCGGCGGCGGGGTTCTCAATCGAGACTGCGAAAATCGAACTGGCTGGTGGGGATGATGTCGACCCGCGCGAAGTCGATGAAGGCCGTGCAGCTATCCATCATGTCCTTCAGGTTCCGGTTGAACTTCTCCTCGTCGCCTGCCGCGTCGAAGAACGCCGGACTGTCGGTCATGGCCTCGGGCGAGAAGCATTCCTCGACGAAGGCATCGTAGGCCGGGGCGCCCTCGGTCAAAGGGCGCACGACGATGTTCTGGACATATTCGAAGTTAGCCTGGACATCGATCGCCACGCGCGTGTGATGGCCGTGCCAATGGGCAATGGCCTCCTCTCGCGTGAGGTCGGGTCGGAAGGTGATGAAACTCGCCTGGCTCCAGCCCCATGTTCTGCGGCCTTCGGCCAGTGGGTGCGCGGTATTGGGGATGATCGTCGATTCGCAGACCAGCCACAACGCGAAGCGCGCCGAATGCGCGGCCAGCACCTTGTCGACGGCGCCTCGAAACCGTGCATTGGCAGAGGGTAGCCAGAACTGAACCAGGGCATCCTGCTGCGGTTCCTGCGATTGCTGGATCAGCCCGGCAGCCGGTGCGACGGCTTCGTCGCGCAGGTTCAGGCGGATGCCGCTGGCGCCCGCTTTCTTGAGCGTTACCGGGAGGGTTTCAAGCAGGCGCTGTGCGAAGTCCGTGCGGGGTTCGCCTTCGGCAGCCCAGAGGGCGCAGACGATCTTTTCCATCCCTGCTGCTCCTTCAGTCGAAGTTTGCCTGCCCGCCGTCGAGCGGGACAGTGGCGCCGGTCAGGTAGCCCATGTCCGGGCCGCACAGGGCGACGACGGCGCGGCCGATGTCTTCCTCCAGCTTGCCGATGCGGCCGAGCGGGATCGTTTTGAAGAAGGCTTCGGCCTCGTCCGGGTTGTTTTCGATCCAGCCCTTGAGGCCAGGCGATTCGGCGTGCGGGGCGATGGTGAGCACGCGGATTCCGGCACGGCCCCATTCGGAAGCGGCAGCGCGGGTAAGGGCGCGGGTGGCTTGCTTGACCGCGCCATAGGCGCCGTAGAAAGCCATGTCCCAGCGGATTCCGGCAGAGGATGCAAAGTTGAAGATCGTGCCGCCGCCGCGCGCGACCATACTCGGCTTGACGAGCTTCATCAGCCGCAGCGAGGCAAGCGGGCCGGAAGTGAAACCGTTGAGGAAGGCCTCGTCGGTGACGTCGTCGAGCATCCCCAACGGGACTTCCTGCGCATTGTTGACAAGCACGTCGATGCCGCCGAATTTCCCGACCGCGGCATCGACCACGGCCCTCAGGTCTTCGGCATTCTTGACGTCGCAGGAAAGCGCCAGTGCACGAACACCGCGTTCTTCGACGAGCCTTGCGCTTGCTTCCACCTTGGATAGTGTACGCCCGGTGAGAACCACGTCCGCACCAGCCGCCGCCATGGCGAGGGCGATGCCCTGGCCTATGCCCTGGCCGGCACCGGTGATCAGCGCGACCTTGCCTTTCATGTCGTTCATAACCTCTCCCCGAGGACGGTTCCTGACCGTCTTGTTCGTAGAATAATTCAATGTATGTTACGCATCGAAGCGCTTATATGGCAATACCTGCCTTAACATGCGTTGATTATGACTGGGAGAGGTTAGGAATTATGGCAAAAATCAGTAGCCGCGCTGTCGGAGCCGCGGCATGAGCGTGGCCGTCATTACCGGTGCTGCCGGGGGAATCGGCGCGGGGCTGGCGCGCGAGGCGGTTCGGCGCGGCATGAATGTGGTTCTTGCCGACCGGGATGCGGACGTGCTGGCAGACGTTGCCGGACCGCTTGGCGACAAGGCGATTGCCGTGGCGGCCGACGTGACCGATCCTGCCTCTGTCGACGCGCTGGCCGATGCCGCATGGGACAGGTTCGGCGGAGTCGATCTGCTGTTCAACAACGCAGGCGTCCTGGTGACAGGGCAGGTCTGGGACATTCCCAAGCGCGATTGGGACAAGGCATGGGCCGTCAATGTCGATGGCGTCCTTAACGGCCTTCGTACGTTCGTGCCGCGCATGCTGGCGGCGGGAACGCCCTCGCGGATCGTGAATACGTCATCGATCGGCGGCTTCCTTCCCTCGCCGCTGATGTCGCCCTACACCTCGACGAAGTTCGCTGTCGTTGCGCTGACGGAGAGCCTGCTGCACGAGCTGACCGCGATCGGCGCGCCCATTGCGGTCTCGCTGCTGGCGCCGGGCCCGGTGAAGTCGGGCATCTTCCGCGAAACTCCGCCGGAAGAGGCCAAGGGCTTCCACGACACGCTGACCGCCATGCTCAACGAGCACGGTTTGACCGGCGACGAATTCGCACCCCTGGTCTTGGATGCGATCGAACGCGGCGAATACTGGATCATCCCGCAGCCGCTCGCCTTCGATGATGGGTTTGCCGCGCGCAATGCCCAGATCACGTCCCGGCAGACCCCGCACTTCCACCTCGTCAGGGACCAGTGATGCATTCATTAGCCAGCGAAAAGACCAGGGCTGCTGCCGGCTGGGACAAGGAAGTCGATGTTCTTGTCGTAGGTTCGGGAGCGGGCGGATTGATGAGCGGCCTCGTCGCTGCCAGCAACCGCGCCGAAGTGCTCATCATCGAGAAAGCGGCGGAATGGGGCGGCACTTCGTCCACCTCAGGCGGTGGGATATGGATTCCCGGCAGCGATCAGGCGAAGGCGGCCGGGTTCGAGGACAACCTCGACGATGCGTTCAAGTACGTGCGCGCGCTTTCCGCCGACAACGTGCCGGACGAGAATATCCGCGCCTACGTGGATAACGCTGCCTCGATGCTGCGCTGGCTGACCGCCCATACCGGGGTGCAATATCTGGCGCTGCCATACCCAGACTATCACGCAGAAAATCCCGGTGGTTCGGCGCAGGGCTTCCGCACTCACCTGCCGCTGGCGTTCGACGGCAAGAAGCTGGGCAAGGACGTGAAGACGCAGCGTTTCCCGTCCCCCGCGGCCAGCCTCTTCGGTTATCTGCAGTGGACCTTCGCTGAGACGCACCAGTTGCTCTACCGCACCAAGGGGTGGATTGCGGGCCTTGCCCTGAACATGGGGAAATACTGGTTCGACTGGCCGTTCCGCTTCACCAGTCGCAAGGATCGTCGTCTCACGCTCGGCAATGCGCTCACCGGAGCGCTGCGCGTCGCGCTCAATGAGAAGGGCGTGCCGCTCTGGCTGGAAACGCCGATGAAGCAGCTCGTGCGCGAGGATGGCCGCGTCGTCGGCGTTGTGGTCGAGCGCGGCGGCAAGCTCCTGCGTATTCGGGCGCGCAAGGGGGTGGTCCTGGCAGCAGGCGGGTTCGACAAGAACCAGGACATGCGCGACCAGAATGCGCCGCTCTATCCGACTGCGCAGTACTCGGGCGGGGTGACCAGCAATACCGGCGATTCCATCCGCGCGGGCGTTGAAGTGGGCGCTGGCACGATGAACCTGCAGTCCGCCTGGGCGGCTCCGGTTTTCTATGTGCCGGGCGAGGATCGCGGACGGCTTTGCACCATAGAGCGCGCCTTGCCGGGCTGCATCATGGTCAACCGGAAGGGCGAGAGGTACCTCAACGAAGCGGCTTCGTACCACGTCGTCGGTCAGCAGATGGCCGCGCGCGAGCGTGATCATGGCGATGCTTCGCCAAGCTGGATGGTCTTCGATTTCCGCTACCGCCACCAGTTCCCGATGGGTCCGCTGCTGCCGCTCATGCCTGACTGGATGCAGAGCGCGGGAGTCAGGAAGATCCTGAAGAAGGCGCGCACGATAGAGGCTCTTGCCGCGAAGATGGGCGTTGATCCGGACCGGCTCTCGGCTACCGTCGCGCGGTTCAACGAATATGCGCCCAAGGGCGAGGACCCCGATTTCCATCGCGGCGAACCGGCCTATGACAAGATGTACGGCGATCCGCGCAACCAGCCCAACCCGTGCCTGCGTGCCCTTACCAGGGCGCCATTCTATGCCATGCCGATTTATCCCGGAGACATCGGCACCAATGGCGGCCTCACGACCAATGCAAAGGCGCAAGTGGTCGATGAAGCCGGAGCGCCGATCGCGGGGCTCTACGCGGTCGGCAACAATGCCGCCTCGTCCATGGGCGAAAGCTATCCGGGCGCGGGCGTCACGCTTGGGCCGGGGCTGACCTTCGGTTACCTCGCGGCGCGCGACATGACGGGCGCCAACGACTGATCTATCCGCATGTGGGCTTAAGGGAACGCCCCTGAACCGGAGCAGGTGCCGGTCAGGGGCGGTTTCGGGCCAGGGCAGCGTCACGATCTATGGCGCTGCCCTTTCTCCTGTTCATGGTCAGGCCTTTGCACCTTCGACATAACGGGCGCGATACGCTGCGAATTCACGGCGCACGTCGGCTTCGTCGATCCCGAAGCGCTCGAGCGAATAGTCGTGCGACGGGCGCTGTTCGCGCTTGTTGCCGGCCATGAACTCCGCAAGCGCGGCTTCCATTTTCTCGTCCACCGCAACGCCGATGCGCTCCAGCACGCGGTGGGCCTGCTCGAGCGGGCTGCGCAGGACCAGGCGGTAGTCGATGTCGATGAAGCGGTCCTCACCGATTCTGATGCGCGCTTCCTCGAAGCGGCGCATCCACTGGACGAGGCGAGGGAACCAGAAGCGGCCCACTTCCTCGTCTGTCAGCGTAGCCGAGAGCTTGTAGAGCGCCGCCTCCATGCTGACGTAGCTCGGCACGATGTCGATCGGATCGCGGTGGGTCATCACCAGCAAGGCGTCCGGGAAGGCCTCTGCCGCCAGCTCCGCGTAGGGCAGGTTGGAGGGGCTCTTCAGGATCCACTTCGTGCCGCGCCGCTCCGGTGCCTGCCATTGCAGGTACTTGAGGATGGTCTTGAGATCCTCGTGCCCGTGCGACTGGTCATAGTCGTCCAGCCACCGCGAGAAGGACGGCACGTGGGTCATCCCTTCAACCATGGTCGAGACGAACATCTGGCCAAGGATGAGGATTTCCTCGTCCGGGGCATCGGGATCGAGCGGGTGGATCGAGGCGAGTTCCGGCGCAGCCTGCAGCCATCCGTCGATCATGGCCTGCGCATAAGCGCGTCGCTCGACCGGGTGGCCGCGTTCCTCACCAGGGAAGGGCGCAAAGTTCTGCGCCTCGTACCAGCGGATCGCGGTCATGCCCGGTGCGCTCGACAGCAGGCGGTGGAAGATCGTGCTGCCGGTGCGCGGAAGTCCAAGGATGACGGCGGCGACTTCGACCTTTTCCTCGAGGATTTCCGGATGCTGCCTGATGTCCTCGACCATGCGGAGACGGCTGGCGAGGCCCTTGACGATGACTTCGGTCTGCGCGGCGAGCCCTGATTCGGTCAGCCGGGCTTCCGCATTGGCGGCGGCAATGTACCGATCCATCGGTTCGAGGAACCAGCCGTCACCGAAATCGACCAAGCCGGTGCGCTCGCGGGCGGCTTGTAGCAGGGTTTCGCGGTCCAGCGCCTTGGTCGGGCTGATAGTATTGGTCATGCTTGCAATCTCTCTCCCAGGCCCTCCATTTCATCGGAGGGCGGCGTTCGCCCGACGGTCTTGCGGACTCGAGCGCTCGCAGGCCAGAGAATGGCAGACGCGAACACCCAAGGTCAATCAATTTCACCTTACATAACTTCGCATAAAGGCCTTATGCGTCTTCTTAAATAGTAATATGCGTAGACATTATATAAATATGCATCGCATGGTTCTATGGGAGAGAGACTGTGGATCAGGAAAACATTCTCGCGCAGGTCGCGCTCCGCGATCTCGTGATGCGCTATTGCCGGGGGTGCGACCGGCGCGATTTCGCACTCGTGCGATCGCTTTACCACGACGATGCGATTGATGAACATGGGACGATGTTTCGTGGCGGGCCGGATGAATTCGTCGCCTGGCTGCCCGAAGCGATGGCGCAGTGGGAACTGACCGTCCACACCATCGCGAACAGCCTGTTTGCGGTTGAGGGTGACCGTGCCGAAGGCGAGCACCATGTTCGCGCCTATCATCGCACCCTTCCGCCCGATCGGCGTGAGTTGATCGTTCATGGCCGCTACCTCGACCGCTACGAGCGCAGGGACGGTACCTGGAAGTTCACGCATCGCTCGCTGGTGTTCGATCATGGCGAGATGCGCGCGGTCGATGAAGCGGCGATGCGGGCGCTTGGCGGTGAAGCGCCGGCCGGAACATCCGGGAGAGACGATCCCTCGTGGACCTACGAGCTGCTGGCGCGGCTGGCCGTCTGATCGCAAAGCCGCGCAGCAAGCGCCTTGCCCAGATAGTCAATCAATCCGCTGAGCGCCGGACTGGGCGGGGCCTTGGCGCGGTGGATCAGCCATAGCGGATAATCGTCGCGGGGATCGGGCTCGTCCAGCCGTTCGAGCATGGGTTCGGCGTCTGCCGCGAAACACCACAGCTTCGCGGTGCCGAATCCGGAGAGCACGGCCTGCTTCATCTGCGGCCAGGAATTGAACGTCGTTAGCCCAAGCGCCTCGGCGGCATCGCCGGAAGGGTTCGCGGTGATCCACTGGCCGGGCTGCGCGGCGTCGAGTTCATGCCCCCAGCCAAGCTGCCTTGCGCGTTTGCCGCCCCGCAGTCCGTAACGCGCCTGCGACATCGTGGCGATCTCGATGCCAGCCATCCGGCGCGGCGGCTTGCGGATGATCGCCAGGCCGAGGTCGGCACGGCGGTAAGTGATCGCATCCAGCGGATCGAGTTCGCCGAGCAGTTCGACCGAGACGCGGGGCATCACTTCCTGGAAGGCCAGCAGCTCGGCCGCGAACTCGGCAACGATGCCGCCGCTTCCGGCGATGCGGACATGCCCTTCGTGTTGGACGGAAGGAGCAATGCGGGCTTGCAAGGCCTCGACTTCCGCCTCGATTCTTGCCGCCGTCTCCAGCAGGTGGGCGCCTTGGCGCGTCGGTTCGTGGCCCAGCGGCGTCTCGTGGAACAGCGGTATGCCGACGGCTTCCTCCAACGCCTCGATCCGGCGGCCCACGGTCGTGCGATTGACCCCGAGCCGACGTCCGGCGGCGGTATAGGAACCGGCCCTGACGGCGGCCAGATAGTAGCGCAGATCATCCCAATGCATGGCCCGTGCATATTTGCACAAGCAATGTGCATAGGAAAGAGCCTTCGCATGCAGGGGGTATGCGCGGTAAACAGGCATCAATTGCGCTGCAAACGAGTAGCACTGATTCAGGAGTTGATGCACATGGCAACTACCCAGGAATACGGCCTTGGCGAGTTCGACTTCCCGCGCGGCTGGTTCATGATCGGCGAGGCGAAGGAGGCGACGAAGATTCCTGCCGCAATCCGTTATTTCGGCAAGGATCTTGTCCTTTATCGCGGCGAATCCGGACAACCTTACGTGGTCGACGCCTATTGTCCGCACATGGGTGCGCACCTTGCCAAGAACACCACCAGCTACATCGTGCGCGACGGCGAGCACGTGCAGGGGGAAGCGATCCGCTGCCCGTTCCACGGCTGGGCCTTCGGCGCCGACGGTCAGTGCAAGCACATTCCTTATTCGGATTTCATCCCCAAGGCCGCGAAGCTGCGCACTTATCCGGTCGTCGAACGGGCTGGCATCCTGTGGATGTGGCACGATCCCGAAGCGCTTGAGCCCGACGTCGATCTGCCTGACTTCGGCGGCCACTACGACGAGCCAGGCTGGGTCGAGTGGAAGGTCGACTACATGGGCGACCTTGAAGTTCACGGTATCGAGATCGTCGACAACATGGCCGATTTCGGGCATTTCATTCCGATCCACGGCGCCAAGGACTGGCAGTATTTTGCCAACGAGTTCAAGGGCCACATCGTCCACCAATACTACAGCGCCGGTCACCGCACGCTGACGGCGGCGGACGAGGATCAACTCGTTCTCGACACCTGGTATGAAGGCCCCGGTTTCCTCCAGTCGGAAATGGCCGGTGCGTTCGACAGCTTCATCATGATCGCGAATACGCCGATCGAGGACGGCAAGACCCGCTCGTGGCACGCACTGATGGTCAAAGTGCATGATGGTTCGCGCGAAACCACTGACGCAGACCGGACCATTGCCTTTGAATATCAGGAAGGAAGCCGCCTCGCTTTCGCGCAGGATGTGGAGATCTGGGCTAACAAGCGTGCGTGCCTCAACCCGTTAGCGATCCCGAATGACGGCCCCTATGGCAAGGTTCGCGCCTGGTACAAGCAGTTCTTCAATTCGCGCGAGAAGGCCAGGGAAATGCAGAAGCGGGTGAACGGCGTCGTCGTCACGCTCGACAAGCGGCCTGGCAACAAGGCCGCCTGACCGGCGTGAATGACGCGATGCGGCCCGCCCCTTTCGGGGTGGGCCGCATCGCGTTCAGGATGACCTGATAACAAGACTGAATTCTACGGGAGAAGAGACATGGCCACATTTCCGAAGGGGTGCGCTCTGCTGTTTGGCGGCAGTGGTGGTATCGGACGAGGCGTTGCACGCACTTTTGCCGAGAGCGGCAGCGACATCGCGGTCGTCTACCGTTCGAAGCGCGATGTGGCCGATGAAGTGGCCGATCATGCCCGCGCGCAGGGCCGCGCGGCGAGCGTCCACGCTGCCGACGTGACAGACCCTGGGCAAGTGTGCGCCGCACTCGAGGCGGCGGTTGCCGAGCATGGCCGGGTCCACACCGTCGTGTGGGGGGCCGGACCGCTCGTGAACCAGCGCTACCTTGCTGAAACGCCGCTTGCGGAATGGCGCCATGCTTTCGAAGTTGAGGTCCATGGCTTCTTCACTGCCGCCCAAGCGGCAATTCCGCACATGCGCGAGCAGGGTGGCGGCAGCTTCGTCACGCTGGGATCGGCTGGCCATGACTGGTGGCCTGCACGCGACGGCATGTCCGTTGCGGTCAAGGCATCTAACGAGCAACTGGTGAAGGGCATCGCCAAGGAAGAAGGGCGCCACAACATTCGCGCCAACTCCGTGTTGGTGGGCGTGATCGATGCCGGTCAGCTTCATGAATTGACGCGGCAAGGCCAGTTCGACGAAGCTTGGGTGAACGAGACACACAAGCTGTTGTGCCTGAAACGTTGGGGCACGGCTGAAGAGATCGGTCACGCCTGTGTCTATTTTGCATCGAACGAGGGCGCATATACGACCGGCCAGTCCATCTCGGTCTCGGGCGGTTTCGGCGTCTGACCGCACGATCGGGCGTTCGGCCGATTTGACAGGCGGATATCGCCGGGGTGAAAAAGGCGCGACTCCGCCGTCGGACGCCGCGCGTCATTCCATTGAAATGTAATCAGAAAATCGGTTTCGAGAAGCGCAGTTTGCCGTCCGGTCCTGTCTGGTGAACTGTCGCTGCCGCACGCCCCGGCAATCCCTTCACGCGACCATCCCTGCAAGAGTTCGTCCAAGCACTGTTCAGAGTCTACGCAAATACGTCCCTAAAGTTGCTATTGATACAAGTTTGCGTAGGTGATAAACGAATCATCATGCAGTCCGGATAACCGGCGGCGGGAGAGAATGTACTGCGGAAGCCTGAATTTCGGGGAGCCTGTCCTTGCGTGACAGGGGCCGAAGCGGTTGCCTGAATAAGGGCTCTGCCGCCGCGAAAAACGGAGCGCTTTCCATCTCTTTTCCAACGACCGGCATGCCGACGAAGCAGGCGGTCTGCTGAAGTATTCAGAGAGGGAGAGTCGGAATGCATGATCTCAGCTGCGTTGGTGTCCTTAGTCGCCGGATGAGCAGCGCAATGCTTGCCGGGGTGGCATGGGGAGCCATTCTCGTACCGGGACAGGCCTGGGCACAGGATGCGCCGCAGGGTGCAAATGAAGCGGATCGCGGCATTGGCGAGATCATCGTTACCGCAAACCGCCGCGAGGAGCGCGGGCAGGACGTTCCGATCTCGATCACGGCCCTTTCTCCGCAGCGGCTCGAGCAGCAGAGCATCACCAAGGAGCAGGACCTTCAGGCCACCGTTCCCTCGCTCGTCGTCGGCCCGAATGGTCAGGGTTCGCGCGATTCCAACTCCTTCACCATTCGCGGGCAGGGCGCGACGTTCCAGGCATCGCCGGGCGTGGTCGTATACCTGAATGAAGTGCCGCTGGCTTCGGGCATCACGCTCAGCCAGCAGGGCGGTCCGGGCAACTTCGTCGACCTTGAGAACATGCAGGTCCTCGCCGGTCCGCAGGGCACCCTGTTCGGACGTAACACCACGGGCGGCGCCGTGCTGCTCGTCCCCAAGAAGCCCACCGATGAACTGGGCGGCTGGATCAAGGGCGAACTGGGCAACTACAAGCGCCGCAATGTCGAAGGCGCGGTCAACCTGCCGGTCGTCGAGGACAAGCTGTCCGTCCGCGTGGTCGGCGCCTATCACGACCGCGACGGCTACACGCGCGATGTGGTCTGGAACAAGGATCGCGACAACGAGCATTGGTATTCGGGCCGTATCGGCATTCTTGCGAAGCCGACCGACGCGATCCGCAACTACACGATGATCTTCGGTTCGAATTCGGACAACAATGGCGCTGGCCTGATTCATCGTGGTTTCAATATCGCTGGCCTGCAGGCGGTGGGCTTCTGCTCTGATCCGCCGAATCCCCTGAGCCCGATCGGCGTGCCCTGTGACGTGTATCGCGCCGCAACGGCGCAGGCTGATGCCCTAGGCACGCGTCAGACGGCTTTCTCTATCGACACCTTCTCCAAGACCAAGACCTGGGGGGCATCGAACACAACCGACATTGATCTGAGCGACGAAATTACCCTGCGCAATATCGTCAGCTACCAGAAAATGAAGGTCGGCTATCGCTACGATGGCGACGCGACTGTGCTGCAGCAGCACGACAACGATCCGGGCGTGCTGCCCGCGCCTGGCGTCGTCACTCTGCCGGGAACGACATTCCCGCTGACCTACATCAATGCGACTCTGGACCGTGAAACGCCGCGCGACAATTTCCGGACCTGGACCGAGGAACTGCAGCTTCAGGGCAACATGCTCGACGGCAAGTTGAACTGGACCATCGGCGGATTTTATTTCAACCAGAAGCCGGATGGCAGGCAGTCTACCAATTCGGTGGTATACTGCCCCGCGCTATACACCGGCTTCTGCACGGCAAATCACTCCGAGTACGGTAACAGCACGGTTTCCAAGGCGCTCTATGGGCAGGCCACCCTTGACTTCGGCGCTGTGTCTCCATCGCTCGATGGCCTTCGCCTGACCGGCGGTTATCGTCAGACCTGGGATCACGTCTCGGGCTTCGCCACGCAGTACAACTTCGATGCCTCGCTTCCTGCCGGCATGGTTATCTGCGGCAGGGATACCTCGCTTGTCGTGCCGCTCGAAACGGCTTTGCAGGACTGCCGCTTCGATGGTTCGAAAAAGACCAGTTCGCCCTCATGGCTGGTGGGTCTGGACTACAAGGTGACCTCCGGCGTGATGATCTACGGCAAGGTCAGCCATGGTTACAAGGCGGGTGGCTTCAATACCTATGCCGTCTATTTTGGAGAAAACGGCGATCCGGATACCCGGACATTCGATCCGGAAAAGGTCACCACCTATGAGGCCGGCTTCAAGTCGGACTTCCATCTGGGTACCGTGCCTTTCCGTCTGAACGTCACTGGCTATCATACCCAATACAAGGGCATCCAGCGTGCGACGGGAGACTATAACCCGAGGACCAATGTCAGCGGTGCGCGCACGCTTAACGCGGATGCCCGGATCAACGGCGTGGAAGTCGAAGCGATGATGCGTCCGTTTCCCGGCATCGAGATCGGCGGTAACTTCAGCTATACCGACGCGAAGTACAAGAAGTACGAGTATCAGACCGCTACCGGCGCCGTCGCCTGCAACGGCGTCATCGCTCCAGGAGGCATCGCGGATTCCTCGTGCCTCGATTTCCAGTATGTCTCGCCCTATATCTGGAGCTTCCATGTCGCGGCCGAACAGCCGCTGGGTGGAAACGCCGGCACCCTTTCCTTCTTCGCGAACTATTCGCACACTTCGCGTCAGTTCACCGAGGCGATCAACTTGCCCTCGCAGCAACCCGGCGCCTACCTTGAGCCGTTCGGCCTGCTTAACATGTCGCTCGACTGGAAGAATGTCTATGGCAGCGGTCTCGACGTGGGCGTCTTCGGCACCAACCTTGTCGACAAGAGCTACCGGATCTCCAATACCGACGTCTATCAGCAGGGCGCGCTGCTTTATTGGTCGACGCTCTATGGCGAGCCGCGCATGTACGGCCTGCGCCTGAAGTACACCTTCGGCGGCGGCTGATCCCCCATTTGATGCCCCGGCTCTGTACAAGGAGCCGGGGCCAGTTTCCTTTGCCGAAGTGGCCAATTTGTACATGATCAAAAGCCTCTGCGCCCTTGCCCGAAAGCCGGGGACCACACGCGGACAATTCCAGAGCTACTACGAAGAGAAACACGCTCCGCTCGCAGCCGGGCTGTTCCCGTTTTCAGGCTACGTGCGCAATCACCTGATCGATGCGCCGGACTTCGGATGGGACACGATAAGCGAATTCTGGAATGACGACATGGCGGGCACGGCCGCCCTGCTGGCAGGAACGGTCGGTGAGACCATGCGCGCCGATGAGGAACAATTCATGGACCGCACGAAGGTCGTTCCAGCGCGCGTCGAGGAAATCGTGCTGTCGCCGGGTGCCAGGGCAGATGCCCTCGGCCTGCGCTCGGCCCTGCTGGTCACGGGAACGCGGGCCAGCGCGGATATTCATGCGCAAGTAATTGAACAAGTGCGGGAACTGGCAGAACACTCCGAGGGTGTCTCGGTGGATCTGGTCGACACCGGCACCCAGTTCCCCGCGTCCGCGGTGATCTGGCTTCCGGGTGAGCCGAGCGCGCTTCCCGATCTGTCGGGCCTTGCGGTCACGGCTCTGCTGGTTCGGCGCTGTGGAACCGCGGTGACCGAACTGCTCGGCACGAGAAGGAGCTAGGAGATGCTGCCGCTTCAGGAAATTTCGGACCGCCTCGAGATTCAGGACCTGCTAGCCCGCTACAGCTTCGCGATCGACGAGCGCGACTGGGACGCACTGGACGAGGTCTTCACGTCCGACGCTGTGATAGACTATCGCGAGACCGGCGGCGCGCGCGGCACGCTGGCGCAAATCAAGGCGTGGCTGCCGCTGGCGATGGAACGCTTTCCGCTGTTCCAGCACATGGTTGCCACCACCAGGCTGGACCTCGACGGCGACCGTGCAACGAGCCGGACGATCCTGTTCAACCCGATGGTCTATCGCAAGGACGACGGCGCCGAGCAGGTGTTCTTCATTGGCCTCTGGTACCGCGACAAGCTCGTACGCACTGAAAAGGGCTGGAGGATCGCCGAGCGATACGAGGAAATGGGCTACGCGCACAACGTGCCGCAGATGCCTGCAATCCCGACAATCGATGACGTCCCGGATAGAATCTGATGGAGCAGGAAAACGCATGGACGGAATAACCACGGGCACGCGCAGGGCAATGGCGCTGCGCGGCTTCCTTTGCCAGAATGTCGTCGTTGGCGCTGCTTTCGGAGCTTTCGGCATCACCGTGCTGCCGGTGCAGGCGCATTTCGGAGTCGGGCGCGGCATGGCGACGTTCGGGCTGGCGCTCGCCGTCCTCGTCATGGGCGTGGGCGCGCCTCTGGCCGCAGGTGTCATCGGCCGTTTCGGGCTGCGCGTGGCAATCCTTGCGGGCGTGATCCTATCCGGGCTCGGCTATCTGGTTCTGGGCCTCGCACCGCTGCTGGGCGAGGCGGGCATGGGTCTGGTCCTGTTCGCCTATGCTCTGCCGATCGGTCTGGGTCTCGCTTTCGTTCCGTTCTCCTCGGCAATGCTGGCAAGCCGCTGGTTTCAGCCGAACCCGGGGCCTGCGCTCGGATTCGTGAGCATGCCCGTGCTCGTGGCGCTTCTGCCGGTCGCCGGAACGCCGGTTATCGCTGCGCTGGGATTGAGTTCCTTCTATTTCCTGCTGGCGGGACTTCATCTCCTCCTGCTGCCTCTGGCCCTCGGGATTGGTGAGCCACTGGCCGGTGTCAGTGGGCTCGGGCATGACGATACACCTGCGCTGGCGATGCGCACGATCTTCAGGCGCCCGGCCTTCTGGGTGCTTGTCTGCGGTGCGGGAACGCTGACGTCCGTTGGCATCACCGGCATGACGCACCTCGTCGCTTTCGGTGTGGAGCGCGGGCTTTCCGATCAGCATGCGGCGCTTCTTGTTACATTCACTGGCGGGGCCAGCGTGGCTGGTTCGCTGGTGGTCGGCATGCTCTGCGGATGGCTGGGCGCGGCGCGCACGCTGGCACTGATCGGCGTGCTCACCGCCCTGGGATGGAGCGCGCTGCTGGCGACGTCCGACCTTCCGGTCATGGTCTCCGTCGTCCTTCTGATCGGAGCGGGGGGCGCGGGGGTGTTCCCGGCCGTCAATGTCCTTGCGGGGCAGGTCTTCGGTCTTGCGGCCTTGCACCGGGTGATCGGCCTCTATGCCATCGCGAATCTGCCATTTACTTTCGCCCTGCCGCCGCTTTCGGGCGTCTTGCATGACGTGGCGGGCGGTTATGCGCCGGTTGCGGGAATGCTGATTGCCGCGTCATTCGCGGTCTCGATGCTGTTCTTCGCCTTTTCGCTCGCCAGCGGCCGTCCTTTGGCCGTGGCCGAGCCGGCCTGATGGCTCACCGAGGAGGATATTCATGATCCGCATCGCAATTCCAGCAGATCAGGGACACGATCCTTATGGTTTCGCCGCAAGGAACCATGCCCGTACCATCATGGCGGCAGCGGACGCCTTCTCCAAGGCGGTCTATCGCGATTCCATCCTGACTTTGCGTGAGTTCGAGGGCGGGCGTTCACGTATCGCCCAGATCAACGGGTGCATCATCTGCCAGCAATTTCGCGCTGCGCGCGATGCGAGCGCGATGTTCGCCGCGACCGGGCAGCGCGCGGACCATCTCGTGATCGACAATGGACCGGCGCCGGATGAGGCATTCTACGCAGAGGTGGAGAGCTGGCGCGAGGCGAAGGTGTTCTCCGACCGCGAGCGCCTAGCGATCGAGTTCGCCGAACGTTTCGCCCAAGAGCCGAAGGTCCTCGCCCAAGACGAAGAGTATTGGACCCGCGCACATGCGCTGTTCAGCGATGCCGAAATCGTCGACCTTTCGCACTGCGTTGCCGCCTGGATCGGGCTTGGCAGGATTGCCCATGTGCTGGGCTTCGACAGCATCTGCATGCCTTTCGCATCGGCCGATTGAGGACAGGTTTCAAGGGAAGGTTGGATTGATGGAAGGCAGGCTGAATGGGCGCGTCGCTCTCGTCACGGGCGCGGCTGACGGTATCGGTCACGGCACGGCGCGGCGCATGGCGGCCGAAGGTGCCTCGGTGTTGGTCGTGGATTTCGATGCCGAGCGGGGCAGGCATGTCGCTGCGGAACTGCGCGAGATGGGTGCCGGGGCGGAATTCATCGCTTGCGACGTGACCGACAGGGCGCAAGTCTTCGCCGCCGTCGAGCGGTGCGTGGAGCGTTTCGGCAAGATCGATATTCTCGTCAACAATGCCTATCGCGGGCAGGGGCAGGCGCGGATCGAGGCCAAGACCGATGCCATTTTCGCCAGCGCCATGGACATGTGCCTCTATGCCGCGAAATGGTCGATGGAGGCAGCCTTCCCAATCATGCGCAAGCAGGGCTGGGGGCGGATCATCAATGTCGCCTCGCTCAACGGCGTCAACGCCCACATGGGCACGGCGGAATACAACGCGGGCAAGGAGGCCCTGCGCGCCTATTCGCGCACGGCAGCGCGGGAGTGGGCTGCCCACGGGATCTGCGTGAACATCGTCTGCCCGGCAGCAAAGTCGGCATCCTATCGACGCTTCGAGGAAATGCAGCCGCAAGTCGCCGCCGCGACTGCCGCCGCCAATCCGATGGGTCGCATGGGCGATCCGGAGGCCGACGTCGGGGGTGTCATGGTATTCCTTGCCAGCGAGGATGCGCGCTACCTGACCGGCAATACGCTGTTTGTGGATGGCGGAGGCCACATCAACGGCGTGCCCTGGGTGCCGGACCTCGGCCCGGAGGACTAAGGCAGCATCAGCCCAGGTCGCCCGATCCCGCCGACAGGATCGCGGGATCGCCGGCGTGCGTCTGCCAGTTCGCGTCGCGCCTTACGATGCGCCAGCCTTCCGGACGTCGCTCCCAGCAGTCGATATATTCGCCGTTCGAATCGAACACCGCACCAGCCGCATCGCCAGCACGCTGGTGGCGGGCCTGCACGTAGGAGCGGCTGACGGCGCGATCACCGGCAAGGTCTACCGTCACGCTGCCGATCAGGTGCTGGGTGGGGCCGCAATTGTCGAGAAAGCGGGTCATGTTGTCGCGAAGTGCGGCGAGCCCCTTGCGCTCTTCGCCGGTGCCGTAATCGAACGCGACGTCCTGCGCGAAGACATCGCCGAGCGCGTTCCAGTCCTTGCTGTCGAGTACGCGGGCAAAGCGGGCCAGGCCGCGCATGATCGCCCGCTCGTCGATGAGGGCGCGCAGCGCCGGATCGGCAGCCGCTGAAGGCAGCGGCGAGGCGCGTTCGTCGACGAGGTACATGCGGGTGCAGTCCCGGTCGAACAGGTTTTCCTCATCCTCGGCGATCTTTCGGGCGATGTCGGGTTCAGCCGAGCGGGCCAGGAACCGGTCGCAGGCGGTGCGGTCGGCGAGGGCGATTTCGGTCATGACGTCGAAATCCGGCGGCGCGGCGCCGGGAGAAGCGAAGGCGCTTTCGCCTCGCAGGTAGTTTCGGCGGTAGTCCTGTATGCCGGGCAGCAGGGAGAGGATCAGCGGGGCATGGCGGGTTTCGTAGTACGCGACGAAAGCCTCATGCGACATTCCTTCGCGGCGCTTGAGCAACGCGACGTACTTGATCGTCAATGTCCTTCTCCCTCTTTTGCCGGGCGGATCAATCGTCCTGAAAGCTGCACACGACCCTGATCGCCTCGCCTGACTTCATCAGCGCGAAGCCTTCGTTCACTTTTTCCATCGGCAGGCGATGAGTTACGAGGTCATCGAGGTTGAGCTGCCCATCCGCATAGTGATCGAGCAAGTGCGGCAGTTCGCTGCGGCCCTTTACGTTGCCCATGAAGGAGCCCTTGACGGTGCGGCCCAGTTGCAGGGCAAAGGGCGTGACTCTCATCACTTCGCCGTCGGGCGGCACGCCCAGCACGGTACAGCAGCCCCAGCCGACGCGGGTGCAGTCGAACGCCTGTTCCATGAGGCCGGCATGGCCGACGCATTCGAAGGCATGGTCGACCCCGCCATCGGTAAGGGCGCGGATCGCGGTGACGGGTTCGGTTTCCCTGGAATTGACGAAGTCGGTCATGCCGAAACGCTGCCCCTGCGCCTCGCGCTCGGGATTGATGTCGACGCCGATGATGCGCGAGGCCCCTGCCAGCCGCGCGCCCTGCACGACATTCAGGCCAATGCCGCCAAGACCGAAGACGGCGACGCTGTCGCCTTTGGCAACGCGCGCCGTGTGGATCGCCGCGCCGACGCCGGTCGCGACCGAACAGCCGATCGTGCAGGCGAGGTGAAAAGGCACATCCTTGCGGATTTTCGCGACGTTGCGCTCCTTCATCACCACGAATTGCGCCAGCGAGCCGACGCCCGAATAGGCCCAGACCGGCTTGCCGTTCAGCGAGAAGCGGGTCTCCTGCGTGGCGATCTCGGCAAGGAACAACTCGCATAAGTTGGTCTTGCCGGAGAGACAGTTGCGACACCTTCCGCATTCCCCCAGGGCAACGGCAATGGCGTGATCGCCCACCGCGACGCTGGTAACGGCCGAGCCGACCGCGCGCACGATGCCTGCCCCTTCGTGGCCGACGACCACGGGGAAGGGATAAGGCGCGGCCTTGCCCTCGAGTTGGCTCAGGTCGCTGTGACACAGACCGTTCGCCATGATCTCGATCAGCACTTCGTCCTCGCCGGGCGGGGCGAGATCCAGTTCCTCGCGCACGAGCGGCTGGTTCGGAGAGTGGCAGACCATGGCTGCGACCTTCATCGGGCTTGCTCCTCGGGAAGCTTGGCTGGTGAGGGCGCCGCGATGCCGCGGATCATGTCGGCTGCCTTCTCGGCGATCATGGCGACCGGGATTGCGGTATTGCCGCCGGGCAGGTGCGGCATCACCGAGGCATCGACGACGCGCAGGCGATCGATGCCGTGGACTTTGAGGTCAGGGTCGACGACCGCACGCGGATCGCTGCCCATGCGGGCGGTGCCGACGGAATGGTAGTCCGCCTCGGCGCTGGCGCGGACAAAGGCGTCGATCTCCTCGTCGCTCTGGACCTGCCGGCCGGGGGCGAGTTCCTCGCCCCGCATGGGATCGAAGGCACTCTGGGCGAATATCCGGCGCGCGATCTTCACGCCTTCGCGCATGACGCGCCGGTCGTTTTCGGTGCCGAGGTAGTTCTGGTCGATGACCGGGGCGGCGTCCGCATCGGCGCTGGCCAGCGTGACGGAGCCGCGCGCCTCGGGCCGGGCGACGTTGATATGGGCGTAGAAGCCGTGACTGGGCATGAGCGTACGGCCGTTATTGCTCGTCAGCGCCGTGACCAGCAGCATCTTGATGTCGGGTTCGTCGAGCGCCGGGTCGGATCTCACGAAAGCGGCGACGGACATGCCGGTCGAGGCAAGGGGGCCGCTGCGCAGCAGGAGGTAGCGTCCCATCGCCAGCGAGCCGTAGACCGGATTGAGGTAGCGCAGCATCGACCACGGCTTCGTCGAGCGGCGCTTCACATGGGCGGCGAGGTGGTCCTGAAGGTCCTGTCCAACGCCGGGCATGTCACGCACGACGGGGAGGCCATGCGTAGCCAGATGCCCTGCAGGACCGATGCCCGACAGCATCAGGAGATGCGGTGAATTGATCGCGCCTGCCGAAAGGATCACTTCGGCGCGGGCGGCAATCGTGCTGTCCTGTCCGTTCCTGCGCACCATGATGCCGGTAGCGCAGCCATTCTCGATCAGGACCTTGCGGGTCTGCGTCTTGGTCAGGACGGTGAGGTTCGCACGCTTCATCGCGGGGCGCAGGTAGGCGCTGGAGGCGCTGCATCGCCGGCCCTTGTGGACCGTCAGGTCGACCGCGCCGAAGCCGTCGCGCCTCGCGCCGTTGAGGTCGGGATTGCGATGGTAGCCGGCCTCGGCGCCCGCTGCGAGGAAGGCCCTGGCGAACGGGTGGTCCTGATCGCCGCGCGTGACGTGGATGGGGCCATCCTGCCCGTGCCACGCGTCGTTTGCAGGATGGAACGTCTCCAACCTGCGGAAATAGGGCAGCACTTCGGCGAAGGACCAGCCGGAATTGCCTGCCTGCGCCCAGCGATCGTAGTCCGAATGCATTCCCCGGTCGTAGGCCATGCCGTTGATCGAGGAGCCGCCGCCCAGCACTTTGCCGCGCGGCAGGTAGAGCACTCGCCCGTCGAGATGCGCTTGCGGCGCGGACATGTATTTCCAAGCATGGCTGCCCGACATCATGATCGGCAGCAGCCCGCCCGGCGCAGCGATCAGGGGGCTGCCATCGCGTCCGCCCGCTTCGACGAGAAGGACCGTTACCCGCGGGTCTTCCGACAGGCGCGCCGCCAGGACACAGCCCGCAACGCCTCCACCGACGATGACGTAATCGAACTGTGTTGCATTCGCGCTCATTGTCCCGACTCTGAAATTGCCCGGGCGGCGCGGCGGCCCGAATAGATGCAGTCGGCGTAGGAGAGGCCGCTGACGTAGAGGTTGGAGCAGATGCCCACTGCGTTGCGCCCCGCTGCGTAGAGGCCGGGCACGATGTCCTCGCCCTCACGCCTCCGGACCGCGCCGCTCTTCTCGTCGACGGAGAGGCCGCCCACGGTCATGCAGGCAATGGGGAACATGCGCGCGTCGACGGAGGCGTCGATGGCATAGTAGGGCCCCCTATCGAGTACGGCCATTTCGTCAGGTGACTTGTGGAAACGGTCGGGCTTCTCGCCGCGTGCGGCGCGGTTGTAGGCCGCTATGTTGGCCGCCAGTAAGGCAGGATCGCAGCCCAACTTCGCGGCAAGCGCCGCTGGCGTGGGGCCCTTTTCCGCGGCGAAGAAGGCATTGACGAGCGTGATGTCGCGCTGGAAGCCCAGCACGCCTTCGCCGAAGGCATCGCGCAGCGACTGGCGGAACAGCTTGCGGTCCATGATGATGTAGCCGCGCCCGCCGTTGCGTTCGACCATCTCATCGCCGATGCGCGCGCCGTACCATGTCTCGTTGCAATATCGCTCGCCCCTCCCGTTGACGAGCAGGGCCTGTCCCCATGCGCGCGGCGGGGACAGGAAGCGCCACGCGGAGACGCGCTCCATCAGCGCGGTCTTCCCGCCGGCCGAGACGCCCAGCATGATACCGCTGCCATTGTCTCCCAGGGTGCCGTTGGGCAGACCGGCCGAATAGTCGGGCGCGAAATGGCGGACCATGTCCGGGTTGCAGATGAAGCCGCCCGCGCTCAGTACGACGCCGCGGCGGGCGCGGACCCACGCACTGGTGCGGCCTGCGGCTGCAAGCGCCTTGGCCTTGGCGAGGTGGCGGTAGCCGATGGCGAAAGTCAGCCGTGCGCCGGGAAACGTGGGCGAAAGCATCGCTATCCACTTGTTCGCCGCGGCGATGTGCCGCGAATAGCGTTTGCGAATGGCGGGGTCGATGAAACGCTCGACCCGCACGCCGATCACCCGTCCGCTGCTGTCGAGGGCAAGCTGGCGGGCTTCGGTCTGGGTGTGGATTACGAGACCGCGGTTCAGCGCTGCCTGCCTGAGCGGTTCCCAGATGCCCGCGCCGAGTCCCCAGGGTTTGCCGCCATTGCGCCGCACGGTCCGGTGACCGCGCGCGGCGGGCGGGGTCAGGTCGCGGAACGGTCCGGCAAGGCTGCTGTCGGGGTGGTAAAGGAACTTGTCGAGCGGCGGGTACGAGGTCTTTTTCGGCCAATAGCTTGCCTCGAACGGTGCGCCGTGGCGCTGCAACCATTCGACGGTGCCGGCGCTCTGCTCGCAGAAGTCGCGCAGGGTCTCGGGCGAGACGACATCGCCCACTTCGTAGCGCAGGTAGTCTTCCATGCGCTGCGCATCGTCGGAAATGCCTGCCTCGCGCTGGATCGGCGTGCCGCCTCCCGCATAGAAGACGCCGCCGTTCGCCGCCGACGATCCGCCGCCGTCATATTGGTCGAGTGCAATGACCGAGAGCCCGCGCTCCAACCCTTCCAGCGCCGCTGCCACGCCTGCGCCGCCAAGGCCGACGACGATCATGTCCGCCGCTTCATCCCAGTCGTGCGTTTCGGGATCTTCGAGCGTCAGCGGCGCGTCGATCGACAGCCCCCAGTCGCGGATATCGCGCCCGGCCTCAGGGACGGACGCTTCCGGCCGCAGACCCCACGGGCTGGGGGGCATGAAATCCGCCGGCACGTTCATTGCGCGCGGACCTTGACCTTGGGCGCGCCCTTGCCGCGCCGCATCGTCTCGATGAACTTGTCGAGTGGGGCTGGCTCGGCCACCGGGCCGCCATGATCGCCCGAGCGCGCCCAGAACTCCTCATAGCTGGGGAACAGCTTGTGAAAGTTGCCCTCGGCCCATTCGGTATCGGGCCAGCGCATCTTGCTGTCGCCGATGGGCGGCCTGTTGAGGTCGGTGGCGTACCAGTAGAGCGGCAGGCGTCGCGCGAAGTACCAGCGGTCATCCTGACGCACGTAGTCGTCGACGTACATCATCTGCATGATGACCCATTCGTCGCCGGTCTCGTGCTCGTTCTTGGAATAGACGATGCCGTGGGCGTGGTCGGCGTCATCGAACTCGATGATGTGCCCGCCGATGTGATGCGACGTTCCGGTGAAGGGCGAGCGTAGCGTTCCGTCCATGTATTCGCGCAGGGCAAGACGGCCGCTCGTCTCGCGCCCGACCCGTACATCGGTGGGGAACAGCGAGACCATCGCGTCCATGTCGCGCATGTCGAGTGCGAGGGCATACTTGGCGGGAAGCTGGCGAATCGCGTCCAGAGATTCGAGCCGGTCGAGTCGTGCTTCGATGGTGCGTGCGGTCACGCGATTATCCTCTCGTTCAAAATCGCATTTTGCGTAGCATAATGCTGACATATTCTCCGTGTTAGACAATCAGCTTGCCCATTCTGTCAAGAAAACATAATTAGGCTGGTATGAATGTTACGCGATGGCCGGAGTGGCCGTTGCCTGGAGGAGGATGTAATGAGGAAGTTTCTTGGCACCACTGCGCTGTTGACGGGCGTGCTTGCCGCCGCCGTTCCAGCCTTTGCGCAGGATGTCGCCGCCCAGCAGGGAGGCGCCGATGAAGATTATGGAATCGGCGCCATCGTCGTGACCGCCCAGAAGCGGTCCGAGAATATCCAGGATGTGCCCATCGCGATTTCGGCGGTTAGCGAGCAGTACCTTGAAAGCCGCGGCGTCGATTCGATCGACAAGCTGGGCACCATCGCCCCCAACGTGAAGATCGAGCGCGCGCCGTCGTCGAAGACCATTTCGCAGATTTCGATCCGCGGCTCGGTCACGATCAACCCGGCGATCACCTGGGAACCTGCGGTCGGCCTCTATCTTGACGGCGTCTACATCGCTAAGGCGCAAGGCTCGATCTTCGACATCGCCGACCTCGAGCGCGTGGAAGTCCTGCGTGGCCCGCAGGGAACGCTCTACGGTCGCAACGCGCTGGCCGGCGCGGTCAACCTCGTCACCAAGAAGCCAAGCGGCATAGCCGGTGGCTCTGCCGATGTGACTTACGGCAGCTTCGACGAGTGGAAGTTCCGCGGAGTGCTCGACCTGCCGCGCACGGGCATCTTCTCGGCGAAGATTTCGGGTCAGTACCGCAAGCGCAACGGCGTGATCGACCTCGTCGCCGATCCCTTCGATACCCCCGGCTCCTCGTTGCCCAAACGCAGCAAGACCGACTCGATCAAGTCGGGCAGCTTCATGGTGCAGGTCCGCGCCGAGATTTCGGACGACATTACCGCCGATTACACATTCGACTATTCGAAGAACAAGCAGACCCCGCCGTTTTCGCAGCTCCTGCGCGTCAACCGTAATGGCGATCCGCGCGACATCTTCGACCCGAATTCGGCAGGCTACGCTTTCGGCGGCGCGTTTTTCCCGCTCAACCTCTATACCAACCCGGATCGCGTCAGCACGGCCTCGATCGACGGCGACGTCTACGAGGATTCGCGCAGCTACGGCCACGCGCTGACGGTGACGGCGAACCTTGGAGCGGCCGAACTGAAGTCGATCACCGCCTACCGCGATCTTGCGTGGAAGGACGGGCTTGACCTCGACGGCTCGCCGTTGCCGGTGGCCTTCACCCAGCGCCTGACCGACTACCACGCTTTCAGCCAGGAGCTTCAGGTGACCGGCGAGGCTATGTCGGACAAGCTGAAGTACGTCGTCGGCGCGTTCTACTTCTCGGAGAAGGCCGAGACGCAGAATCCGCAGTCCTATTTTGGCGGCGCGACCGACCTGACCTCGGACTATGGCTCGCACACCAAGGCGTTCGCGCTCTATGCGCAGCTCGACTACAAGCTGACCGATGCCCTCAAGCTGACGCTGGGTGCTCGCTACACGTACGAGAAGAAGGACATCGCGCGCTTCTTCCGCATCAACTACGATGCGTCGCAGGGCATCACGGCACCGACCGTCATCGCCGACCTGCCTTACGGCACGTTCCCGGATGCGAAGTACAACAACTTCTCGCCCGCAGCGACGCTCAGCTATGAAGTGAACCCGGACGTGAACGTCTACGCCCGCTTCGCGCGCGGCTTCAAGTCGGGCGGCTTCAATGGCGAGACCAACGTGTTCTTCGATCCGGCGGCTCCAGCCGGGTGCCCGGCCGGCGCGACCGAACTGTGCCAGCCCTATCGCCCCGAAAAGGTCGACAGCTACGAACTTGGCGTCAAGACCAAGCTGATCGGCAACGATCTGGTCTTCAACGTCGCGGCCTTCCGGGACGAGCACAAGGATATGCAGCTTGCGGTCTTCACCGCCGGTCTTGGCGCGGCTTCTGTCGTGCGTAATGCCGGTGCCGCGCGCATCCAGGGCCTTGAGTTCGAACTCGTAGCCCGTCCGGTCGCTGGCGTGACGATCAACGGATCGCTCGCTTTCCTCGACCCCAAGTACAAGACCTTCATCGACGGCGGCGTAAATGTGGCCGACAACCGCGCTTTCCCGCATGCCCCGAAGACGACGGCGGCAGCCGGGATCGACTGGCGCGTGGTGGAAGGCGATTGGGGCAAGCTGAACCTCTACGGGGACGTCAGCTACGTCTCGAAATACTACACCTTCCCCTATCCGCTCGACAGCGCGACGGATTCCGACCTGAACGCGCACAACACGCGCTCGCCGGGCCGCACTATCGTGAACCTGCGCGCCACGGTTTCGGAGATCCGGCTGGGCGGCGTCGAGGCATCGCTTTCGGGCTTCGTGCGCAACCTGACCAAGGAAGACAGCCCCAGCAATTTCATCGACTTCGGTGCCGGCTTCGGCGGTATGACTTTGGGCTACTTCCCCGAACCGCGTACTTACGGGGTGACCGCAGGCGTAAAGTTCTGAGGTAAGACAAGAAAGAGGAGAGGATCGTAATGCTGTTCGCAGGCAAGAAGGCGCTCATAACCGGCGCGGCATCGGGGATCGGCCGGGCAACCGCGATCCGCTTTGCCGAAGAAGGCGCGCAAGTGACCATCGGTGATCGCAATCTTGCGGGGCTGGAGGAGACGGCGGCGATGATGGCGACCAGGCCTGTCGTCCAGCATTACGATGCCATGGACCACGCTTCTTCGCGGCGGCTTGTCGAAGTCGCCGCGAAGGATGGGCTCGACATCCTTTGCAATATCTCCGGCCTGCTCAAGTGGGGACCGTCGGATACGTTTGCACTTGAGGATTTCGAGCAGCTCATGACGATCAATGCGACGAGCGTATTCGTCCTGTGCCAGGCGGCGCTGCCGTATCTGGTCAAGTCGAAGGGCAATATCGTCAACACGGCTTCGACCGCTGCGCTTCAGGGGATCGCCTATACGATTGCCTACTCGGCTTCGAAGCATGCCGTGGCCGCCATAACCAAGGGGTTGGCGATCGAATACGGATCGCGCGGCGTTCGCGTCAACGCGATCTGTCCCGGCCACGTCGAGACGCCGATGACGCAGACCCCTCCGCCGGCGGGTGACGTGGACTGGACGCTCGTCATGCGCAATTCGCCCAAGCTGGAGAACGGCTCGTGCGCCCCTGAGGACATCGCCGAGATGTTCGCCTTTCTTGCCAGCGACAAGGCGCGCAAGGTCACCGGCTCGCTGTTTACCGTGGACGGGGGGCAACTGGCGGGGTGAGCAGGACGCGGGCAGCTTCCTGTCCGTCGAGCAGGGCGTTGGCGCGGTGAACCACGCGCCAGCCATCGCTCCTGCGCTCCAGCATCCAGCGGTTGGCGGAGACGCGATGGACTTCGAATCGCCCTGCGCTTTTTCCAGCCACATGTCGCATGACGACGCTGTGGCCGCGCGCGATCGCGCGGTCGCCGTCGAGATCGATCGCCACCGGGCCAAGCAGATGCGCGCAGCCATCGGCCATGAGGCCGCGATGCACCGGCCCGTCGATCATTCCGGCAATCGCCTCATGTCCCTTGGCCGAGGCGAAGCCGACCACTTCATATTCGCCGCCTTCGCTCCACAATTGCGCAAGCGCCTGCGCCTTGCCGCTGTCGGCGAGGGGGCCGTAGTTCGCGATCAGGGCGCGGATTGCCTCAAGGTCTTCGAGGCGTTGCAGGCGTGCGGCGATGGATTCGAGCGAATGGGTCATGAATCCCTTCGTGCCGGTTCGGGCCGGCATGAGAAAGTTGAAAAACCGGGAGAGCGACGATGAATGAAATACCGACCGGGCACGGCAAGCTGGGCCATGTGTGGCGCGAATTCTGCGACCGCCTGGCAGATGCCGGCGAAGTGCTGATGCACGACGCGGCGCCGTCCACGGCGATCGACCAGGCCGAAGGGCTGCGTTACCTCTCGCGCCTGACGCGAACCGCGCTCAACATGCTGGTCGACAGTGCCGATCCCGATTTTCCGCGCCTGTTCCTGCTCTGCGATGACAAGATCAAGATCGGTGCCGACAACCCCGACAACCTCTATCAGCAATGCGTCGTCAGCCCTGACCGCGAGTACCGGATCACCGGCAAGCGCAACTCGGTTCCCTATTTCTCGATCGGCAGCAAGGCCAACCGCTATGCCACTGAAGGGACGATGGTTTCCACAGGCGAAATCGAGTTCGCCGACATGGAATTCGGCCCCGGCGGCACATTCGAGATCGTCGCCAGCAAGGACCGGAAGCCCGGAAACTGGCTGCCGATGTCGGACGACACCTCGCTGTTGATCGTGCGGCAGACTTTCGACGACAAGAAGACCCAGGTTCCCGCCGAAGTGCAGGTCGAGCGGATCGGGCAAGGGCCGGCGGTGCCGGGCATCCTGTCTCCCGAGATCATCGAAAAGCAGTTGCTGGGCGCGGCGCAGTGGGTACGCGGTACGGCCAGCACGTTTGCCGACTGGTCCGAGTGGTTCAAGGCGCAGCCGAACCGGATCTTCGACGGCGACCAGTCGATCTTCTACCGCGCTGGCGGCGATCCCAATATCTGGTACGGGCACCTCTACTTCGACCTCGCTCCCGGCGAGGCTTTGGTGATCCGGGCCATGCCGCCCGAATGCCGCATGTGGAACTTCCAGCTCGACAACTGGTGGATGGAATCGCTCGATCACGTCAACAACCCGCGTGTATGGCTCAACAACACCATGGCGAAATACGAGGACGACGGCAGCGTAGTCGTCGTCTGCGCCGATGCGGACCCGGGCTTCGGCAACTGGATCGACCTTGCCGGGCACCGTTCGGGAACCGCCTTGTGGCGCTGGATTGGTGCCAGTGAGTTCCCGGTCCCGCAGGTGGAAGTGGTGAAGTTCTGAAAAGGCTGGGCGTCGCGCTGGGCTCGATCGGGGTGCCCGCTCATGCTCACATCTCCACGACGGACAGGACGTGGTTCTCGTATCCGGGGAAGACGTAATCGAGTTCGATCACCATGGAATCGCCGAGCTGGCCCGCGCGCAGGATGTCGGTTTCGATGAAGGCCTGTACGCCGTTCGCGCCATAGGCGAAACGCGTGCAGTCACCGTAGAGCGGTGAGGTATCGAGGCGTGCATCGACTTCCGGATTGCCGGGGCGGGCACGGTTGAGCCCGAACTTCAGGCGCCCCTTGATGTCGGGATCGCTTTCGCTGCGCTGCTTGAGGTCAAGCACGATGCGTTCGAGGTCTTCCAAAGATTCCAGCAGGAAGCCGAAGTGAAAGCTCGCCTCGAAGTCGCTCTCCATCATGGCGCGCATGTCCTTGACGGCCTGGTGTTCGTCTGCCGTACCCACGCCCAGTGTCTCGTGAATGGCCTCGATCAGCTTGCGCTGGGGCTCCGGCAGGCAGGAGAGATAGACGATGCCGTCGGCCCGCGCGAAGTGATCGGCACCAATCACGAAGCGGTAGAAATTGCCGCCGGGCAGGTGCAGGACCTGCGTTTCCTCAAGGCCCAGCAGGCCAAGCAATTTGGCTGCGACAGGACCGTCTGCTTCCGTGCCGTAGTGCAGGGCGATGTGTCCCATGCTGCGGCCCGGCGCGGCCTTGTTCCGGTCGGTTTCGGTGCTCGTCTGCATTTTTGGCGCTCCTCTCACTTATGGGCTGGTCTGTGCTTTGCGCTTCAGTTCCGGTCCCGGGCGGCACGCCGTTCGCGTTCGGCCGCTTCTTCGCCGCGCAGGCGCACGGCAATGGCGTTCGATTGCACGCGCTTGCGATCAGGTTCCGGCGCAGCGAGCGGTTCGACTTCCAACATGTCGGTCAGCGCCTCGCGCGCAAGGCGCTGGTATTCGCCCTTCCCGTCGTTCTTCCAGGTGACCTGATGCGCCTCGAAGGTCCTGACCACTCTGGCCGGGTTACCCGCGACAAGGCTGCGCGGCGGGATCACCGTATCCGACTTGACCAGTGAAAGCGCGGCGACAAGGCTTTCCTCGCCGATCTCCGCCCCGTCGAGCACGACGGCGTTCATGCCGATCAGCGCGTTGCTCCCGATGATACAGCCGTGGATGATCGCGCCGTGCGCCAGGGTCGCGCCGCGACCGATGACGGTATCGCGCAGCGACGAGACATGGATCGTGGTCGAATCTTGAACGCTCGTATCGCCCTCGATGACGATGCGTCCGAAATCGCCTCGCAGCGACGCGCCGGGGCCAATGAAGCATCCGGGTCCGACGATCACGTCACCGATGAGCGAGGCGAGCGGGTGGACGAAGCTTGCGGTATCCACGACCGGAACGATTCCCTGAAAAGCGTAACACGGCATGAGATGACATTCCCTTCGGGCCGATTTTTGCGAATTACTTCCCGAACATATCGACGCAATAGATGATTGTGAAACCGTATTGTGAAGCATATGCGTAATTATTAAATGCACCAATCCTTCAATTGCGCTAGATGGCAATCATGCGCCTGTCTCTCGATCACATCACGGCGGTAGATGCCGACCCGGTCCAGCTTGCCGAAACGGCAAGCGCTGCAGGCTGCGCGGGCATATGCCTCTTCATGCAGTCGATGGACGTTCTGCCGCTGATGCCGCGGTTCGATCTCTGCAGCGACCGATCGGCGCGCAAGGATCTGTCCCGCAGACTGGCTGACCTCGGTCTTTCGCTCGACCTTGCCTATCCCTTCACGCTTGCAGGACGCAGCGATGTCGGGGCCTTTGCACCTGCGCTCGAATGCGCGGCAGAACTCGGGGCGGGGCTGGTCAATGTGCTGTGCTACGACCGAGTACCTGCGCGCCGCACGGACAAGTTCGGCGCCTTTTGCGACCTTGCGGCGCGCTACGACCTGCGGGTAGGCATTGAATTCTATCCCCCGTCGCAAGTGCACTTGCTCGCCGATGCGCTTGCCCTCGCAATGGCGATAGACAGGCCGGGACAGGTGGGCGTCAACGTCGATCTCCTGCACCTGATGCGTTCTGGCGGGACGGTGGCGGAGCTTGCCGCAGCGCCGCAGCAGTTCATTCTCTATGGCCAGTTGGGCGATGGGCCAGCGCAGTGTGACTGCGGCGACCTCGATGCGGAGGCCTCTTCCGCGAGGCTTCTTCCGGGCGAAGGCGTGTTCGACCTTGCAGGTTTCGTTCGGGCCCTGCCGCCCGACTGTCCGATCAGTGTCGAAATTCCGCGCAATCATGCACTCCTTGCAGGGGAAACGCGTGAGCAGCGCGTGCGTCGCGCGGTGGATAGCGTTCGCGGGGCTTTGGCCAAGACCTGAGCCTGGGCGCGCGGTGACCGATCAGCCGCGAAGCTGCGCGAGTTCCCCGGCCGAGAGCTTGACTTTCGCCGCCTTGACGCCTTCCTCGACGCGCTCGGGGCTGGAGGCGCCGAAGACCGGGATCGTCTGCAAAGGCTGATTGACGAGGTAGCCGAGCACGATCTCGTTGATCGACACGCCGTGTTCGGCCGCGAGTTCCTGCGCTGCCGCGAAACGCCGGTCATTGTCCTGATTGCCATAGCGCGCGGCCAGCATGTCCGCGACTGCGCCCTTTTCCCGCATGGCGAAGTAGCCGCCACTGGTCGCGGCATAGGCGATCATCGGCATGGTTTCGTGGAGTGCCTCGTATTCGCCCTCGTAGTAGTGCTGGTAGCCCTGCCGGGTCGCCGCCTCGACGTCGGGCTTGGCCAGGCCCCAGAACGTCTCGGAGGCGACGAAGCCGGGCTTGCCTGCGGATTTGGCGTAGGCATTGGCTTCGACAATGCGATCGGCGGCCCAGTTCGACGCGGCATAGTGACGGATACGGCCTGCCGCTTGATGTTCGGCCAGCGCGTCGATCAGTTCCTGCACCGGGACATCGGGATCGTCCATGTGCAGGAAGTAGAGGTCGATCGTCCCGGTGCCGAGGTGGTCAAGGCTCTCGCCGAGATCCTTCGCAATGTCCTGTGGGTTCACGCGCATCCGGTAATCGCCCGCGCGTGCATCGAACATGCCGCCCTTCGTAGCGATGACGAGATCGGAGCGGTTGCCCCGGCTCTTCATCCATGCGCCGATGGCCCTTTCGCTGGCGCCGGCGGGAATGCCGGGAATCCAGTCGCCGTAAATGCGTGCGCTATCGAGGAAATTGCCGCCAAGCTCGACGAACCGGTCGAGAATGGCATTGGCGCTCTCCTGATCGATGGCCGATCCCAGCATGTTGGTGCCATAGCAAAGGACACTGACGGAGAGATCGGTGCTGCCGAGGGGCGTTCTTGAAAGCATGTCAGATTGTCTCCGCGTCAGGGTTCAGACGGTCTCATCCCACTCAATCAGGTGCGAGATGTCGGTGCGCGCTTCGGGCTTGCGACCGGTCCGGGCAAGATAATGGGTGGTGATCTTCGCGGCCGGGTCGATGGGCTGAACCACTTCGATGACACGGTCGTACTCGGTCCGGCTGAGTTTCCACACGCCGCCCTCGCAGAGGTATTCGTCGCGGTAGATGGCACTGCCGTAAGTGTGGGTACCGGCCTCGATGTCGATGAAGATGTCCTCGAGGTACCAGATGCCCTTCGCGGTGTTGTCGCCGGTCAGGGTGATCTCGGGCATGTGCCCGTGATGCATCGCGAGAGCCCCCGAGTGGAAGGAGTTCGCCAGGAATTCGAGCATGTTCGCCCGTCCGGCCAGCGCCACCTTATAGGTACCGCCGCGATATTCGACCATGATGTCCTCGGTGAACATGCCTGCCAGAAGGTCCATGTCCGCCGTATCGATGGCGCGGAAATAGCGATGCTTGAGGATCTTGATCGCTTCCAGGTCACTCAGTTGTTGCAGGGTATATGCCATTGTTTCAGCTTTCCTCTTCGGCGGCGAACATGGCCTCTGCACGGGCCTTCAGCGCGCGTGCGCTGTCATCGAAGGCGCGCTTGATCCAGGGGCCGGCGAAGCGATGGACGTGAATGCCATTGGCGCCGAGAAAGGCGTCGGTGGAATGGTAGCGGCAGGAATTTTCGCCCGTCGCCTCGATCACCTGATCGCGCCTCGCAGGGTAGGGCCAGGCCTCGCTATGCACCATTTCCCAGCTCAGCAGCTTCTCGGGCTCGAAGCCGCAGATATATTCGCAGTTCGGTACAAGTGAGCCGGGCGCGGCGTAGTTGACCAGCGTCATCTCCACGGCCGCGCCCATTTCCAGCGTCGAAGCGGCGCGCACGCAGAACGGGTTCCATTCGGCATAGCGCGGCACGTCGGTCAGGATTGCCCAGACGATTCGGGCAGGGGCGGCGATCTCGACCGTCTCGCTGACGGTGACGGCCTCGGGATCGAAGCCGCTGACGGGATCTTCGGCGAGGGTGGGGGCGCACCTCATCCAGTCCAGCATGTCGTTCCTCCTTCAGACCGCGACCCAGTCGCCGCCGTTCACGTCGAGAGCGGCGCCGGTGATCTCGCTCGCATAATCGGACAGGAGGAAGTAGACCGCCTTGGCGCAGTCCGCGTCGGGTGGAATGTGACCGACGGGAATTTCCGAGCTGCGCTGCTGGCGGAACGCCTCAGCGCCATCGCCGAGCGACTGGATGTACTGTTCGAGCGGCGCACCCATCATCCAGCCCATCAGCGCGGTGTTGACGCGGATGCCGGTTCCGGTGAGTTCCACGGCAAGCTGGCGGCTCATCTGGTTGAGCGCCGCCTTGGCCATGGCATAGCCGCCTTCGCCCGGCATCGGCTTGCGGCTGGCGAGCGTCGAGACGTTGACGATCGCGCCTTTCTTCTGCTCGCGCATGGTTGGGATTACGGCCTGAGCCATGCGCACGCCGCCGACCGCGATCACATCCATGGCCGTGAGTAGCTGTTCGATGGAATGGGTGTCTAGTTCGGTCCAGTCCGGGTGGTAGTAGGCCGAGTTGACGAGTCCGTCGATCCGGCCCCACTTGTCGAGCGCGGCCTTGGCGAGGGCGTTGCACTGGTCGGTCTGGGCGACGTCGCAGGGAACGGCGATAGCCTCGCCGCCTGCCTCAAGGATATCATGCGCAATGGCCTCGATGGCCTCGCGCGAACGGGCGGAGACGACGACTTTCGCGCCTTCCCTGCCAGCGCCCCGGCACATGGCCTGGCCCATCCCGGGGCCCGCACCGGTGATGATGACGACTTTATCCTGAAGGATCATGTTGTTCTCTCCCATTTTGTTCTGATTTGGCGTGCGTCGAAGGTCTGGGCTACGAGCCGGCAGCCCTCGATCCGGCGCGGCGGCCGAAGAAGGTGCAGTCGGCAAGGCTCATGCCAGAGCTGTAGCCATGGCCCCATGCCGGCAGCCCGGAGGTGCAGCGCCCTGCCGCGAAGAGGCCGGAGACGGGGTGGCCAGCGCGGTCGAGGACTTCGCCGTCCACGCTGGTGCGCAGGCCGCCGAGCGTGAAGAAGCTGAAGTAACTGTCCATGAAATCGAGTTCGAGCGCGACGAAGGGGCCTTCCTCAAGCGGCGTCAGGATCGGCGTGCGCTTGCCGAAGAGCGGGTCGCAGCCTTTGCGTGCATGGCGGTTGTAGAACGCCATCGTCGCCGAAAGCGTGCCCTCTGGCATCTCCAGTTCGGCTTCGACTTCTTCCCAGGTTTCGCCTGTGGCGGCAATGCGCATCTGGGCAATGTCCAGCGGCTGCGAGAAATGCGCGCAGTCCAGCAGCAGGTAGACCTTGCCGCCGGGCTGGTCGACTGCGCAGCGGCTGACGCGGCCATGGTAGCAGTCCTCATTGACGAAGCGCTGGCCCGCGACATTGACGAAGACGCCCTTGGCGTGCGGTTCGGGCATGGTCCAGGGGCAGGTTGTGAAGAACTGCTCCATGTGGATGGCATCGCCGCCCGCGCCCATGCCCAGCAGGATGCCGGTCCCGTCGTCCTTGTCGCCGATCGGGGCGTTGATGCTGAAGGTTTCGGGGCAATATTTGCGGCGCATCTCTTCGTTGAACACGAAGCCGCCGGTTGCGAGGACGACGCCTCTGGCCGCTTTCACGTAGCGGTTCCGGTTGTCGATGCGGAAGACGGCGCCAACGATCCGCTCACCGTCGGCGATCAGCGCCACGGCGCGAGCATCGGCCACGACCTCGACGCCGAGATCGCGCGCGCGCGCTTCAAGAATGTCGATCAGCGGGCGACCGCCGCCCCAGCCTGCGTGCTGGATGACATGGCCGCGCGGGGCGGGAGTCGCGATATCGCAAAAGGGCTGCGCCGCCTCGCTGCCCGACCAGATCAGCGTGGAATCGTCGACTGGCTCGATGTGCTTTCCGGGCAGGTAGTTGCCGCGATATGGCACGCCCTGAGCCTTGAGCCAATCGTAGTGCGAGAGCGACTGCTCGGCGTAGAGATCGCACTTCGCCTCGTCCGCGTAGGGGCCGCCCGCCGCCTTGAGGTAGGCGGCAAGCGCTTCGGTCGTATCCTCGAAGCCGGCGGCGCGCTGGGCGTCGGTGCCCCCGCCGATGTAGATCTCGCCGCCGGACAGCGCCGATGCACCGCCGCTGCCGGAATTGCGTTCGAACACCATGACCCTGGCACCGGCGTCGGCAGCCTCGATGGCGGCGCAGGCCCCGGCCGCGCCGAAGCCGATGACAACGACCTGGGTTTCAAAGTCCCAGGCAGGAACTTGCGAAGCCGGGAAGGGGCGGTGCAATGAAATGTCCGTCACAGGCGAGGGGTCTCCAACAGGGCGCGGGTGCGGGCGGCTTCGGCAACTTCCCGGCCCATGGCGCGGAGCATGGTGTCGATCTTTTCGTCGAGGCAGCGGCCATCGCCATCGAACATGGGCTGGGATGTGTTGATCGCAACGCCGAGCGGAGTATTCCAGCCCCTGAGTGCATGGACGATGCCGCGCAGGGTCGTCAGTGTCATGACCGCGCCTTGCCAACCGGCGCCGGTCGCGACCGCCCCGACCGGGCGTCCGTGGAAATAGGGCCACTCATCCTTGGACATGTCCTCGACATAATCGAGCGCGTTCTTGACGAGGCCGGAGATGGTGCCGTGATAGCCGGGCGAGCCGATGATGACGCCGTCGGCGCGGCGCAGGGAAGCGATAAGGTGCTGTGCCGCCGGAGTGCGTTCCTTGCGCTCCCACGCATAGATCGGCAGTTCGAGTTCCGGCCCGCTGATCAGCAGGGTTTCGGCCCCGCCCGCCGCCGCGCCTTCCAGCGCGATGCGCAGCGCCTTTTCGGTACTGCTGTTCGCGCTGGTGGTGCCGCCGAGCGCCACGACGAAGGTGGGGCGATCCGCTTCCACGCCCGCGCTGGCAAGCTCGATGGCCTTGTCCAGTGTGGTCATCACACTTCTCCGATTACTCGTCGCGTGCCTTGAGCATGTCGAGGGCGACGTCGACGATCATGTCCTCCTGGCCGCCCACCATCTTGCGGCGGCCGAGTTCGACGAGGATTGCGCGGGTGTCGATGCCGTAAGTCTCGCTGGCCTTTTCGGCGTGGCGCAGGAAGCTCGAGTAGACTCCGGCATAACCAAGGCTCAACGTCTCGCGGTCGACGCGGACCGGGCGGTCCTGCAGCGGGCGCACGAGGTCCTCGGCTGCATCCATCAGCAGGTTGACGTCGCAGCCATGATTCCAGCCCTTGCGGTCGACCGCGGCTATGAACACCTCGAGAGGCGCATTGCCGGCACCGGCGCCCATGCCGGTGAGGCTGGCATCGATGCGCACCGCGCCGCACTGGGCGGCAACGATCGAGTTGGCGACGCCAAGGCCAAGGTTATGGTGCGCATGCATCCCGCGCTGCGTTTCCGGCTTGAGCACCCGGTCATAGGCTTCGAATCGAGCGCGCACGCCGTCCATGTCGAGCGCCCCGCCGCTGTCGGTCACGTATACGCACTGGGCGCCATAACTTTCCATCAGGAGGGCCTGCTGGGCCAGCACCTCGGGCTCGATCATGTGGCTCATCATCAGGAAGCCAGAGACATCCATGCCGAGATCGCGGGCGATGCCGATGTGCTGCTTCGATACGTCAGCCTCCGTGCAATGGGTCGCCACGCGGACCGAGCGTACGCCGATATCGTAGGCGCGCCGAAGTTCTTCGACCGTGCCAACGCCGGGTAGGATCAGAGTGGTCAGGACGCACTTGTCGAGCACATCCGCCACGGCCTCGAGCCATTCCCAATCGGTATGTGCGCCAAAGCCGTAGTTGAAACTGGCGCCCGAGAGACCGTCGCCGTGAGCGACCTCGATCGCGTCCACGCCGCTCTTCTCAATGGCGCTGGCAATGTCGCGCACATGGTCGATTCCGTACATGTGGCGAATGGCGTGCATGCCGTCACGCAGGGTGACGTCCTGGATATAGAGCTTTTCGCCCGCTTCCACGTTGAACTTGGCCATCATGCATTCTCCTTGGCGGCCATGCGCCGCTGGGCCAGCAGTTCGCCGGTCGCCTTGGCGGCGGCGGTCATGATGTCGAGGTTGCCGGAATAGCTGGGCAGGTAGTCGCCTGCACCTTCCACCTCGAGCATGATCATGGTCTTGAGGCCGGTGAACTCACCCCGGCCCGGGATCTTGAGCTTGTTGTTGTCGCCGAAACGTTCGAACTGGACTTCCTGCTTGAGGCGGTAGCCGGGCACGTACTTCTGCACTTCGGCGACCATGTTCTTGACCGACTGGCGGATGGTGTCCTCGTCGGCGCCCTCGGACAGGGTGAAGACGGTGTCGCGCATGATCATCGGCGGTTCGGCGGGGTTGAGGATGATGATCGCCTTGCCCTTCTCGGCGCCGCCGACCTTCTCGATGGCGTTTGCCGTGGTGCGGGTGAACTCGTCGATATTGGCGCGCGTGCCCGGGCCTGCCGAACGCGAGGAGACCGAAGCCACGATTTCGGCATAGGGAACGCGGCTCGCAACGCGGCTCACCGCAGCGACCATCGGGATCGTCGCCTGGCCGCCGCAGGTCACCATATTGACGTTGGTCGCATCGAGATTGGCATGCATGTTGACCGGCGGCACGGTGAACGGGCCGATCGCGGCAGGCGTCAGGTCGACGACCTGGATGCCGTCGGCGCGCAGGGCCTCGTCGTGGACCTTGTGCGCATAGGCGCTGGTCGCATCGAAGGCGATGCCGATTTCAGGGTAGCAGGGCAGCTTCTTGAGGCCCTCGATGCCCTCGTGGGTCGTGGCGATGCCGTGCTCGCGGGCCATGGCGAGGCCTTCCGAGTTGGGATCGATGCCGACGACGGCCGCGAGTTCCATGTTCTGGGGATACTTGATCATCTTCATCATCAGGTCGGTGCCGATATTGCCCGAGCCGATGATTGCCGCCTTCACGCGTGCCATGTCACAGTCCTTTAAACCTATTTGGCTTTCAAACGAATTGCGCGACGCAAGAGCCGATTTTCCGGCCCCCGTTTTCCGGGTTGGAGTCGCTCAGGATCATTTCGAAACGGTCACCCTTCACCGCGGGGGCAAGAGGAACCAGCGAACCGGAGAGAATGACGTCGCCCGCATCGAGGGTGACGCCGTATTGGCCCAGCGTATTGGCAAGCCAGGCGACGGCCTGCGCCGGGTCGCCCTGGACCGCGTGCCCATAGCCTTCGGATAGCGGCTCTCCGTTCTTGGTGACGGCCACGTGCAGGCCCGGCAGGTCGAGCCCGGCAGGATCGAGGCGTTCCTCACCCAGCACATAGACGCCGCAGGAGGCATTGTCCGAGACGGTATCGACAATGGAGATCTTCCAGTCGGTGATGCGGCTGTCGACGATCTCGAAGCACGGGACGATGCTTTCAGTCGCCGCCATGACATCGGCGGCGGTGACCCCGGGGCCCTTCAGACCTTCCTTGAGGACAAAGGCGATCTCGGCTTCGGCGCGCGGCGCGATCAGCGCCTTGTCGTCGATGTCGATGTCGCCCTCGACGTACATCCAGTCGGTCAGGAAGCCGAAGTCGGGCTGGTGCACGTCCAGCATGTCCTGCACCGCCCGCGAAGTGACGCCGATCTTCTTGCCGACCACCTTCTCCCCATCCGCCCGGCGGCGGGCAAGGAAATCCAGGCTGATCGCATAGGCATCGTCAATCGTCAGCGCGTTATCCTGCTCGATGAGCGGGGCGAGCGTCTTGCGACCGCGAAGGGCATCGTAAAGTGCCTTTCCGTAAGTTTCAGCAGTGCTCATCGAGGAATCCGGTTGCATAGCGGTTGAATTCGGCAGCGCGTTCAAGCTGGACCCAGTGGCCGACCTTGCTGAAGGTCACGCAGCGCACGTCCTCGCAGGCCTCGAAGAAGTAGTCGATGCCGGATAGCGGCATGAACGCCTCATCGCGGCCCCAGAATAGCTGGATCGGCATCTTCAGTTCGGGCAGGCGCGGACGCACGTTGTGGGTGCGCATCCTGACGATGACGTCCTTGGGCTGCGTCTTCGAGACGGCGAAACGCTCGGCCACGAGTTCGTCGGTGACCATGGCCGGGTCGTAGACGAGGCTCTCGTTGAGCCGGCGCTGATCGGCCTCTGAGAAATCCGGGCTGCCGAAGGACGAGCGCATGTTGGCAATGCCGGGCATCGCGAAATAGACGTCGAGTTCCTCGATGCAGCCGGGGGCCATGAGGATCATGTTTTGGACGAATTCGGGATGATCCGCAGCGATCTCGATGGCGATCCCGCCGCCGAGCGAATTGCCGACGAGCGAGGCTTTCTCGAGGCCGTGCTGGCGCAGGGCCTCGTATACCGTCTCGACGAAGAGGGTCAGCGTGTAGTCGATCCCCTCGGGCTTCGACGAGGAGCCGTAGCCGATGAGATCGGGCAGCACGACGCGGTAGCCCGCCTCGACGAATGCGTCGACGTTCTGCCGGAAGTTGGAAATGCCCGAAGCGCCAGGGCCGCTGCCGTGGAAGAAGACCACGGCGGGGCCCTGTCCGCACTCGCGGATGTGAATGTCGTAGCCGCCGGCGACGCGGTACGTCGCCTCCTTCATGTCAGCCATGCCGTGCCCCCTTACAGGAAAGTGAACTTGGGCTCTTCGCCCAGCATCGAACCGACGAGATCGGCCGTGCGATTGCTTGGGTCATTGGCAACGTGGGCACGTCCGGCGTGCAGGTCGAGCCAGGGCTGGATGATCGGGCTGGTGTTATAGATCGCCCGGCCGCCCAGCAGCTTCATCATGTCGTCGGCAAGGTCGGCGAGACGGCGCACGACGGTCGATGACTGGTAGGCGAAGAGGGTGCGTTTCTGCATCGGTATCTTCTCGCCGCGCTCTGCATAGCCCATGAGCTCGTCGAACGTCGCGCGCAGGGTCGTTTCCATCTCGATGATCTGGGCGTGCGCCTTGGCGATGGCTGCATGGAGGAACGGGTCGGCCTTGGATGCCTTGCCGGTGTTGGTCGAGACGCGGTCCTTCATGATCTGTACCGCGGCATTCACGGCTGCGCGCGCGCCCCCGAACGCGGCGGTCGAAACGGAGCGGGTGAAAACCTGCGCCCAGGGCAGGGTGAAGAGCGGTGCGTCGTTTTCTTTCTGGCCGGGATTTTCGCAAAGGAAACCATGGACCGAGCGATGCGTGCGGTATTCGGGGACGAATACATCGTCGACGATGATGTCGTGGCTGCCGGTACCCTGCAGGCCGAAGACCTGCCAGGCATCGCGATTGATCGTGTAGTCCTTGCGCGGCAGCAGGAAGGTGCGCATGTCGGGTGCGCCGCCGGGCTCGCTGGGCGGCACCATCGACCCGAGCAGGACCCAGTCGCAATGGATCGAGCCGGTGGAAAAGCCCCAGTGGCCCGAGAGCCTGAAGCCGCCTTCGACGGGCGTGACCTTGCCTACAGGCTGGTAGGAAGAGGAGACCAGTACGCTGGTGTCCGTGCCCCAGACCTCCTGTTGCGCCCTGTCATCGAAAAGCGCGAGTTCGTAGGGGTGACAGCCGACGACACCGAACATCCAGCCCGTCGACATGCAGCCTTCTGCGAGGGCCTTCTGTACGTCGTAGAAGGCATTCGGGCTCATTTCAAAGCCGCCCCAGCGCCTGGGCTGGAGAATTCGAAAGAATCCGGCGTCTTGCATCTCGGCAATCGAGTCCGCCGGAACGTCCCGATCGGCGACGCATTTCGCCGCGCGCTCCTTCAATACCGGGATCATGGCGCGCGCACGCTCTACGAGCTGCTCGGGCGTCGGGATCGCTGCGGCCGCGTCTGTGACTGAGGCTGTGCTGGCCATTTCGCTCTTCTCTCCCTCGTAACGAATCAGGGCAACGCTCATCTGCGCTGCATTCGTAAAAATAAATGGCATGTGATACGCAAATCGTCAATTGAAAAGCCGTTGAGCTTTCGATATGTGCAGATTGGCAAGGTCTGAACGGACGCGAATTTCCGTTGGCCGAATCGGTTTTGCAGGAGAGAGGAGCCCGTGATGGGCAAGCAGACCATCGATCTTTCAGGGAAGGTTGCCATCGTGACCGGCGGCACGCGTGGCCTCGGCCGCGGCATTGCTGACGCCCTCGCGCAGACGGGTGCCTCGGTGGTGGTGTGTGGCCGCAGCGAGCCGGACGACCTCCCTGTCGGGGTGCGCTTTCGCGCAGCTGACATACGCGAGGCCGATCAGGCTGCCGCGCTCGTGGAGGCTGTTGTCGAAGACCATGGCCGCCTCGACATTCTGGTCAACAATGCCGGGGGATCGCCCGAAGCACCGGCAGCAACCGCGAGCTCGCGCTTCTTCGATGCGATCGTGCGGCTCAATCTCAATGCGGCCATGTACATGTCCCAGGCCGCCCATGCGCCGATGCAGGCTGCCGGAGCGGGAAGCATCGTCAATATTGCGAGCGTATCGGGCATCCGGCCCAGCCCCGGCACGGCAGCTTATGGAGCTGCGAAGGCAGGGCTGCTCAATCTTACGCAAAGTCTGGCCCAGGAATGGGGGCCTGACGGCATCCGCGTCAACGCCCTGATCCTGGGGCTCATGCAGACCGAAACTTCCCAACTCACCTATGGCGAGACGGAAGCGCAGGCCCGTGTCGGTGCCTCGATGCCGTTGGGCCGCATGGGGACAGGCCAGGATGCAGCGGGCGCCGTGCTCTGGCTCTGCTCGGAGATGGCCTCATGGGTCAGCGGCGCGCGGATCAACGTCGATGGTGGTGGCGAGCGTCCGTACTTCCTCGACCTCGTGAAAGGAAATTGAACTGACCATGGGTATCAAGGCACTTGGCTATGTCGTCGTCGAAACGGCGAAGCCCGAGGAATGGAATACCTTCCTCACGCAGTTCGCAGGAGCCATGCGTGCGCCCGATGCTGCCGATGGCGCTGCGCTGTACCGCGTGGATGATCGGGTGTTTCGTTTCCGGATCGAGGCCGGCACGCGCGAATGGTTCGTCGCGGCGGGATATGAACTGACCGATCGCGCCGCGCTCGATGCCCTGGCGGTCAGGATAGGCGATGCCGCGCGCCCGGTCGAATGGGCCGATGCGAACGAGGCCGCAGGCCGCGGTGCGGAGGCGATGTTCCGGACTAGCGATCCGGCCGGAAACGGCCTTGAATTCTATTGCGGCGATGCGCGCAGCGATAAGCCTTTCGTCTCTCCGATCGGCGTGCCGGAATTTCTCACCGGCGATCTTGGAATGGGCCATGCGGTATTTTCCGCCCCCGATTTCGAGGAGACCATTGCGTTTCATCGCGATGTCGTGGGTTTCCACGAGACCGACATGCCGCGCTTTCACCTGATGGGGCCGGATGCGCCGTCGATGGGCTTTGCCTTCCTGCATGCGGACAACGGCCGTCATCATTCTATCGCTTTCGGGGAAGGCCCGGTTCCGCCTTCGGGCGCTGTGCATATCATGCTGGAGCTTCCCGACCTGATCGAGGTGGGCAAGGCGCACGATCGCATGAAGCGCTTCGGCTACCCGGAAAGCGCCACGCTGGGCCGCCACGTCAACGACGAGACGACAGGGTTCTACGTACAGACTCCCTCGGGTTTCGATCTCGAGATCGGGTGCGACAGCCTGATCATCGATCCGGCCAGCTGGGAAGTGACGAAGCACGAAGGGATTAGCGTCTGGGGCCATGAATGGGCCTGGCAGAAGGCCCTCAAGGAACAGCAGGAACAAGAGAAAGGGGCATGATGCTCGACAAGCGGATGAGCGCGGCGGAAATCGTCGCGCAGATCAGGGACGGTATGACCGTCGGTATCGGCGGCTGGGGTCCGCGTCGCAAGCCGATGGCGCTGGTGCGCGAGCTTCTGCGTTCGGACGTCAAGGACCTGACCGTCGTTGCCTATGGCGGCGCCGATGTCGGCATGCTTTGCGCGGCCGGCAAGGTGAAGAAGCTGGTCTTCGCATTCGTCTCGCTTGATGCGATCCCGCTCGAACCATGGTTCCGCAAGGCGCGCGAGGGTGGCAAGCTCGAAGTCCTGGAAGTGGACGAGGGCATGTTCCAGTGGGGCCTGAAGGCAGCTGCCTTCCAGCTTCCTTTCCTGCCCACCCGTGTCGGGCTGGGCACCGATCTTGCCGAGCTGGGCGGGCTCAAGACAGTGCAATCGCCCTACGCGGACGGCGAGACGCTGATTGCGATGCCAGCGCTCAAGCTCGATGTCGCGCTGGTCCACGTCAACCGTTCCGACTGGCGCGGCAATGTGCAGGTCTACGGGCCCGACGTCTATTATGACGAGTGGTTCGCGAAAGCCGCGCAGAAGACCTTCGTGTCTTGCGAGGAACTGGTGGACCGCATGGAGGACCACTATCCCGAGCACGCGCAGGCCAACCTGTTCGAGCGGTGCTTCGTGAACGGTGTCGTCGAGATGCCCTGCGGCGCTCATCCCAGCTCGATGCCCCCGCACTATGGCTGGGACATGAAGGCGTTCAAGGCCTACGCCGGCGCGGCGAAGGACCCGGGCGACTGGGATGCGGTGAAAGACCGCTTCGTCGGCGCGAGCGAAGCGCAATACCTTGAAAGCAATGGCGGAAAGGAGGCGGTGGCGGCTCTTCCGCTCCCGATATTCTGATGACCCAGGTTACCCTTACAGAACTCTGCATCTTCGCGGCCTCGGAGGCCTTCCGCGGCAATGGCGAAATCGTCGCGACGGGCGTCGGCCCTGTGCCGCGTCTGGGTGCCAGTCTCGCCAAGCTGACCCACAGTCCCGAACTGATGATGACCGATGGTGAATGCTATCTGGTCGAGCAGCCGGTGCCGATCGGGCCGCGTGCCTACGACGATCGCAAGCCTGCCGGGCACCTCCCATTCTCGCGCTTCTTCGACAGCGCGGTGTGGACGGGGCGCCGCCACGCGATGGTCACGCCGACCCAGATCGACCGTTTCGGCCAGATCAACCTCTCGTACATGGGCGGCACATACCAGCAGCCCAAGACGCAGATGCTGGGCGTGCGCGGCTTTCCTGGCAACACGATCTACCACCCCAATTCGTTCTTCTTCCCGGCGCACAGTCCGCGTGTTTTCGTGCCCGGCGAGGTCGATATGATCTCGGGAGCGGGGTATAATCCGGCCAAGCGCGTTGCGGGCGGAAACTACTCCGGAGTCGACCTGCGCACGATCGTGACCAACCTGTGCGTGATCGACTTCGGCGGCAAGGACGCTGAGGGCAACCGGGCGATGCGCGTCGTCTCGTTGCACCCCGGCGTGACCTTCGACGAAGTGCAGGAAGCGACCGGTTTCGCACTCGAATTGGCTGAAGACGTTGCGCAAACGCCGCTGCCGGGCGCCGAGGCGCTGGAGATCATCGCGCGGCTCGATCCGCACGGTATCCGCGCGAGTGTGATCAAGGATAACCCGCCGGCCCTTCGCGGCTGAGCCAGAAGTGCATTGGAGAGCGACCATGAGCGACTTCGTCGAACCGCAGAAAGTCGACATCGTCTATGAGACTGGCGAGCCGGTCACCTACGAGGTGATCGACCATGTCGCGTGGATCATGATGAACCGGCCGACGTTCAACAATGCCCAGAACGGGCAGATGACTTATGCGCTCGATGACGCCTTCATGCGCGCGACGAATGACGACGAGGTCCGCTGCATCGTGCTGGGCGGCAACGGCAAGCACTTCTCCGCCGGGCACGACATCGGCACGCCGGGGCGCGACCTGCATTTCGAGTTCGACAAGCGGCTGATGGTCGCCCCGCACACCAACAAGCCGGCGGCGGAACTGCTCTACACCCGCGAAAAGGAGCAGTACCTGGGCATGTGTCGGCGCTGGCGTGACGTGCCCAAGCCGACGATAGCCATGGTGCAGGGCGCCTGCGTGGCGGGTGGCCTCATGCTCGCGTGGGTCTGCGACCTGATCGTGGCCAGCGAGGATGCGTTCTTCCAGGACCCGGTGAACCCCTTGATGGGTATTCCCGGGGTCGAATACTTCGCCCATGCCTATGAATTGCCGCCGCGCATTGCCAAGGAGTTCCTGCTGCTGGGCGAGCGCATGAGCGCGCAGCGCGCCGAGCAGTTCGGCATGGTCAACAAGCTGGTGCCGCGCGCCGAATTGCGTGACGCGGTGGCCACCTGGGCTGCAAAGCTTGCGGGTCAGCCGCGTCTAGGCAACTGGCTGACCAAGCAGGCCGTGAACCATGTCGAGGAACTGGGCGGCAAGCGCACGGCGATGGATGCGGTCTATCACATGCACCACTTCGCTCATGCCCAGAACGATCTCGTCACCGGCAATTCGATTGCGGGCGTCAGCGGCAAGTCGGCCGCGAGCGCCAACAAGAAAGATGCGGGCGAAAGCTGATGGGCAATCCGCTTCAAACGGTTCTTTGCGAAAGGCTGGGCTGTTCGGCCCCGATCATCCAGACCGCGATGGGCTGGGTGGCCGAGCCTTCGCTCGTCATCGCCAGCTCCAATGCCGGGGCCTTCGGCTTTCTCGGCGCAGCGGTCATGACGCCCGATGAGGTGCGCGAGAAGATCCTTGCCGTGCGCAAGGGGACCGACCGTCCCTTCGGCGTCAACTTCCACTCGTTTCAGCCCGGTGCCGACAGGATCGTCGAACTGATCCTCGAGAACCGCGAGCAGGTGCGCGCGGTCAGCTTCGGGCGGGGACCGAACGCCAGGATGATCGGTCGTTTCAAGGATGCGGGCATCCTCTGCATCCCCACCGTGGGCGCGGTGAAGCACGCGAAGAAGATGGTCGAATTGGGTGTCGACATGGTCAGCGTTCAGGGCGGCGAGGGCGGCGGGCATACAGGTTCGGTGCCCACCACGATCCTGCTTCCGCAAGTGCTCGACAGCGTGGACGTTCCCGTGATTGCCTGCGGCGGCTTTGCCGACGGGCGCGGCCTCGTCGCGGCGCTGGCTTACGGCGCGGTGGGCATCGCCATGGGGACGCGCTTCCTGTTGACGCAGGAGAGCCCGGTGCCCGATGTCACCAAGGCCGAATACCTCAAGGCCTCGACCGACGCGATCGTCGTGACCACGAAGCTGGACGGCATTCCCCAGCGCATGATCCGCAGCAAGCTGATGGACCGCATCGAGAAATCGGGCAGTCTGGGCATGTGGCTGCGCGCCATGGAAGCAGGGCTTCAGATGAAGAAGCAGACCGGGGCCTCGTGGCTGGAGTTCATCCGGTCGGCAAAGGGCATGACCGCGCACGGCGCCATGCCCCTGAAGCAGGCAATGATGGCCGCGACAATGCCGATGCTGATCCAGAAGGCCGTCGTCGAGGGCGACGTCGAACACGGCGTCATGGCCACCGGCGTCGTCGGCGGCCGCATCGCCGAAATCCCGACATGCGAGCAGCTTGTCGGCCGCATCATGGAACAGGCGCGCGGGCGGCTCGAAGCCCTTGGCGTGCCCGCACCGCAGCCCGCCAGCGCTGCCTGAGAGGACGCAACATGCCGATTACGACGACAATCAAGGACCGCATCGCCGAAATCGTCTTCGACGTGCCGCCGGTGAACGCCTTTGACAGCGAAACCTGGATGTCGATCCCCGCGATCGTCACCGAGGCGGGCCGCAACCCGGACGTCAACTGCGTGCTGATCCGCGCGGCCGAGGAATCGCGCGGTTTCTGCGGCGGCGTCGATATCAAGGAGATGCAGGCGCATCCAGAGCGCATTACCGTGCTCAACCGCGGCAATTACCTGACCTTCAAGGCGATCCACGAGGCCGAGGTGCCGGTGGTGGTCGCCGTTCACAAATTCGTGATCGGCGGCGGCATCGGCATTTGCGGTGCGTCGGATACGATCATCGCTGCCGATGACGCCTTCTTCTCGCTGCCCGAGGTCGATCGCGGCGCGATGGGCGGAGCTAGCCACATGTCGCGCATGTTGCCGCTTCACAAGGTGCGCGCGGCGTTCTTCACGGGCGGCAATATCCCGGCGCAGGAGGCCTACCGCCTCGGCGCGATCGAGAAGGTGGTCCCGCGCGCCGATCTCGTGAAGGAAGCCCGCGCCTTCTGCGAGCTTGTCGCCGCCAAGAGCCGCAAGGCGCTGGTCATCGCCAAGGAGGCGCTGAACGGTCTCGAGGCGCGCGACGTCGATCGCGGTTATCGCTGGGAGCAGGGCTTCACGCTTGAAATGTACATGCACGAGGATTCGCAGAAAAGCCGCGATGCCTTCGTCGAGACCGGCAAGGCGGCCAAGTTCTGATGGACCTGAGCTACACTCCCGAGCAGCAGGCTTTCCGCGCCGAAGTGCGAAGCTGGCTGGAGGCGCATGTCCCGAAGGCGCCGCTCGAACACTACGACGCCACGCGCGAAGGCTTCGAGGCGCACCGCGAATGGGAAAAGACGCTCAAGTCCGGCGACTGGGGTATGGTCACCTGGCCCAGTGAATATGGCGGGCGCGGGCTCGACCTGATCCAGTGGCTGATCTTCGAGGAAGAATATTACCGCGCCAGGGCGCCGGGCCGCGTCAACCAGAACGGCATCTTCCTGCTTGGCCCGACGCTGATGGAATTCGGCACGCATGAGCAGAAGTCCCGCTTCCTGACCAGGATGGCCTCGGGCGAGGAAATCTGGGCGCAGGCTTGGTCCGAGCCGATGGCGGGCAGCGACCTTGCCGGTGTTCGGGCGACCGTCGTTCTCGATGGCGATGAATACGTCCTCAACGGGCACAAGATCTGGTCGAGCCGCGCCGCCTTCGCCGATTGGGCCTTCGGCCTGTTTCGCGCGCCGGGCAGCGAGCGGCACCATGGCATGAGCCTGATCTTCTTTCCGCTCGACGCGCCGGGCGTGACGGTAAATCCGATCCGGAAGATCAACGGCCACGTCGGCTTTGCCGAAATCTTCCTCGAGAACGTGCGCGTTCCCGCCTTCAATCGCCTCGGCGAGGAAGGGCAGGGTTGGCACATCTGCATGGCGACGGCCGGCTTCGAGCGCGGCCTGATGCTGCGCAGTCCGGCCCGCTATCAGGTCGCGGCGGCGGAACTGGCCAGGCTGTGGCAGGCCCGCAAGGATGATCCTTGGGTCGATCCCGCGCTGGAGGCCGACGTCGTGCGCGCCTTCATGAACGCAGAGGCCTATGCGCTGTCGATCTATCAGACCGCCTCGCGGCTGATGGCGGGCGCCAAGATCGGTCCGGAAGCCTCGACCAACAAGATCTTCTGGTCGGAACTCGACATTCACCTGCATCGAACCGCGCTGGCCATCCTTGGACCGGAAGCCGAGGTGCTGAGCGAGCCGGGCGCGCACGATTGGATCGACGATTACATCTTCTCGCTCGCCGGGCCGATCTACGCCGGGTCGAACGAGATCCAGCGCAACATCATCGCCGAGCGCATGCTCGGTCTGCCGCGCAAGTAAGGGGGAACAGGCCCATGGACTTTACCCTGAACGACGAGCAGCAGATGTTCGCGGAAACCGCCCGCCAGCTTTTCGCCGATACCTGCACGCCCGATCACTGGCGCCGCCAGATGGAAAGCGGCGCGGTGCTGGACGAGGAGCGCTGGGCGCAGATCGTCGATACTGGCTTTCCCCTCGTGCTGCTTCCCGAGGAAGCCGGCGGGCTGGGCCTTGGCGAACTCGATTTCGCGTTGATCGCCGAAGCTGCCGGTTACAACGCGCTGCCTGATCCTTTGGTTGAGAGTGCAGGCATCGCGACGCCGCTGCTGGCCGCCGCGCGCCCGGAGATCGAACTGATTGCCGATCCGGCGGCGATCGTTGGGATCCAGCACCCGGCAAACCCTTATGTCGCCGATGCCGAAGCCGCCAGTGCCCTGATCCTGCACAAAGAGGGCGAAGCCTACCTTGCGGCCCGCGAGGACGTTACGCTGAAGCGCAAGGAGAGCATCGACCCGTTCCGCCGCCTCTATACGGTCGAGTGGGACCCTGCCAAGGCGCAGCCGCTCGGCGCGGTGGACTGGGAGCTCGCGCTCGATCGCGGCGCCCTGTTCGCCGCCGCGCAGGGTCTTGGCCTTGCCCAGCGCGCGGTCGATCTCGCCGTCGAATATGCCAAGGAGCGCCAGCAGTTCGGCAAGCCCATCGGCACCTATCAGGCGGTGAAGCACCACCTTTCCTCGGCGCAGGTCGCCATCGAGTTCGCCCGCCCGGTTGTCTTGGCTGCAGCGGCCGACCTCGCCCATGGCGATGTCCAGTCGCGCGCCCGTATCAGCCATGCCAAGCTCGTTGCTCTGGAGGCCGCCGATCAGGCCGCCCGCGCCTCGATCCAGGTGCACGGCGCGATGGGGTACAGCTGGGAAGTGGACGTCCACCTCTTCCTCAAGCGCACACTTGCGCTGACCAGTTCGTGGGGCACGCCCTACTTCCACCGCCAGCGGATCATGCATCGCATTGCGGCGCAGCCGCTTGGCCCAGACCAGACTTTTGCACGCGAGACAGTCCATGCCTGAAGCATACATTGTTGATGCCGTCCGCACGCCCATCGGCCGCAAGAAGGGTAGTCTTGCGCAGGTTCATCCTGCCGATCTTGGCGCGCATCCGATCAAGGCGCTGGTCGCGCGTACGGGGATCGATGCCAATCTTGTCGACGATGTCGTGTGGGGCTGCTGCGACACGATCGGACCGCAAGCCGGCGATATCGGGCGTACTGCATGGCTGGTCGCCGGAATGCCCGAGCACGTGCCGGGCGTGACGATAGACCGCCAGTGCGGTTCCTCCCAGCAGGCCGTTCACTTTGCCGCGCAGGGCGTGATGTCGGGCACGCAGGATCTTGTCGTCGCGGGTGGCAGCCAGGCGATGAATGCCATTCCCATTTCGGCTGCGATGTTCGCCGGCCAGCCATATGGCTTCGACAGTCCGTTCCTTGGCTCGAAGGGCTGGGATGCGCGTTATGGCGACGAGGAAGTCAACCAGATCCGTTCGGCCGAGATGATCGCCGAGAAGTGGGGCATCAGCCGTGCGGCGATGGAGCAGTTCGCGCTCACCAGCCACCAGCGTGCGCAGGCTGCCTGGGATGCCGGTTGGTTCGATCGCGAAGTGGCCCAGTTCGAAGGGCTCGGCATGGATGAGACGATCCGGCCTGCGACAACGCTCGAAGGGCTCGCGGCGCTCAACCCGGTGCGCGAAGGCGGGACGATCACCGCCGGTGTTGCCAGCCAGAACTGCGATGCCGCCGCCGCGCTGCTGATCGCCGGCGAACGGGCGGTCAAGGAACACGGCCTGACGCCGCGCGCGCGCATCCATCACCTGTCGGTGCGGGCCGCGAACCCGGTGTGGATGCTCACTGGCCCGATCCCGGCGACGCAGTATGCCCTGCAGAAGGCCGGGATGCGCGTCGAGGACATCGACCTGTTCGAATGCAACGAGGCCTTCGCCAGTGTCACGATGGCCTGGATGAAGGAGCTGAACATCCCGCATGAGAAAGTGAACGTGCAGGGCGGTGCGATTGCGCTGGGTCATCCCATAGGTGCAACCGGTGCACGCCTGATGACGACGCTGCTGGGCGCGCTGGAGCGCACCGGCGGCCGGTACGGCCTGCAGACCATGTGCGAAGGCGGCGGTCAGGCCAACGTCACCATCATCGAACGACTTTGAGACACGAGAGGACTGGATAATGGGTATCTGCGAGGGTCGCGTCGCGATCGTCACCGGCGCTGGCAACGGGCTGGGCAAGGCCTATGCGCTGGGACTGGCGGCAGAAGGCTGCAGGCTGGTCGTCAATGATCTGGGCGTCGGTACGCATGGTGAGGACGGCGAGACCAGGGGCGCGGCCGAGCGCGTGGTTGACGAGATCCGCGCGATGGGCGGCGAGGCGGTCGCCAATACCGATGACGTGGCCGAATGGGATGCCGGCAAGCGCATGGTCGAGGCGGCGCTGGACAATTTCGGTGAGCTGCACGCGGTCGTCAACAATGCCGGCTTCGTGCGCGACCGCATGTTCTTCACTTGCAGCCCGGAAGAATGGGATGCGGTGATCCGCGTGCACTTGCGCGGTCATTTCTGCACTTCGCGCCACGCTGCCGAATACTGGCGCGGCCGGTCCAAGGCGGGCAAGCCCGTCGACGGACGCATCATCAACACCACCAGCGGGGCGGGCCTGCAGGGATCGGTCGGCCAGTCGGCCTACTCGACCGCGAAGGGCGGCATCGCGACCCTGACACTGGTTCAGGCGGCCGAGCTGGCGCGCCTTGGCGTGACCGCCAATGCTCTTGCCCCCAATGCCCGCACGCGCATGACCGATACCGGCGCTTTCGACATGGATGTGAAGGACGGCGAATTCGACGTCTTCGCACCCGAGAACATGGCGCCGCTTGTCTCCTACCTCGTCTCGGCGCAGTCGAAGGGGGTAACCGGGCAGGTCTTCGAACTGAAGGGCGGAGAGATCTTCCTTTCGCAGGGTTGGACCGACAGTCCTTCGATCGACAAGGGCGCGCGCTTCGAGCCGGGCGAACTCGATCCGATCGTGCGCAAGCTGCTCGAAGACCGCGCGCCGGCCAAGCCCGTCTACGGGGCAGGTTGAGGCATGGAATTCGCCTTCAACGAAGAGCAGGCGATGATCGCGGAGACGGTGCAGGCCTTCTTCGCCGAGAACGCCACGAGCGAGCGGACCCGTGCGGCGATGGAAGCCGATGGGATCGACCGCGAATTGTGGGCGTCGTTCTGCATGGAACTGGGGCTTTCCGGCATCGGCATCGCTGAGGAGGACGGCGGTGTCGGGCTGGGGATGGTGGAGCTTGCGATCGTGGCCGAAGCGGCTGGATCGCAAGTCTCTGCCATCCCGTTGCTTGGACTTGCTACCGCGGGGCAGGCGATTGCAGCAGGGGGAAGCGCTGCCCAGAAGGAGCAGTGGCTGGGCGCGCTCGTTTCCGGTGAGGCGATTGCGGCAGCGGCCCATGCGCCTGCAATCCGGGCTGTAGGTGGCAGGCTTTCCGGCACGGTTCCGTTCGTCGCGCATGGCGGGCTTGCCGATGTGCTCGTTCTGGTGGGCGAGGACGCCGCCTGGTTGGTAGCGACCGGGGACGCAGGCGTGACCGTCACGAGGCATACGACGATGGACCAGACGCGGCCGCTCGCGACCGTCACCCTCGACGGCGCGGCAGGAGCGGCGCTGGACTTTGCTGGCGCGCGCGACGCGCTGCATGCCGCCGGGTGGGTCTGCCTTGCCGCAGAGGCGCTGGGCGGCGCACAGGCGACGCTGGAGCGCACGGTGCAGTATTCGACCGAGCGCATGCAGTTCGGTCGACCGATCGGCTCGTTCCAGGCATACAAGCACCGTCTGGCGGATATGATGGTGCTGATCGAGCAAGCGCGTTCCGCCGTCTATTGGGCGGCCTGCGCGGTCGACGAAGGCGCCCCCGAGGCTCAGCTTGCCCTGCATTGCGCCAAGGCCTTTTGCGCCGACACCTATTTCGAATGCGCCGGGCACATGATCCAGCTCCACGGGGGCATCGGGTTCACCTGGGAGCATGACGCGCACCTGTTCTTCAAGCGCGCCACCTCGATCCGCTCGATGATGGGCGACGGGGACTGGCACCGCGAACAGGTTGCCCGTCTGACGATCGGAGAAGCCGCATGAAGCTGGGATTTTCCGCCGAAGACGAGACCTTCCGCGCCGAGGCTGCGCAGTGGCTGCAAGGCCAGATGGCCGGCGAGTTCAAGGATATCGCCGGTATCTCCAACCTCGTTTCCAAGGTCGAGCGTCGCAAGGAGTGGGAGCGGCAGCTTGCCGCGCACAGGTGGTCGTGCATCGGTTGGCCCGTCGAATGGGGGGGGCGCGATGCCACCTTGGCGCAGCAGGTCATCTTCGCCGAAGAATATGCGCGCGCCGGTGCGCCCAACCGCATCAACCATATCGGCGTCGAGCTGGCCGGGCCCACGATCCTCGCCTTCGGGACGCAGGAGCAGAAGGTCCGCTACCTGCCCGGCATTGCCGCCGGCACGCAGATCTGGTGCCAGGGCTATTCGGAACCCAATGCCGGTTCGGACCTCGCCAATGTCAAGACCAAGGCGCGCCTCGAAGGCGACGAGTGGGTCGTGACCGGGCAGAAGGTGTGGACCAGCCTTGCCCACTTCTCGGACTATATCTTCGTCGTTGCCCGCAGCGAGGAAGGGTCGAAGGGGCCCAAGGGCTTGTCGTTCTTGCTGATGGACATGGACCAGCCCGGTATCGAAGTTCGCCCAATTCGCCAGATGAATGGCGAGGCCGAGTTCAACGAGACCTTCCTTGACGAGGCGCGGTGCCCGGCAGATGCCACGCTGGGTGAGCCCGGGAAAGGCTGGGGCGTGGCCATGGGCCTGCTCGCGTTCGAGCGCGGTGTCTCGACGCTGGCGCAGCAGATGCAGTTCCGCAACGAGCTTGACGCGATCGTCGCTGCGGCCAGAACTAACGGCAAGGCCGCGGATCCCGTTACCCGCCAGAAGATCGCCAGGGCTGAAATCGGGCTCAACCTCATGCGCTACGGCGCGCTGAGGATGCTCTCCAATACCGATCACGCCACCATCGACGGTGCAGCGCTGACCTACAAGATCCAGTGGGCGACCTGGCGACGCGACCTCGGCGAACTGGCGATGGAAGTGCTCGGGCAGGCCGGAGAGATCGCAGGCGGCGAGGCCTACGAGTGGTCGCTGCTGCCCAACATGTTTCTCTTCAGCCGCTCGGACACGATCTACGGCGGCACCAACCAGATCCAGCGCAACCTGATCGCGGAGCGCGGCCTTGGCCTTCCCCGCGAACCTCGAGGTGACAAATGACCGTTCCCGTTCCTTCCTATCCCGCGCCCCTCGGCCTGCTGAAGGGCAAGACCGTGGTGGTCACTGCCGCCGCCGGTACCGGCATCGGCTTTTCGGCTGCCAAGCGCGCCGCCGAAGAGGGCGCCAGACTGCTTATCAGCGACTTCCACGAGCGTCGTCTCGGCGAAGCGGCTGACCGCATCGCCGATGAAGTTGGCTGCGAACGTCCGGCTACCTGGGTGTGCGACGTCACCAGCGAAGCCGCGGTGCAGGGCCTGCGTGATGGCGCGCTTGCGGCGCTCGGCAAGGTTGACGTGCTCATCAACAATGCGGGCCTTGGCGGCGAAGTCAGTGTCGTCGACATGACCGACGAGCAGTGGAGCCGCGTGCTCGACGTCACACTTACCAGCCTGTTTCGCATGACCCGCGCCTTCCTGCCTTCGATGTATGCTGCCAAGTCCGGGGTCATGGTCAACAACGCGTCGGTTCTGGGCTGGCGCGCGCAGAGGGGGCAGGCCCATTATGCGGCGGCCAAGGCCGGCGTGATGGCATTTACGCGCTGCAGCGCCCTCGAGGCGGCCGATCACGGCGTGCGTATCAACGCCGTGGCGCCCAGCCTTGCGATGCACCCCTTCCTTGCCAAGGTGACGACCGAAGAGGCGCTGGCCGAACTGGTCAAGAAGGAAGCCTACGGACGCCCGGCCGAAGTCTGGGAAGTCGCCAACGTGATGATGTTTCTCGCCTCCGACCTGTCGAGCTACATGACCGGCGAGATCGTCCCGGTATCGAGCCAGCACGCATGAGCGCGCCGAAGATATTCGAACGCCCGACCGACCTGATCGGCGCGGAAGGCACTCAGCTCGGCCCGACCGAATGGCTGCCGATCGATCAGGAGCGGGTGAACGGCTTTGCCGATGTCACCGGCGATCACCAGTGGATCCACGTCGACGTGGAGCGCGCCAGGGACGGGCCTTTCGGCTCTACGATCGCTCATGGCTACCTGACGCTGAGCCTCGTCAACATGTTCCTGCCGCAGATGATCGAGGTTCGCCGCTTTGCGGCCGGCGTGAACGTGGGCATGGACAAGACCCGCTTCCTCTCTCCTGTGCTTGTCGGCTCGCGCATTCGCGGCACGGGGGAGATCGTCAGGGTTGAGGAAGTGAAGGGTGCGATCCAGTCCACCGTGCGGGTCACGATCGAGATCGAGGGAAGCGACAAGCCGGCGCTCGTGATCGACACCATCAGCCGCTATTTTCCGGAGACAGAATAATGCCCGATCCCGCCAAGATGGAAGCCGCCGTCCACGAATACGTCGCCGCCTTCGCTGAAGGTAACCCGGAGCGCGTGGCCGCACTTTTTGCTGGGGATGCAACGGTCGAGGACCCTGTCGGCACCCCGCCTCACGTCGGACGCGAGGCGATCCGGGCATTCTATACGCAGTCGATGCAGACCGGCGCGCAGCTCAAGCTCGAAGGGCCGGTGCGCGTCGCTGCCGATCATGCGGCCTTTGCTTTCTCGGTTCACCTGCACTGGGAGGGCCGCGACCAGCGTGTCGATGTAATCGACACGTTCCGCTTCAATGAAAACAACGAAGTCATCGAGATGCGCGCCTACTTCGGGCCGCAGAACATGCACGGCTTCGCCTGACAAGGACTGACACGATGCGCGAAGCAGCAATCATTTCCACCGCCCGCACCGGTGTCGGCAAGGCCTATCGCGGTGCGTTCAACGACACCGAGGCGCCGCGCATGGCCGCCCACGTCGTCAACGCGGCGATAGAGCGCGCCGGGATCGATCCGGCCCGGATCGATGACGTATACATGGGCTGCGCGAACCAGTGGAACACGCAAAGCTACAACATCGGCCGTCTTGCCGTACATGGCTCGGTCCTGCCGGATACGACTTGCGGCTTTGCCCTGGACCGCAAGTGCTCCTCGGGCCTTAACGCGCTCGCCTTCGCGGCGCGCGGCATCATCGCGGGCGAGATCGACTGCGCGCTTTCGGGCGGTACCGAGAACGTTTCGCTCACGCTCGACAAGCACTATCCCAGCTTCCGCAACCGTTCGGAATGGGTGAAGGAGCACGATCCTTACGCATACATGGCGATGATCGAGACGGCCGAGATCGTTGCCGACCGCTATGGGGTGAGCCGCGAAGCGCAGGACCGCTTCGCCGCGCTCAGCCAGAGCCGCGCCGCCGCCGCGCAGGAAGCGGGCAGGTTCGATGACGAGATCGCGCCGATCACCGTCACCAAGGCGCTGTTCGACAAGGAAGGCAACGAGACCGGCAAGGAAGAGGTCACGCTGACGAAGGACGAAGGCATTCGTGCCGGGACGACCTTCGAGAAGCTTCAGGAGCTGAAGCCCGTTTTCAGGAACGGCCAGGTCGTCAAGGAGGGCAGGCACATCACCGCCGGCAACGCCAGCCAGCTTTCGGACGGTGCTTCCGCGCAGGTGCTCATGGACCATGCCACCGCGCAGAAGGAAGGCTTGCCGATCCTCGGTCTCTATCGCGGCTTTCAGGTTGCGGGTTGCGGCGCGGACGAGATGGGCATCGGGCCGGTCTTCGCGATTCCCAAGCTGCTCGAGCGCGCTGGATTGAAGGTCGACGACATCGGCATTTGGGAAATCAACGAGGCCTTCGCCAGCCAGGCGATCTATTGCCAGCAGCAGCTGGGCATCGATCCGGAAAAGCTCAACGTCAATGGTGGCGGCATCGCCATCGGCCATCCATTCGGCATGACAGGATCGCGACTCGTGGGCCATGCCCTGATCGAAGGCAAGCGGCGCGGCGTGAAGTACGTCGTCGTCTCGATGTGCGTGGCTGGCGGCATGGGCGCTGCCGGTCTGTTCGAAGTCGTCTGACGGAAAGATTGCAAGACATGACGGATGCGATGGGCACGTGGCCAGCCACCATTCCCGGAGCCGCGAAGGCGGCGGCCGAGAGATGGCCGGATGTGCCGGGCCTGATCGTCGGGGAGAGAACCTGGACTTTTGCCGAGGTCTGGGCCGACGCTCGGGCTGCCGCCTCGGCCATGTTGGCAAGTGGCATCAGGAACGGCGATCGAATCGCGATCTGGGCGCCCAACACGCGTGAGTGGATCCTCGCCGCACTCGGCGCGCAGGCCGTGGGCGCGACCATCGTGCCGATGAACACCCGCTTCAAGGGCGCCGAGGCGGGCGACATCCTGCGCCGCGCGCGGGTGAAGATCCTCTTCGCGCCTGGCGACTTTCTCGGGACGGACTATGCGGCCCTGATCGCAGGCGAGGACCTTCCCGATCTTCAGGAAGTGGTCCGGCTCGATCAGGCCTGGGACTCGTTCATCGCCCGCGGCAAGGGAACGCAGGACCCCGCCGTCGATGCCGAACTGGCCAAGCTGACCGGTGAGCACATCTGCGACATCATCTTCACCTCAGGCACGACCGGCAGGCCGAAGGGAGCGCTGACCTCCCATCGGCAGGCGGTCCAGATTTTCGGCGACTGGGCCGTTCGCGTCGACTTGCGCGCTGGTGATCGCTATCTGATCGTCAATCCATTCTTTCATACGTTCGGCTACAAGGCGGGCTGGGCCGTCTGCTTCACGCGCGGGGCCACCATCGTGCCGATGCCCGTATTCGAGGTTGCGGAAACGGTTCGGCAGATCGAGCAGAACCGCATCAGCTTCCTGCCCGGACCGCCGACCATCTATCAATCGCTGCTTCAGGAACTCGACGGCGGCAAGCCGCGCGATTTTTCCTCGCTTCGCGTCGCCGTCACCGGGGCGGCCCCGGTTGCGCCCGCGCTGGTTGAGCGGATGCGAAGTGAACTGGGCATGTCGAATATCGTCAATGGCTATGGCATGACCGAATGCGGCGCCATATCCATGACCTGCCAGGGCGACGATGCCGAGACCGTAGCCAACACCTGCGGCAAACCGCTTCCCGGCATCGAAGTGCGCTGCGTCGACGATGACGGGAACGACTTGTCGAGCGGACAACCCGGCGAACTCTGGATACGCGGCCATGCCGTCATGAAAGGCTATCTCGACGATCCGCTTGCCACCAGGGAAGCAATCGATGCAGATGGCTGGCTTCACAGCGGCGACATCGGCACCATCGACGATCGTGGTTACCTGAAGATCACCGACCGCAAGAAGGACATGTTCATCTCGGGCGGTTTCAACGTCTATCCGGTGGAAGTGGAAAACCTCCTTGCGGCCCATCCCGCGATCAACATGGCAGCCGTCGTCGGCGTGCCGGACGAACGCATGGGAGAAGTGGGACGCGCCTTTGTGGTCCTGCGTCCGGGCTCGGCCGTGACCGAGGACGAGCTTCTCCGGTGGGCGCGCTCGAACATGGCCAATTACAAGGCCCCGCGCAGCATTCGCATCATGCCTGATCTGCCGCGCAATGCCGCCGGCAAGGTGCTCAAGACCGAACTCAGGGACTGACCGAAGCCCTGGGTCCCGGCCCGGGTTGAGGAGTATAATGTCCCCGCATTTCCTGGCTGGGCGCATACACGCGTGGCCGTCCGCGCCGTGCTTTCCTGCACAATGATTACAATTTCGGGTCGCAGAACGAAAAGAGCCCGCCTCTCCATTACAGGGAGGCGGGCTCATCGTGTTTGCCCGGACCCTGTCGGGTCCGGGCCGGGAGAGCTCAGTAGGAAATGCCGAGGGTCAGGCCGTAGGTGCGCGGCTCGGCATAATAGCCGCCGGCAAAGCCAAGCTGGCCGAAGTCGACCGCCCGGACGAAGTCCTTGGCATTGGTCACGTTCCTGACCCAAAGGCGCAAGCTGCCTTCGCCGCCGCCGATGGGCATGCCGTCGATTCCGATCTGGGCGTCGATTATGTCGCGGTTGTCGCCCTTGATCGCTTCATTGAACGGGGACGAGGTCACGCTGGTGAAGCTGTACTTGCCGTCCTCGTGCGTATAGCCGACGCGGCCCCTGATCGTCGCATTGCCCCAGTTGAGCGGGAACTGCGCATTGAGGGCAACATTGGCCGTCAGCGGCGAAGTGTAGCCCGGCGTCACGATAGAGGCGATGTTGACCGGCGGCGCGCCAGCGGTGGTGGACTGGCCGGCAAGGAACTCCTTGTACTTGATGTCGACGTAACCGAGGTTTCCGTCGATCGAGAAGTTGTCGTTGATGATTGCCTGTGTCTCAACCTCGAAGCCTGTGTACGTTACCTTGCCGGCATTGCCGATGCGCGTGGCGAACGTGCCGATGGGCGCGTCCGTGCGCGGGACGTTGATCGCCAGATCCTTGTAGATATTGTGATAGGCGGCCAGGTTGAGGCGCAACCGGCGGCCGAACAGCTCGCTCTTGAGGCCTACTTCATAGGATGCCACGTTCTCCGGCTTGAAGTTGGGAAGCTGCGTGGTGCCGGTGATCACCGGGTCCTGCGAATTGAACCCGCCCGAACGGTAGCCGGTCGCCGCGCGCGCGTAGAGGTTGACCCCTTGCGCCACGTCGTAGCCCGCCATCAGGTTCCAGGTGAACTTCTTGAACGAAGCCTCGCCCGTTTCCGGCACAGGCAGCGGGTCGGCTCCATTCTGGAAGCGGATCATGGCCTTCTGGTCCCAGGTGTAGCGACCGCCTGCGGTCAGGCGAATGCCGCTGCCGCGTCCGCCCGGGTAGAAGGTGAACTGTCCATAGAGCGCCTTGCTCTCGCTCCTCGCGGTGTATGACAGGCGTGCGAGCGTCTGGACGAGGCGGTACTGCGCGGGGTTCGCGGCAACGAATGACGGGCCCAGGGCGCCGAAGTTGCCGAGGAAGATCGAATTGGTGTCGAGCACGTAACCGCTGTTCTGGTAGCCGTCCTCCGAACCCTTCTCCCAGAAGTAGAACCCGCCGACGACCCAGTCGAGCGTGCTGGTATCGCCGGAAACTTCGATTTCCTGGCTGAACTGCTTGTGGCGACGGCGGTTGTTGGTGTCGAACAGGTCCTGCGTGATCGTCGGCACGGCTGAGGCGGCGATAAAGGGCCTTGCCGCCGCCGGGATCGACGGGATGTATTGGAGCAGGGCCTCGGGCATGCCGTTGAAGAGAGTGGCATTGCTGAATGCCGGGCCGGTAAAGGCACCGATGCCGTCAAGATCGGCCAGCGTATCGCTGTGCCAGAAGCGGTAGCCTGTGGTCGACTTGACCTTGAAGCCGCCGAAATCGTTCTGGACCTGGATATTGTGGCCCCAGCTCTTGTCGAGCGCGCGGCTGAGGATGTTGTTGCAAACCTTCTTGCGGTACTGGCGGGCCGGTTCGGCAAGCGCGGCGCAGTCCGGGTCGGCGAAAGTCGCGGCCGCCAGATACTGGGCTACCGGGGCCTGCTGCGTGGCGACGACGGGCTGGCCGTCGACGATGATGGGATCGCGGTAGGTTCCGTCGGCAACATTGGTGAGCTGGAAGGCCTGCGGCGTGCCGTTGATCCGGCTCCAGTCGAACGCGTACTGGAAACTGCCGCTGCCGCCCAGTTCGATGCGTGCGGCGGCGCGCAATGCGTCCGACTTGCGGGCACCGGGATCCCTGGAATCGCTGGGCTGAAGGATGTTGTCGACGAACCCGTCACGCTCGGAATGGCTGTAGGAAAAGCTGGTGGCAACACCGGCGATCTCACCCGGATCGACGACGACCTTGCCGTTCCAGGCATTGAAGTTGCCATACCCGGCTTCCGCCTTGAGGCGAAAGGTCGAGGACGGCGCACGCGAGATGAAATGAACGGCGCCGCCGGTCGTGTTGCGACCGAACAGCGTGCCTTGCGGGCCGCGCAGCACTTCGACGCGCTCGATGTCCATGACATCCAGGCCCATGGCGCCCGCACGGGCGATGTAGACGCCGTCAACGTAGAGGCCGTTTGCCGCATCGACGCCGAAGCTTTCGCTGCCGCCGTTTGAGATGCCGCGCATCGAGAAGACCGCCGCGCTGTTGCTCGTGGTGCCGGGCACGATGGTAACGTTCGGGGCGAGGCCGCTGAGATCGCGCGAATCCTTGATGCCGAGCTGCTCGACCTTTTCGGCACTGATGGCGCTGATCGCGATCGGCACGTCCTGGAGATTCTGCGCGCGCTTCTGCGCCGTCACGACGATCTCGCCGAGCGCGGGTGCTTGCGGGGAATTGGAAGTTTCCTGCGCCATGGCGTAGTCGGCAAGGGCGAAACTGCTGGCGCCCAGCAGCAGGTGAAACGCGGCAAATGCTTGACGTCTATGCATAAAGATCTCCCAGATAAGCGTTGTTATGTTTCGCGAGGCTGGCAAAGCGGCGTCTCGCGCAAAGTCGGAATTTCGGATCGATTGCGGTCTGCAGGGCCGGCCTGCAGCCGGGGCGGTTCGGCCCCCGGGGTCAGGACGGCATGTAGAGCTGGGCCGCCTTGCCGCCGTCTACGGGCAGGGCGGTTCCGGTGATGTAGCTGGCATCGTCGGACAGCATGAAAACGATGGCGCGGGCGAGTTCGTCCGGTCGGCCGCCCCGGCCCATGGGAATGGCATCGGCGGTCTTCGCGGCGATTTCCGGCGCGCGGGCCGAGAATTCCTCGGTCCCGGCGGTCTGGACCTGGCCGGGGACGATGGCGTTGACGCGAATGCCCTGCCGCGCGCCTTCGATGGCCGCGACGGCAGTGAAGTGGATGAGCGCCGCCTTAGACGCGGAATAGCTGGACATGTTGGCTGCGGCGCGGATGCCGCAAGTGGACGAGATATTGACGATCGAGCCCTTGCCGGCGGCGGCCATGACCTTCATCGCCGCCTTGGTGCTGACGAACACGGCGTCGGCGTTGACCGCGAAGTCCTTGCGCCATTGGTCCAGCGTCAGCTTGCCGATCGGTGCGTAGTGGGTGGACATGGCATTGTTAACCAACATGTCGAGCCGGCCGTACTTGCGTGCGGTATCCGCGATCATCGCCGTCAGTGCCGCATCGTCGGCCACATCGAGCCGGATCGTGTCGACCTTGCCGCCTTGTGCATCGATGTGAGCGCGGGCGCTGTCGAGCATTTCCTGCCTGCGACCGCAAATCACGACTTGCGCACCGCGCCGGGCGAGCAAGGACGCGGTGGCAAGACCGATGCCATCGCTGCCGCCGGTGACGATCGCGACCTGTCCTTCGAAATCCCGAATCATTGTCTTCGCCTCTTCCCGTTTCCTGTGCGTGATCCGCGTCCTTGCGGTGCCTGCGCTCTCATTGGCGGCGTGCTCCATATGAATTCGTCAAAATGCGGAATTTGTAAATGGCAAAAATACGAATCTATGAGGCGCCTGCATTCATGGGAGAGTGAGGCGCGGGCGTGGTTCCGCGTCCATCATGATAGGCCGTAGTCGCCTGAAATCACCATATATATCGGTATTTATTGAGAATTCCGATCCTATTCGTGGATCGTCTCCGTTTTGTCGGCAATGCGGAATGGCGCGCAAGCAGGCGTAAAAATAATTATCTTGAAATACGCAGTGCGAGGCATATCCTTGTTGCGAGAACGACAACGAAGCGAGTCGAGAGGAATTGCATGAGCAGGGTCGATCCGGTCTTCGCGGCTGTGACTGCACCGGGCACGCCATTCGAGATCGGTGAACGGGAAGGGCTGCGTACTTTCGTCAATGCGCCGTCCGATCTGAACGAACTGATCGAAAGCGCGCGCCGCTTTGGGGAACGGACTTTCATCGTCGATTTCGACGGACCGCAGGGTGAGCGTCGCCTGAGCTATGCGGAAGTTTTCGCGTGGCGTGATCGTCTGGCCTGCCACCTCGGCATAGCCCGTGGGGACCGGGTTGCCATCTGCATGCGCAATCGCGCGGAATGGATCGTCGCATTCCTCGCCGTCATCAGGGCCGGGGGAATCGCCGCCATGCTCAACAGCCGGGGCTCGGCCGCCGAACTCGTCGCCATGATCGATGACGTCACGCCTGCGCTCGTCATTGCGGACAGCGAGCGGGCGGCGCTGATCCGCGAAGGGGGCTATCGGGGGCGACTGCTGGACCAGACGGAGCCGCTGGAAGACACGGACGCGCTTCCCGATGACAATGCCCGCGCCGCTCCGCATGACCCTTGTGCCATCCTTTTCACTTCCGGCACGACCGGGCGCGTCAAGGGCGCGGTTCTGTCGCACAGAAGCCTGATCACGGGCCTTCTGGGCACGCAGCTTACTGGCACTATGGTACTGCACAACATGGCGCAGCAATACGGTATTGCGGTCGATACCATGATGCAGCAAGTGCCGCCCCAGGCGATCCTGCTGGTCAGTCCGCTGTTCCATATCTCGGGCCTTGGGTCGGGTTTTCTCGCGCCGATGCTGTCGGGCGGAAAGGTCGTCATCATGCGCCGCTGGGATGCGGAGGAGGCTGTAGGCCTGATCGCGCGCGAGAAGGTGACGCAGCTGTCGACCGTTCCCACGATGCTGTGGGACATGGTCCACAAGGCGCACCTGACCGAAGCGGATCTCAGTTCACTGCGCAACATCGGATCGGGTGGGCAGGCGCTGCCGCTCAACCTGCTGGAGGAAACGCGCAAGCTTTGCCCGCACGCGGTGATCGGCGTCGGCTACGGGATGACCGAGACTTCGGGCGCGATTGCGCAGGCGGTGGGCGAGGATTTCCTGCGGGCACGGGCCTCGGCTGGCCGCGTGTTGCCGCTGGTCGACTTGCGGGTCGTCCATGCGGACGGAAGCGAGTGCGGCGCCAATGAAAGCGGGGAGATCATGGTGCGCAGCGCCATGGTGATGAACGGCTACTGGAATCGACCCGAGGATACTGCAAAGGCCCTCACGCCGGACGGTTGGCTGCACACTGGTGACATCGGCTATCAGGACCAGGACGGCTACATCTTCATTGTCGATCGCGCCAAGGACATGGTCATCTCCGGCGGTGAGAACATCTACTGCGCCGAAGTCGAGCGGGTGCTTTGCGAACTGCCCGAAATTACCGAATGTGCGACTTTCGGCGTTCCCGACGAACGCCTGGGCGAGCGGCTCGTCGCCGTGGTCCAGGCCGATGGGCTGGACGAGGGCGCGGTGATCGACTGGGTTGCCGACCGGCTGGCGCGCTACAAGGCGCCGGCACGCGTTGTCTTTTCCGCGCGTCCGCTGCCGCGCAATGCCGCCCAGAAAATCGACAAGATCGCGCTTCGTGCGCTGTGGCCGCAACTGGCCAGCGAAGACTGAGAGGAGACACATCGCATGGGTATGCCCGGTGACATCAAGATCATCGACTGCATGTTGGGAATCCCCGACGCCGAGGACCGCTCCGAGTGGTTCGCGCCCTTCCGTCCGTTGATCAAGGATCGCCAGACCCTCGACCAGTTCGCGATGCCGGCGCAGTACATGTTCAAGGACATTCCGCAGACCGGCAAGGTCGACGATTTCGTTGCCTGGACCGTCGAGCAGATGGACCGCCATAATGTTGAAAGGGCGTTGGTCGGCTGGAACGACAATGCGACCTCCTACCGCGCCAAGGAGATGTTCGGCGACCGCTTCTTCTTCGACCTGCCGATCGATCCCAATCGCGGCATGGAGGAAGTCCGCCGCATCAAGCGCATCCATGCCGAAGTCGGACTGTCGGCAATAAGCTGCTTCCCGGCGGGTACGCTGCCGCAGGTGGCGATCAATCACAAGTACATGTTCCCGATCTATGCCTGCGCCGAGGAACTGGGCCTGCCGGTCCTGCTCAATGCCGGCATTCCGGGGCCGCGCATCCCGATGGAGACGCAGAAGGTCGAGCATCTCGACGAAGTATGCTGGTACTTCCCCGACCTCAAGGTGGTGATGCGCCACGGCGCCGAGCCGTGGGAGGCGCTGGCCGTCAAGCTCATGCTCAAGTGGCCTAACCTTTATTATTCGACGAGCGCTTTCGCTCCCAAGCATTACCCCAAGGCGATTATCGACTACGCCAATACGCGCGGCGCCGACAAGATCATCTACGCCGGCTATTTCCCTATGGGGCTCAGCCTCGATCGTATCTTCAGCGACATGCAGAACGTCCCGTTCAAGGACGAGGTATGGCCCAAGTTCCTGCGCGAAAACGCGATGAAGGTATTCGGGCTGTGAGCAGAAGCGGCGTCCTCGACAGTCGCGTGGCCATCGTTACCGGAGCGAGCCGGGGCATTGGGGCGGCCATTGCGCGTCGCTTCGCTGCCGAAGGCGCGCGAGTGGCGATCGTTGCCCGTACTGCCGAACCGGACGCCGCGCTGGCAGGATCGCTGGCCGAGACGGCGGCGATGATCGAAGCGGCGGGCGGGCAGGCGCTGGTCATTCGCGCCGATCTTGCGGATCCGGTGGACCGCGCGCGTATCGTGCCTGAAACTGTCGCGCGATTCGGGCGGCTCGACATTCTCGTCAACAATGCGGCCTGGGCGCGTTTCGTGCCGATCTGGGAAGCGGAGCCGCGTCACGTCGATCTTTCCCTCCAGTTGAATGTGCGCGCGCCGCAGGAGCTGTCACAGCAGGCGCTTCCACACATGCGCACATGCGGGGCAGGCTGGATACTCAATATCTCCAGTGCCGCCGCCGACCTGCCGCCGGCGGCTCCCTACGATTCCGAAAACCGGTATGTCGCGTTCAACCGCGATGGCCATGCGACGCTCTATGGCCTCGGCAAGGCGGCGCTCGACCGGCTGACGGGGGGCTGGGCGGTCGAACTCTCGCGCGAGGCTATCGCGGTCAACGCGATGGCCCCGGTCGGCGCAGTTGCCAGCGAAGGCGCGCTAGCGGTGGGCGGCTGGGACGAACACGACCACATTGAGCCGGTCGAGGCTATGGCCGAGGCTGCACTGCAACTGTGCCACCGCCCCGCAAGCGAATTGAGCGGCCAGGTTGTGCGCAGCCTGCACCTGCTTGAGCGGCTTGGCGTGCCCGTCCGCGGGCTTGACGGGCTGCCGCTCGAAGCGCGCGCGCAATGATGCGGCGCGGACCAGTTCTCGTGATTGGAGCCGGGAAGTCTGCTCCATTTCAAACCCATGACCGGCGGCGGAGACAACCCCTGTCGCCGGAGGCTCCCCGGACCAGGGGGACGAAATTACCAGGAGAGTGGTCATGACTCCAACCGATGTAATTACTGCCACCGACGCGCGCACGCCGCCCGTCGCCGTTTGGCAGATCCTCGAAAAACTCCGCGGGCAAGACCTGATCGACTGGCGCCTTGCCGAAGTGAAGGACCGCGCCTCGGTCGAGGAGCGCAATCTCGATAATGGCATTCCTTTCGGATGGTATCCGATCGACTTGTCCGCGAACCTCGCCGTGGGCGAAGTGAAGCCGCTGCGCTATTTCGCCAAGGACCTTGCCATGTGGCGCGGCGAGGACGGCGAAGTCCGTATCGTCGATGCCTACTGCCGTCACCTCGGCGCGCACATGGGCCATGGCGGCAAGGTCAACGGCAACCTGCTGGAGTGCCCGTTCCACGCATGGCGTTATGACGGCAACGAGGGCGTGGTGAAGGAAATCCCCTACGCCCGCGTCATTCCGCCGCAGGTCAAGCGCAAGTGCATCCGCACCTGGAACGTCGTCGAGGTCAATCGCTGGATCTGGGCCTGGTATCACCCGCAGGGCATCGATCCGCTATGGGAAGTCGCGGTTCTGCCAGAAGCGACCGATCCTGAGTGGACCGATTACGAGGTCCACGAGTGGAACGTCTGGGGCTCGATCCAGAACATGGCTGAAAACGGCGTGGACTTTGCCCATTTCAAGTATATCCACGGCACGGCGAATGTGCCTGAAGGCGATTTGCGCTGGGGCGATTGGGGCCGGGGCGCTGACGTGCGTGCCAAGATGGGCACGCCGATGGGTGAAGTAGATGGTCTCATCAGCTACGATACCATGGGGCCGGGCCAGAGCTGGACGCGCTTCACCGGAATTTCCGAGACGCTGCTGGTGGCCTGCCTCACGCCGGTCGATCAGGACCATGTCCATGCGCGCTTCTGCTTCACCCAGCCCAAGACGCAGGCCGAAGGACCGATGGGGCGTCTGGCGAAAGGGCTGATCCGCGACATCTGCAAGCAGTTCGATCAGGACAAGGTTGTCTGGGACCGCCAGAAGTTCGAGCCCAACCCGATCATCTGCGACGGTGACGGACCCATCCCGCAGTTCCGCAAGTTCTACTCGCGCTTCTACGCGCAAGGCTGATGGCGGACGGTATGGCTGGTGATGGAACGGGCGTGACGCGCCGTGAGATGGTGTCGGGGGCAGTCGCCTTCGCGGGAATGGCAGCAATGCCGGGCCTGGCCGCGGCGAAGGGCGGGGATCCGCTCGATACGCACGATGCCCTCGGGCTGGCCGAGCTGGTGCGAAAGCGCCAGGTCTCGGCCAGCGAGCTGCTCGATGCGGCGATCGGCCGGGCGGAGGCGCTCAATCCGCGCTTCAACTTCATGGCACAGAAGCACTACGACTATGGCCGCAAGGCCATAGCCGCAGGGCTGCCAGAGGGGCCATTTCGCGGCGTGCCCTGGCTGCTCAAGGACCTGAACACCTACATCGCCGGCCTGCCTACCGAGAACGGCAGCCGCTTCTATCGGGGCTATCGTCCCGAGGTGACTTCCGAGCTGGTCAAGCGCATCGAGAAGGCGGGTTTCGTCATCTTCGGCAAGACCTGCGTTCCCGAGATGGGCCTGACCGGCACAACCGAGAACAAGCTGACCGGGGATACCCGCAATCCGTGGAACCCGGCGCATATCGCCGGCGGTTCCTCGGGCGGTGCAGCTGTCGCTGTTGCCTCGGGTGTTCTGCCCGCAGCCCACGCGACCGACGGCGGCGGTTCGATCCGCATTCCCGCTTCATGTTGCGGCCTGTTCGGCCTCAAGCCCAGTCGTGGACGCGTGCCCATGGGGCCGCCGCGCACGGAAGGGTGGGGCGGTTTGTCGGTGCATCATGCAGTGACGCGCAGCGTGCGCGATTCCGCCGCGATCCTCGATGCGACGCAGGGCCCCGAGCCAGGGAGCCGCTACAGCGCTCCGACCCCGTCCGAGAGCTTCCTCTCGCAAGTCGGCAAGGCACCGGGCAAGCTGCGCATTGCGCTTATGCTGGACGCGCCTGCCGGTTCGCCGGTCGATCCCGAATGCATCGAGGCCGCCCGCAAGGCCGCGCGCCTGTGCGAGAGTCTCGGTCACCATGTCGAAGAAGCGGCGCCCAAGCTGGACATGGCTGCGATGGGGGCGGCGAGTTTCGTTCTGATCGCCTCCAACGTGGCCGCAGATATGCTGGACCGTGCCAAGGCAACCGGTATTCCGATCGGGCCCGAGGTGCTCGAAGCCATCACGCTCGCCTTCGTTGCCTATGGCCAGAGGACTACCGGCATGGACTTTGCGCGTGCCAACAACACGCTTCAGGCGGCTGCGCTGACAATGGCCCGGTTCATGGCCGATTACGACGTCATTCTTTCACCGACGCTCGCCGCTCCGCCATTGGAGCTTGGCAGGATCAACCTGTCGCCCGGCGTCGACTTCGAACAGTGGGGCGCACGCACGGCCGCTTTTTCGCCCTTTACGCAGATCGAGAACATGACCGGGCAACCGGCGATGTCGATGCCGCTGGCCATGTCGTCATCGGGCCTGCCGGTCGGCGTGATGTTCGTGGGCCGCTATGGTGACGAGGCGCTGCTGTTCCGCCTTGCCGGACAGATCGAGGCCAGCGTGCCGTGGAAGGACAGGCGTCCGGCGCTCTGAACGGCCCGTTACGAAGACAGGATTTCCCAAGGAGAGAACCCAGTGCAGGGATTGGCAGGCAAGATTGGTATCGTCGCGGGCGGTGGAAGGGGCATCGGCGCGGCGACGGCACGGCGGCTGGTGGGCGAGGGCGCCTCGATCGTCATCGGCGACATCGAGGAGGAATGGGCGGCGAGAACCGCAAGCGCGATCCGCGAGGAAGGCGGAAAGGCGATCGGCGTCTATCTGGACGGCACCAAGGCGTGCTCGCAGGCGGATATCGTCGCGGCTGCGCTGTCCGAATTCGGCGGGCTCGATTTCTATCACTCGAACCTCGCTGGCGGAACGCAAGGGGACGTGGACATTCTCGATTGTCCCGAGGAAGTCCTGGACCGCTCTTTTGCCATCAATGCCAAGAGTCATTTTCTGGCGTCGCAGGCCGCGCTCCCCGTGCTGATTGAGCGAGGCGGCGGCTCGATGATCTACACCTCGTCCGGCGCCGCCAGTTCGGGCAGCGCCTTCCAGGTGGCCTATCCGATGACCAAGAACGCGATCCACGCGCTCGTGCGCCATGTCGCGCGCAAGTTCGGCAAGCAAGGTATTCGCGCCAACGGTATCTGCCCCGGCCTCGTCATGACCGAGGCGGTCGCCCAGCACCTGACCGACGAATACGTGGAAACGATGCTGGAGACGGTGCCCCACACCCGCCTTGGCAAGCCGGACGACATCGCCGGCGCGGTGGCCTTCCTCGCGTCGGATGACGGGGAATGGGTCAACGGCCAGGTCTGGCACGTGAACGGTGGCGGATTGTTCCGCGATTGACGACGTGCGCCTGATCCTCAAGGGGCCGGGAACGCAACATGCGCTTAGGCATCGACCTCGGCCGCCTTTGCTGACAAGACGAAAGCTGACTTCGCGAGTCACAGGAAGGGATCAGAGCAAGCGCATGACTGACATGCTGGAATTTGACGAAACGGACCTCAGGATCGTCGAGCAGTTGCGGCGCAACGGCCGTGCCACTCATCAGCAGATTGCCAAATCCCTCGATCTCGTCGCGACGACTGTGTCCGCCCGCATTCGCCGAATGGAAGAATCGGGAATGCTTCGCGTCGTGGCCGTCTCCGATTTCGCGGTCCACGGCTATCACGTCCTGATCCATGTCGGGGTCGAGGTCAGCGGCCGCGCGCCTGCCGAAGTGGCGGAGGATCTTGCAGGATTCGACGAGGTCTTTGCCGCTTACCTCGTGACCGGCCGCTATGAAGTCAGCGTTTTGCTGGCCCTGCCGAACATAGAGGATCTGGCGCAGTTCATCGCGACCAAGTTCTCCAAAGTGCCGGGAATCCGTTCGATCACGCAGTCGATCGGGCTCGACATCGTCAAGTATGGCCTCGGAGCCAACCCCGTCGACGTCGAGGGCGTGCTATGAGCTGGCCCGAACTCGACGAACTCGATCACCGGATCATCGCCATCCTGTCGCAGGACGCACGGGTCTCGAACCGCAAGATCGCGGCCGATCTCGATGTCAACGAGGGAACGATCCGCGGCCGTCTGAAGCGTTTGCAGAACGAGGGCCTCATCGCCTTTACGGCGCTGACGAGCCCGCGGCTCGACAAGGGCAACAATCTGGCCTTCGTCGCGGTGCAGGCGGACATGCTCCATTTTCACCAGATCGCGCGCGAACTGAAGCGCATCCCCACGATCCATTCGATCATGACGATGCTGGGGCCATTCAATATCATGACGACCTGTGTCTATCGTGACATCGAGGAACTGCACGCCGTTACGGTCAGCCAGATTCTGGCGGTGGAGGGCGTCCATCACGTAGAGACGTCCATTGCCGTCAAGACCGTGAAATTCACCAACGGCGTGGTCAGCGTGAGCGCGGCGAACAGCAGCTGATGCGCTGACCGGAAATTGAATGTTCTTCGGGCCGGAGAGAGTTCGGCTCTTGCTGCCAAGCATGTGCGAAAGGTTGTAAAGCTTCGATATATATGCGGATAAAAAATAGACTTAAAATCCGCAAATCGAAGCTTGAAATGCTATTTAACCTCATATAGCGTGAATTTTAGATAGCTTGTATGCCGCACAGTGCATGCGAGCAAGGATGCGGAGCAGGGTGCAGTCAGGTCCCGGGCGGCTGGCCGAAGGCAATCGGCGGCGCCTGCGACGAACGATTTGCGTCCTGGCAAGACTGCCGCCGGAAACTGAAGGCAACCTGAAATGGAATTCGCGTTTACAGACGAACAGCACATGATCGCGGAGACGGCGCGCGCCTACTTCGTGGAAAATGCGACGAGTGCCCGCACGCGCGAGGCGATGGCGGGCGATGGCATCGACCGCGCCTTGTGGCAGGGGTACTGCCAGGAACTGGGATTTTCCGGCATCGCCATTCCCGAAGACCGGGGCGGTTCGGGCCTTGGGCTCGTCGAACTTGCGATCATCGCCGAAGCGGCCGGTTCGCAAGTGGCGGCGCTGCCCATGCTCGGCAGCGTCGTGCAGGCCGCGCAGGCGATTGCGGCCGGGGGCAGCGAGGCGCAGCGGTCCGCATGGATTGCAGGCCTGCTGTCCGGCGAGACGATAGCCGCCTTCGTCGAAGATGCCGGCCTTAAGGAAAGTGAAGGTCGGCTGACCGGCACATCGCGCTTCGTCACGCATGGAGGAAGCGCCGAGGTCCTGGTCGTCTCGAATGGCCGCCGTGCATGGATCGTACGGGCGGACACGCCGGGCGTTTCGGTCGATGTGCCGACGAGCATGGACCAGACGCGTCCCCTCGCATCGGTCCGTCTGGACGGGGCCGTGGGCGATCCGCTGGCCGATCCCGCTGCCGCGCTTGCCAGCAGCTATCGCGCGTCATTGGTCGCAGTGGCGGCAGAGGCACTGGGCGGAGCGCAGGAATGCCTCGATCGTACTGTCGCCTATTCGAAGGAGCGCGTTCAGTTCGGCCGCCCGATCGGTTCGTTCCAGGCTTACAAGCACCGGCTTGCGGACATGATGATCGAGATCGAGCAGGCCCGCTCGGCAGTCTACTGGGCGGCCTGCGCGGTAGACGAGGGATCGCCGGACGCGGAACTGTCCCTGCACGCGGCAAAGGCTTTCTGCACAGACACTTTCTTTCGCTGCGCCGGGGACATGATCCAGCTCCACGGCGGCATCGGCTTCACTTGGGAGCATGACGCGCACTTGTTCTTCAAGCGCGCCCGTTCGCTGCAGTCGATGCTCGGCAACGGCAATTGGCACCGCGAAAGGATTGCCACTATGATTCTCGGGGAAGCAGCATGAAGCTCGGATTTTCGGTGGATGACGAATTGTTCCGTCAGGAATGCGCCGACTGGCTCAATGGCCAGATGGCCGGCGAATTCAAGGACATCAAGGGCGTTACCAAGCTGACGGGCAGCCCCGAGCGCCGCAAGGAATGGGAACAGCAGCTCGCCGCGCACCGCTGGTCGTGCATCGGATGGCCTGAAAAATGGGGCGGCCGCAATGCGACGCTAGCGCAGCAGGTCATATTTGCGGAGGAATACGCCCGCGCGGGCGTGCCGGGCCGCGTCAATCACATCGGCATCGAACTGGCCGGCCCGACGATCCTGACTTTCGGCACCGATGAGCAGAAGCAGCGCTTCCTGCCCGGCATTGCGGCAGGCAAGACGATCTTCTGTCAGGGCTTCTCGGAGCCCAACGCGGGGTCCGATCTTGCCAGCGTCAGGACCAAGGCGCGGCTGGAAGACGGCGAATGGGTGGTCAACGGCCAGAAGATCTGGACCAGCCTTGCCCATATCTCCGACTGGATCTTCGTCGTCACCCGCACCGAGGAAGGATCGCAGGGCCCCAAGGGCCTCACCTTCCTGATGATGCCGGTCGATCAGGAAGGGATCGAGATCCGCGGCATTCGCCAGATCAACGGCGATGCCGAATTCAACGAGACGTTCTTTACCGACGCGCGCTGCCCGGCGGACAGCTTGATTGGCGCGGTGGGCGATGGCTGGAAGATCGCGATGGGACTGCTCTCCTTCGAGCGCGGCGTTTCCACGCTCGGCCAGCAGATGGGCTTTCGCTATGAACTGGACGAGATCGTCGCAGCGGCAAAAGCCAACGGCGCAGCTCGCGATCCCCTGATCCGCCAGCGCATCGCCAAGGCGGAAATCGGCCTGCGCCTGATGCGCTACGGCGCGCTGCGGATGCTCTCGAATACCGACCATTCGCGCATGGACGGTGCGGCGCTGACCTACAAGATCCAGTGGGCAAGCTGGCGCCGAAGCCTCGGCGAACTGGCGATGGACGTGCTGGGGCAGGCGGGCGAGATCAGCGACCATCCGGATTACGAATGGGACACGCTGCCCAATCTGTTCCTCTTCTCGCGCGCCGATACCATTTATGGCGGCACCAACCAGATCCAGCGCAATCTCATCGCCGAACGCGGGCTGGGTCTGCCGCGCGAACCGCGCTGGACGGCGTAAGCGGGAATGAAGGGCGAGGACGATCCCTTCGAACGGCTGAAAAACCTGCCGCCGCGCGGGCATCATGCCCTGCTCGGCATCTACAATGTGGATGACGGGCCGGACTGGGCGGAACTTGCCTGCCCCTTCGCGCCCGGCTTCCTGATGGATGCAGGGGCCGGCCTGGTATCGTCGGGGCCGGTCGTCTCGCTGATCGATGCGGCGACGGGTGCGGCGATCATTGCGCGCACGCGGCAATGGCGGCCAATGGCAACGCTGGACCTTCGCGTCGATTACTTGCGTTCCGCGCGGGCAGGCAGCACGCTCCACGCGCGCGCTGCCTGCTATCATGTGACCCGCAAGGTCGCCTTCACCCGCTGTGACGTCCATGATGGCGATGCTGGTGATCCTGTGGCCCATGCCACCGCCACCTTCTTCTTTACAGGTGACGCATGATTGCCGGTACGCCCTATGCGAAGTTGCTTGGCGTGCGTGAAATCACCGGCGATGATGAGACCATCGTCCTCCTGTTGCCCGCCGACCCCAAGCTGGAAGGGCGGCAAGGGTTCTTGTACGGTGGCGTCATCGGCAGTCTGCTGGAACTCGCCTGCCTCGATGCTATCGGGCGTGAGCTTGGCGATCCGGAGCGCAGGCCCAAACCGATCAACATGACTTTCGATTTCCTGCGCGGCGGCCTGATGGTCGATACATTCGCGCAGGCACGCCTGGTCCGCATCGGCAGGCAGGTCGTAAACGCGGACGCAACTTGCTGGCAGGCGGACCGGGACAGGCCGATCGCCACGGGGCGGATGCACCTCTTGCTCGATTAGTTGCCGGAGAAGTCGGCTGCTGAATCGGCAACGCCCGAGGCATCGAACGGGCGTATGGCACACATCATCATCATCCAGCGGCGTGGGCGCAGGCTCTCTTCACGGTCATGGTCGCCGAGCACCTGTGCGTCACGGCGCAGACGTTCCATCAGTTCCGCCAGTTGCCCGGCGCCCGCATCGGAGAGCTTGAGCATCTCGGCCGTATAGACCGCCTCGGGAGCGGCGAAGTCCATCTCCATGAACTGGTGCTTCACGTACTTGTCGAAGAGCGCCCGCATCGGCAGCTTGCGGAAGATCAGCGCGCGGTCGACAAGCGGCCGGACCCGGTCGCCGCGCAACCGGTCGATCAGGGCAAGCCTTTCAAGCTTGCCTAGCGCGGCGTCGAGGACAGGCCGCTTCAGTTCGAAGTCATCGATAAGTTCCTGCGGTGTCGCGCCGGCAAGGATCGTCATGAAGAGGAAGGACAGGAATACGTCGGTCGACAGGGCGCGTTCCTGTGCCAGTGTGAGTTCGCGCTTCATGCCGGAACGTGCGTGTTCCGCCTCTCGTGCGAGTTCGGAGATGGTCATTCCGCACAGGCCTGCCATCTGCTCGAGTCGCTCCAGGGTCAGACCCTTGCCCACGATCCACCGCTTCGCAGTGGCTTCGCCGATGCCGAAATGCGCGGCGAGGCGGGGGGCGGTCCAACCATCGTGGCGAAGGTGGCGGCGCAGGACGCCGAGCATGGCGTCAGTTACGGAATCGTATCGCATGGTGATACCGATAAGTGCAGTAAACGATACGAATTTCAAGCTGATCCTTCGAGAAAATCGACCTCTGAAATAGCATCCGCCCAGGCCAGATGCACACGGCGCTTTCAGGCCGGACTAGAAAACGTGGGAGAGGCTCGGAAAATGGAAAACATACTCATCAAGAATGGAACGGTCGTGGACGGTACGGGGGCTTCGGCCTTCAAGGCGGACGTTCGCGTAAACGGCGGCGCGATTGCCGAGGTCGGCGCAGACCTTGAGGCCAGGGGCGAACGTATCGTCGATGCCACGGATTGCTACGTGACACCCGGCTTCATCGAGAGCCACACGCACTATGACGGGACGATGTGGTGGCAGCCCGATCTCGACCCACTGCCGGGTTACGGCGCGACGACGATGATCCTCGGCAACTGCGGATTCTCGACCGCGCCGCTGCACAAGTACATGCCAGCCCAGCGCGAGATGATCGGCATTTTCTCGTTCTTCGAGGATATCCCCGAAGGCCCCTTCATGCAGAACCTTCCATGGGACTGGCACAAGTGGTCGGAATACCGTGCCTCCGTTGAGCGCAACGTGACGGTGCCACTCAATTATGCCGCCTATGTCGGTCACATCGCCATCCGTCTTGCTGCCATGGGCGTCGAGGCGTGGGACCGCGAGGCGACCCCGGAAGAAATCGCGCACATGTGCGAACTGCTTGACGATGCCCTTGCCGCAGGCGCGCTCGGCATGTCGGACAACCTGCACGATCATGACGGACAGGACCGCCCCGTGCCGACGCTCAAGGCCAGCGACGCCGAATTCGCCGCGCTGTTCGACGTCATGGAGAAGTACCCGAACTCCTGTTACCAGGTCATCGTCGATACCTTCATGCGCATGACTGGCCCGGCCGATCTTGAAAGGCTCGCCAAACTGCTCGGTGGTCGCAAGATCCGCTGTCAGATAGCGGGCGCGGTGCCGACGCTGGAATTCCAGAAAGGCATCCTTCCCGCGATGCAGGAATCCTTGCGCAAGATGCGTGAGGCCGATGTCGACGTGTGGCCGGGCTTCGCGCACGTATCGCCGACCAATGTGCTCTCGCTGGTCAAGTCGCTGATCTTCGCGCAGTCGAACGACTTCGTCTGGCACGAGGTCGTAATGGAGGACGACCATCACAAGAAGGCCGAACTGCTCGCCGATCCGGAATGGCGCGCGCGTGCCCGCGCGAGCTGGGACGAAAAGGCCTGGGATCACTCGCCGCTCAAGAACCCGCAGGAGCTCCACCTGATCGACAGCGAGAATGGGGCCGGCCCGCTCAATATCACGCTGAAGGAATATGCGGATTCGCTGGGCCTGCATCGCTCCGATGCCATGGCGGACTGGATCATCAAGAACGGCACCCGCTCGACCGTTCACATGGCGCCTTTCCCGAAGGATGAGGCCCTGACCATCGAATTGATGCGCGATCCCAAGACTGTCGGCAATATCTCCGATGCCGGTGCGCACCTGCAGATGCTGTGCGGCGGCGGCGAGAATGCGCTGCTCCTCACCCAGTATGTGCGCGAGGAAGGCAGTCTCACCATCGAGGAGGCCGTCCATGTCATGACCGGCAAGCTCGCCGGGCACTTCAACCTGTCCGATCGCGGCGTCATCGCGCCGGGCAAGCGTGCCGATATCGCCGTGTTCAACCTCGCCGAAATCGAACGCCAGGAAATGGAAAAGGCGAATGACGTGCCGGACGGGCGCGGCGGTACGACATGGCGCTTCACCCGAAAGGCAATGCCGACCCGGCTGACGCTGGTGAACGGTGTGCCGACTTTCGAGAACGGCGCATTTACCGGAGCTATGCCGGGCGAATTCCTTTCGCCTTCGTATGCCCCGGTCGAGCAGATGGCAGTGGCGGCCGAATGAAGGCCTGATCGCAAAATCATGGGCAGCGCCTCCCGAAGAGAGGTGCGCCCATTTCAGTGGAAAGGATGCCAAGATGAATGAAGCCCAGATCGGCGATGCGGATCGTGCCTATTTTAACGGTGCCATCAAGCAGGTGACCACGGAAAGTTCCGTATTGGTGAGCTCGTCGCGCTATCTCAACCATGCGGGCCTGAGGGCTCTTATCGCGCAGGAAATGCTGCGCCGAAACGGGCCGGACCTGCCCAATACCGCCTACATTCCCGAGGTGGCGCAAATCCTCCACGATCTGGAAGATATGCCGCGTATCATCGAGTTGTTCGAGATCGAAAAGGCCCGTCTCCCGCAGTTTCGCGAGTGGCTGGAAGGCCGCAGCCTGTCGGACTTCACCATCGCCGAGCTCGAAGGCTGCGCCTCCGGCACACTGGGTGCGGCGATCCGCGATTTCATGGTGAACTCGGGCTACCAGCTCGATCTGTTTTTCCAGGAAGTGAAGGTGGTCAACGACTTCACCTTCTATTTGCGGCAGACGGCGCTCACCCACGACATCGAGCACATTGTCACCGGATTCGGCCCAAATCACGGCGGCGAACTGGCGCTGCTGTCGGCTAACATGCATGCCAAGTCGCGTTACTTCCATCCTGAACTCTCGGCCTTTTTCTCCCGGATCCAGTATTACCTCAAGGCGAAGACGGTGATGAAGGACGGACTGCACTATCCCGAGGCGATGGTCGTTCACCTCGAGGCCGAGTTTCGCGGGGCGGAGCAGGGACGCAACTGGAAGTTCCCGCTGATGCTCGTTGACTGGCGCGCCTACGTCGACTGGCAGATTGCCGACATCCGCAGCGAATTCGGGATCACGCCGGTGGAGGATGGGCTCTGGCTCGAAACAAATCGTCTCTGCAACGAGGATGATCCAAACTACGGCGTTCCGCTCATGGAAGCCGCCGAATAAACCGGAAGCACCGTCGCTGCGACGGCTTTGCCGGAATCGGAAGCCTGCATTCATCGAGTGGCAACGCGGATGTCCGCGGGGAGTCATCGGGCTTCCCGCGTCATCTGCGCGCGCAAACGCAGTTTCCAGCGGCGCATGCTTGGTGAAAAACTTGCGTGCCCTGGTGCGCGGAGGCGCGGCCGTATCGGCAATCCTTGCGGGTTCGGTTGGGGGAATGGCCCGGCAATAGCCGGAGAGATCGCCGAATAATAATCAATATGACCACTTTGGGAGGTGCCTGAATAATGAAGGACTTGAGCCGTATTTATGTCGTCGGCTGTTCAACTCTTGCATTCGCGACCTGCATCGTGGCTGGGCCGGCGCTCGCGCAGTCAGGCCCGGACAGGACTTCCGGCGAAGAGCAATTCGCCGACCGGTCGGGCAGCGCGATCCAGGAAATCATCGTGACCGCGCAGAAGCGGACGGAAAACCTGCAGAAAGTTCCTGTCGCCGTGACCGCCATCACGTCGGCTGAGATCAAGAATGCGCGTATCGAGAATATCGCTGACCTGCGCTCGATCGCGCCCAACCTATATGTGGTTACGCAGCCCGGCGGGAGTTCGATCCCGACTACGGTGATACGTGGGCAGGTGTCGGGCGCTTCCTCGAACCCTACCGTCGATAACGGCATTTCCTATTACATCGACGGCGTTTACCTCGGCTCGCTCAGCGGCATTATCTTCGACATTGCCGACATCGAGCGGATCGAAGTGATCCGTGGACCCGCCGGAACGCTCTTCGGCACCAACTCGACCGGCGGCGCAATCAACTACATCACGTCCGGCCCGCGCGGGACTTTTGGAATTACCGAAGACGCGGGCTATTCGCGGTTCGGTTCGTTTCGCACCAAGACCCGTCTCGACCTGCCCGAGTGGCACGGTTTGAGCGCCTCGATCTCCTACCTGCATAACGAGAGACGAAGCAACGTCAGCAATTTCGACCGAATCACCCTCGACTACTCTAACGAAACGTCGGGGCGGGTGGGCGAACTGACCTCGGTCAGGCACCTCAATGAAAGCGTCACCAATGCCGTACATGCGGCCGTTCGCTGGCAACCGGCAGACGATCTCACGATCGACTACAAGTTCGACTGGTCACGCCAGAAGTTCACGCCGCCGCCTGTCTACCTGCTCGGGTTTCCCGATACACCGGGGGGCATCGGCGCCTACCAGCTGGTGGCATCGCAGATCTACTTCGGGGGGGCGCCGCTGGATGAATATATACAGACCAGGCGCGGCAGGATTGCCTTCAACAACAACACGGCGCCCAGCACTACCAGGACGCGGTCGCATCTGATCGTGGCCACATACAAGGCGAACGAACACGTCACGATCAAGAATACCACGAGCTGGCGCAATCTTGACCGCAACGCCTTCACCTCGAACCTCGATGGAGCCGGCGCGGTCATCGGGCCCATTGCCTATGCGCCCGATGGAACCCCGACCGCCTTCGCGCCCTTCGCGCTCCTGTCCGTGCGCTGCTGCAATCAACTGCGCCAGTTCAGCAACGAACTGCAGTTCAGCATAGAGACGCAGCCGGTAACGGCGACGGGCGGGTTGTTCATCTACAATCGCCGAACGCCGCCGGACACGAATCCATTTGGCCTCATTCTCGTCGACGCCTTCCAGCCTTTCCCCGACAACAGCCATCCGGGCGATCCGATCACCGATTTCGACCGCAGTTTCTTTTTCAAGGTCCGGCAGGTCGCGGGCTACGGGCAGGTGACCTATCATGCGACCGATACTCTCGATGTGACCGGCGGCATTCGTTACACGCAGGACGACAAGACCTTCTTCGACACCTCGGCAGGCGAGCCCGGCGCGAACTTCAATTATTCGAAGGGCAATTTCAGTTACCTGGCCAACATCACTTACAAGCCGAATCCCGACCTTCTGCTCTACGCCAAGTACGTCACCAGCTTCATTGCCGGTGGTTCCTCGCCGGGACCGCTTGCAATAGACAGCGTGACGGGCCAGGTCTTCCAGGGTGCGGCCATCCCCTACAAGGAGGAACGCGCCTATTCCTTCGAAGGCGGCGTCAAGGCGGAGTGGTTCGACCGCCGTCTGCGCACGAACCTGGCCCTGTTCCACGTACGCTACACCAACCAGCAGACCGCGATTTTCTCTGCAGAGGGCTGCATCACGTCTCCGAGCGGAACCTGCGAGCCGATCACCTCGTCCGCCTTCACGACGAACTTCGGCAAGTCGCGGGCCTATGGCGCCGAACTTGAAATTACTGCAGTGCCGGTCGACCATCTGACGCTGAGCGCATCGGGCAGCTATACCAGCTTCAAGTTCCTGGAAATCGACCCGGCCGTGCTGGCGAATGCCGCCGTGAGCCGGGTCCAGGATTATCCGAAGTCCTTGCGGCCCGAGTTCATGTCGAACGTCTCTGCCGAATACGTCGTGCCGTTTGCAGGCGACACGCGCATGTCCGTGCGCGTGGACGGTGCATACCGCTCGAGGATCGTGGTAAGCTCCGGCCTGGTCAGCGATGCGGGCTTTGTCGCTGCGGGGATTGCCTATGACAACGGCTATATCAACGACATGAACACGCAGAAGGCTCTGTTGACGCTCAATGCGCGCGTTTCGGTCATGGATATTCCGGTGGGGCCGACCACTGCAACCGTCTCGCTTTGGGGCCGCAATCTCACAAACAAGCAACAACTGAACTTCAATGCCAATACCGGGATCACCGCGACCGGCATGTTCGACGATCCGGTGACTTACGGCGTCGACCTGTCGGTGAAACTCTGAGGATCGCGGGCATTTATCGCGGGTTTATGACGGCCGGCAGCGAGGTGGATCATCGCCTCGCTGCCGCCGTTGGTCTTGCAGGCACTCACTTCAGGACAGTGGGTTGGCAGGCCGGGCCGATGGCCTTAGCCTAGCTAAAGAAGACCCAGCCGCTGCGCGCACCGCGCCGCGGGAATGAACAAGTGGCGGATGAGGATTTCGTACTTCTTGTGAAAGTTTACCGGCTCAGGACGCTCAATCGGGAAAGGCAGCGATGCCATATTGCCGTTGGCGAGTGCCGCTGCCGTTTCCTTGAGGGTCGCCGGCCAGGCGATCCGGTGCGTGGGCAGTGAAGCGGGCGTCAACCGTGCGCCGATGCTTCCTTGGCGCTCACAATGGAGATCATCCATTGCAAGGTCGCCTCGCCAATCGGGTTGAAGACTTCCACCCTGAATTCGCCGGACATGTCCGCGAAGAAGGTGAAGTGTCTGAAGTGGCACTGCTGACCGCTCGGCAGCAGGTAATTCAGATCCCGCGAAGTTCCTGACGGCAGTTCATAGCGCTCCCACAAGTCCCTGAATTCCTCGCTCCCTTCCAGCAGCTGCATGACGAGCGCCTGAAGATCGGGATCGTGCATGTTGCGCGCGAACGCAGCGCGGAACATGGCCACCTGGCTGCGGGCAGACTCCATCCAGTCGGGCAGGACTTCCCTGACGGCCTTGTCCAGAAATAGCGAGATCAACTGGTTTCCGTTGCCTGCGAAATCCTCGAAATTGCCGAAGAACGCCCGCGCCGCCCGATTGCAGGCGACGTAGTCGGCGCGCGGTGACAGCACGAAGGCGGGCGAATAGTGCATGGCATCGACGATCATTTGTGCCGACACCAGTATTTCGTCGACCGCTTGCACCGCTACGGCTCCCTGATCCTCTAGCCCGAGATGCATGAGCTGCGTGCGTTCGACCGAAGTCAGTGCCAGCACGTCCGCAATCTTGCCCAGCAGGCGCGGCGAGGCGGTTACGTCCAGTCCCTGTTCCAGCTTGGTGTACCACGACACCGAAACGCCCAGCAGCATGGCCACTTCTTCGCGCCTCAGCCCACTGGTCCTGCGGCGACCGCCTTCGGGAATGCCTTGGCTTGCTGGAGACAGTCTTGCGCGCCGTGAACGCAGGAAAGTGGCAAGCTCGCGCCGCCGCCAGGATGCAGCATCGTCCGGCTGCGGATGGATTAGGCTGTCACTCTGGGTCATAGGCTGAATTCGCTTACTACACTGCCCGGAGGCATGTTTCTACACATCGGACGACAAGGCAGTTCAAGCTGCTTATCGGGAGCGGATCGGGTGGCCCAGGAACACGGCAAGAAGGTAGTGAAAATCGGCGGCGCGGCAGGCGCCCTCAACGACAGCCTCATCGCCGTGCCACAGCTTCTGCGTGTACCGGATATAGACTACCTTGCATTCGATTATCTTGGCGAAGGGGCGATGGGCCTCATGCGTCGCCTCAAGGAGGCCAATCCGCGCTCCGGCTTTCTGACCGACTTCGTCGATCTTCACATTGGGCCCTACCTTGCTGAGTTGAAGGCGCGGGGGATCAAGGTGATTTCGAACGCCGGAGGACTGAACCCGGGGGAACTGGCCGAACTGATCCGCCGCAAAGGGCGCGAACTCGGCCTGGACATCAAGGTCGCCGCCGTTTCGGGCGACGACATCGAAGGCCTGGTTTCGGAGCTGCGCGACGAGGGTGTGTGCGAGATGTTCAGCGGCGAGCCCTTCCCACAAGCCGCCATCGGCAGCGTCAATGCCTATCTTGGAGCATTCCCGATTGCGGCGGCGCTCGATGCCGGAGCGGACATCGTGATCACCGGCCGCGTCGTCGACAGCGCGCTGATCCTTGGGCCGCTGATCCACGAGTTCGGGTGGGCGAACGATGCATTCGACCTTCTGGCAGCGGGCTCTCTGGCTGGGCATCTGCTGGAATGCGGCGCACAAGTGACGGGTGGAACCTTCACCGACTGGAAGGACGTGCCGGATTGGGCGAACATCGGTTTTCCGGTGGGCGAATGCCACTCGGACGGCACCTGCATAATCACCAAGCCTGAAGACACCGGGGGTCTGGTCTCTGTCGGCACCGTGGCCGAGCAGTTGCTTTACGAGGTCAGCGATCCGCGCACCTATTTTCTTCCGGACGTCGTTTGCGATTTCGCCGATGTCCGCATCGAGCAGATTGGCGAGAACCGCGTTCGGGTTTCGGGTGCCAAGGGCCGTCCGCCAACGGCGCAATACAAGGCCTGCGCGACATATGACGCGGGATGGCGGTCGGTTGCGCTGATCCCGATCGCCGGGATCGATGCGGTGGCCAAGGCGCGAAGGACTGCCGATGCGCTGCTGGAGCGCACCTCGAACATCCTCAAGGGGCGCTCTCAGCCCGATTGGCGCATGACTCATGTCGAGGTTATCGGCACCGAAGTGAGCTATGGCGAAATGGCCCGGCCGCTGAACCCGCGCGAAGTCTTGCTGAAGATTGTTGTCGATCACGAGGACGTCGCCGCTGCCGCCATGTTCGGGCGCGAACAATCGACCGCAATCATGAACATGGCTGTGGGCACCTCGATCGCGCCCATCGTTGCTGCACCCCGCGCCGTGCCGTTGACCGAGATGTTCCTGTTCCTGATCGACAAGGACCGGGTGCGACCCTGCGTCAAAATCGAGGGCCGAGAGATTCCGCTTCGTTTCCCCGACCTCGCGGGTTTCGACCCGCAATGCTTGCCGCAAATGGAAGCGTTTGATGCGCCGAAAGACGGACATACGCCGGTTCCGCTCGTCCGGCTCGCATGGGCGCGCAGCGGCGACAAGGGGCGCCTGTTCAATGTCGGCGTGATCGCGCGGCGCCCCGAATATCTGCCGTACATCCGGGCATGCCTGTCGGCCGAAGCGGTTGCGCGCTGGTACCGCGAGCAGTTCGACGATCCCGCCCGGGCGCGTGTCGATGTCTACCTCGCGCCCGGATGCGAAGCGCTGAACCTTGTCGTTCACGATGCGCAGGGCGGGGGGATCAACATGTCGCCGCGGTTTGACGCAGCGGCCAAGACGATGGGGCAGTTCCTGCTCGAAATGCCGGTCATGGTGCCGGCCAGCCTTGCCCGCTCATTAAGTGCCTGACCGCAGGCAGATCCACGAAATCGAGGAGGATGCGCAAGACCATGCAGACCAATGACGACATTCCCTATCTGCTTCGCGGGATTAAGGGCATCGCCACGCAGAGCAGTGTTCTCGTCAGCTCGTCACCCTATCTCAACGAGCCGCGCCTGCGCGACTGGATCGCGACAAGCTTCCTGCGGCGTAGCGGCAAGGATCGGCCGACCTCGGCGGATTCCTACGAACTGCACCGCATCTTGCGCGACGTGCTCGATCTGGACCTGATCGAGACGCTCTTCAGCGAGCAACGGCTCAAATGGCCCGAACTCGATAAATGGTTCGCGGAGGGTTTCTCCTCGACCTTCGGCGTCAAGGACCTGCTTGCCCATCCCGAAGGTTCGCTTGGCCATACCTTCGGAAAATACCTGACCGACAATGGCTTCGAGATCGACATCGTTCCGCGCTTCGAGCCCAGGTCCCAGTTCGAATATTATGCGCTGCGCAGCGGTCAGACCCATGATCTGGAGCACATCGTCACTGGCGGCAACTTCGACATTCTGGGCGAACTGGTTCCTTATTTCGCGCGTCTGTCCAACGTTCCGAGGTTTCTCGATCCCGCGCTTGCCGGACCGGTCAACGCCGGGCAACTGCTGGGGGCGCTAAGGCTTCTTTCGCGCACGGGGCTGCACTACCAGCAGTCCTTCCTCGCCGCCCTTGCCGCAGCTCAGGCCGGAATGCGCGTGGGCGAGCAGTCGCAGCCAATATTCATGATGAAATACGAAGACGTGTTCCACCTGCCGATAGTGGAGGCGCGCGAGGCCCTGGGCATCCGGGCGGTTTTTCCGGTCGATACCAGCGAGGCCTCACTGGCCTGGGAAGAATACAGGTAGACGTGGGAGGTATTGCGGATCTACGGGGGCTCTTAGGCGCGCGACAGGGCTCTCGCCGCGTGAATACAGGCAACGTTGGACGGCAAGGCCTAAGTTAAGTCCTGCGCCGCAGGACTGCGAGCAAGTGCCGCCCCTTGCGGAAGGGGCCCGGCGAAGCGGGAGGACGGCGGCCCCGATCCCGAATTGCCATCCTTTCCGCCTCCTTGATCCCGGCACGAAATCCAGTCGGGAAGAGGCTGGAAAGCGAGGCTGCGCGCTGCCCGAAAGGTGCGGTTGCGCGGAGCGGGAGCACGAAGGAGTGGGAACGGCTACCCGGCCAGCGCGCGTTGCAGGGCGTCGCGCAGGGACCAGGGTGAGCTGGGCTTGGGGCAGAACTGGGCGTCCGGGTAGCGGTCCCGCAACTGCGCCTCGTCGGCATGGCCGGAGTGGAAGATGATGGGCACGCCGGCAGCATGGAGCCGATCCGCGGCCGGATAGACTTCTCCATCCACCAAACGCACGTCTAGGATTGCACAGGCGGGCATCCCGTGATCGAGTGCCTCCTGCGTGCAAGACAGGGACTCGCAGGTCCGCGAGACCGCGAAGCCGGCCTCCTCGACGATGGCTTCCAGGTCGAGCGCGACGATCAGTTCGTCTTCGGCGATGAGCACGGAGCGGGTCATGCCAGCATCACCTTGGGCGGAAGCTGTATGCGCAGCCTATAGCTGTCATCGTTCACTTCTCGCGACAGTTCGGCCTTGAGCTGGCGGGCGGACGTCGTAACCAGCAGCGTTCCGAAGCCGCTGCCCTCCGGTATCTCGACGCTTCCCTGGCTGCGCTCGGTCCAGTTGAGGTCCAGGCCTTCCTCGCCCAGCTCCCATGTAACGACGAGGGCGCCATTGCCGGAGCCGAGCGCGCCGTACTTCGCGGCATTGGTCGTCCATTCGTGAAGGATCAGCGCCAACGAGGACAGGCAGGAGCGCTCGATGGAGACATCCGGGCCGTGCAACTCGATCCGCGCGTGGCCGTCATAGGGGGCGGTCGTCGTCTCGATCAATGCGCGCAAGGGGATCGACTGCTGGTCGCCCGAAGGCGCGGCCAGCGAATGCGCACGTCCCAGCGCGGCAATTCGTTCGCGCAAGTCCTCGCTGTAGCTGCGCACGTCGTCGTGCGAGCGGCCGGCAGCCGAAATCATGCCGCTGACCACCGCGAAGAGGTTCTTTACCCGGTGGTTCATCTCGCGCAGCATCAGCGCCCTGGTTTCCGCCAGCGCGTATTCCGGGGTCATGTCGATCGCTGCACCCACGAGGCGTTTGGGTTCCGAACTCGATATCAGGCGACCGAAGCTCTTGAGGTGCCGGACGCTGTCGTCCGGCAGCATGACCCGAAACGAGGCTTCGAAATCGTCGTTGGCGGCGCTGGCCTTGCGCAGGCTCGCCTCGATCGTCGCGCGGTCCTCAGGATGGACGTTCGCGAACGCATCGTCGATCCGCACGTCGCCGGTAGGCGGCAGGCCCAGAAGGCGGCGATTGGTGGCGTCGGCGATCAGTTCGCCGCTATCGACGCTGTATTCCCAAACCCCGATGCCGCCGGCCCTGATGGCAAGATCGAGGCGCTCACGCTCGGCGGCCAGATCGTGTTCCATGGATAGCGCCTCGGTGATGTCGGTCAGTACCAGGGTCGCGCCATCGATCGTGCCATGCTGGGTGCGGTAGGGCAGTACGCGCAGCGAGAGAGTGCGCTTGCCGTCTCGCGTGTGCACGCGGCGCTGGACGGGCTCGCCGTGGGTGGCGACGGCGCGGGCATCGTCCAGGTAGTTGCCCTCGTCGAGCCGCGTCGCAACATCGGCGAGCGAACGGCCCCGGTCGGTTACCTGCAGCGGGAAGATCGTGGTAGCCGCCTCGGTATAGCTGCGGATGCGAAGATCGCGATCGAGGATGATCACGGCCAGCTCGGTGGATTCGAAGAAATTGCGCAAGTCGGAGTTGGCCACGGTGAGCTGGTCGACCTTGCTCTTCAATTCGTCGTTGACGGTTGAGAGCTCCTCGTTGGTCGATTGCAGCTCCTCGTTCATCGACATCATTTCTTCGTTGGAGCTTTTCAGTTCCTCGTTGGCTGTCTCCAGTTCCTCTACCGCGGTGCGCAGTTTGTGCCGGGTGAGCCGCAGCTCCTCCTCCAGCGCCTCCATGTGATCGTCGCCGCTTTCGATCTCGGACAGATCGGCGGCCGCGAATGGCGCGAATGGGCCCCGGTCGCGGAAGATCAGCAGCAAGGTGCCATCGCCCAGCGGTTCGCCGATGGCCTCGATCGGCTGGACGCCATAGTCGGAAGTGACGTCGACCTCCCGTGCGATGACCCGCTTGCCGCTGTCACGGGCCTGACGCACCAGGGGGCCCAGGACGTCGCGAAGTCCCGGCTTGGCCAGCGAAATTGCGTTCGATCCACCGGTGCGGGTCACCGGAAAGTCGAAGTAGCGGCTGAGCTTGCCGTAGGCGGAGAGCACCGCGCCGTCCTGGTTGACGACCATCGCCGGCGGTGCGTAGCCCTCCGCCAGACGCTTGATCGCCATCCCACCTTCCGATATTTTCATCTTGCCGATGTTCATGGCCGAGCTGGAATTGCGGCTCGGCTGATTGTACTCGTTCGCTGGAAGGTCGATCGGGTAGATGGGATCGCCCGGGGCACGTTCGAAGATATGAGCGTGATGATCCAGCGCTGGGAACATGTTGTCGAAGCGGCCGATACTTTCCGACGGGCCGAGGAACAGGTAGCCGCCCGGCTTGAGCGCGTAATGCAGGATCGGCATGACCGACTGCTGCAGCCGGTCGTCGAAATAGATCAGCAGATTGCGGCATGACACCAGGTCGATGCGCGAGAAGGGCGGGTCCTTGATGACGCTGTGGTTCGAAAAGCGGATCAGGTCGCGGATCTGACCGGCAATCGAGAACCGTTCACCGTGCGGGACTGTCCAGCGTTCGCGCATGGGCGAGGGGATGTCAGCCAGCGCGGCCGCGGGATAGCTTCCCTCGCGCGCGACCTGCAGCATCTGTTCGTCGATGTCGGTTGCAAAGATCTGCACCGGGTTTGCCAGACCCTGATCGCGAGCAGCCTCGGCAAAGAGCATGGCTATGCTGTAGGCTTCTTCGCCGCTGGAACAGCCCGGAACCCAGACGCGAATTTCTTCCTCTGCGTTCCGTTCCTTTAGCAGTGGCTCGACGACCCTGGCGCGCAGGGCCTCGAACATGTCAGGATCGCGAAAGAAGCGGGTGACGTTTATCAGCAGGTCGCGGAACAGCGCCTCGCATTCTCCCGGATCGGTGCGCACGCGTTGGACGTAGGCGCTGGTACTGTCGATGCTGAGTACATGCATGCGACGCTCGACGCGGCGGACCAGCGTCGAGCGCTTGTAGCCGGAGAAGTCGTGACCGATGACCTTGCGCAAGGTCGCGCACAGATCGTCGACATGGTCGGCGACGAGCCGGCCCGCCTGATCCTGCGGCTCTCCCGAGCGTCGCTGGAAAAAGGACAGCAGGCAGTCGAGGATTTCGCCGGGGGCCTTCACGTAATCGACAAGACCGGTACCGACTGCTGCAACGGGCATCCCGTCATACCGTGCGGTCTCGGGCTGCTGGACGACGCAGACGCCGCCATGTTCCTTGATCGCGCGAAGCCCGGTCGATCCGTCGGCGCCGGTCCCGGAGAGAATCACGCAGGCGGCATTGGCCTGCTGGTCGGCGGCCAGGGAAATGAAGAAGTCGTCGATCGGACGGCGCAGGCCGCGCGGCTGCGCGAAGTCGGTCAGTTGCAGTTTGCCCTCGCGGATGGCGAGGCCGCGACCCGGTGGGATGATGTAGACGCGCTCGGGCTGCAGTTCCTCGCCGCCTTCGCATTGGAGGACGTCGAGCGGACTCGCTCGATCGAGAAGCTGGGCGAGCAGGCTTTCGTGATTGGGATCGAGATGCTGGACGACCACGAATGCGAGGTTCGTCGGTGGCCGGGCGGCCGAGAGCATTTCGCGCAAGGCTTCCAGACCGCCAGCGGACGCGCCGATCCCGATGACTGGAACACTTGTCCCGGCGTCAGCGCGGTTGCCCGCATCCATGTGTTCGTCGCCTTGGCTCACAGCAAGGAACTGTCGTCCAGACCCGCGAGCGAAAGTTTCGCCTGCGCGATCGTTGCCGCCGAGTTGGCGATGGAGGTCAGCGTAGCTTCGACGATGATGCCGCTTTCCGCTGCGACGGGGCTCAGCTTGGTCAGGGTCTGGCCGAGGTCGCGATCATAGGCCTGCAGGCGCTCGGGCCGGGCGCGACTGACATCGAATTGCGAGGCGAAGATGTAGCGCGCTTCACCATCCGCTTGCCGCAGCCGCGACATGTAGAGCAGGTTCACGAAGGGCGTGCCGTCCTTGGTGAAATTGAGGATCGGGGTGCGCACGTTCGGGGCGTCCTCGTCGTCGAGGAAGGCCCGCAGCTTTGCCCGTGCTTCGCGGTTATCCGCGTCTTGCTGCAGGACGCGGCAATTGCGACCCACCAGTTCAGCGTTGGAATAGCCGGTCAGCGCCACGAAGCGTCCGTTGACGAGGATGAGGGGATTGTCACGGGCCGGGGCAGCCAGCGCAAGGGCAACAGGGGAATCCTGAAAGAACGTGCGAAGCTTCTCTGGTACCGTCTCATCCTGCACGCAGGCATCTCCATGTTCCATCGCTCCACACGACGTATCAAAAGTATCCAGATCGATCCCGGTTCCCCGAGATCTGCAGCGCAACAGGTCTTGCTCCAATCGCCGGCGCGCGTCACGAGCCATCTACTCGGTCAGCCTGTGTCGACCGCGTTGTTTCTACGCAGAATTCGCCTGTCGCAGAATTCGCCTGTCGTAGTCGAGCCTTACGTCTCGCGGGAACGCAGCGCGAAAGCGATATCATGGTCCGACGTCTCCGCTGGGATTGCGCAGCAAGTGGCTCTTTGCCAATGGGAAACCCAGTGCGACGGCCACGCGATCATCCCAAGCGTAGGGATCGGCGCGGACCACCGGGGCGCCCTTCGCATCGAACAGGACGGTCTGGTAGAGCAGCCTCACCGGGATTTCGCGCGGCAGCGGCACGAACGTCTCATCGCCCTTGGCGCGGGACTTGCGCCATTGGTCAAGCACGCCTTCGTCGCGGGCGAGCAATTCGGCAAAGCCCAGCGCGTCCTGCACTCGCACACAGCCATGGCTGCGTTGCCGCTGCACTTCCTGGAACAGTGACTTTGCCGGTGTGTCGTGCAGATAGATTGCGTGGTCGTTCTTCATGTCGAACTTGACCAGGCCCAGGGAATTCTCGGGCCCCGACTGCTGAACGATCCAGCCGTTTTGCCAGGCCATGTTGTGGCTTTGCAGGTAATCGCCGCCTTTGCCTGCGAACTCCTTTTCCTGGATCGACCGGGGGACAGTCCATGTCGGGTTTGCCACTAGTCGGTAGATTGGAGAACCCAGCTGGGGTGTTTCCCGGCCCGGCTCGCCGACGACGGCCTTGCGTGTGTCGACAACCTTGCCATCGCGCCAGTAAGTCAGCCTGCCCGCAGCGGTATTCACATCGATGCGGGTTTCCGGCGGATCGCGCTCGAGCCAGCGCAGTCGCTCCATGGCAACGGCAAGCGCACGCGCCCTGTCGGTATCCGAGAAATTGAGGATCTCAAGTGCGTCCTTGCCGATGATGCCGTCGGGCTTGATGCCATAGTCGGCCTGCATGCGCTTGACGGCGCGGACCATGTCCGGGGAGTAGCGATTGCCGGTGCCGGACGGGTTGTCCAGATAGTCCGAGGCGGCAAGCTGCCGGGCGACCGCAGCAACGCGTGGATCGCTGTCACCGGGCTCCAGCGGGTCCTCCTCAAGGGGAATCTGGGGGGAGGGGGACGCCTGCTTGTTTTTGAGCTCCATGTAGGCTTTCGACAGGTGGCGATAGGCCGCGCTCTGCGGAGCCAGGCCATTGAGCCAGCTTTCCAGATTCCCGTCGGCCAGGGCCCTCGTCAGCCCCTGAAGAAGATCGGGGTGCGGACGCGGGATGGTGTAGATCTTGAAGAGTTCCTCAGGCGAGGAGGCACCCTGGGCAAGCGCACGGGCGTAACGCAGTGCTTCCTGGGTAAAGGCCTCGCCTGCCTGCGATGCGCCGTCTGCCGCGAAGGTGACGTGATCGAGCCCGTGCACGGCGCGCTGGCCGAGCGCTTCACGCAATTGACGCTGGTTCGATGAACTCCAGCTCAGCTGGCCGGAGCCCGACGCCTGCCCATTGGCATCTCCCGATGTTGCTCCGCAGCCGGCAAGCGTCATGGTCAAGACCATGATCGAAGCGGCAATGACACTCTTTCGCACACGGATCTCCTTGAAAGACCTGTATGTTAACGATTGTGCATCACCGATGTTGCATGGCCGGAAAAGTAATGGCGCGATGAGTTCAGGCGCGGCCCGCGTAAATCATGCGACCCTTGCCAAGAAACGAGAAGAGATCGTCAAGGTGCGTCTCCCCCACAGCGAAGCATCCCTGGCTGCGTCCCAGCATTCCATGTGTATGGATCATGTCCTCGTTCGCATACCATGCGCTATGCAACACGATGGCGCGGTCTAGAGCGTTGTCGTTCGTGGGATCGAGGCCGATCAGTCGCTGCGATCGGCCATGCTTGCCGACGTAGTAATCGTCGGTCAGAAAGGCGCCCTGGCTGGAGGCATTCGACCCGATAGCGTTCGAAAACCGCTCGACAAAGCCGGTATGGTCGGGGTCCGAGCCGGAACCGTGCGCAACAAGGATCTGTTTTGTCTTGCCATTTTCGATGTCGAGGAAGTGCATCCTTCGCCTCGAAGAGGAAACCGAAAAGTCGACGAAAGCGATTCGGCCATGATCCCGGATCCGTCCCGAATGCGTATCGAGCGCGGCGAGCGCTTTCTCCAGCAGTTTGGGATTTACATCGAACTTCGGCCCGACGGACGAGTGTCTTGCTACCGCGGGACTGCGCCACGGCCGGGCGGATGCGGAGGGTAGCGCGGGAACCGGAGCGGGTGACGAACGTTTGATCAATGCAGCGGCAGCGAAAGTCGCTCCAGCGAACAGCAAGTTGCGTCTGTTGAATTCGGACGGCTTCTTAGACATGCCCTTTATTATGGGGTATTTGTGCGCACGATTTAAGGCCTAATCTGGCCCGGAACGCGGCTTTCTTCGTGCACTTGTGACCTTAAGCCGATCAAGTGTTCAATTGTGAAACGTGCCTTTCACTCAGATTTCCGACCTGCGATTCGTTCGAATACCTGGATGAGGCAATGCTCGAGCGATGGCGTATTTCTGCTTTACGAAGGGGCTGCGAGCTTCGTGAATGCGTTGATTGCCGATACGATCTGGTCCGAACGGAATGGCTTGGAAAGAAGCGGGACATCCTCGGAACCGGCTGGCAGGTTCTCGCGGCCGTATCCACTGACGAAGGCGAAGGGGATGCCGCGCGCTTGCAGGGTCGCGGCGATGCCTTCCACCGATTCCCCGCGAAGATTGCCGTCGAGGATCGCGCCGTCCGCTTCGGTGCTTTCGATCAGGCGGAGTGCGGACGCGACGGTCGATGCCGAGCCTGTGACGATACCGCCGGCATCTTCGATGATTGTCATGAGTTCTATGGAAACCAGCGGTTCGTCCTCGATGACGAGGATCCGCATGTCGGCAAGGGTGCAGACGGGGGCTTCGGCATCTGGCTTGCGCATCACGTCTCCTTGCGCTTCGGGCTGCTTGCGTGCGGCCCTGGCGGAGGCTGGACAGGGAAGAACGAGTTCCCACTTCATACCGGCCGGATCGGCGTGCATCGTCGCGCCGCCGCCATCGGCTGCCAGACTGCGTTCGATCATCGTCTTGCCAAAGCCCGTCCGCGTAGGCGCCTCCACGAGCGGGCCGCCGCTTTCCACCCAGTCGAGTTTCAGCCGATCGTCAGCGATCTCCCAGTTCAGCGACACAGTGCCCTCAGGCCCTGAGAGAGCGCCGTACTTGTGGGCATTGGTGACAAGTTCGTGCAGGACCAGCGCAAGGTGCAGGGCGGGTTCGGGCCCCAGGTCGACGTCCGGCCCCTGCGCCTCGACCCGAGCGGGGTCGAAAGTCCCGATCGCGACCTGCCCGGCGATGAGCTGGCGGAGGTCTGCGCCCTGCCATGTGGCGCTGCTTAGCAGTGAATGTGCCTTTGCCAAGGCGTCGATACGCCCCAGGAAAGTGGTGGAGAAATCCCCCGGGCCGGAGGAAAAGCGCAAGGTCTGGCGGGATATGGCCTGAACCGTGGCAAGCGTGTTCTTCACCCGGTGATTGAGCTCGCCATTGAGCAGGCGCTGCGCTTCTTCGGCCCGAACGCGGTCGGTAATGTCCAGGATCTGTACGTTCACGGAGATCAACTGCCCGGCAGGATCGTAGATTGCCGAACAGTAGCATTCGCAGGTCAAGGTAAAGCCGGTCGTTGTCAGAAACCGGAGCGTATGTGTTTCGCGGTTGGCCTTTCCGTCGATCATGTTGCCGACGAGTGCGCTGAACGTGTCGGCATCTTCGGCGCTGAGCCAGCCGATCCGGCTGGCGTTATATCCTTTCACTTCCGCCGCGCGCCAGCCGAACAGGCGTTCGGCACCGTTCGACCAGGCAATCACTTGCTGGGCACTGTCGAGTTCGACGATTGCGAGCGGGGAGTTGTCGCTGTGCGCGGTGATCCGGGCCAGTGCAGTGGCCAGATCGTCGCGCTGGCGGGCCAGTTCGCGCCGGTGGGCGTACAGCTCGGTGAAGACATTGACCTTGCTGCGCAGGATATGGGTGTCGACCGGCTTGAGGAGGTAATCGACCGCGCCTGCTTCGTATCCGCGAAAGCGGCGGCGTTCATCGGTGGCGACTGCGGTGAGGAAGAGGATCGGGATCGAACGCGTCCGTTCGAGCCCCCGCATCAATTCGGCCAGTTCGAAGCCATCCATTCCTGGCATCTGCACATCGAGCAGTGCCAGTGCGACATCGTGGCAGAGCAGGAGTTCCAGAGCTTCCTCGCCCGATCGGGCCTGCAGGATCTCGACTTCGCCATCCGCGAGAAGGGCATCGAGGGCAACGAGATTCTCGGCGATGTCGTCAACGGCGAGGATACGGATGGGGTCAGGGTGCATGGGTAATCTCTCGCAGCGGCAGGGTGTTGCGACGGTAGATCTTCATGTGATCGTCGAAATCGCCGAAGGCCGGGGAATAGCGTGAAAGGCGCAGGGTCTCCTTGGTCCCGAGCCCCACAAATCCGCCGCGAACGAGTGAGTCCGCGAACAGGCCGAGTGCCCTGTCCTGTAGCGGCCGGTCGAAGTAGATGAGCACGTTGCGGCTGGAAACGAGGTGGACTTCGGAAAAGACCTCGTCACTGGCCAGATTATGTTCGGCAAAAACGGCGCGCCGGCGCAAGGACTTGTCGAAAATCGCGCTGCCATATGCCGCGGTGTAATGGTCCGACAGCGATGTACGCGCGCCGGACTGCTGGTGGTTTTCGGTGAACTGCGCCATCCGGTCGAGGTCGTAGACGCCGGCCTGCGCGCGCTTGAGGGCGGCCGGGCTGATGTCGGTGCAATAGAAGATCGCCCGATCCTCCAGCCCTTCCTCGCGCAGGAGAATGGCGAGCGAGTAGAATTCCTCGCCGTTGGCGCATCCCGCAATCCAGATCTTGATCGAGGGAAAGGTCTTGAGATGCGGGATGACGTTTTCCCGCAGGACGCGGAAGTAGCCGGGGTCGCGAAACATCTCGCTCACCTGGATGGTCAGGAATCCCATCAGCTCTGCGAAAGCCGCAGGCTCGCGCAGGATCCGGTGCTGCAGCTCGGAAAGGCTGGCGCAGTGGAACCTCTGCATCGCCCGCACCAGGCGCCGGTGCAACGAACCGCGCGAATAGCCGCGGAAATCGTAATGGTAATGGCGCCAGATTGCCTCGAGCAGGAGATCCAGCTCGATCTCCTCGTGCGGTTCGAAGGTTTCGATCAACGCGGCATCCATACCCGCACCAGGCTCAGGAGTTTGTCGACGTCGAGAGGTTTGGAAAGATAGTCGCTGGCACCGGCCTCGATGCATTCCTGCTGATCGCGCTCCATCGCCTTGGCGGTCAGGGCGATGATCGGCAGGGAGCGTCCCCACTCGCGCTCGCGGATCTTGCGGGTGGCGGTCAGGCCGTCCATTTCCGGCATCATCACGTCCATCAGAATTAGCTCGACGGGCGTATTGCCGGTCATCGCCTCGTCCAGTGAATTGAGCGCCTCGATCCCGTTGCGCGCGATGCGGACATTGACGCCGTGCGGTTCCAGCACGCTCGACAGGGCGTAGATGTTGCGAATGTCGTCCTCGACGACAAGCACGTTGCGCCCCTGCAGCGCCTCGTCGCGGTTCAGCGACTTGACGATCAACTGCTGCTGCGGCTCGGGGAGGTCGGAGACGACCTTGTGCAGGAACAGGGTGACTTCATCGAGCAGGCGCTCGGGGGACTTGGCGCCCTTGACGATGATCGACTTGGAATAACGGCGGAGCTTGAGCTCCTCTGCTGCGGAAAGGTCGCGGCCGGTATAGACGATCACCGGCGGGAAGGGCATGCTCTCGTCCGCACTCAGGCGTTCGAGCAGTTCCATTCCAGACGCGTCGGGCAGGTTGAGGTCGAGGACCATGCAGTCGAAGCTCTCGCGCTCGAGCATCTCGAAACACTGTGCCGCAGAGAAGGCCTCGACCGTCTCGACATCGCGCGAACCCAGCAGGAGACTGACGCTTTCGGCCTGCTTGGCATCGTCCTCGACGACGAGCACGCGGCGCATGCGCTGCACCATGCGCTGCTCAAGGCTATCGAGCATCTGCACGAGCTGTTCGCGCTGCACAGGCTTGAACAGATAGCCCATTGCGCCGCTGGCAAGTGCGGTCTGGCTCTCGTCGTCGACCGAGACGACGTGCACCGGGATGTGGCGGGTGCGCACATCGCGCTTGATGCGGTCGAGCACGGAAAGCCCGGTGTGATCGGGCAGGTTCATGTCGAGGATGACGGCGCTGGGAATGTATTGCCGGGCGAGCAGGGCGCCTTCGTCGGCGGTGTCGGCAATCAGGGTGGAAAAGCCCTGTTCGCGCACGAGATCGCGCAGGATCTGGGCGAAGACGGGATCGTCCTCGACGATGAGGATCACCCGGCCGTCCGCAGCGAGGCGCTCGCGATCGTCTTCGGGCGCATGGGAAGAGCGGGCAGGCGGACAGGCCGCCGGAGCGGGCTTGTTTCTCGGTGCGGAAGGCTTCGGAGCGGGACGCTGCGCGACCTCCCCTGTCGGGGACGAGAACTTGGCGGGCAGGATGAGCGAGAAGGCGCTTCCTTCGCCCGGCTCACTTTCGACAGAGACTTCGCCGCCCAGCAGGTGCGCCAGTTCGCGCGAGATCGACAGGCCAAGGCCGGTCCCGCCGTATTTGCGGCTGACTGACCCATCGGCCTGGCGGAATGCCTCGAAGATCGCGCCTTGTTGATCGGCCGGAATGCCGACGCCGGTGTCATGCACCGTGAAGGCGATCCTGTCATCGTCCTGACGGGCAACGGAGAGGGCAATCCGGCCGCGTTCGGTGAACTTGATCGCGTTGGACAGGAAGTTCTTGAGCACTTGCTCGACGCGCTGCGGATCGGTTTCGAGGGCGAGGTCCGGTTCTTCTATCTCGATGGCGAAGTCGAGGCCCTTGTTCGTCGCCGCCGGTTCGAACAGGCGCCGCAGCTTCTCGGCGATGCCCGAGACGCCGGTGACATGGGGGTCGAGCTCGACCTTGCCTGCCTCGATCTTCGAGATGTCGAGAACGTCATTGATCAGGATGAGGAGGTCGTTGCCCGAAGTCTCGATGGTCTGCGCGTGCTTGACCTGTTCCTCGGTCAGGTTGCCGGAGCGGTTTTCCGCCAAAAGCCGCGCCATGATCAGGAGGGAATTGAGCGGCGTGCGCAGTTCGTGGCTCATGTTGGCGAGGAATTCGGATTTGTAGCGGCTGGCCTGTTCCAGGTCTCCGGCCTGTGCCTTGAGCGACTTCTGCGCCCGCGTCAGATCGTCGCGCTGAACCTCGAGCTGGCGCGCCTGTTCCTCGAGCTGGGCGTTGGTCTGCTCAAGCTCGCTTTGCTGGGCTTCCAGTTCCTTGGCGGAATCCTGAAGCTGTCGGCTCTGCGTTTCCAGTTCTTCGTTGCTGGCGCGCAGTTCCTCGCTCTGGGCCTGAAGCTCTTCGGCTTGCTGCTGCGTCTCGGCGAGCAGTTCCTGCAGCCTTTCCCTGTACTTGCCGGAGCGGATGGCGACGCCCAGTTGACCTTCGATCCGTTCCAGAAATTCCCGCGCATGGTCGATCCGGCCTGCCGGAAGGCCCAGCTCGATCACCGCGTTGACCACGCCGTCGGCATAGGTATTGGCAATCAGCAAGGTCGCCGGTTTTGCCTGTCCAAGGCCCGAACCGAAGTAGAGATAACCGTCGGGGACCTGATCCAGCACGAAGGCGCGCCGCTCTCTGACCGCCTGTCCGAGAAGTCCGTCGCCGATATCGAAACTGGAGGGGATCGGGGCTTCGGCGGGAACGCCATACGTGGCATGGCGGCGATATCCCTGGCCGTTGCGAATGTAGATCGCTCCGGCGCGGGCGCCGAGATAGCCGGACAGATATCGCAGCGCGGCATCGCCCAGTTCATCCAGTTTCTTCTCGCCGCTGATCTCGCGCGCTAGCCCGACCTGGCCGGCCTGCAGCCAGCGTTCATGCAGGACCGTCAGCCGGTTGCGCACGAACAGATAGCCCACCCCCGCAAGCAGCCAGGTCACCGCGGTGCCGACGCTGCGATTGGTGATGGCAAGCGTCGGGTCGATGCCGGCCGGAGCGAACAGGAAGCCGAGTATGGCCAGCAAGGTTGCTACCGCGGCGATGACGGGCGGCACCAGCGGTGAAGGCGCGACATAGGCCAGCACCACGGGCAGGAGGTAGACCACCCAGACGGCCGTGCCGAGGGGGAAGGTCAGGTCGGCAAGGAAGGGCAGGAGAAGGGAGAGGGCGAGGCCGAAATAGATCAGGGAGGGGTGCCCGGACTTGATCTTGTCCTTCATCCCCAAAACCACACGATGAGCGAGTGAGAAGTACTTCCGACTCCTGCGCGAGGCTTGCGCAGTCTGCCGGTACCTGACGATTGCATGCGAAGAATCCCCTGTGTCGACTGCGCGCTAACGCACAAGATCGGCACGGGTTCCCGCAAATGCGATCAGGCCCTCGATCCGCGCTTCTGGCAAGCGCAGTCCGGGCGGGATCTCTAACTCGCGGCGGTCAGTGCTGAGCCGATGCAAGGCCTTGCGGCCATTCCTGCCATGTGCCGCCGAGGGCGCGGAAGAGATCGACTTGAGCGCGGGCCACGCCTTGAGTCGCCTGCGTATAGGCGGCTTCGGACCGGGCGAGGGTGCGCTGCGCGTCGAGGACGTCGAGGGCGTCGATCTGGCCGCGGCTCTGGCGCGCGATGCTCACTTGCGCGGCGCGGTCGGCGGCTTCCCGGGCCGATGCCAGTTGTTCCTTGCGCAGCAGGGCATTGCGATAGGCGGAGAGCGCCGTCTCGGTTTCTTCCAGGGCCCGCAGGACGGTACCGTCGAAGGCGGCAAGGTCTGCCTTGGTATCGGCCTTTGCTTCGCCAATCCGGGCGCGGATCGCTTCCTGGTTGGGGAAGGCCCAGGAAATCAGCGGTCCCAGCAGCCAGCGCAAAGGTCCTCCCGCGAAGATGTCGGTCGCACCCACGGCAGTGGTACCGATCGATCCGCCCAGCGTGATGCGCGGGTAGAGATCGGCTGTCGCGACGCCGATGCGGGCAGTGTCGGCGGCGAGACGGCGCTCGGCCGCCCTGACGTCGGGACGTCGGGCAAGCAGAGCCTGGCCATCGCCGACCGGGATAGGCTGCTGGACATCGGGCGTCGTGGTGCGTTCGCGCGCTGCCTCCGGCAGGTCCTGCGGGGTCTTGCCGGTGAGGGTGGCGAGACGGAAAAGCGCGGCGTCGCGCTGGGCCTGCAACGCTGGGATGGTCGCGGCCTGTTCGTCGCGTAGCTGCGTGACGCGGATGACGTCCAGCTTCTGGTTCAGCCCGCGCTCAAAACGCGCCCCGGTGATGCGCACGGAGCGGTCGAGCAGGTCGACCGTGCGCTGTGCGACGGCCAGCTGCTCTGCATAGCTGGCGGCATCGACATAGGCGCGCACGGTATCGGCCACGACCGTGACCCGGACCGCATCGGCGTCCTCCTGCGCGGCGCTCAGGTCGGCCCGCGATGCTTCGACCCCGCGTGAGACGCGGCCGAACAGGTCCAGCTCATAGGAGACGGAAAGGCCGGCATCGACGGTGCGGCCCTCCCGGTCGGCGCCGGGCAGGGTGCGTGCCTGCGAGGCGCGGCCGTAAGTCCCGGACCCTTCGATAGCCGTCTGCGGCAAGGTCTCCGAACGCGATCCGCGCAGGCTGGCCCGTGCCCGTTCGATCCGCGCCACGGCAACGCGGATATCTGTATTCGCCGCCAGTGCGTCCAGGACCAGGGCATCTAGCACCGGATCGTCGTAGAGCCGCCACCAGTCAGACTGTACCGCGTCTGTCGACACTGCGGACGATCGAGCGCCGATGAATGCGGCATCGCCGCGCGGTAGAGGTGTGGGCGCGATATAGTCGGGTCCGGCGGCGCAGGCAGCAAGGCTGGTCGCGGCAAGCAGTGCGGCAAGGAAACTGCGTGTTTTCATCAGGGTAATTCCTTTCACTCGGCCGGGGCGGGCAGGGGATGGTTCCCGTGCGATCCGGCCGAAGGACGGCGGCGCAGGCGCTCACCCAGCGCGCGGCACACAACATAGAAGGTCGGGGTGAACAGCAGGCCGAACCCGGTGACGCCGACCATGCCGAAGAACACGGCCGTGCCCAGCGCCTGGCGCAGCTCTGCGCCTGCTCCTTGTGCGATCACCAGCGGAACTGCGCCCAGGATGAAGGCGAAGCTGGTCATCAGGATCGGGCGCAGGCGGGTACGTGCCGCAAAGACTGCGGCTTCGACCGGCGACATGCCCTGTTCGTCCTCGGCCTGCTTGGCGAATTCGACCACGAGGATCGCGTTCTTGGCCGCCAGCGCGATCAGCACCACGAGGCCGATCTGGGTCAGGATATTGTTGTCCATGCCCCGGATGTCGACACCCAGCATCGCCGCGAAGAGGCACATCGGCACGATCAGGATGATCGCCAGCGGCAGTGTCAGGCTTTCGTACTGCGCTGCAAGCACAAGGAACACGAACAGCACTGCCATTCCGAAGACGACGCCCGCGGTATTGCCGGCAGTGGTCTGCTGGAAGGCAATTCCGGTCCATTCGTGGCCGTAGCCTGCCGGCAGCGCATCGTCGGCGATGCGCTCCATCGTTGTCAGCGCCTGTCCGGTCGAATAGCCCGGCGCGACGCTGCCATCGACCTCGACGGCGCGTTGCAGGTTGTAGCGCACGACCCGGTAGGGGCCGGTCTTGTCCTCGAAGGTCGCGACCGAGCCGATCGGGACCATTGCGCCCGAATTCGAGCGCGTCTTGAGGTTGGCGATGTCCGCCGTCGTGCCGCGGTAGGGCGAATCCGCCTGTGCAGTGACTCGATAGGTGCGGCCCAGCAGGTTGAAGTCATTGACGAAGGCGGAACCGAGATAGACTTGCAGGGCTTCGAATACGCGCTCCGGCGGCACGCCGAGCATGTCCGCCTTGCGACGGTCGACATCGGCATAGACGCGCGGCGTGTTGAGGTTGAAGAGGGTATAGACCTGCTTCAGTTCAGGCGTCTGGTTCGCCTGCGCGATCATCGCGCCTGCGGCCTTGGCCAACTCGGCATAGCCGCGTCCGTCCTTGTCCTCCACGATCATGCGGTAGCCGCCGGGAGGGACGATGCCGTTGATCGTCGGCGGGGGCAGCAGGAGGACCTGCGCCTTGTCGAAGCCTTGCAGCGCAGCCTGCGCCTGCTCCATGATTCCGGCGTAGGTGACGCCCAGCTTCCTGCGTTCCTCGAAACTCTTGAACGGGAAGTAGATGGCGGCGGCATCGGGGGCTGCGGTGCGTGACGGACCGTGGAAACCGGCAAACATCACCGCGCCGCGCAGGCCCTTGACCGGCAGGATGCGCTTGGCGACTTCCTGCGTCGCCTCGTCGGTGCGCGACAGCGATGAGCCGGGCGGCAGGAAGATGGCGGCCATGAAGTAGCCCTGGTCCTGCTGTGGTACGAAGCCGGTCGGTGTTGCCCAGAACAGGCCGACGGTCGCCGCGATGAGCGCGCCGTAGGTCGCCATCATGCGCAGCGGCTTCCTGACGAGGCGCAGCGTCAGCCCGGCATAAGCCGCACTCATCCGCTCGAACCCGTGGTTGAAACCGTCTGCGGCCGACTGGAGCACGCGCCTCCAGCGCGGCGCATCGGCGGGCAGGGGATGGCGTTCACGCAGCAGGATCGCCGCCAGCGCCGGAGATAGCGTAAGCGAGATCAGCAAAGAGATAGCCGTCGCGGTGGAAATCGTGACGGCAAACTGCTTGTAGAACGCACCCGAGATTCCGGAGATGAACAGGGTGGGCACGAAGACCGCGCAGAGCACCAGGACGATGGCGACGAGCGCGCTGGAAACTTCGTCCATCGAACGCCTTGCGGCCTCGATCGGGCGCATGCCTTCCTCGATGTAGCGCTCGACATTCTCGACCACGACAATGGCGTCGTCGACCACGATGCCGATTGCCAGCACCATGCCGAAAAGCGAGAGATTGTTTAGCGAATAGCCGACGGCCGCGAGCATGACGGCGGTGCCGATCAGCGAAACCGGGATTGCCACGATCGGGATGATCGCTGCGCGCCAGTTCTGCAGGAAGACGAGGATGACGAGGACGACCAGCACCACGGCTTCGAGCAGGGTGTGATAGACTGCGTCGATCGACTGTCCGATGAATTCGGTGGGATTGTAGATCACCGAATATTCGAGGCCTTGCGGGAAGGACTGCGACAGCTCGTCCATCTGGGCACGAACTGCCTGCGCGGAGTTGAGCGCGTTCGAACCGGGGCGCTGCATTACCGCCATGACCACGGTCGGGTTGCCCGAAAGATAGGTATTGGTCGTGTAGTCCTGCGCGCCCAGTTCAACCCGGGCCACGTCGCGCACGCGTACCTGCCGACCGTCCGCATCGGTGCGCACGATCACATCGCCGAACTGTTCGGGCGTCTTGAGGCGGCCCTGCAGTTCGACACCGATCTGGTAGGCATTGCCGGTATCGAACGGCGGCTGGCCGAGCGCGCCGGATGAAACCTGTACGTTCTGCGCGCGCAGGGCCGAGACGATCTCGCCGGCGGTCAGGTCCAGCGCGGCCGCCTTGCCCGGATCGATCCAGATGCGCATGCCGTAGTCGCGCGCGCCGAACAGGCGCACGTCGCCCACGCCGTCGATGCGGGCGAGCTTGTCCTTCACCTGGGTCAGCGCATAGTTCGAAAGATAGTCGCGATCGAACGTCCGATCGGGCGACTGCAGGTTCACCACCATCAGGAAGTCGGGCGAGGACTTGCGGGTGACGACGCCGAGTTGCTGCACTTCCTGCGGCAGGCGCGGTGTCGCCACGGCGACCCGGTTCTGCACCAGCACCTGCGCGGCATCGAGATCCGTGCCGATCTTGAAGGTGACGGTGATTGTCACCTTGCCGTCGCCCGTCGACTGCGAGTCCATGTAGAGCATGTCGTCGACGCCGTTGATCTCCTGCTCGATCGGCGCGGCGACGGTGTCCGCGACGGTTTCGGCAGAGGCACCCGGATATTGGGCGCTTACGGTGACGGTAGGCGGGACGATGTCGGGATACTGGGTGACGGGGAGGCCGATGAACGCAAGCGCTCCCACCACGGTGATGATCACCGCGATGACGCCTGCGAAAATCGGCCGGTCGATGAAGAACCGGGAAAATCGCATGATAATGTGCCCCTGCGATGGGGACGCGCGCCAATCGCGAACGCGTCCCCTTTACGGGTGGATCAGTTGTTGAGAGTTGCCTGCGAGGCCATCGGTACCGATGCGCCCGGTGCGGTGATCGTGTGCGTATCCGCAGCGATCATGCCCCTGCGGGTCTCGACCTTGGCACCGGTGACGGCGGCCTGGTAGTTCGAGATCACCACCCGGTCCTCTTTCGAGAGACCGGAGCGGATGACCCGCAGGCCGTCGACCAGCGGCCCGAGTTCGACCGGCTTGGCCGCAACGGTGCCGTCCCGGCCGACGGTCAGCACCACCTTGCGCGCCTGGTCGGACTGCACGGCATCGTCGGGGACCAGCAGGGCCTTGGCCTTGGCGCCTTCCGCAAGTCGCATGTTGCCGAACATGCCCGGGGTCAGGAAGCCCTTGGGATTGTCGAGCACGGCACGCACGCGGATCGTGCCCGAACGCGGATCGAGACCGTTGTCGGTGAAGTCTAGGCGGCCGTTCCACTTGTAATCGGCCTCGTCCTGTAGGCGCACCTGAACCCGCGCCGGTGCATGCCCCTGTTCCTGCTCGCGCCGGGCCTTGAGGAACAAGGCTTCGGAAGCATCGAACGTGAAGTAGATCGGATCGACGGCGTTGATCGTGGTCAGCAAAGTCGCATTGGCGTTGTTGTCTCCCGAGACGAGATTGCCGACATCCACGCGCCGGTCCGAGATGCGGCCGGAAATCGGGGCGCGCACGGTGGTGAACTCGACGTCGAGGGCGCGTTGCCTTGCGCGGGCCTGGGCAGCGGCGAGCGCGGCCTGGGCAGAATGCATGCGGGTGCGAAGCTGGTCGACTTCGCTGGCGGCCATGGCCTCGTCGCCGGAGAGCCCGGCCACGCGGTCATAGTCCGAGCGGGCGAGTGCCACGGCGCTGCGCGCTGCAGCGACGTCTGCCTGCGCTTCGGCAAGGGCGGCGCGGTAGGGTCGCTGATCGACCGTGAACAGCGGCTGGCCCTGGCGAACGAATTCGCCGTCCTTGAAGTGGATCCGGGTAATCGCCCCCGAAACGCGGGGACGCACTTCGACCGACTGGCTCGGCGCGAAGCGGCCGACGTAGTCGTCCCACTGCGTCACCTCGCGCACCAGCGGGTTGGCGGCCTGAACCTGGGGAACGGGCATCGCCACCGCCTCGGCCGTGGTGTCGTGAAGCAGGCTCCAGGCCGTTCCGGCGCCGACCAGCACGAGGATCCCGGCAATGGCTGCAAACCGCCGCTTGCGCGGCCGTTCGGGGCTTTCACTTGCCTGCCTGAAGGTCCGATCGGGGATGTCGATCTTTGCAGGAAAATTCACGCGGCAAGCCTCCGGAATGGCACACGCATGCGCCCGATGGTATCGATGACGGCGCCGACCTGCGCCTCGCTGTATCCGGCGGCCTGCGCTTCCCGCACGGCCGAAACCGGGAGGGTGTAGCCCTTGTGCCAGGCTTGCACGGCCAACTTTCGCAGTGCTTCGAGCCGCTCGTTCGCAAGTTCCGGCGAGATCGGTTGCGGACCCAGGATCAGCCGCCCCAGCCAGGACCGCTTGCGCTGCGGCCGCAGGGTTTCGAGGCCGTCGCCGCGAGCGAGTTCGACGATGCGGTGCTCGAGGTCGGACAGTGCAGATACCGAGGGGAAACGCCGGGTGTCCTGTACGGACCTGTTGGCAGGCGCCGCCAGTGCCTCCGGCGCCGCATCGGTGAAATCGATGAAGGCCATGATTGTACTCCCTGAAATGACCGGCGCGCGCCCCGAGGGGTGGGGGGGAAAGAAGGCGCGCGCCGGCCCGTTCCCGGCGCAAAGGGGGGCCGGGAAACTTAGATGTATTCAGCCTTCCGCGCAGTCGGGCAGGCGCGCCCGTCATGGCAGCTGGCTCAGGTTCAAAGTGTCGGAGGCCACCCGCGGGGGGAGCGGAGGGCACCGGAAATCAGCCGGGGGGAACCGGTTTGGCAATTTCAGTCATCAGACTTCCTTGCGGTGAGTCAGGTGGCTGCGTTCTGTACTGGACGGTATATATTGCGATGCGCGATTCCGTCAAGTGCATTCTATACTGACCGGTAAATTATTCCTTTAGTGCCTGCAACCTCAAGGTGAAGCCGGGATTTCCGGTTATGCCTGGCCGGGCCATGCGTGCCCGGCGAACGGGCGCTTCAGCGGCCGGGCCACATGGCCAGGAAAGTGTCGACGACGGCCTCAAGATCCTTGCGTTCGGCGCCGACCTGGGCCTTGACCGAGAGACCCTGCAGGACCGTGAGCAGGCATTGAGCCAGTGCCTTGGCATCCACGTGCTCGGGAAGGTCGCCTTCGGCCTTGGCCTTTTCAAAGCGCTCGACCACAGCAGCCTCGGACGATGCGCGGCGTGCCACGACTTCCTTGCGGATCGATTCTGCCTCGGTCGTGCAGGCGACCGAACTGATGACGCCCATGCAGCCTTGCGGGTCGCTCTCGCCGCAGTGCGTCTTTACCGCGCCGCGCAGAATGCGATTCGCAACTTCACGCGCAGTTGGCGCGTCCAGCGAGGTCTTGATGTAGCACAGCTTGTCGCGCTCGTAGAGGTCGAGGGCCTTCCTGAAGAGGGCTTCCTTGTTGCCGAAACATGCGTAGAGGCTGGGTTTGGTAATGCCCATGGCCTCGGTGAGCTCGGCCATGGAGGCGCCTTCATAGCCATGCTTCCAGAACACGCGCAGGGCGCTCGCCAAGGCTTCCTCGGGATCGAATTCCCGCGGACGGCCGCGTGTTTTGGTTGAGGCTGAGCATTCCATACCGAGTGGTACATAGTGATTGCCCAGCGTCTCGTCCAGTGAAGCCTTCGATGGGGCGCGGGAAACGAGGAGCGTCAGCGAATGGAGCTATGCAGCCCGCAGGTGGAGTGCTGCCTGCATGGCTTGCGAAAAATGCAATCCCCATATTGGTTTTCGCACTTGCACAATTATGCTGCGACGCACAAAAAGGACGGGCCTTTCAGGCATCCTCTCCCAAACTTTTCAAACCCGGTCGATCTGGCCGGGTTTTTCTTTGCCCGAACCATCCGGCCTGACACATGTCAGGGGCGATAGCGGCAGTCCCCTGTTCTATTCCCTCCGACGATATCGGGCGTAATCGGGGGAGGAATGAACGCGTGGCGGGGGATGACTTCAATTTTATCGTGATCGGCAGCGGTGCTGCCGGCATGGTAGGCGCCATCACTGCCAGTCGCGGCGGGCTGAAACCCATCATCATCGAAAAGGCTGACAGCTGGGGCGGTACCACTGCGACTTCGGGCGGCGTGCTTTGGGTTCCCGGAAACGATCTCATGCAGGGGCAAGGCGCGGGCGAAGATCCGGAATTGGCCCGCAGTTACGTTCATGCACTCCTCGGCGAAGAGGCGGGGGCGCGCGAGATCGCGAAGGCCGATGCCTTTCTGGAGAACGCCCCGCAGATGGCCCGGATGCTGGCGGAGGAGGGCGTCGACTGGATCAGGGCTTCCGAGCACCCGGATTACTATCCGGGCGTGCCGGGCAGCAGCAAGGGCCGCATCATCGAGTCTGCCGCGTTCGACGGTCATCGGTTGGGCGCGCGGTTCAGGACCATGCGCCTTGCCGATCTTGATCTGCCCGCGATCAACAGCGGCCAGTTCGCGACGCTGACGCGGGCATGGACAAGTCCGCGCCTGTTCGTGGAAGCAGCCCGCACGGTGATCTGCCATCTACTGCGCAAGCTGCGCGGGCAGAAGCCGCTGGGCAACGGGCGCGCATTGGCGGCGTCCTTGATGAATATCGCCCTGAAGCGCGACATTCCGATCCGCCTGTCCACTCGTCTTGTCGATCTGGTGGTGGAAGATGGCGCGGTCACGGGTGTCATCGTCGAGCGCGAAGGGCGGCGTGAAAGGCTCGATGCGCCCGCCGGCGTACTCCTCGCAGCGGGTGGCTTCGCGCAGAACAAGGCGCTGCGGCGAGAGCTTCAGGGGCGCGATCAATCGTGGTCCAACGCCATTCCCGAGGACGAGGGCGATGCCTTCCAAGCTGCCGGTGCCATTGGTGCGGCCAGCGAACTGACCGACGATTGTTGGTGGATGCCCTCGATCCAGATTTCGCCGGAACTGAATGGCCTCGTCCTGGCATTGCGCGCCCTGCCGGGCAGCATCATCGTCAACGCGGGCGGCGAGCGATACATGAACGAAGCGCGATCCTACATGACGACGGGCCGGGTCATGTATGAAAACGGCGCGGCCAGCGAACGCCATTGGCTCATTCTCGATGGCAGGTTCCTCAAACGCTACATCTTTGCCGACCTATCCAAGAAGGCGATCCGCAAGAAGATGATGGACAACGGCTATCTCAAGCGGGCGGACACGATCGCGGATCTTGCCGGTCAGTGCGGCATCGATCCCTCCCAACTGGAGGCGACGGTGGGACGGTTCAATCAGTTTGCCCGCGCCGGGAAGGACGGGGACTTCGGCAGGGGTGAGACGGATTACGACCGCTACTGGGCCGATCCCGCGCATAGCCCGAATTCCAGTCTCGGCGAGATTTCCAGGCCCCCGTTCTGGGCCGCGGTCATCAGGCCCGGCGACCTTGGTACCAACGGCGGCATCAAGACGGACTGCCATGGCAGGGTCTTGAATGTCGAAGGCCGCCCGATCGCAGGTCTTTACGCTGCGGGCAATAGTAGCGGTTCGCCTTTTGGCCATGCCTATCCCGGCGCGGGCGCGACGATCGCAGCTGCGGCAACCTTCGGTTACCTCTCCGGCAGTTTTGCGGCGCGCCGCAACAGTAATGTCGCTTAGCCGGCGGTCGCGCTGCGTGGTATCAGAGGCGTGGCATGCCCCTGATATCGATAGCCCGGAACACGGGAGGGAACACGGGGCTTGTCTCGAGGATTGACTGCAGGATACCATGTGAAAAAAGGGAGACGAGTCATGGCTGTCACAAGATCCCGGAATGCAGCGAAAATGCTGCTTGCGACGAGTGCACTTCTCACCGTCGCTGCCTGCTCGCAGGAGCCCGCCGAGTACAAGGCGGACGTCAAGGATGAAAGCGGAGGCCAGCTGATCGTCCAGGATGCCGATGCAACCGGTGTTCCGGTCGACCTGCCCGATACGCCGATGACCCCGGTCCCGCCCAGCGAAGCCGCGAATGGGGCTGCGGGGCAATAGGTCCTTTCGAACTTCCCGAGCCTGTCTGACGAAAAGGCAGAGACATCGGCGCTTCATGCAGAGCGACTTTGCCTCTGCCAATTCCCCCTATCTCGCAATCGGCCCGTGACCGTCAGTCAGCGGCAGCCCCGATCAGGTGCGGCCGCCTGTTATTCGCGGCATCCGCTGCGACCGCGATCAACCGGGCACAGGTTCGTGCGCCTGTGATCCCTGAAGCTTCTTCCTGAAAACGGACTTTATTAGTCCTGCTTCCAGCACGCGTCCGACTGAATAGAGCACAGCGAAAATGGCCGCGAAGACATAGGCTGAAGTTGGCGAGGGTTTCTTGCCCTCGTCGTCGGCAGCGTCTTTCTTGGGCAGTTCGGGGGCAGGAGCGCCCAACGCCTTGTCTATCGGATGCTGCGGCAGCACAGAAGCCTTCTTTTTGTCAGGCTTCTCGGTAGCGGCTTCGGTCGAGGGCTTCTCGAGATCGCCCAAGAATACGGTCAATTGCGCGAAACCCAGAAACAGCAGAGGCGCCAGAAAACAGAACAGCAACGCGCGGCTGACCAGGTGATAGTGCAGCACGGGGCCCGAACCGCTTCTTTCGATCTGCAGCACCCCGGCATCGAAGACCGACATCTTGTCCTGCGCCGCCTGGTCCTTCTTGGAGAAGCTCAGCGTATCATCTTGCTGGCTGTAGTTGGTGCCCGCCTCCTGAAACAGCGGTGCGAGCCGGTGAAATGCATCATCGCTCGATTGCCCTGGAGCGAGAGGTAGGCTGCCCTTGATATGCCAGATCCATTCGATGAAACGCGCGTTCACATGATCTCCTGTCGAGAGAGAATTGGATTTGGTCTTGTCGGGCCGCGCAGTCGCTTTGCGTCCGGCCTTGGCCCATCATTCGGCAGGCACGGTTTCCGCCCGGGTGTAACGTTCCCGGCCGTACTTCTCCTTGATCGTCTTCCAGCCTTCGGTGAATGGGAAGGTCATCTGCTCGCGGATGGACATACGGCGCCCGCCTTCCATGCCCAGCAGTTCAGCCTCGCCATCGATGCAGGTGCCGAAGATGCGGTCGATGAAGATGTAGGTGCCGGAATAGTTGCTGCGGGTGGCTTCGAAGTCCTGCGAATGGTGAACGCTGTGATGTTCGGTGGTGTTGAACAGGAAGCGCCACCAACGCGGCGTGTTGAAGCGCACGTTGATGTGCTGATAGGTACTCACCGCCATGCCGATGGCACCGGCGAGCAGGGCCGCCCGCGGCAGGAAGTCGAAGAAGCCGCCGATACCAAGGCCGATCAGGAAAAGCTCGACCGGATTGCCCACCGCGCCTTTGTTGATGTTTAGCTGGGTGATGTAATGGTGCACCGAGTGGGGCAGCCACAGCGGGTACCAGTTGTGCATCCCGCGATGCATCCAATATTGCCCGAAGTCGAAGATGAACGAGATCAGGAAGGCCTGCAGAAGCAGCGGCAGGCCCACGAACCATGCCAGCTTGTCCCAGTCGAAGGCGTGCTGGAGAGCCTCGATCACGGCATCGCTGCCGATGTACTGGTCTACCAGGTTGAGGATCGTATAGCCGAGCCCGACATAGAACAGGTCGGTAACCAGTTCCTTCCAGGTCAGCCGCCAGCTTTCATAACGCGGGTTCACCCATTCGAGCGCCAGTAGCAGTACCCTGAAGCCGATTCCGATGCCGATTGCGGTAGATGCCTTGGCAATGGAATTGGGCGCGTAATACCAGAATGCGATAAGCGCGAACAACACCGTGGGCTGAAACCAGGTGAACACGAACTGCTTGACCGGGCCACCTTCCACCTTGGGAATGTTCTCCCATCCCACGGTAACAGGGGCCTGTGTGCCAATCAGCCTTTTGCCTACGCGAACTCCGTCCACAACGCCTGCCCTCGTCTTGTCCGTCCGGTGTCCTGCGGGATTGCCCGCCGTGTCAGATGACGTGCAAGTCCGCGACCCATTGGAAATGATGTCGGCTCAGCATCCTGAAAGCACCTGCATCACGCCAGACGGTATTATGATATAGATGGCATAGACGCTGGCTATGCCCGAGGCTCCGTGGTGACGCGGAAGGGCGACGAAAGGCTCGGTCAATACGTTACCACGGCATGCCGCGCGAGATGGCCTTGTTCGCTCTCGATCCATGCCTGCGCCTGCGCCGTGCAGGGCGTCTGCCGATCGAAAGGAAAATCGCGGACGTGAAGATCGAGCGAGAAACGCAGGGTGCATGCCCTGTCGTCGACATGTTTTGCCAAGGTGATCGTCCGGTCGTCCTGCAGCTTGAAATCGCCGGCGGCGATGTCCGTCCCGAGAACGTCAGTGCGGGTACTGTACTTTACGGCGTGGCCGTCGATGGCAACGGAGACTTCATGGCTTTCGATTTCGGGTTCGGTAGCGATGCCTCGAGCGAGGGCCTCCTCCAGGCTGGGCTCGGCATTCACGGCCGCATCCACCTGCGGCAGTCGCGATTGGACATAGGCCATGTGTCGGCCTGCCACGATCAGCCCACCGTCGACCGGCACTTCTCTGCCGGTCTCGTCATCGCGCAAGGCAAGCAGGCGCAGTCCCAGGATCGGACCGAAAGAACATTGCTGACGCCAGTCTTCGACATAGGCACCCGAGGGCGCAAACTCGAGAACGCAGTTGCCGATGAACTGGAATGTCGCCGGTTCCGGCCATTGGTTGCCCGGTTGATAGCTGCGCACGATTGTCCAGGAGAGCTCTTTGCGATCCGGATCCCACAGCGTGTCTCCAATCCAGCCCTGCCGGGCCGCTATTGCGGTCTCGGCACCATCGGGCAGGCGCAGGTCGATCGTGAAGCTCCTGGACTGGAACCAGTAAACGAGGGTGGTCTCGTCGGTAAGGCCGGTGCAGAAGGTGATGCTCTTGCGCCGGAAGGCACCAAGAAGATTGCGGGGGAATGCAAGGCCATCAAGACCGGTCTCGGGCAGTTCCCTCATCAGGTCGGCAATGTTCACGAGGTTGTCCCGTTCGCGCGCTGGCCAAAGGAGTTGGGCGGAACGGCGTTGGAAAGCACCAGTTCTCCGCATTCGACCCTGCGTTTCAGGTAAGCGAAGGTCTGGGCTGTCTGGTTGAACAGGTGCTCGCCGCCTTTCAGCGGAGCGTATCGGGGGGCTTCGCCGCGCAGGACCGGCGCAATGACGTAATCGTAGTCGCAGGTGAGGAAGAGCGGGAACGAATAGCGTTCCTCCTTGACTTTCTTCACGCGATGCCGGGTAGCCACGAAGCGACCGTTGGACAGGATCTCCATCATGTCGCCGATGTTCATGATCATGGTGCCTTCGATCAGCGGGACATCCATCCACACGCCTTGCTTGTCGAGGATCTGCAGGCCCGGCGCAGTTGCAAAGAGCAGGGTGAAGCATTCGTAGTCGGTGTGCGCGCCAATTCCGGGGCGATCTTGCGCCGCGGCGTCGAACGGGTAGTGGATCAGGCGCAGCTGACTGGGAGGATGGCGCAGGTATGGGTCGAAATGGTCTTCGTCGAGGCCCAGGGCCAGTGCAAAGCCACGAAAGAGGCGGCGGCCGATTCTGGTGATGTGCGCGTAGTAGGCCTGCACATCCTCGCGAAATCCGGGCATCTCGGGCCAGCAATTCGGCCCTAGAAGCCGCCGCCTCCCGTGGGCCGACGTGTAGTCGCAGTTGACGTCGAATGCCTCTTTCAGATCTGCGGCAGCACCGGGGAATTGCTCTTCACCCACAGGCACGTACCCGCTGTGGTTCTCGGAATGGCCAATGTAGCTGGCCATCTTGGTCTCGTGGTCGAGCGCGAAGTAGGTCTTCGCCCGGTCGACGAGCCGGCGGAACAGGTCGGGCTCGAGTTGCGCGCCCGCGATGTAGAGAAAGCCGGTTTGCGCGCAGGCGCGGTCGAGTTCGCGTGCAACGGCCATGCGGTCCTCAAGGCGGATGCTGTCCAGACCGGAGATGTCGACGAGGGGGAGCGACGCTGATGTCATGGCAACAGGCTTATTCTACCGTGCCCATAGCGATAGATGCGACGATCAGATGATTTCCATTGATTTTGTCTATGACTTGGCCATCCTGAGGGCACCGCGAAAGGAATGGGCTATAGGATGAGTGAGCGAGCGCCGCTGATCGACCGGAAGTTTGCCAGCCGTGTCGACTGGAACCTGATGCGGACTTTCGTGGACATCGTCCGCGCAGGTGGCATCGGCGCGGCAGCGCGACAGCTCAACCGGCAGCAGCCCAGTATCAGTGCGGCGCTTAAGCGTCTTGAAGATCACGTCGGAGTCACTCTGCTCCATCGCACCGCTACCGGCGTCGAAATGACGGCGGCAGGCAAGGCCATGATGGCCTTGTGCGAAGACATGCTGGAATCGGCTCGCATGGTGCCGCACCAGATCGCCCAGGCGACCAAGCGCGTCGAAGGCATCGTTCGCATCCAGATCGTATCGGGTCTCGTCTCCCCGGAATTTGACGAAGCGATCGCCAGCTTTCACCGGCGCAATCCGGCCATTCACATTGAGATCCGCGTCTCCCCCTGGCGCCAGGTGCTCGATGCACTGGAGCAGGGCGAAGTCGAAATCGGTGTCGGCTATGACAGTTCCGTTCGCGGTAGCCTGATGTACGAACCCTTGCTGGTGGAGCGCCAGCAGCTCTACTGTTCCCGCCACAGTCCTTATTTCGGATACCGGGTAAGTCGTCTGGGTGAGCTGAAGGACGAGGGTTTCGTCCTCACCGGCGAAGACGAGATCGAGCAGATCACGCACTTGCGGCGGCGCTATCGGCTGGGCACCAATGTGCGGGGGCTTGCCGAGGACATCAATGAAGCGCGGCGGCTGATCTTGCACGGAATCGGCATCGGTTTCCTGCCGATCCTTGCCGCCGAGGGCGAAGTGGCCGCAGGGCGGCTGTGGCCGATGCTCCACGCCGATTTCGAACCGAGCTACGACATCTTCCTCCTCGCCCGAACCGAACCGGCGCGAGACACCGCGACCCAGCTTTTCTGGGACGAAGTCATGCGCAGGATCCGTGCCCAGCGCAGAGCATAGCGAAAATCTATGCCTTCCATCGTAAAATAGCGCCTCCCTTCATGACGCAATGCAGCGCAGTGTGGAAACACATGAATGGAGCTGCGTCATGCAAGCGAGTCTGAAGGACAAGGTTTTCAATCACATTCCTCCGGCGATGATCGCAGCGGTGCTGTTGTTCTGGGCCTTTGGACCGGAAACCCTCCTCAAGAATTCCTGGACTCTGACCGTCACGTCGCCGCTGATTGTCATGGCCGTGCTGGCGCTGGAATGGTTGCATGAACGCCACGCCGGCTGGCGTATGAACAAGCAGGAATTCCTGACCGATCTCTATTACTCCGTGCTCAGCGCAACTGTGATCGCTTGGGCATCGGAAAAACTGGCGGAAGCTCCGCTGACGGCGGCCAAGGCCTCGCTGGGCATCAGCACCCCCTGGGTCGCGCAGATGCCCTGGCTCGCGCAAGTTGCCTTGGCGATCTTCGTTCTTGAATTCGGTCAGTACTGGATGCACCGGTTGATGCATAACTGGACGCCGTTTTGGCTTACCCATGCGCCGCATCACCACATCACCCAGCTCAATGCGGCGAAGGGTGCGGTCGGCAACCCGATCGAACTGTTTCTGATCAGCCTGAGCGTGCTGGCGCTCTTCGACTTCGACCAGACTGCCCTTTTCGCAGCCTTCAACACGATGGGGGTCATCTCGGTCTTCGCCCACGCCAACGTGCGGGCCGATCCGCCGATCTGGTATTCGTTCTTCTTCACCACGATCCGCCATCACAGCCTCCATCATTCGACCGATTACGAGAGCACCCGCTGCAACTACGGCAATTCGCTCATCCTGCTGGATCGCATCTTCGGAACTTACCGCGAGGGCGAGGGCGTGCTGGTGGGACAGGACGACCGCAGGCGCCTGTCGATCTGGGAGCAGACCCTGTTCCCGTTCCAGCCGCTGATCGATAAGTGCCATTCCCGCAAGAAAGTGGGGGCTGGCACTGCTGAGTCGACTGAAAACGACCAGAACGAGCCACGGCCAGCATGACGGAAATGCGCTCTGCCCGGGTCGAGGCTGCTCGAAGCGCGCTGTCCCGAGGCGATTTGGGCGCAACCCATCGTTTCGCCACGACACTCCTGTCGGAAAATCCCAAGGATGCCGAAGCACACTTCCTTCTGGGGGTCGCGGAATCCAGCACGGGCCGCATCCGATCGGGGATTCGGCACATCGATCGGGCGGTGAGGCTCGATCCGCAAGGCGAATATTGCGCCAACCTTGCCAAGCTCTTCACCATGGTTCGGCAGGATGGCGACGCGGCGTCGATGCTCCAAGCAGCTGAGCAGGCCCTGCCCGGTGACGCGCTCAGCCGCGACACAATGGGCTGTGTCTATGCGCGCCTCGGGAACCACGCCGCTGCGCTCGTCCATTTTTCCGAGGCCGTGCGCCTAGAACCCGGTCATGCCGGATACCGCTACAATCAGGCGACGACCCTCAACTTCCTGGGGCGAACGGAAGAGGCCGAAGCTGCGCTCGAGGCACTGATAGCCTTGTCTCCCGAGGATGCGCGCGCGCACCACCTTCTCGCTGGGCTGCGCAGGCAAAACCCCGAATGCAACCATATCGGCCGGCTTGCCGAGATACGCGGCTTGGCCCGCAAGCCGCGCGACAGACTGCTGCTCGGCTATGCCCTTGCAAAAGAACTGGAGGACGTCGGCCAGCTGGACGAGGCACTCGATACGTTGTGCTGCGTCAATGCCGAACACCGTCGGACTTTGCCTTATGCCTTTGAGCGGGATGCCGCGTCCTTCGATGCGATCGAGGCTGCGTGGCCCCTGCCGAAACCGGTGGGAGAAGCCGCGACAGATTCTCCCATCTTCGTCGTCGGTATGCCGCGCACGGGGACGACGCTGGTCGACCGCATCCTCTCCTCTCATCCCGCTGTTGAAAGCGCGGGCGAACTGCAGGCGATGCCTCTGGCGGTCAAAAAGGCGGCGGGCACCCGAACGCCAACGGTCCTCGATCCCGACACGATAGCAGCTGCAGCAGGCAGCGATATGGCCGAGATCGGCCGAGATTTCCTGCAGCGCGCGAACCATCACCGGCGCAATCCCAGCCTCCGTTTCACCGACAAGTTTCCGGGGAATTTCCAGTACCTGGGGTTCATCGCACGGGCGCTTCCCGCGAGCAGGATCATCTGCCTGCGGCGACATCCGATGGACACAGTGCTCAGCAATTTTCGCAATCTCTTCGCGGTCACTTCGCGTTATTACGATTACAGCTACGACCTGCTCGACATCGCCGCCTACTATATGCGCTTCGACCGGCTCATGGCCCTGTGGCGCGAAGCCCTGGCCGATCGCCTGATCGAAGTGCGCTACGAAGATCTGATCGCCGATCAGGAGGGTGAAACTCGCAGAATCCTGGCGCATTGCGGACTGGACTGGGACGAGCGCTGCCTGTCGTTCCACACAAACAGCGCACCGGTCTCGACCCCGAGCGCGGCGCAGGTGCGCCAGCCCATCTATGCCAGTTCCGTTGCCCGCTGGAAGCGGCATGGAGAGGTTCTCGAACCTGTCCGCCGCATCTTCGAGAACGCCGGAATTGCCATCGACTGACAAGCAGGAGGCCTTTTGCACAATGTCGATATATCGCATCCGCAACGCCCTGAGCCTGACCGCCATCCTCTCCGCAGGAATCGCTACACCGGCAGCAGCCGAACCGCGGACGCGGCTCGTCGATTGCGAGGCCGGTTCGTGCCTGCTTGTTACAGGTCGCCGTGCCGATGTGGGGTCGGCGGTTAGCATCAACGGTCATGCGGTCGCCGCGCAGGGCGGGCGCAAGTGGCAGGTTAGCCTGCCGGTCAAGACGCTGCAGGATTGGTCGGTACCTTACGCGCGGACGATAACGGTATCGGTCGCCGATACGCATTCGCAGGCCGCTCTGCCGATCGGGCTACTTGGTCATGTAGACAATCTTGACCACCTGGTGGTGAGCGTGAAGTAATAATTGGGAGTGAATCTAGTAATAAAGTAACAAATTTTCCTTCTATATTGAAAGTTTCATCTTCTGGTCCTATGTATGCGGCAGTCGCCGTAGAGCGGCGTTCGTTCTACGTACAGGAGATGATGATGAAGATTGGCCTGGCGGTTCTCGCCACTTTCGCGTTCGCGACCACGGCTTATGCCGCCCCTGCCGAAAATCCCTTCGCCAAGGATGAGGCTGTCCTGACCCTCAAGGGGATCGACCTCACGACCCCTGAAGGCCAGGAGCGACTTGCGATCCGTATGGACCAGGCAGCGCGTGCCGTTTGCGGTGATCGCCTTGCCGGCGTGCATCTTGCACTGGAAGCCAAGGCGCAGGAATGCCGGACTGCGGTGGTCGCCGATGTTCGCTCGCAGATCGAAACTCGCTCGGCGATGGTCCCGGCGTCGGACCGCCTCGCGTACAACCGCTGAGCAGCCCTCGCTCCGCAGCCCGGGCGTCCCGGGCTGCGGGCGGTTTATTTTTCAGGCTTTTCCAGCTTCTTCGGCTTTGGCCACCAGGTCAGGGTGTGTTTGTCATGAGCCGAGGTCCACAGGCCAGCGCGGGTATATCGTAAGGCGCCGCTGCCTTCGGCCTTGCCGACCCGCGCACGGACCTTCATCGACTGCGGATCGATCACGGCGAAAGTCTGGTCCTCGGTGGTGCGCAGCCACACCTTGCCGCCGCCCGTATCGATATCGCCCCATTTCAGAACGTCGCCTACCTTGACACGCCCGGTCACTTCGCTCGTGGACGGATCGATGCGCGCCACGGTGCCGTCGCCCTGTTCCTGAACCCAGACGGCGCCTGCGCCGGCAGCGAGGAAGCCGGGCTGCTTGCCAAGGGCGGTGCGTTTCACCACCGCATTGATCTTCGGATCGATACGCTGGATCGAACGGCCTTTGGCGCTGACCGCCCAGAGCGATCCATGCCCGAAGGCCAGATACCACGTACCCGGATCGACAGGGATCGTCGCGACAACGGTGTCGGTGGCGGGATCGATGCGCGAGACCTTGCCCACATCGTTATCGCTGGCCACCCAGATCGAACCGGCACCAGCCGCGACGTTGAGCTCGCCATCCCGGTTGGCAATGCCTGTGGGGATCGTTGCGGTCTTTCTGGCGGTGCGCGTGTCGATCCGGACAAGTGCATTCTCTTCGCAATCGGCCACCCACAAAGAGCCGGCCATGATCGTCATGGCACCGCAGGGTCTGGACATGGCGACTTCGGCCAGCTTGCCCTTGCGCGACCAGCGCTCCACCCGTCCGGCATTGGTGGCCCACACGCTGTTGCCATCGACTGCCAGGAAGTCCGCGAAACCGGGCACTTCGATGACCTGCTCCTCGTGCGCCTGCGCAGTCAGCGGGAGCACGCCGAGGCCTGCGGCCAGCAGCGTAGCCAGTATCGGAAGATTGCGCATGATCAGCCCTGCCTTGCGATGAAGGCGCGCCAGCCGCCGAGTTCCGTTATGTCCTGCGCGCCGGCAAGCGCGCGAGGTTCGGCGACGAAGCCCTTGACGCTGCTGCCGTCGGAGAGAGTCACCGTGCCGATCGCGAGGGGAGCGGGCACTTCGACCACGAAGCTGCCGAATTCCGCTACGTCCAGTTCGTAGACCTCGACCGCGATTTCCCCACCATCGGGGCTGTGCACAAGCGCGGGTTTGGGCGGGACGCTGTCTGCGATGGCGTAGAGCCGGTACGAGGGAGCCGTCTGGAAGGCGCCGACGAACCTGGCATTGCGGGATGTGAGCTGCCAGTGCAGCGGCATGTCCTTGAGGTGGGCGCCCACGACGGCAAGTTTCACGGTTTGCATCTTTCCCTCCAGGTCGAGTGGTGGTCGTTGCGGGAGATTGGCTGCCGCGAGATAGGCGTCGGCCGCGTCCAGGAGGGCGCAGTCGGTATCGGCGGGGCCGATCAGGGTTACACCGAAGCCCGTTGCATTACCGCGAATACCGGCCGGCACGGCGACGGCTGCCATGTCGAGCAGGTTCACGAAATTGGTGTAGAAACCGAATGCGCTGTTGAGCGCGACAGGCGCGGCCAGAAGTTCGGAAACGCGATAGGTCGTGCCGGCAGTCGGGAAGGCGAGCATGTCGATGCCTTCCCACAGCAGGTCCGCATGCCGCTTCAACTCCGCCAAGCGGTAAATGCCGTTGAACAGTTCCACCGCGCTCATGCTGAGGCCGGGTTCGACCACTTCGCGCACTGTCGGATCGATGGCCTCGGGACTGTCGGCAAGGACGGTCGCGATCGCAGCGGTCCGCTCAGCCACCCAGGGGCCACCGTAGAGCAACTGCGCGGCTTCCTGGAAAGGTGCCATGTCGATTTCGACGATCTCGGCCATTTGCGCCAGCGAGTCGAGCGCGCGATCGTAGAAGTACTCGGACTCGCTGTCGCCGAACCAGACGCGTTGCCCACGGCGCGGCACGCCGATCCTCTTGTACTCCAGCGGGCGGTTGGCCAGTGCCTTGGAATAGGGATCGGCGGCATCGAAACCGGCTATGACCCCATCCACCAGCCGGGCATCGGTCACATTGTCGGTGAATACGGTGATGCAGTCGAGCGTGCGGCAGGCGGGCACCAGCCCCTTGTTGCTCCAGCGGCCTTTGCTTGGCTTGTAGCCGATCAGATGCTGAAACGCGGCGGGCACGCGGCCCGAACCGGCGGTGTCGGTGCCCAACGCGAATGGGACCAGCCCCGCTGCCACTGCGACGGAAGAGCCCGAACTCGAACCACCGCTGACATAGGCCAGGTTATAGGCGTTGCGCGGGGCGCCATAGGGGCTGCGTGTGCCATTGAGGCCCGTGGCGAACTGGTCGAGGTTGGTTTTGCCGATGCAGATTGCGCCGGCCTGTGTCAGCCGCTCGATCACCGTGGCGGATCGCTCGGGGCTGTAGGCGAAGGCAGGGCAGGCCGCCGTCGTTTCGAGACCCGCGACGTCGATGTTGTCCTTCGCTGCAAAAGGCACGCCGGCCAGAGGCAGAACCTCGCCGGCCTTTACGCGCGCATCCACGGCGCGGGCTGATTCAAGAAATGCATCCACGCTCAGCCGGCTGATCCAGACTTGTGCCTGGATGGCATCATAGGCGGCAAGCCGCGAAAGCGTTTCTTTCGCCACGGCGACGGCGGTTGTGCGTCCCGCGTTCACATCGGCAGCGATGGCGGCGGCGCTGCGGCGATCCAGCATGGTCAGGCCCCCTCTTTCAGGGCAAGCATGGGGGCGCCGGGCTGCAGGGCCTGCCGCTCCTGTACATAAATCGCTGCAATCGTTCCTGCACCGGGACTTTGCACTGCACACTCCATCTTCATGGCTTCGATGATCGCGATCGTGTCGCCTGCCTGTACTTCGTCGCCCGCCCCGACCAGCAGCTTCCAGACGCTGCCGCCGAAGGGAGCCTCGATGAGTGTCGCTCCGTCAGGCAGGTCAATCGCCGCGGCTTGGGGTGGCTCCGCTTCGGCGGTGTCGGCGATGCGGTCGAATTCGCCGCTGCGCTGCCATTCGGCGCGCTCCTCGTCGAATGCGGTCTGCCGGCGTGCCTCGAACTCGGCAATGGCGTCCGCATTCTCGGCCAGGAATGCACGATAGTCGGCAAGTCGGAACTCGGATTCCTCGATCCGGATAGAGCGGCGACCGCTGGGAAAGTCCCGTCGCCATTCGACGAGTTCGTCGGCGCTCACCGGATAGAAGCGGATCTGGTCGAAGAAGCGCAGCAGCCAGGGCTTGCCCTCGATGAAGGCGTCGGTCTGGCGATGCGTGTTCCACACTTGAATGGTGCGACCGAAGAGCTGGTAGCCGCCGGGGCCTTCCATGCCGTATATGCACATGTAGGAGCCGCCGATGCCGACCACGTTCGGCGGCGTCCACGTGCGGGCCGGGTTGTACTTGGTAGTGACCAGCCGGTGCCGGGGGTCGACCGGAGTCGCAACCGGTGCGCCCAGATAGACGTCGCCAAGGCCCATGACGAGGTAGTTCGCCTCGAAGATGAGGTTCTCCACTGCGGCAGTATCGGGCAGACCGTTGATGCGGCGGATGAACTCGATGTTGTCCGGACACCACGGCGCGTCGTCGCGCACGGCGCCCATGTACTTCTGTATCGTCTCCAGCGTTGCAGGATCGCGCCAGCTCAGCGGCAGGTGGACAATCCGCGAAGGGATGGCGAAGTCGGCGAGATCGCCCAACCGCTCTTCTGCCGCGATCAGCTCCGCCAGTGTGGCCTTCTGGTTGAGCACCTTGCCATCGAAGTGCACCTGGAGCGAGCGGATTCCGGGAACCACGTCGAGGATGCCGGGAAGGGCGAGACGTTCCAACTCGGTCATCAGGGCGTGAACGCGGATGCGCAACTCGATGTCGAGCACGATCGGACCGTATTCGACGAGGATGTTGCGATCGCCCTGCTGGCGATAGACGGTTCGCGGCCGGACCGCGCTTTCCTCTATTTCGGCAAGGATCGGCGAGAGCTGCGCGATCGGGCGCGCTTCGCTTGTGCCATGGGCAACGCCCTCGTCGAGTAGCCGTCGCTGCGCCTGGTCGGCCGCAATGGCGTCATCGAGCGTGATCGGGGCAAAGCGCAGTTTGTCACCGGGCGAGAGCTGGCCGATCTTCCAGCGGTCGGCGGCGATGACCACGAAGGGGCATACGAAGCCGCCGAGCGAGGGGCCGTCCGGACCTAGTATGATCGGCATGTCGCCGGTAAAGTCGACCGCGCCGATGGCGTAAGGGTTATCGTGGATGTTGGACGGGTGGAGCCCCGCTTCGCCGCCGTCGGTGCGCGCCCACTTCGGCTTGGGGCCAACGAGGCGAACGCCGGTGCGATTGCTGTTGTAGTGTACCTGCCATTCGACCTTGACGATCTCGTCGATATCCTCGTCGGTGAAGAAATCGGGTGCGCCGTGCGGGCCATAGAGGACGCGAACCGTCCATTCCGTGGCAAGATCGGGCAAGTCCACATCGGGCAGAGGGGCGACCGTCGCTTCATCGCCCAGGTGCAGTGTGTCTCCCGCAAGCAGGCGGCGCGCAGCGTGGCCGCCGAACTGTCCAAGTTCAAACGTGCTGCGGCTGCCGAGATAGGGCGCGATGTCGAGCCCACCGGCAAAGAGGATGTATCCGCGTATCCCGCCGCCTGACAGGCGGCCTGTGGCGAGCGTCTGTCCCGCCTCGACCTGGATCGCCTGCCCGCGCGCAACCGGATTGCCGTCGAGGGCCGCGCCGAAGTCGGCGCCGGTCAGGCAGATGCGGGCGGGGGCGCTGAAAGTCAGGGTAGGGCCGGTAATCGTCATTTCCAGCCCGGCTGTCCCCTCTGGATTGCCAAGGAGGCGATTGCCGAGGCGAAACGACTGATCGTCCATCGGGCCCGAAGGCGGCACGCCCACTGCCCAGAGCCTTTGCCTGCCGGGCCAGTCCTGCACGGTTGTCGCAGTGCCGCCGCTGACGACGCGGATGCTGCGCGGTTTGAACGCGATGCCTTCGAGCACGCGGGTCGAAACTTCGCCGCTGACGAATGCTTCACTGCGAACCACGTCGCGCAGCCAGCGCAGGTTCGTCTCGATCCCGTCGATCCGGCACTTGTCGAGCGCGTCCTGCATGGCGGCGATGGCCTCGCTCCGGCTCGGCGCATGCACGATCAGCTTGGCGAGCATCGGATCGTACCAGATGGATACGGTGGAGCCGGCCATGATCCAGGTTTCGGCCCGTATGTCGTCGGGGAATTCGACCGAGGTCAGGGTGCCCGAGGTGGGGCGATAGTCGAGGGCCGGGTCTTCGGCATAGAGACGCACTTGCACCGAATGCCCGCTCGGCTGCTTCGGCGCCTCATCCAGGAACGAGAAGTCTCCGGCCCCGCCGCGGATCATCCATTCGACAAGGTCCAGCCCCATGACCTCTTCGGTCACACCGTGCTCGACCTGCAGGCGGGTGTTCATCTCGAGAAAGAAGAACTCTTCGCGTTCGGCATCGTAGAGGAATTCGACCGTGCCGGCAGAGCGGTAGTTCGCGGCTTCGCCCAATCGGATTGCGGCGGCGATCAGCTCGGCGCGGACCTTGGCGGGCAGAAGCGGCGCCGGGGCCTCTTCCACCACTTTCTGGTTGCGACGCTGGAGCGAGCAGTCCCGCTCGCCCAGGGCCCGAATTCGCCCTTCGCCGTCGCCGAAGATCTGCACCTCGATATGGCGCGCTCGGCGGATGTAGCGCTCGAGGAAGATGCCGGCGTCGCCGAAATTGCTCTGCCCCTGGCGGGCCACGGCGGCGAAGCTTTCGCGCACGGATGCCTCGTCCTCGCAGACCCGCATGCCGATGCCGCCGCCGCCTGCAGTGGCCTTGAGGATGACCGGAAAGCCGATCCGACGGGCGGCCGCAGCCGCTGCGCTCTCGTCGGTCAGCAAGTCTGTGCCGGGAGCCAGCGGTACGCCGTGCGCAGCAGCCAGGGCGCGGGCGCTGTGCTTCAGGCCGAAGGTACGGATATTGTCGCAGGTCGGGCCGATAAAGACGATCCCGGCCTCGGCGCAGGCTTCGGCGAACTCGACGTTCTCGGCGAGGAAGCCGTAGCCGGGGTGGATGGCATCCGCCCCGGCTTCACGCGCGGCCTTCAGGATTGCGGCGATGTCGAGGTAGCTCTCCGATGCACGGGCGGGGCCGATGCAGACGGCCTCGTCGGCCTCGGAAACGTGCAGCGAGCCTTCGTCGGCTTCCGAATAGACCGCCACCGAACGCAGTCCCATGCGACGCAGTGTACGGATGATGCGGGTGGCGATCGCCCCGCGATTGGCGATCAGGACGGTGTCGAACTTCATGCGTTGGCAACGATCATGCGTACGGGGGTCGGGTTGAAGCCGTTGCACGGATTGTTGATTTGCGGGCAGTTGGAAACGACGACGATGACGTCCATCTCCGCTCGCAGGTCAACGGTCAGTCCCGGGGCGGAAATGCCATCGACGATGCCCAGCGACCCATCGGCCTCGACCGGAACGTTCATGAAGAAGTTGATGTTAGAGACGATGTCGCGCTTGCCGCGTCCTTCGCGCAAGTTGGCTTCCAGAAAGTTTTCGACGCAGGCGTGCTCGGCCTTCGTATGGTGGCCGTAGCGCAAGGTATTGGACTCGCAGGAGCAGGCGCCGCCGATGGTATCGTGATAATCGACGGACGTGCCGGTGATCGTCATCATCGCCCGCCCTTCATTGGAGCGCAGCACAGTGCCTTCGCGCAGGAACAGGTTGCCTTGAGCGGCGACAGTGTCCTGCGCGCTGTAGCGCTCGGTATCGTCCTGTGCCGAATACAGCAGGAAATCTACTGCCTGGTTGCCCTCGAGATCCACGATGCGCAGGGTCTGGCCTGCCGCGATGTGGTGCAGCCACGGCGCCCGCGCGGGGACGATGACGTCATGCGCGACAGTGCCGGGAAGATCGGAAAGATGGGGGTCGAGGCTCATGCGATGCTGTTCCTGTCAGCGGCGAAAATAGTCTTCGACGTTTTCGAAGGCGCGCAGACCTTCGGGCGTCGCGGTGCGGATGGGGTCGTCCTCGGCAGTGATCGGACCGCGCCATGCAGTCGCGCGCAGAGGAGTGCTGCTCCAGTCTTCGCGCGGGTCGAGAACATGCGGACAGTTAGCGATCACGACGATCACGTCCATCTCGGCGCGCAGGATCAGGCTGCGGCCCGGCTCGAAGGGACCGACGAGCGGCGTGATCGTGCCATCGGTCTCGATCCGGACACCCTTGAACAGGTTGATGCAGGGGTGGATGTCGCGCCGCTGCAATCCGTGCTTTGCGGCGCCCAGAAGGAAGCGGTCGCGACCATTGGGATGGGGCCCGCTGTTGCTGCCGTCGCCGTACTTGGCGCTGTTCATGACTGCATTGGAAGTGCCGCAGAATGCATCGTGCGTGCCGGCGCCGTCGGAAACGAGGCTCATCAGCACACGGCCCATGTCCGACAACAACAGCTTGCCCTCGCCAAGATAGGCGTTCCACTGGACTTTGACGGTATCGGCAACGTTGAGCCGCTCGCTCGGCATCTCGGCATTGAAGATCAGCAGCGAAGCGCAAGCGTCTCCCTTGAGATCGATCAGCCTCAGTCGCGATCCGCGGGGCAGTCGGCGCGAAGCGTATCCGCCGGCGGCGATCGTTTCTTCCCATAGCAGGTCTTGGGCAGGTACACTCTCCGGCAGGTCCTCGGCGACAGGGGGCAGCATCGGCATGGCTTCGACTACCGTGCCTGCCATTCCACGCGCGTGGTCGCGGGCAGCAAGAGGATTCGCGAGTGTCTCGGTCATGCAGTTTCTTCCGTTTCCTGTTCGTAGAGTGGAGGCAGAAGTGCGGTCGTTGTGACGAGCTGGAGTTGTTGCACCCCGCGCACCCGGCGCAGCGCGTCGCACAGTTCTTTCAGTAGCGAGGCGGGCCCCTGCACCAGCAGGACCTCGAGGGACTGATCGTCCTCCAGGAATACATGCTGGGAAGAGATGACTTCCTTGAGGTAGTCGGCCTGGGTCTGGGCAAGCTGGTGGCGCACCCGGCCGCGGTCGCCGCGATAGACGATGGTAATGGTGCCGGCCAGCATCTCGTCCGGGCGGGTGTATGCCTCATGTTCGGCAAGCGCATGGCGGATCAGCTCTGCGATAAGCTGCGAGCGGGATGGCAGACCGCGCTCTTCGACCATCATGTCGAGCTGCCTGAACAGATCGCCGGGAAGGCTCATGCTGAGCCTGGCCAGGTTCGTTGTTTCGTTAGCCATGTCCAATCCTCTCCTTGGCACCCAGCGGGCCTTCGAGCGAGACCACTGCGCCGTCTTCCGGCTCTTCATCCGACTTGCGTAGCGGCAGATCGTAGACTGCGGTCGCGCCGAAGCGATGTGGTGCGTGTGGATCGTGTCGGCGCTTGTCGAGTGCGAGCACCCGCGTTCCCAGCGTGAAAGCTTCGCGGATGTCATGCGTGACCATGATGATCGTCAGTGCATAGTCCTGCCAGAGCCGGGTGATCAGGCCGTGCATGTCAGCGCGGATGCCGGGATCGAGCGCGCCGAACGGCTCATCGAGGAGCAGGATGCGGGGACGCTTGATCAGCGCCTGGGCGATGGCCAGACGCTGTTGCATGCCGCCCGACATCTGCGCGGGATAGAGGTCTATCGCATCGCCGAGGCCGACTGCGTTCAGCATGTCGGCCGCTTCGCTCTCGGCTGCCCGCCTTGCGCCGCCGAACAGTCGGGCAGACAGCGGAGCCTTCGCGCATTCGATGCCGAAGACCGTGTTCTGAAGGGCGGATAGATGGGGGAAGACCGAATAGCGCTGGAATACCACGCCGCGGTCCGGTCCGCACTCGGGTGCCAGCGGCGTTCCGTCGAGCAGTATGGTGCCCCGTGTAGGCACTTCCTGACCAAGGATCACCCGCAGAAGACTGCTCTTGCCAGCGCCGGATGGGCCGATGATCGATACGAAGGAGCCGGCCTCGAACTCGAGGTCCACTTTCTCGAGCACGATCTTGTCGCCGTATTCGACCCAGACGTCGCGGAGGCTGAGAAGCGCGCTCAATGGCTTGCTCCATGGGCCCAGGGGTAGAGTTTCCGGCTCGCGAAGACGAGCGCTGCGTCCATCGCGATGGCCAGCAAGGCGATCCAGGCCACGTAAGGGATGATAACGTCCATCGAGAGATAGCGGCGCACGAGAAAGATCCGGTAGCCAAGGCCGACATCGGAAGCGATCGCCTCGGCGGAAATCAGGAAGACCCAGGCCGGGCCGAGCGAGAGACGGACCGCGTGCAGAAGGCGCGGCATGGCCTGCGGGAGCGCCACGCGGATCATGATCTGCCAGGAACTGGCGCCCAATGTCTGCGCCTTGATGATCTGCTCGCGCGGCAATGCAGCGACGTGCGCGGTGATGTCACGCACCATGACAGGCGCGATGCCGATGACGATAAGGGCGATCTTCGCCGTTTCGCCGAGACCCAGCGCTATGAAAAGTATCGGCAGAAGCGCGATTGGCGGGATGACGGCAATTCCGGTCACGAGCGGACCGAGTGTTGTGCGTACCGGCGGCAGTACGCCAAGGACCAGGCCGAGTACCAGCGCGACGACGGTTGCAATGCCCAAACCGATCCCGAGCCGCTGCAAGCTCGCCAGCGTATCCGCCCAGAACAGGAGCTTTCCGGTCAGCTGATCCGGCTGGAACAGCAGGACGGAGAGAGCCCTGGCCATGCCGTTGGGAAGGGGCAGGACCTTGTCCATCGGATTGGCCGCGTGGCGCTCGGCCGCGAGGAAGATGTAGAGTAGGATGAGGAACAGGATCGGCAGGGCCCCTAGCAGGATGCCTTCGCCTCGGCGGACGTTTCTATTCACCCAGCGCATATTGTCTCACCAGCATCATCGAGTCCGAACAAAGTCTGGTCAGAGCCTTCCGTCCGCAGCCATTTTCATGAAGCTTTCGTCGAAGCGCAGCGTTACCCGGCCCGGATCGCCGAGCGTCTTGCCGCCCGGGAAGCTCATGCCGACTTCGTCGGCCGAAGAAGCACCCTTGAACAGGCCGTGCGAGAAGCTGAAATCGCGTACTTGCGTCATCGTCTGAACGAGTGCCGGCGAGGAGGTTGCCGCCGCTGCCGCCTTCGGGTCCGAATAGAGGTATGTTGTTGCGAGTTGACCTTCGAAGACTTCCGGCGTCGTCCCGGCGAGCTTGGCCATTGCGGCGCGGGCCGCCTTGCCCTCGGCATCCTGCCGCTTGATCAGGGCCATCGTCTCGTACCAGATGCCGGTCAATGCCTTGCCGAGCTTCGGATTGGCCTTGAGGGTATCGGTATCCACGACCAGCAGGTCGAGGATCTCGCCGGGGATCTGGGCAGAGCTGAATACCTGCTTCACCCCGGGCTGCTCCTTCATGACGGAGAGCTGCGGGTTCCAGGCGACCGCCGCGGTCGCGTCCGGACTGCTGAATGCGCCGACGATGTCGGCATCGGATGTATTGACGGTCTTCACATCGGTGGGCTTCAAGCCGCCCTTCTCGAGCGCGCGCGCAAGAAGGTAATGCGACACGGAAAGCTCCACCAGATAGACTTGCCGGCCCTTGATGGAGCTGAGCTGGTCCGCGCCCTTGAGCAGAACGCCGTCGTTGCCGTTCGAGTAATCGCCGACGATGATGGCACTTGTATCTTTGCCGCCCGCCGCCGGTATGGTGAGGGCATCCATATTGGTCACGGTCACGCCATCGAATTTGCCGGCGGTATACTGATTGACCGATTCCACGTAGTCGTTGACCTGCACGACGTTAATCTTGATGCCGTACTTGTCAGCCCACTTCTTCACGATGCCGGCTTGCTGCGCATAGGGCCATGGCATCCAGCCGGCATAGATTGACCACCCGATATTGAATTCAGTGCGGGCTTGCGGCGTGGTATCTGCCCCGGGCGAACACGATACCGCAAGAAGCGTTCCGGCCAACAAAGCGATCCTGCTGGATCTGACGAACGACATGACCATGATTCGATCCCCTTTCGCAGTGCAGCATCAGTGAGAAGCCCGCGCTTGTCCATTAAAAAATATTACCGAAAGAAATTTAGGTAATAACTCCGCCAAAGTGGATTCGATGGCCAGGCCGGATTCGCCTCTGGTCTGGTCGAGCATTGCGATGACGCTTCTACGCCGGGAATCGCAGAAAGACGCGTACCTTAGCAGGGTTCACGTTTTCTCTAAAGTTTCACATGGCAGGAATGCGAATCAGATCTCGCCGGAGCGTTGCTTGCTCGCCAAGCAGTGCGGTCGAAGCCGGAATGCTTCCATTCGGTGTAAGGTCAGGCGCATGCGAAACTACCGGTTTGTGCGGTGCAACGCGAATTCCAGTCATACTGAGCAACTGCAAAATTATTACGCTTGACGACTTGTGTAATATCCATACCGTATGCCGTGTCGTTCTTTGAAGCGGCGAAGATCAAGGGGCGATCCGGTCGGCCTTTCGCCGGCGTGAAATGAGGGCTCGTGGATTGAAGACTGGCCAGCGGTCATTTCCCAAATGGGGAGTTGTCGGTCGTAATGCGCACAGTTCTGTGCGCAGGGTCTTTTGGTCCACAAGTAGATCCTCGGCTCGTTCCGCAGGAATGCAACGGCGCACGTATTACCGCGTCGCAAGAAGACCGCTACCGAATACGGCGGGCTCATGGAATACCGAGTAGGACCGGCCAATATCGGACCGGAAAGGCGCCGGCATAGCCAGAGCGTCAACGGGAGGGATGTCACTTGAGGCTCAACGGCATAGGGGGTCGAAGTGACTATGAAATTGTTTCGCAATACATTGCTTGGCGCTACCTTTCTCATGGGCGTCGGGACCACTTCGGCTTATGCGCAGGATGCAGCGGCAGGCGGTGAAACGGGCGGCGATATCGTCGTAACGGCCACGCGTCGCGCAACTTCTCTGCAGGATGTGCCGATCAATATCAGTGCCGTCGGCGAGGAGCAGCTCTCCCGGCAGCGTATCGATGACGTTCGCGATCTGGCGGACTTTACGCCCGGCATGACCATCTCTGACACGGGGCCCGGATCGACCGGATCGATCGTGCTGCGTGGTCTGAACGCCTCGGACGTGGATTCGACCGGTGCCTCGTATGACGACGCGCTGGGCATGTATCTGGGCGAGGTTCCCCTCTATTACGACTTCAAGCTTCTTGACATTGCGCGCGTCGAAACGCTGTTGGGGCCTCAGGGCACGCTATATGGTCTCGGCACGCTGGCGGGCGCCATTCGTAACATTCCCAATCGGCCGAATACGGACACGATCGAGGGGGAGGTGCACGGCCGCTTCTACGGCAAACAGCATAGCGGCAAGCTGGGATACCAGGTCGACGGCGTCATCAATATACCGATCGTCACGGACCACGTCGCGTTTCGTTCGGCTACCGGATATTTCTACGATCCCGGCTTCATCGACTATCCGCTCCTGCTGCAGGAACCGGGCGTATCGCTTCCGCAGCCCAGTGGTCCTGACGGTGTGACCGACGCGGACTATGCTGCAAACTTGATGAGCCGCAAGGATCTCAACTTTGAGAAGACCTTCACCACACGCAACCAGTTGCTTGTCCAGTTCAGCGAAGACCTGAAGGTGAACTTCACCTACGCGTACCAGCAGACCAAGACTGACGGTGGCCAGTACAACAGCGACGGCGTGCTCGGCACGGGAAAGTATGAAAGTGCCGGCCGTTACATCGAACCCGTGAACCGCCATGCGCATCTCGGCAGCATGGAGATAAACGCCAATCTCGCGGACATTGCAGATCTTGTGGCGACCACCGCGTACACCAATGTGCGCAACCGCACCCAGGCGGACAATACCGACCTCCTCTTGGACCTGGATTACGGTTACGAGACCTTTCCGGCCTTTTCGAGCTGGAACGAGGCCGATGATCACCGCAAGCAGTTCAATCAGGAAGTGCGCTTCGTTTCCCGCCATGGCGGACCGTTCAGCTGGGTCCTGGGTGGCTTCTATAACGAGCAGAAGCGACAGCGCGATTACATCGAACATGTGCCCAATCATCCCTGGGTCGAATTCGGGACGCAGCCCAATCCGGACGAAGTCGAGTACGCGTCCTTCGTGAAGTCGAAGGTGACCGAGAAGGCGGTCTTCGGTGAAGGTACGTTCCGCGTGACGCCGGCATGGCAGGTAACCGCCGGTGCGCGCTATTTCGGATACACTTCCAATATCTCGGGGCTCTCCGTGCTTCCGCTGCTGGGAGACCCGGTCAGTCCGTATGACCTGGAGCCTGCCGGCGGCAAGACGAAGAAGAGCGGCTGGGTCTGGAAATTCAACAGTTCGTACAATTTTACGCCGGACCTGATGGTCTATGCGACTTACAGCAAGGGCTATCGCATCGGCGGGCCTAACACCGTCGCGCCATGTATCCTGCCGCTGGATCCAACCCAGCAGAACGTCTGTGCTTTGCCAAATGAAATCCAGTACGGTCCTGACACGACCAAGAATGCGGAAATCGGTGTTCGCGCGCAATTTTTCGACCGCAAGCTCAATTTCAATTTCAACGTGTTCCAGATCAAGTGGAGCGGCATCCAGGTCGATTCCGCGACGCTGAACGGTATCGTCGGCATCACGGTGAATGGCGGCAAGGCCAAGTCGCAGGGCTTCGAAACCTCGTTCCAGGTCCTCCCTCTTCCCGGCCTGTCGATCCAGGGAACCTATTCCTACGTCGATGCCAAGTTGACCGAGGATGTGCCGGGTATCATTACCATCAACGATCCGGCGGGGACCTATCCGAGCAATCCGATCCAGTTGGACGCTCTGGACGGCGATCGCCTCCCCGGCTCGGCGAAGCACAGCGGAAGCCTTGGGGCGACCTACACCATGCCTGTCATGGCCGGGAACCTCGTGGCCGACTGGACGGCGACCTATCGCGGCAATGTCGTGACGCGCCTTGGCTGGGATCGTGCCTATGGCGACAGGTTACCCAGCTACGTGTTGCACCGCGCGTCCCTGACTTATGAAGCCGACCGGTACAGCATCGGCCTGTTCGCGAATAATATCTTCGACAAGTATGCGGTGGCTTCTGTTTCCAACGATCGTTCGCGTGTCGGCCTGAATGACGGCGTTCTGCTGCGCTACTACAAGCAAACGGTCATCAACCCGCGGACCTTCGGGATCGAACTACGGTACAAGTACTGATCTGGCATGGGCGGGACGCTGTTCCGGGAGGTCAGCGCCCCACTATTTTCAAGACTGTTTCGAGGCCAGTCGTTCGAAGGCATCGTTTTTCCTCAGCAATGCCCTCTGTCGGTCAGGGACTCCATCGAGAAAGGCAAAGGCATTGGCACGCGCAACTGCAGTCAGACGTTCGCACGCACTCGCCTTCGCCAGCGCGCTTGCGGCAGCATGGTCCTGGAGTGCACAAGCTGCAGCGCCGGCGCCGCAGCTTTTCAAGGAACGCTGGATAGCCGGTAACTTGGCGCAGGAACCGGTGGTGCAGGTTCAGGCGCTCGACGACGATACTTTCGTTATTCGCCAGTCCATCAAGACGAACTTCGAGGCGCCTTTTCTTTACCTGATGTTCGGGCGCGACAAGGCACTGATGATTGATACGGGGGCGCAAGGCGGCCAGATCAGGCCCGTGGTCGACCGACTGGTCGCCGAATGGTTGTTGGCAAAGCATCGCAGCAGCATTCCGCTGGTCGTTGCGCATAGCCACAGCCATGGCGATCACATCGCAGGCGACGGGGCGTTCCGGGATAGGCCGGAGACGGTCGTTGTCGGATTGCAGGCGGGGAACGTGGCCGAATTTTTCGGAGTGGCGAACTGGCCGGATGGAATCGCGACCTTCGATCTGGGTGGTCGCCCGCTCAAGATCATTCCGACGCCGGGCCATCAGAAGGCTGCGATCGCTGTCTACGATTCCCGTCTGCAGATCCTTTTGTCAGGCGACACGATCTATCCCGGCAGGCTCTATGTACCGGTCAATTTCCTGGCAGAGGAGCGCGCGAGCGTTGACAGGCTTGCCGCATTCGCCGCCAGCCATCCCATCCGTGCCCTGCTGGGTGCGCATATCGAGATGACCGTGCAGCCAGGTCGCGACTATGCGCATGAGGTACTCTCACACGCGGCAGAACATGTCCTGGAACTGCCGGTTGGGACAATCGGCGAATTGCAGGAAGGCCTTAAGGCCGATCTGGATGTGCCCGATCGGCCTCAGGTCCACGATAATTTCATCATCTATCCCGTCCCCGCGCGCACGGAATGAAAGTTGCACAATGTTACAGGATTTTCTTGCACGCCGAGGCTTCGGCCTCCTTGATGGGATCGCCGGCTGCCTAGCCTTGTCGCTGAAGCTCTAAGTTTTCGTGGATTTCCGTCTCATCCGGCACGAGACCGGGAGATTGGAAGTGAGCCGCAGCATGCGCAGGCGATCAGGCTTCGACGATGTCCACGACGTCGCCTTGGCGGGTGAAAGGAACCTGGCGCAGGACTTTCGTGCGATAATCGGGTGTCAGCACGGTATCGACGGCGACGAAAGTCGCTAGCCCGTTCTCGCGCCCGAATTCCACGCGCACGTAGCCCTGGTGCATGTTGTCGGTCCAGGTCACTTCGGGGATGTGTTCGGCATAGGCTCTGTCTAGCAGTTGCGCGGTCGTATCGTCGAAACCGCTCGATACGAAATCGCCCGGTGATGAAATGCCTGCGGTTCCGAATTCGATCCCTGCCGGGCGGCCGTCTTCGTCGGCCAGCCGATTGACCCAGAAACTGTGGCTGTCTCCGGACAGGAAGACCAGATCGCCGGCCCCGGCGCGGCGCGAAAGCCCGTAAAGACGTTCGCGCGCCCACGGGTAACCGCCCCAGGCGTCCGTATAGTCCGGAAGGTTGTACTTGCCTTTCCATGCCAACGCGACGGCCGGGTCGGCTGCGAGCCTGGCGAAATCTTCGGCGGTCTTTGCGAGTGCCAGTCGAGGCGCTGGATCGGGCACGATGCCGAGGGCAGCCACGTCCGGCACTTCGACCCGGCCGATCACCATTGGGCAGCCGATGATCCGCCATGGCCGACCCTCTCGAACCGAGTCCGACAGCGCCGCCTCGAGATCCTGTTCCAGCAGGGGCGACAGGATCGGTCGGTCGGGGGCGCCGAGCACGTCCTTGCGGAATCGCTCCGCCGAGGCCTGATCGACTATGTCCTTGGCATGATCGATATATTCGATCTGCTTGGCGCGCGCGGTGTGCCGGGTTTCCAGGGTGTGCAGCAGGGCAAGGTCGCCGAAGTCGTAGCGGCGCCAGAATTGCATGCGCTTGCGTCCCGGAGCCGATAGCCATTTCGGTTCACGCACGGGCATCCATTCGAAATAGGCCTGGATCGATGCGGCGCGGCGCGTGTTCCAGTCGCCTTCGGTGTCAGGTTGGTGGTTCTGCGCGCCGCCGGTCCAGTTGTTGTTAGCGCTTTCGTGGTCGTCCCAGCAGGCCAGGAGCGTATGATTGGCATGCATCGCCTGCGAACCCGCATCGGTCTTGTACTGTGCGTGGCGCATCCGGTAATCCGCGAGCGAGACGATCTCGTGCAATGGGGCCTGCACCCGGCCGATCGCCTGCGCGACATCTGCCCCCCAACCGTCCTTGCCGCCATATTCGTAGATGTAGTCGCCGGTGTGGAGGACGAAATCGACATTGCTGTCGCGGGCGATGGCGTCATAGGCATTGAAAAACCCGAAGGCGTAGTTCGAGCATGAAGCCAGGGCGATGCCCAGCCGCTCCAGTCGACCTTGCGGAAGGGTTCGCGCGCGGCCGACAGGCGAAAGGGCATCGCCGAGCCGGAAGCGATAGTAGTGGATGCTTCCCGGCGCGAGACCGTCGGCCAGGACCTTGACCGTGTGGTCACGGCTCGCATCGGTGCGGAAAACGCCGGTTCCGACCAGCTTTGCGAAGTCCGGCGTGTCGCTGAGTTCCCAGGTCACCTCCACCGGTCCGGCAGCGGTCACGCGCGTCCACAGCACCACGCCGGTGGCATCGGGATCTCCGCTCGCCACCCCGTGCCGAAAGGTGGGGTTGCTCGAGACCTCATGGGCGCGAAGGAGTGCTGGCTGGCCCAGCAAGGCCGCGGTGCCGGCAATCCCCGCGAGCAGGGCGCGCCGGGATACGCAGGCCTGGCTGATCTGGCGTTTCATTGTCCCTCGTTCCTCAGAAGTCAGCGGTAACGGTGAAGATTGCCGTACGCGGTGCGCCGATCCATGCGTAGCCGCCGGAAATGCCGCCGAGATAGCGCTCGTCGGTAAGATTGTTGACGGTGAGCGCGAATTCGAGATCCTTGAGGATGTCGCTGAGTCCTTCGCCCTTTACGCTGATGTTGAGGTCGGTGAGGAAATAGTTCTGCGCCACCAGGCTGTTGCCGGAGTCGGCGAACCGGTCGCCGGTGTACTTGCCAGTCAGACCTGCGGTGACCGGGCCGTATGTGTAGGAGCCGGAAAGGACCCACATGTGGCGCGGAATTCCGGCGACGCGATTGCCGGCCAGCCCGTTCAGCATGGCGATAGTCGCGTCGTCCTCGGTGGTGCCGGTGTCGAGGTCACTGATCGAACGGTACTTCGCATCGATGTAGGTATAGGCGCCGTAGAGATTGAGACCTTCGAACGGCGTCACGTTGGCAAGCAGTTCGAAGCCTTCAGAGTCGATGCCGCCAGCGTTGAAGAACTTGCCGTCACCTTCTCCGAGGTAGTCGTTGCCGGCCGAGGAACTGTTCGAGACGAAAAGGACCTGGTTGGAGAACTTGGCCTTGAACCATGTGGCCGATCCGCGGAACCAGCTGCCCTGGTAGCGCAGGCCCGCTTCCCAGTTCTCGGAAGTTTCCGGCTTGAGCTGGGACAGGTCGGCATCGCCGAATTCGAGCACCGCGTCGGTCAGCGCCTTGAAGTTCTCTGCGTAGCCGGCGAACAGGTCGAGTCCGGTCATCGGTTCGATCTGCACGCCGCCGGAGAGCAGCACGTCGGACTTCGACTTGAACCTGGTGTCGGGCGTGTCGCCGAAGAGGTCGACCCGGTCGATGTGATTGATGAACTGCTTGGCGCCGAAATTGGCCGTGACCGGTCCGAACTGCACCGTATCCTGCGCATACCACTTGAAGGTGTCCTGCGGATACTTGCGGCTGTACTGGGTCCAGTAGGGTGTCGCCTCGTATGCGGGACCGACCTGCGTATCGATGACATTGTGCCAGTCGCGCCATTCCTGGCGATGCGTGTCCTCGTACCACAGACCGCCACGCAAGGTGTTCTCGAGGGTGCCGAGTTGCCATTTCCATGCCGCATCGCCGGTGAAGCCCAGACGGTCCTTGCGGTAGTGCGTATGGCGATAGGACTGCGCGCCGATGGCCCCTGCCGGATAGCATGCAGGGTCGTAGCTTGCGTCGGTCGTGCCGCCGTAAGGATAAGTCAGCGAGCCGGTGCATCCGGAGGTCGGGGTGAGCGAAACTCCGTTGGCATCGACGAAGTATATCGTGCCCAGCGGCGAACCGCCGTTGACGGTGCCGATGCCCGAAAGTTCGCTTTCCGGGTTGCCAGCGCCGTCTGCGGTAACATCGACCACGTATTGCGGCACCCAGTCGCCGCGTCCGGCCATGTCGTGATAATAGGCCGAAACACGCAGGTCCAGGCTGTCGGCGATGGTCGTTTCCGCCTTCAGATAGCCCAGGAAGTTCTTGCGCAGCGTCGACCATGCGCGGCGATAGGCCTGATCCTGATAGGGGACGCCGGTCCAGTTGGTGGTGAGGCCATCGGTGCTCGGGATATCGACGTATTGGTCGGGAAAGAAGAGCTGGTCGTAGTTGTCTTCGTGGGCGTCGTCGTAGCTGGCATAGCCGGTGATCCTGACCGGCGCGTCGATGATGAACTTGCCCGCGAAGTTATCGCGATGATTCTGGGCCGAGCCGCCGATCCAGTCCGTCGCCTCCTGATGCGAATAGGAGAACCAGGCCTTGGCCGCGCCGTTGAGGAAAAGACCCGTGTCGACACGGCCGTAATAGCGGCTGGCCTCGAAATCGCCTACTGAGCCGGATAGCCGCACGCGCATTTCATCGAGCGGATCCGAGGTCACGAAGTTGAGCGTGCCGCCCAGCGCCTCGTTCGAAAGCGAGCCAATGTCGGCCGTTCCCTGCGAAACCTCGACGGTCGCGATATTCATGGTGTCGATGAAGCGATTGGCCTTGGCGCCGCCGCCGTAGTTCGATCCGCCATTGGGCAATCCGTCGATCGTGATGCCGACCTGCTGTTGGTCGAGATTGGTCTGGAAACCGCGGATGGAGACGGTCGTCGACCAGTCGTCGAAACCGAAGGCGTCGCCTTCCTGCACCTGGACGCCCGGCAAGGTATCGACCAGATCGAGCACCGATGCGAGCGGCGGTTGTTCCGCGATCATCTGTTCGGTCAGCATGGAGTTGTTGTAGGTCGTGCGCGTACCCGTGACGACAATGGCCTCGGCATCGACATTCTCAGCTTCGGCAGCCTCGTCGGCTTGTGCCGGCGAGGCTGCGGCGATTACCGCAAGGCTCGCGCCAAGTATGCTCATGTGACGAACGGTCTGGAATCGCATTTCTGTGCCCCCTAAGAAACTTGCTTGCGGGGCATGTGGTCGAGTTTGTTTACAGGCCGCAGTCAGTTTGCGGGCGGTTCCGTGTCAGATATGTGTCCCGGATGTGTCGGAAGGCCAAAGGAACCTTGAGGAACCGGGCACATCTACGGGCATCGGAATGCCGGTCTTCGCCTTCATCGAGCAGTCGCCTTGGGCCGATGACGACCTGCAGGATCCTGGACGCGGCGTCATCTTGGATGGCGCCGGGCGAGTGCGATTCCGGCAAGGTTCTGCTCCCGCTTGATCCAGCGGATCCGGCCGGGGCGAACCTCGTGCGCCAGGGCCAGGAATATTGAGACATGCCTGTGTGGGGCAATCTCTCCGCGCATTGCCAGATTGGCCTTCTGCACCACTTCCCGGGCATCGCCGATCAGTTCAACGTCGGTCAGGTCCATGGCACGTGATACTTCCAGCGCCTGAACAAGGGCCAGCCATTCGGCATCGCCATTCGAGCCATGTCCCATGTCCTCGAACAGATGCGTCTTGCCGCGAACCACCACGGCCGCCTCCATCCGACCGGGATTCGGGCGGCTTCCACCATCGAAGAACACCTTGACCCTGCGCCGTGCCATGCCCGCTTCCCTCAAGTTCTCTGCAAAGGTACTAGGCTAACCCCCGCCTTGAGGAAATCCCGTGCTTCCTGATCAGGCGCGCGCTCGAACCCATCCTGTCGACCGGTAGTAAAAAACATTCGTACATGTTTTTTGGAAAATCTTGATTCCGATCAAGTCGATTGGATCGTGCGCACATTAGGGCTGCTTCGGCGAGATGGGAGAACGTCGATGGACACCGCATTCGAGATGGCGCTTTACGAAGGCATGGCCGGGGAGAAAGCCCGCAAGGGGCCACCGGATGGCTTTCCACGTCTGCCGTTGATTCCAGCCGCGCGCTACACCGATCCGGCCTTCCTTGCGCTGGAGAGGAAATTTCTGTGGCAGAACGTGTGGCTCTATGCCCTGCACGTCGACGAACTGCCGGAGCCGGGCGATTATCGCTTGTGGGACAGGACGGGCTCGCCGATCGTGATCGTCCGCGGCAAGGATGGCGCTATCCGTGCCTTCTACAACAGCTGCAGCCACCGCGGCGCCCCGCTGGTTGAAAAGGTCCAGGGCGCGACGCAAGGTTTCTTCTGCCGCTACCACGGCTGGACCTATGACCTTGCCGGCAATCTCAATTCCGTTCGCGAACTGCGCGATTTTCCTCAGTTCGATAGGTCGTGCCACGGCCTCAGGAAAGTGCGCTGCGAAACCTGGGGGAACTGGGTCTTCGTCAACGAGAATCCCGATGCCGAGCCGCTCGATCGGTTTCTCGGCGGGATTGTCGACGACTGGGCGAATCTGGGCGTCGAACATCTGCGCCACATCCAGTCGGACAGTTTCGTCATCGACTGTCAGGTCAAGGTGCTGATCGACGCTTTCCTCGAAACCTACCACCTCAAGTCTATCCATCCCAATACCGTGGATCGTTTCCTCGACAGCCGCTCCTCGTTCATGAACCTGTGGGAGCGTGGCCATTCCATGATGACGACGGCGCACCGCGATCCCGAATGGCGAGATCCCGGGGCGCGGGGTATGCCGCAGATCGAAGGGGCCGAGGACATTTTCGAGCAGAATCCGTCCTACAACATCTTCCCGAACCTGGTGACGCCGCCCTCGAGGACCGGAATGCCATTCCTGACCTTCTGGCCGCGGGACGATCGCTCGATGGTGGTCGACGTACACTGGTTCGGGCCGGAAGGATCGCAGGGGCACGAGATGTGGCCGACCCGCATCTCCAACCTGGGTCGCATCCTTGAGGAAGACACGCAGTTTGCGCCATCGATCCAGAAGTCGGTCGAGGCAAAGGGGTTCGAGGGCCTGAACCTGTCCTATCAGGAGCGGCGCATCTACGCCTGGCACATGGAACTGGACCGCCTGATCGGCGATGCCTTGCCCGAGCAACTGCGGCTGGAACCCGTGCTCGCCCCCTGGATCGAGAGCCATTGAGGAACGCTGCCATGGTCACAACCTATCGCGAATTGCTCGATGCCGACAGCCGCAGTGCGCCCGAGGTCTTGCGGGCCGATCAGCGCGGGGATTTCGGCCATGCGCCGATCTGCGCAAAGCGTTACATCGATCAGGCCTTCTTCGACTGCGAGGTTCAGATGATGTGGTCCAGGGTCTGGCAAATGGCCTGCCGGGAAGAGGACATTCCCGAGGTGGGCGACGTCCACGTCTATGACATCATCGAACGGTCGGTGCTGGTAGTGCGCAGCGCGCCCGATCGGATCGAAGCGTTCCCCAATTCATGCCTGCACCGTGGCCGCAAGCTGATGGATGAAAGCGGTCGCGTGGAAACGATGCGCTGCGGATTCCACGGCTGGAGCTGGAAGCTCGACGGGTCGATCCGCTCGGTGCCGTGCCGGCAGGAATTCGCCGGACTTTCTGATGCCGACCTGCATTTGCCGCAGATCCGCGTCGGTCGCTGGGGCGGCTTCGTCTTCATCAATTTCGACAGGGATGGGCCCTCGCTCGAGGATTACCTTGGCGTGGTGCCCCGACACTTCGAACGCTGGAGGCTGGAAGACCGCTGGAAGGCCGTTCATGTGGCTCGGGTCATCCCCTGCAACTGGAAAGTGGCGCAGGAAGCTTTCATGGAGAGCTATCACGTCATTGCCACGCACCCCCAGATCCTGCCCTTCTTCTCGGACGTGGGATCGCAATACGACGTCTACGGTCCGCACGTGAACCGCAACCTTGCCGCCTTCGGTGAACCTAGCCCGCATCTGCCTGAAAGGCCGGGAAACGATGAGGTGATAGGTGGCATGTTAGGCTTGTGGGGGCGCAAGATGCCGGAGAATCTCGCTGCCGAGGCAGTGCCCGCGCGCGAGTTCCTGGGCGAAGCCGCACGCAGCAGCATCGTCCGGGCGACCGGGGGCGACCTCGAAAAGGCCACCGATGCCGAGATGCTCGACGCGATCGTCTACAATGTGTTTCCCAACTTTGCGCCCTGGGGCGGCTTTGCGCCCAATATCGTCTATCGCTGGAGGCCAAATGGCCGTGCTGTCGACAGCTGCATCATGGAAGTCATGATCCTCAAGCCCGTAAAGGAGGGTGAGGCGAGGCCTCGCGGTGTGCCGGTGCACTGGCTTGGAGAGGACGAACCATGGTCCAATGCAACCGAATTGCCGGCACTGGGGCCGGTGATCGACCAGGACATGGCAAACATGCCTCAGGTGCAGACAGGCCTCAAGGCATCGCTTGCCGGCACGGTGCAACTCGCCGGTTACATGGAAAGCCGCATCCGGCACTTCCACGAGACACTCGATGCGTATCTTGAAGGACGCTTGCCGGCGTGAATCTGCCTTCGCTCCGGCGTGGAAGGCAGGAGCTATTCAAAAGAGGCGCAAGCACGATTTTCCCGTGCTTGCCCTGCGTCGCGAAACGATTTGGCGCCGCAGATACCATATTCTGCTATGAAAGCAGGAAAGGGTTCCTGCGCAAGGTTTGTGGTTCGGCGCCTTATCTCTGGCGCGTGCAATCGAGAGGGATCAATGCCATGGCTGATATCGATACGGCGAAGAAGAAGCTTGAGGCGCGGCTCGCGGAGTTGAACGCCCGGCTCGCCCACTTGCAGGACGACTTGGCGGAACCGCTGGATCCCGATTTTGCCGAAGCGGCCGTTGAACGTGAGGACGATGCATCGCTTGAAGGTCAGGCCGCATTGGTGAGTAGCGAACTAGGTTCGGTGAACCGGGCACTCGATCGTATTGCCAATGGCACCTATGGCCTATGCGTCAAATGCAGTGGCCAAATTTCACCAGAGCGCCTGTCGGCAAGGCCCGAAGCGGCGCTTTGCATCACTTGTGCGAAAGAGGTCAGCTAGAAGCTCTCGGTCGCTCGCCTGAGTGCCATGATAGCGCTATTTTCAAGGCTGGTCATAAGGTCTTTCAGATTGCCTCCCGGCCCCTCATGCAGGTGAGAAGAAGGGAAAAGGCGCGCGCAATTTCGCCAAGCTTGGCTCGCCCCAACCTGAGGAAAATGGCCGATCCGCCACCTGGATCTCAAGTTGCCCGCTCTCATCTCAGACAAGTTTCGCTACTTGCGCGTTAGTGCATTGCTATTTGGTAGCGCTACCTTTAGCGTCATGCAAAATGACATATGGGAGAGTGCGAATGATTCGCCTGATGCGCCTGACATCCAACCTGCCTTTGACCCGGCCTATCCTGTCCTCTCTTGTCGCCTGCGGGATTGCTGCCAGCTTTACCATTACAGAACCGGCCCTGGCGCAGTCCGACAAGATGGTGTCCATCGCAACGCCTGCCCAAGGTGATGCCATCAGACTGGATACCGGGAAACTTCCGGGCGCAACGATCGCGGAATCCTGGCACAGTCAATACAACAGCGTCTTTGCGCGCAATGTCACGGAAGCCACGCTTACGCCCTTCCTGCCCGATCCAGCCAAAGCAAACGGTACGGCAGTAATCGTGGCCCCAGGCGGCGGCTTCCGTACGCTGTCGATGGAAAATGAAGGATGGGATGTTGCGCGCGCGCTTGCAGCCAAAGGCGTTGCCGCATTCGTGCTGAAGTATCGCCTTAACCAGACTCCGCCCAGTCTTGCCGACTTCGAACGTTCTTCGGCCGACATGAGCGCACCTCGCGGACCGGCGCCGCGCCCGGCGCTGGAGGGCATGATGGCCAACCTTGGTCCGCAGATCGCCGATGCACGCGCCGCCTTCGCGCTTGTCCGCAAGCGCTCCAAGGAATGGCATGTCGACCCCGATCGCATCGGCATGGTCGGCTTTTCCGCCGGCGCCATGTTGACGATGGCTACGACTTTGGCAGGACAGGATGCGAAGCCCGCTTTCATCGGTAACATCTACGGCCCTTTGGCCCCAGCTACGGTACCGGCCGACGCGCCCCCCATGTTCGTGGCCCTTGCCGCCGATGACCCGTTGTTCGGCAATAGCGGTTTCGGTCTGATCGAAAGCTGGCGGGCAGCGAAGCGGCCGGTCGAGTTTCACCTTTTCGAACAGGGTGGACATGGTTTCGGCATGTATCAGAAGCCGACCACCAGCACGGGCTGGTTCGATGAATTCACCAGCTGGATGGGGATGCACGGCCTCCTGAAGCCGACTCACTAAGCCAGCCACAATTTCTAGCCGGAAACGCGGCCGGGCCGCATCGATCGAGAGCCGACTTGCGCCTCTCGGCTCGATCAACTGTGCCTGAGATTAACCTGAGGAGATAGGGATGAAGAGGATTGCAAGTGCCTTGCTGGCCACCGCGACCATTATGGCCGGTCCGGTTGCCACCCAGGGTCAGACGTTGAGGGTTACGCCTGCACAAACTCTGGAGGCGCAGGGCATTACGGTTATCGTCGATCAGAACGAGTTCAGCCCGATCTTCTTCGATGAAAAGAATGCGGGAATTCAGATCGTCTTGCATGGCGAGCGGATCGCCACGGACGGCGCGGTGCGTCTCGATGCAACTCCGGAACAATGGGCTGCGGTACCTGCCTTTCTAGGCAGGACATTGGGTGCATCTCCGAATCAGGTCCTCGTGCGCTCGGAATACAAGGACGTGAATCTCGGTTACAGCGTCAAGGTCACCGCCGAAGGGGACGGCTTTCGCATAGCCGTCGATCTCGACAAGCCACTGCCGCCAAGCCTTGCGGGCAAGGCAGGCTTCAATCTGGACTTCCTGCCCACCGCCTACTTCGGCAAGACTTTCATGATGGGACAGGACCCGGGCCTCTTCCCGCGGCACCCCACCGGACCCATGGCAAAGGACGGCTCTGGCGATCCCCTTCCACTTGCAGAAGGGGCCAATGCCATCACGCTGTCACCGGAAGATCCGATGACGCGGGTCTCGATCACCTCGGATACGGCGCCGCTCAAGCTCTACGATGCCCGCAACCGGGCCCAGAACGGTTGGTTCGTGGTGCGCTCGCTAATTCCGGCAGGGGCCAAGGAGAATGCCATTGTCTGGCATGTCCGGCCCAACGTGGTGAAGGACTGGGTGCGTCAGCCGGTCGTTTCCTTCAACCAGGCTGGCTATACTCCGGGGCGGCCCAAGGTTGCGCTGATCGAGCTCGATCCCAACTTCAAGGCACCTGCTGAAGCCGAACTGGTCAAGCTGTCGCCCGATGGCAGCAAGGTGCCGGTGCTGCGTGCCAAGACGCAATCGCGCGGGCGCTGGATGCGCTATAACTATGCCGCCTTCGATTTCTCAAGCGTGCGCGAACCGGGGGTCTACGCGATCTCCTATGCCGGTCAGACGACAAATCCCTTCCGCATCTCGGCCGATGCCTACGATCGCATCTGGCAGACCTCGCTCGATACATTCCTTGCCGAGCAGATGGATCATATGGGTATTCGTGAGCAATATCGCGTATGGTCATCGCCTTCCCACCTCGACGATGCCCGGCAGGCTCCGCCGAACATTGTGCATTTCGACGGTTACAAGATGGGTCCCGAACTGGATTCGCCGTTCAAGGCGGGAGAACATATTCCCGGCCTTGCCGTTGGCGGTTGGCAGGATGCCGGAGACTATGACATTCAGACGCCCCAGAACGCATCCGTGGTTAGAGACCTGGTTTGGGCACGCGAACTCTTCGGGCTCGATTGGGACGAGACGAGTGTCGACGAGAAGGCGCGCGCGGTAGAGATCCGTAAGCCGGATGGCATCGAGGATTCGATCCAGCAGATCCGCCACGGCACCTTGCAGTTGCTTGCTCAGTACAAGGTATTCGGGCACGCCATTGTTGGCATCATCGATCCGACCCTGCGCCAATATGCGCATCTCGGCGATGCCGGATCGCAGACGGACGGTCTGGTCTACGATGCCAGTCTGGATCCGACTGAGCGTAAGGGCGCCGCATCCGGAGCGCAGGATGATCGTTGGGCCTTCACGACCGACTTGCCGGCCAACAACCTGATCGTCGCCGCGGCCCTGGCGGGCTCAAGCCGAGCGCTAGCTGATAGTGATCCGGCGATGGCGGGCGAGGCGCTGGCGGCAGCGAAAGCCCTTTGGGCCAAGCAGCAGACCGGAGATATCAAGCCGGGTGATGGACGCGACGATTCATCTTCGCCCCGTTCAGCACAAGCGGCCAATGTCGCGGCCACGGTAGAGCTTCTGATCACGACAAGAGGAGAGAAGGTCTACGCAGACCGGCTTCGGCAACTGCTCCCCGTAATCCAGCAGAACTTCGAATGGCTTGGGGACGCTGCCGTGCGAGCCATTCCTTTTATGGATGCCGGCTATCGCAAGCACTTGGTGCCGTCAGTGCGCAAGATGAAGGCCAAGGTCGACGCCGATTTGGTGGATAATCCGTTCGGTGTGCCGATCAGTGAAGGTTCATGGGCAGGTTCCAACCAGGTCGTAAGCTTTGGCACGACCATGTACCTGCTCCATCAGCATTTCCCCGATATTGTCGGAACCGACTACACGCTTTCGGCGATCGACTATGTCCTGGGACGGCACCCGGCCAACAATCTGTCGCTTGTCTCAACCGTCGGCACGGCCTCAAAGCTGATAGGCTATGGTCACAATCGCGCGGACTACAGCTTCATTCCCGGTGGACTCGTGCCCGGGGTGTTGATCGTGAAGCCCGATTTTCCCGAAGCGAAGACAGATTGGCCGTTCCTTTGGTTCGAGAACGAATACACGGTTAGCACAACTTCCGCATATATTCTCGCGGCGCGGGCTGCCATGGCTGCAGCAGCGGAGGCAAGATGACCACGCCGGTACGCCGAAATTTCCATTGATTGATGCGTGAAGCAAGACGACCGGTGTTATGAGGCAGTCCTGCCCGAGCCGAAGCGTGGCGCAAGGCGCTGCGCGGTCCGGGCAGGACAAACCTGAACTGTCGACTCTGGGACAATTCAGGTCGTCGAAACTACCTTGCGAAACTTATTGCGTGTCACCCATGTGGGTTTCGCTCGGCGCGATTTCGCCGTTGTCGTCGATCTTGTTGGCAGCTTCCTCGCCTTGTTCCTCGACACGGTCGGCCTTGTTCTCGAGCGCCTCTTCCTGGGCTTCACTGGTCGCGTTATCGGCCATCTCGTCGAGCTGATCCGCGCGGTTCTCCGCCGCATCCTCGACGTTGTCGGCCTTCTCGCTCTGACAAGCAGCCAGAGCCAGCAATGCGGCCGGTCCTGCCAGATAGATAAACTTCTTCATCATAAGTCTCCCGACGATCAGTACTATGTGCTCGCCATTGTTGTTTGTAGCAGGACGAGCCGTCAGCTCAGGACCCACATTTCAGAAGTCGCCGCCACTCATCGCGTCTTGCAAGGGGAGGTGACGACGACCTGAACACACAACAGGTAATGATCGGAAAAGTTCCGATCTTGCATTTCGCAGAATAAATGGACACTTTTGAACAGAGTGACTTTGACCGTGTAAATCTCGAGTTTTGGCGGAGCCGATTCCCGATCCGGTAACTTCGGCTCAACCTGTTTTAAGACCGTGTTGTCGCGTTGGCGCAATCTAGATTATTTCTGATTTGATTGCCGGATTTTGCGCGTTGCGAGGGAAGGGCACGGCTCCGGGGACGAGGATCCCTTCGGCCTCAAAGGCGCGAAGGACCCGCAGGTTGACGTCGGATTCGAACGCCTTCTCGAAGCGGGTATCGAGAACATAGGCCTTCAGGCGCAAGCGCACGCCAACCAGATAGTCCGATACCCATTGGGTAACGAGCACCGTTACCGGTTTGGCAAGGAACACGAAGCGACTCGACAACGCCGCTTCATTGACGATCTCGTATGCGCGGTCGATGTCCTGGCCGGGGGCGATGTAGAAATCCATCACCACCTGCATGTCGAGCGCGCCATAATTGCCCGACGAGGTGATCTCGCTCAGGAACTTGCTGTTGGGGATCGTGATGGTGTTGTCGTCGAGCGTCTGCATCCGGACGGAGCGCAGGCCGATCGCGGTGATGTCGCCGTACTCGCCGCCGAAGGAAACTCGGTCGCCCACCTGGAACGGGCGGTCCAGCATGACGATCACGCCGGCGATGAAGGAGGCGACCAAGTCTTTCATCGCGAAGCCGACAGCGACCGCGATGGTTCCGCCGATGACGGCAAGCGTCGTCTCATCGAACCGGAACGAGAGCAGCAGGACGAGGACTGTCGTTGCCACATAGACGACGAACTGGCCCAGCGTGTTGATTTTCTGCAGGGTCAGGCGGCGCGAGGTGAATTCGCTGCTGAAGGCGGAAACGAAACGCGAAAGCAGGCGCAATAGGGCCCAGGCGCCACCGATCACGAACAGCGAGGTGATCGCGCCGCTCCATCGCACGATATCCGCCAGCTTGCTGATCGTATCGGCGTCGAACTCTGCCTGTGCATGGGCCGCGCTGACCGGCGCGACCATGCCGCCGAAAAGACACAGGAGCCGTCCCAGGTGTCTCGACATCTTCATTTGATCCCTCGCACCGTCAGATTCTGTCGCAAGAGCAGGCGCGTTGCTTCCATCCACCAGTGCAGGGTGATCTGGTAGAATTCTGCAACGGGCGCGATGACGCCCAGGAGCTGCAGGCTCCTGAGGGCGTCGGTGACAATCGACGTTGATAGGTCGGTGCTCGCCCGGATCGATGGAACATCTGCCATGTCCATGCGCATGATCGCACGCAGGACGAACAGCGTGGGCAGCGGCAGGGCCGCCAGCCGGTCCACGGCCGGAGCATCGAACGTGCGCACGACGACTTTCTGGTCAAGGCCGTCGACGAACAGCGACTGCCTCCAATAGTCGAGTGCGATGGCCGGATTTCCATTCACGTACTCGGCAAGCCGGTCGAAGTAGCCGCGCTTCTTGCGCTCTTCGACGGTCAGGTCCTCGCCAAGCTCGAAGACGCCATCGTCGATCATGGCGGAAAAGTCAGGCTGCAGTCCGACTTGCGCGGTGCGTCGCTCGATCAGCGCCCGCAAGTCTGCAGACGACCAGTGCGGCAAGCGGATCACGGCATCGAAAAGGACGCGATCGACCCGGGCGCGCTGCAGGAAGCTCCATGCATCCTCGCCGATGGTGAAGGCCCAGCGGCAGCTGATGCCGCTCGAACGGGCCATGGCGATCAGGGTGTCGATAGCGGCAAGCCCGCCGATCGCGGGCATGACCAGCCGCTGCAGGTCGTCGACGGTGATCAGGCAGGGAGCGTCTTCGCGCGCCAGCCAGTCCGATAGTTCATCGGGATCGGAAGAGATCAGTCCGGTGCCGAGGGCTGCGTGCAGATCGTGCAGGAGCGCTCCCAGATCGGGCGAGCCGACGGACAACCGCACGACCTTTCCACAGTCTGCGTATTGCTCGGATATATCGCGCAGGAACGACGACTTGCCCAGCCCTCGCTCTCCAACGACGAGGGTGACAGTGCCGGGCATCAGCTCGGGCAGGGCGATGCCGCCTGGCCGATCCGTTCCGGTGCGAAATTCGATCGGCAGGCGATGGGGATCCAGGCACTCGAGAACTTCGGGCGAGGGGCGGTGGAAACGCCCACTTGCCTTGTCTTGGGCCACCTGCCGCGCGGCCTGAACGCGGGCGCGTTGCTCGAACAGTTCGCGAACCAGCGCCAGGTCCCGCATGCGCCGGGCGATGATCGAGCGCAGGCCGCGCAGCAGAAGCAGGGCGCCTGCTGCGAGGCGCCCCAGCAGGCCGGTAAGCCCACCCGGGTCGCGCGAGACCCAGTTAAGCAGTGAACTGTCCCGCGCTTCGGCCTGTGCGAGGGCGACTATGCGGGCCCGCCACCAGTTCGCCAGCAGGACAAGGATCGCCGGCACGAGCAGCAGGGAGAGCGTGAAGACCCAGTTGTACATCGCGCCCTTGCCGACGCTGGCGCTGGTCAGGTTGAGCAGCAGCCCCACAGCGAGCAGGCTTCCGGCTATCAGCCTCAGCGAATTCCATCGCAACGTGGCGCGAGGATCGTCCCGACCGCGACCGCGTGCGAGCTGATCGACGAGATTGACGACAAGCACGGTCGTGAGCGACCAGAACAGGACGATCCAGATGAAGGAGAGCCCCGGTATCAAGAGCCCTTCGGGCAGAAGCCACCAGACAAGAATGGTCAGAGCCAGCCAGTCGAGCGGCTTGCGCACGCGGCGCCAATACTCGAAGAAACCGGCCTGCAGGCTGCTTGCAAGCGTGCGGGGGCGCTTGGCCTGCGCTTCGGCCTGAGCGCGCCGCAGCATCGGGTCGCCGTTCCGGCGCCACCAGCTGAAGACGAGGACAATCGCCAGAAGACGCAGCAATGCCAGTACGAACCCAGGCGTCGGGCGCTGAAACGGTTGCGCGACCAGCTCCATGGTATTGCGCCATGATTGCAGGTTGAAGCGCAGTTCGAGCACGATCTCTGCGATTTCCCTGCGAACCTGAGCGACACCTTCCGTGCCGAAGCCGGTTACCTGCGCGCGCTTCGCAGGACTGAGGGAGGGCAGAAGCGCGAGTCGTTCGCCATTGAGCAGGACCATGGCATCATGGAGCGCACGGCGCTTTGCCCACAGTTCCTCGCCGTAGGAGGCGTGAAGCTGCGCCGCGGCGTGCGCCAATTCGGTCTTCTGCGTGCGAAGCTGCCGGGTTGCCGGCGAGTCCTGTGGGAGTGCAGGGTCGAGCGATCCGGGCTTCAGTGCGCGGTCGTACCCGTTTTCGCTGATGTCGAGAGCCTTGCTCAGTGCCTTCCTGATCCGGCTGAGGTCCGTCACGAGTTCGGCATAGATGGCATCGGCCTGCTGCTCGCGGCCCAACCCCTCATCTTCCAGTTCCTGGATGCGGCGGCGCCAGCTCAGGGCGGATTCCAGGATGGCGTCCGGTTCGGCTTTCGACCTGGCCAGCTGCGCGCGGAATTCGGCCTGAACGCTTTTTGTCTGCAGCAGCCGCGCCTGTTCATTGGCGATGAGACGCTCCTGCTCGCTCGCGGCATTGAGAGCCGCTCTGGCTGCATCGCTGAGCTGCGACTTGGCGACGTCGAGCAGGGCATCCGCGCTGGCTATCTCGTCCGCCGTGCCCGAACTGACGCCCGATGCAGCTTCAAGCTGGGCCAGCGTCGCGGGCTGCAATTGCAGTACTTCCGACTTGGCCGCGGCAACCTGCTTGCGCAGCCACGCAATCCTCGCATCGACCGGAGCGTCGGCAGCCGGTTCGGGGCCGGGAGAGGGCACCTTGCCCGTCAGCGTATCGAGCCGCCGGCTGTCGATCCCTCCGTTGCTGTTACTGAGCAGTCCAAGTTCGAGGACGGCAGATGGCGCGGGCTTACCCGCCAGGAAATCCTGAAGGCCCTGCATTTCGCGTTGCAGGCGTGCCAGTTCCTGCGCTGCCGCCTCACTGGTCTTCTGCTTGGCGCGGTAGCTGTCGAAGGTCTTGCGGTGCGCTTCGAGCTGGCGTTCACGCTCCGATTGCGGCTGGCGCAGGAAGGCGGCTTGTGCCAGCGCAAGCTTCGCCTGATCGTCCGTGAGGTTGGCGAGGCGCGAAGGGTCGGTCTTGGCCTGCGCGTAGAAGGAGCCGTCCGTCACCAGCCGGGCAACTGCGCGGGCGCCGGCTGCATTGCTGCTGGTGAGCGAGAAGGAGAATAGGTCGGCGGCCTCGACGTCGGGATCGAGCTGTCCGGCCATCAGGTCCCGGATCTGTTGCGCCTGGCCTGCAGCGCGAGACAGTTCCTGCTGCCCGGTGCTGCTTGCAGTCTGCGCCTGCTGCCCGGTAGCCAATCCGGGAAGGAGGGTGAGACAGGCCGCAAGGCCGATCAGGCATAGCTTGATAAGTCGCAGCACCATGTCAGCCCCGGCTCCGCATCCCCCCTGCTGAGCGCAATAATCTATCCGATCCGCCGCGAAATTGCATGTCGCGCAGCGGGCGAGGAATCCAGCCAATCGTGCTTAGCAAAGGTCCGGAAAATAGCAAAATTCGAGCCGGGCTGACTTGATCAGGCGGTCATCGGGCCTGGACGACGGTTCAAGCTTTCCGCCGTTGTTCTCGGCCCAATCGCTTTGCCGCGCGTGATACACGCCACATACCAACGGTGCTTCCCGGTCGATATCTTATGCTATTTATCCGCCCGCGAGTCCCGCAGCATGGAGGGGAGACCATGGCAACCTATACGCTGAGATATTCGGATGACGGTCGAGGGCTGGACAAGAAGATCGAGTTTCAGGCCGAAGATGCCAGCGGCGCATTGATAGTGGCCTATTCGGAAGCTCCTCACCGTAATGCAGAACTGTGGGAAGGCGCGCGCAAGCTCTGCACGATCCGCCGCGATACCGGGCAGGTCTGGCGCATCGGCGCCTGACGGCGCGCCCTGTTTTCCAGAAGCGAAAAGGTCTCGCCGAGCGCGGGAGCCGTAGTCATGCGTCTTTGCCCAAGTGGTTTTGCCGAGGGCGGCGGCGGTCCATGCCCCCGCCCCCGCCCTGATCGATCGACGTCAGCACAGCCCGCGCGGTTCTCGCCCAATCTCAAGCGGGCTTCCTAAGCGAAGTACCGGAGGCCTATGCGCTTGCGCCGGGGCATGGACGAAGTGGAGACAAGAGCGTGAGCACCTGCCCGAAACGAAGCGGCGACAGCGAGATGGCCGAGGCTCAGGCGAGCCCCAAGGCCGAGGCCTTGGGCAAGGATCTGCATCTCGGCCTGCAACTGTGCCGTGCCAATACGCTATCGCTTACCCGATTGCAGCTTGCGCTCAAGAGCGGTGACAGGCGCAGTACGCTCGAGGCCATCGACAGGCTCCATGCGCTCGATACGCAGATCAGCCAGCTCGTGCGGCGGTTGCCGGGCCATGCCAACGACGATCCGGACATGCAGGCACTGTCGCGCCACGTCGATGAGCAGAACATGGCGATTGCCTTCGAGAAACTCGCTCTGGTGAGCGCGGTGAGCGGGCCCAACCTCGGATCGCGCCACCCTGCGTGGAATGGCGGGCGCGAAACGGCGGAAGATTTGCCCGACCTGCCCGAACTCGGCCAGCGGATGCCGGATCTGCCCGATCACCTGATCGTTGCCGACGAACTGCCCTATCGCAAATGGCTGGGCATCCTGCTGGGCCTGCTTGTCTTCATGGCGATCGCCTTCGCAGCCGTCTTCGCGCTGACGGGCTAAGGCGCAGCGCGAAGACCAGCGCAGGATCAGCTGTCGGCCTGGACGGGCTGCGCCATCAGCTGTTCGGCAATGCGATTGGCCACCTGTGAGGTAGGCAGGTGAAGTTCGCCAGCCTGTTCCAGGACGTCTGCCGTGCGCGGCCCGATCTGCATGACGCGGGCGCGGACCTGATTTTCGTCCTCGTGGAGGTATTCCGCCGATACATTGATGATGCCACCGGCATTGACGACGTAGTCGGGCGCGTACGTGACATCCATGGCCAGCAGGCGACCGGCGATATGCGGGGTGGCAAGCTGGTTGTTCGCAGCGCCGCAGATCACCTTGGCCTTGAGTACGTCGAGCGCGGCATCGTTGAGTGCCCCGCCAAGCGCGCAGGGCGCGAAGACTTGTGCATCCACCCCGGCGATCTCTTCGACCGAGGCCACCTTGGCGCCGAGTTTGTCGGCCAGCGCGGCGGCGCGTTCCACGACGATATCCGCCACGACAAGCTTTGCGCCCGTCTTCGAGAGCATATGGCACAATTCGGCACCGACGCTACCCAGTCCCTGAACCGCAATGGTCATGCCGGATAGCGAGGTGCCATAGGCGAACAAGGCGGCTGCCTTCATACCCTCGAACACGCCCAGTGCGGTCCAGGGTGAGGGGTCGCCACCAGCGAAGCCCGGCCTTGCGCTGCGACCGGCAACGTGGCTGGTGTGAAGCGCGGCGAATTCCATGTCCTCGACGCCGGTGCCCACGTCCTCGGCGGTGACGTAGCGCCCGCCCAGCTTCTCGACTTCGCGACCGAACGCCTCGAACAGCGCACGGCGGTCGAAATCCCCGTCCGGGCGCCGCAGTACGGACTTGCCCCCGCCGAACGGCAGCTCGGCCATGGCGTTCTTGTAGCTCATGCCCTCGGCAAGACGGGCGGCATCGGCGAGCATCGTCTGCGCATCGCGATAAGTCCAGAGGCGGCAACCACCGGCTGCAGGACCGCGTGCGGTGGAATGAATGGCGATCACGCCGTCGAGGCGCGCAGCCTCGTCGATCAGGCGGATGTATTCCACAGGCGGCAATTCGTGGCTGGCAGCGGCAGTCATCTCTCAAGGCTCCGGTTGGTGTCGTCCCGATTATCGCGCAGGTGAGGAGGGAATTCTCGCCTCATTGGAGCTTGGCTGCTATCAATATGGGAAGGACGCACCCGAATTTTGAGAATATCAGGTCAAAATGATCGAACTTGATGCCTATGAGAAAAAGATTCTCCGCGAACTTCAGCGTGACGCGAATCAAACGACAGCCGAGATTGCCGAACGTGTGGGCTTGTCCGCATCCCCTTGTTGGCGGCGGATTGACCGGCTTGAACGTGAAGGCGTGATCAAGCGGCGGGTGGCCCTTGTCGACCGCGAGAAGGTGGGCCTCAATGCCCACGTCTTCGTGCAGGTCAAGCTGACGGCGCATGGCCGCGCCAACCTCGACGAATTCGCCAGCAAGATCCGCGAGTTTCCGGAAGTGCTCGACTGTTATGTCCTGATGGGCGCGGTCGATTTCATGATCCGCGTCGTGGCCAAGGACATCAATGCCTACGAGCGTTTCTTCTTCGAGGAACTCTCGCAGCTACCCGGGGTGCAGGAAGTGATCTCCACTGTCGCACTCTCGCAGATCAAGTCTACGACCGAATTGCCCATCTGACCGGATTTCAGGCGGCGCTGCGGGTGCCGGCCGTCGTCGCTTCGTAAGTGCTGAACAGGTCGGCGAAATGCTCGTCCATGGAACGGGCACGCAGGGCCGGGCGCGGGCGGTTCATGGCTATGTCACGAATGGCAAGGGCGCAACTTGCGGCATTGCCGGATATGTAAGTACGGCCGGCTCCGCTGGCGGCGTGGTCGGCAGCGCCGCCGCTATCCGGAACGATGACCGGTGTGCCGCTGGCGCGGGCCTCGGCCGCCGCCATGCAGAAGGTTTCCGCTTCGCAGCCGTGGACCAGCGCATCTGCGCTCGCCATGAGGCGCGCAAAGGTCTTCCGGTTGCGCTCGGGCTGGAACAGGCGGATATGCGGGTTGCCCGAGATGTGCTTGAGGATCGTGCGCTCCTCGCGCCCTTCACCCAGCATGACAAGGCCGATCGGCGCCCATTGGCTTGCGGCATTCACGGCGTCGATGACCATCGGCCAGCGCTTTTCGGGGGCAAGCCGGCCAACGCCGAGAAGCAGGACGGCGCTTTCCGGCAGGTCGCAATCGGCCAGAAGCCTTGCGCGCAGGCCGGGATCGCGATGGTCGGGCGAAAAGCATCCCGGCTCCACGCCCATGGCGATCGTCGTCGTATTGGCAACGCCGCCTTCGTGCAGGCGCCGGGTGAGATCGCTGTTGGCGCTGACGACGTGATCGAACTTGCGGCTGTGTTTGCGCAGGTGCTCCCAGAATACCGAGAACTGCCAGTCGATGGTCTTGCGAGAGAAGACCTGCCCGAACCATCGGTAGGCATAGGCCGACAGGGGGTCGGCATGCATGATCAGGCTGCGCGGCGCAGCGCCCGGCCATTCTGCGACGAGACCGGCACTGCGCCAGGGTGAGGTTGCCTCGACGAAGTCCGGCGCTTCGTCGTCGAGCGCGGCATAAAGGGGGTCGGCGGCCGGAAAGTACCAGTACTTGCGGTCGAGCGGAAAGCGCGGGCTCTTGACGGTGACGATGCGGGCGCCGGGTCCGCGCTCGATCACCGCGTCCTCGTCGCCCGGGGCTATGATCACGATCTCGTGGCCCAAGCGGGGGCCGATCTGCAGCTTCTGCTCGACATAAGTGCGTACGCCGCCGCCCATGGGCGAATAGAAAGCGCAGACATCGACGATCTTCATCGGGTAACGATCCTTTCTAGCGGCTGCGATCGAGTGGCGCGACGCCGAGGCCATGCTGGTAATTGAGGACGATGGTGATGGGCGTGGGGCCGCCCCCGGCCTGCGCGCTGGCCTTGGCGGCCTTGGGCTTGCCCCAGCCCAGGCGCGGATTTCCGGCAAAGCCGATGCCGTCCGTGCGCCATCCGAACCTACGGTTCTCGTCGCGATCGTGAAGCAGGCTCACCGCGTAGGTTCCGGGACCGGGCAGGCGGATGCACAGGACAGGCGTTCCTGTCGCCGGAACCGGTGCCACGACGCGGCGGAAGGTCTTGCCCTCGTTGATGAGGATGTTGTCGTCCTCGAGGAAGTCCCTGTTGTTGTCCGGATAGACCTCGAGCTTGAGATTGCCCTTGCGGTCCTTGAGACCGTCGACCCTGACCAGGAACGAGGGACCACGCTCCCCCGGGCGGCAGCGCCCTTCAGCCTGCCCCAGATCGGGTGTCGAGGGGATCGCGGCCGCGGCAAGCACCGGCATGGTAAGAGCCAGGGCAGTCACGCCGGTTTCTCCGGATTGGCGAGATCGTTGATCGCGAGCAGGCTGCCCAGCACGAGATGGGCAGCGAGGATCAGGCCGGCCATCAGCGCCATGAGCGCCCCGATATCGCGCTCATGGCCCAAGGCCACGACGGCGACGCCAGCGAAGAGAAGATCCTTGTTGGGCACGAGCGGCAGGCGCGATACGAGCTGGCGCAGGGTGGCAAGATAGAGCCACCACGAAAGCGGGACGTCGGGCAGGACGATGTGCCAGAGCAGGGCCGAGAGCACGGTGGAAAGGCCGATGCGGGCAAGGTGTACCTGCATGATCATCGACAGTTCGGCGCGCGGCAGGGTGAAGACGCGTCGCCGCCAGATCGTCGCTGCCACGGAAATCATGAGGATCACGCCCAGCGACAGGGTGAGCATGTGTGCATCGAGCCCGAGCTGGGTCGATCCGATCATGGGCAACATCACGACCAGGAGCAGGACGGTGACGCCGTTGCCGGCCATGGCAGAGAGGATCGCGACATCCTTGACCGCGCCGAATGGTGCAGCATCGAGTGAGACGCGGCGCCGCGCCCAGGTGTAGAAGTAGGCCTCGCCAAGGTAGCCCAGCAGCAGCTCGTTGTAGACCTTCTTTCGCAGCAGGGCGAGAATGCCGGCCGGGGGAATGGTCCACAGACGGCGGAAGATCACCCACTCGCTGGCAGGTGTAACGAAATAAGCAGCGGCAAAGACAATCCAGAAGCCCGGCGAAACCGGGATCATGCCCAGTACGTGATGGATGTCGAGCCGGCTCAATTCGTGGAAGACGGTGGCAATGACGGCCAGCGACAACACGACAGAGAACAAGGCATTACGGCCACGGTTGGACTTTCGGTCCAATGGCGTCAGTTCGATGGCTGCTGTGTCATTTGCCAGAATGGCAGCGGGTTCGGACACGAAGTTCTCCGATTAGGGGCTGGTCAGCTCAGGCGCGGGCCATGGTTCTGGGGTGAGAGGCAGCTCATCTCGAGCTTGCGTTTGCGATCGCATTCCTTTTGCCGGATGAGGTCGCTCATGAGGTCTATGTAGCGCCTGGCCGCGCCTTCCAATTCATAGCCGGAAGCTATCTGCCGGGCCTTTTCCGGATCGGTGCGGAACTGCCGGATTTCGACAAGTCCCTCGGCGAAGCTCTCTTCGCACCGGGTCGGGACCAGAACTCCGGTTCGGCCGTTGTCGAGCAGGCAGGACATGCTTACGCAGCAATCGGTGGCGAGCACCGGCAATCCGGCCGCAAGAGCCTCGACGATAACGCCGGGCAGCCCTTCGTAATCCGAGCTGAGCAAGAAGGCATCGGCGTCAGCCAGCAGCGGGTCGATGCTTGCCAGGTATCCGGGAAAGCGGACCCGCTCGGCGATCCCCAGTTCCGTCGCAAGCCGGACCAGCGCGTCCAGTTCCGGACCCTCGCCGGCGATGGTGAGCGTATCATCGGGCCGGGCTGCCCGGGCAAAGGCACGCAGCAGCAACGGGAAGTTCTTCTGTGGGACGAGGCGTCCGGCTGTCAGGTACCGGGTACTCCAGGCCGTGGCGCGGCGGCGCTTCAACCGGGACAGCGCATCGAGACGCGTGCGAGGCAAAAGCGGGTTGGCGATCGTCGCCAACTGCTGGGGAAGGGCGAGCGTGCGCTCACGGATTTCGCGCTGCATCGGCTCGGACAGTGCGACGAAACGATCGAAGACGGTTCCCTGCAGGCGGAGCCAGGAATCGTAGCCCCGGCGCAACAGGGGTGGCATGTCCGGACGGTCGAGCGCGTTGCTTACCTTGAGGATCATCGGTGGTGCATAATCGCCCATCAACAATTTCACCGCTGCTGCGACGACGGCATAAGTGTTGCCCGGGCAGAACAGGACATCGACGCGGTTTTCGACAAGGAAACTGTAGAGGCTGTGCACCATCCATGGCGTTTCCCAGGAAGCCGTGGGCAGCCGCGTCGGAATCTTCCAGTAATCGAGCGCCGGGGCACTGCACAGGTTCGCGCAGCCCGACCGGCCGAGTACGACCGTGACCCTGTGGCCGGCACGGTCCCACTCGCTTGCCAGGCCAAGCGCCACGCGCTCCACGCCGCCCGGTTTGAGACTGTGAATCGGAACTGCGATTCTGAGAGAGCCGTGCATGTCCACCCTGACGCCGCCACTCGACCCCGTCCGCAGTTGCGGGACAAGGTTTTTTCGGTTGCGGGCGTGCTCCTATGGGCGCCAGATTTCCGGTTTGTGACGGCGGCTCAGGATGTCATGCAAAGGATCGAATTCCGACGCCGATCTGTCATTGGACATCGCTGTCGCCAACAGCGAGAATCAGGTCAGCTCAGTGTAGCGTGCCGGGCGATGACTGCGGGCAAATCGGCTGAGCGTGGAATCGATGCTGGAGAGTATCGACGGCTTGGTGACGTCGCCGGGATGTACGGCGATGCGCACGGTGTCCAGCGTATGAGGGAGGACCGTGCGGGCGAGGACCGCGAATGCGAGTGAGGATGCCGTGCGCGCCATGCTTCTGCTTGCCCAGGTGATGACCGGCCCCCTGGCGAGCACCCTCTGGTCACTCGCGTTCCAGACTTTCCAGTGGTCCTCGGCAAGGGCAAAGCCGGATTGCCTGAGTGCGGACAGCGAGCCCTCGCCGTAAAGCCAGGCCGGCGCGATGAAGCCCGCGACTTCGCGGCCGATCACGTCCTCGACCAATGCCTTTCCTTCCCGCATGAGGCGCAGCGCGGTCGCCTCGTCGAGGCCGAGGAATTCGCCTTCGCCCGCAGTCAAGTGGCGCGCCTTGAAGCTGGCCGCACCGCTATGCTGGACGGTGTCGCGGTGAAACCAGCCATGCACGAACATCTCGATCCCGCGCTCCGACCATGCGCGCAGGCGGGACTGAAATGCCCTGTCTTCACGCAGCGGGGCCGCTCCCCAGTGGTCGGGCACGACCAGCATGGCGAAGTGGCCCTTGCCAAGCCGGCTCTCCAGCAGATCGGCCAGATGTTCGACTTCAGCCTCGAACCGCGGCCCGACATCGTGGATCGATGCCAGCAGGCGCTTGGTGCTGCTCATGACGTACCGGCGATCCCCGCGTGGCTGCTTTTGTGCCCGGAGATAGGGGCTGCGCGCAGCCTCCACAATATCCCGTCCTGGCAGGTCGGGATATTGCCCGGCGATTCTGTCCGTCAGGCGCCGACGGGCTTCCTCGCGTACCAGCCGAACAGGGCGATGATGGCGTAGCACAGCGCCGGTAGCGCAAGCGCCAGCTCGAGGCTGCCGGTGACGTCGGCGAGATGGCCGGTCAGCGGCGGGATCACCGCGCCCCCCACGATCATCACGCAGATCACGCCCGAACCGTCGGCGGCACGCTTGCCCAGGCCTTCGCAGGCAAGGCTGAAGATGGTGGGGAACATGATCGAGTTCATCAGGCCGATGGCGAGATAGGTATAGCCCGAGACCATGCCGGTGGTGTGCGTGGAAATCAGGATCAGGCCGATCGCGCAGGCGGCATTGAAACTGAGGATCTTGCCCGGGCTGACCATGCGCAACAGGGCCGAGCCGATGAAGCGGCCAACGAGCGCGCCGCCCCAGTAGAAGGGGATAAGCTTGCCCGCAGCCTGTTCGGTCAGACCCAGTACGTTTTCCTGCATCATATAATTGACGATGAACGAGCCGATCGCGACTTCCGCGCCGACGTAGAGGAAGATGCAACTGGCGCCGAAGCCGAAACGCAGGCGGCGCATGAGGTCGAAGCTCTTGAGGATCGATCCACCCTCGTGCTTTTCTCCCTTGAGGCGGTTGCGGTTGAACCACACGACGCCGGCGATCACGGCCAACGCTGCGGCAAGGCCGAGGTAGGCGCGTTCGATCGCAGCTGTTTCCGCTACCCGATAGGCCGCCAATTCCGCACCCGAGAGGTCTGCGGCGCTGACCGCGGCGAGGCCGCCCAGCATGATGATCGTGCCCACATAAGGGAAGATCGTCGTGCCCAGCGAGTTGAATGCCTGTGCGAACGTCAGGCGCGAGTGGGTCGTCTTGACCGGGCCCAGCAGCGAGATGAGCGGGTTGGCGACGACCTGGACGATGGTGACGCCTGCCGCAAGAATGAACAGGGCAAAGAGGAACACGCCGAAGGTTGCGCTGGCGGAGGCCGGGATAAACAGCAGGCAGCCGGCCATCATGGTCAGAAGGCCGATCGCCGCGCCGCGCATATAGCCCACGCGCTTGACGAGCGCCGCGCCCGGGATCGAGATGATGGCATAGGCGGCAAAAAAATGCGGTCTGCACCAGCATTGCCTGCATGTAGTTGAGGGTGAAGAGTTCCTTCAGCTTCGGGATCAGCACGTCGTTGAGCGAGGTGATGCCGCCGAAGATGAAGAACAGCGCCATCACGAAGAGGCGCAGCTCTGGCGCATCGATGTGCGGGCTGGGGCCCTCGTCGCCGATTTGAGGGTCAGTGCTGCTAGCCGCACCCGGTGCCAATGCCATGGGCGATCCTTCTCCGAAACTAGAAAGTCAAAGCCTGGCGCCACTTATGCGGCTTGAGGCGAACGCGGTTCTAGTCGCGGGAAACGGCAACAGGCAAGGAACTACAGTCTGTTTGGCCCCGAGAATTCGAATTATTGGCCGGTCGCGCGCCTTGCCCATGCGACGATGGCGTTGGCCGGCATGGCGCCCGCCTGCCGCGCCACTTCGCGGCCTTTGGAAATGACGGCAAGGGTCGGGATGGACTGGATCGCGTATCGAGAGGCAATGGCCCGCTCCGCTTCGGTATCCAGCTTGCCGAGACGCATGTAGGGTTCGAGCTGCGGTGCAGCGGCGGCGAAGGCAGGCGCCATCTGTCGGCAGGGGCCGCACCACGATGCCCAGAAGTCGATCAGCAGCGGAATGTCGCTGCGGGACGCATGGGCATCGAAATTTGCAGAGGTCAGCGTAAGGGGCGCTCCTTCGAAGAGCGGGGAACCGCACTTTCCGCATTTGCCCCCGGCTCCCAACTTGGCCACCGGAACCCGGTTGGCTGTTGCGCAAGCCGGGCAGATGACGATCCGTAACGCGTTCTGTGTCATCGAGTCTCTCTGTGCCTGTCCTACTCCGTACAAAGGCAGGAACAGGGCCCGCGTGACAAGTCTTTCGTCGGTCTTCGAAGCGTGACGCGAAAAGAGTCAGACCGCGTGAAGTCTTTCCACGGTCGCTTCGTGCTCGCCGCGCAGGGCCAGTTTGTCGTGTTCTGCAAATACGCGCTCGATATCCGCGCGCTTTTCGAAAATGAGCTTCGCCACGCCGGCCGTCATGCCGCCTTCGTCACCCACGCGGCCCAGAACGGCTGCAAGGTCTTCGAGAGTGGCTTTTTCGAGGCTGGCGTGCAGTCCTCCCTTGGAATCGCGATAGGCGACACATTCTAAGGCCATGCCCCATGCTCCTTATTAAGCGTGTGGTACAAAAACGCAGGAGATGGCTGCGAGTTGCAGCGAAAGCTCAATTCGCGGCCGCTTCGCATGATTCCAATCAGTTGTTCTGCGCCTCCTGTCCCCCATCGCTCCCGAACCGTTCATTCCAGTTTGCGGGCCACCCATTCTCCGATCGCCATGGACGCTGTCAGGCCAGGAGATTCGATGCCGAAAAGATTGACGAGACCGGGCAAGCCGTGATCCTGCGGTCCCTCGATCATGAAGTCAGCTGCCGTTTCGCCCGGGGCTGAAATCTTCGGTCGAATGCCCGCGTAGCCGGGCTGGAGGCGAGTGGGATCGAGCTTGGGCCAGATCCGCATGGCTGACCTTGCGAACTTGTCCTTGCGGGCGGGGTCGACGCTATAGTCGATGTTGTCGATCCACTCGACATCGGGGCCGAACCGAGCCTGTCCCGCAAGATCGAGCGTGAGGTGCGTGCCAAGACCACCGGGTTCGGGCACCGGGTAGATGAGATGGCTGAAAGGCGTACGGCCGCTGTATGTGAAGTAAACGCCCCGCGCGAAATGCAGCGGAGGCACTCGGCTCGCAGGCAGGTCTTCGATGGAGCGCGCAAGCACTTGCGCGGCAAGTCCACCGGAATTGACCAGGATCGGCGTTTCCAGCACGGGCTCGTTCATGCCCTCGATCCAGATCTGCCACATTTCGTTACGGCGAAGGGCGCGCGTCACCTTCGTCGAGCAGACCAGACGCGCGCCATGGGTCTCTGCCGAGCCAATCAACGCCTGCATGTAGGCATGGGCATCGATGATCCCCGTCTGCGGTGAGAGCAGGGCGTCCGCCACTTCCAGTTCGGGCTCGAGGCGCTTTGCCTGAGACCTTGTCAGGCGTTCCAGCTTGCCCGCACCGGCGGCATCCGCAGCCCGCACGATGGCATCGAGGTTGCCGGATTGGTCCGGCGAATGCGCGAAGATGATCTTGCCCAGGCGCTTGTGCGGAACCCCGGCGCTTTGGCAGAATGCATAGAGCCTGTCGCGTCCTTCCACGCAGAGGCGCGCCTTGAGCGAATCTTCGGGGTAATAGATCCCGGCATGAATGACTTCGCTGTTCCGGCTGCTGGTCCATGAGCCGAAATGGGGTTCGCCATCGAGGATCAGCGCTGCCGAGCCGTTTCGAGCCAGCGTCTCGGCAATGGCCAGGCCAACGACTCCGGCGCCAACTACGACAGCATCAGCTCTATCCATTAGGGTCCGCTATCTACTTAACCACTCGGTCGATAATACGACGGCTGCGCGGATTTGCCAGATCGTCCTGGTTAAAGCCAAGGTTCTTGAGCGCTTCGTTGCTCGCGCTACCGCAGTTCAGGCAGTGCGCGATACTTGCCGCCCGGCTCTCTGGCGGCTCGAAGCGGTTTGGCGATGAGTGGGGGCGATCTGGCCAAGGGATGGCAGCGGAGCACGAAAGTCGTTCGAAGGCCTGTCAATCGGGGGCTTGCGTCAGGGCTTCGTGGAGCGAGGTCGCTCTGCGACGATCGTGCTCCGTTGAGCTGGGACTACCTTGCGGTCGACTTGGGCGCGGACTGCTTCGTCGAGGTCATGTGAGTCATGTTCGCCTTGCAGGTCTTCAGCGCCTTGCCGGTGAGGCCCTTGCAGCTTGCGGTGGCGGCCTTGGTGTGGCTCGCCGTGCTTGCGGTCGCAGCAACGGCAAGACCCGGGACGGCGAGCAGCAGGGCACCAACGATACCAGTGACGAATGAACGGGTCAGCATGTCTTGAACTCCAGTTTCGACGTGGCGTCATTGCCTGTCGCAAACTTTCATAGGCCCCAAATCCCGTCCGCAGCATTTCCTGCAGATTACATCTTCGTCATGTTGGCTGGGGGCACCGTTTCGCGCTCCCCGTCTTGCCCGGGCAACCTGATCACGGCGCGTAGTCCGGGCCGGTTGTCTTCCAGATTGAAGATCCCGCCATGCAAACGGGCCGTGGATGCGACGAGGGCCAGGCCAAGGCCGGCTCCGGGTTTGTGTCGAGCAGGATCGAGGCGGCCGAAACGCCGCAGGGCAACTTCGCGAAGCTCGGCAGGAATGCCGACGCCGTCGTCCGCTACCACCAGAACAACGGCGTTCTCGTCCCTGCGTGCCTCAAGGCGGATGGAGGTTCCGCCGCGGGCATATTTGCAGGCGTTCTCGATCAGATTGCCGAGTGCCTGGCTGATGAGATCGCGGTGGAGGGATATCGCGATGGGGGCCGCAAACGTTGCCTCAAGGCTGAAGCCGCAGTCTTCGGCCAAGGGTCCGTAGATTTCGGCGAGATCCTGAAGGAGATCGCCCAAGGCGACGGTTTCGAAGCGTTCCCGGCCTATTCCGGCTTCGGCGCGGCTGATCTGCAATGCTGTTGTCAGCATGCGCAGCAAGGTATCGGCTTCGGCGGAAATCTTCTCGAGGACGGCGAGATCGTCGGCATCGCGGGTGTCGGCGAAGGCCTGTTCGATGTGCGACTTGAGGCGCGTCACCGGGGAGCGCAGGTCATGGGCAAGGCTGTCGGTCACCATTCTGAGCTCCTCGACCAGCAGTTCTATCCGTTCCAGCATTTCGTTGATGCCCGATCCCATCTGGTCGAAGGCGTCGTGGGTGCCGTTGAGAGGAACCCGATGGGAAAGGTCGCCGGCGCCGATTGCCTCGGCCGTTCTCGCGATCGAGGCAATCCGTCTGGCGATGCTTCGCCCGACCTGAAGCGCGATCAGCAGCGATATGGGGAATGCGAGCAAGGTTGCGGCGAGCAAGGCTTCATCGTTGATCTTCTGCAACTGCAGGCCGTTCTCGATGACGTGCCCGGTCAGCAGATGAGACCCGTCCGAGAGTGTGCTGGCAGAAAATGCCATGGCTTCAGGCGCCGTGGCGTCCTTTCGGTACAGGGTCAGCGTCGTCCACTCGGTCGTTTCCCCGATAACCGGTGGCCAGTTGTCCAGATTGCCCGCCGCGACGGAGCCGTCCGCATTAAGGAGCAGTATCACGGGTATGCCCGACTGCGGGAACTGCAGCCGGTCGCGAATGGCAGCGACAAGGGCAGGCTTGCCCTCCTTTCGGTATTCCGCAAGCAATCCGTCGCGAAGCTCTGCCACGACGGCTTTCTGCTCGCTCAGGAGCGTTTCCTGCGTGGAAAGGCGTACGAAATAGAGGATCCCGGCCGTTGCGGCGAATTGGGCCACGACCAGCATCGCGACCAGACGCGCGATAGTCGAGCGGGGCAGGAAGAATAACCGGCGCAAACCTCAGCGCTCGGCGCCGAGCAGGTATCCCGCGCCGCGTACGGTATGAAGCAGGGGTTCACCAGAGGCGTTGTCGATCTTCTTGCGCAGGCGACTGATGTGGACATCGACGACGTTGGTGCCCGGATCGAAATGGTAATCCCACACGCCTTCCAGCAGCATCGTGCGCGTTACCACCTGGTTGGCGTGGCGCATCAGGTATTCCAGCAGGCGAAATTCGCGGGGCTGCAGATCGACCGGCACGCCTGCGCGGCGTACCTTGCGTGACAGCAAGTCGACTTCGAGATCCCGGCACGTCAGTTTCGTTTCCGCCTGCGGAGCGCTCCCCTTGCGCAAGAGCAGGCGAAGCCGGGCGAGCAGTTCGGCGAACGCGAAGGGCTTGGCCAGATAGTCGTCAGAGCCTGCCAGCAGCCCTTCCACCCTGTCGTCCGAAGTCCCAAGCGCGGAAAGGAAGATGACCGGCGTTTCGATTCCCGCTGCGCGCAGGGCATTGAGCACTGCCAGACCGTCCAATCCCGGCAGCATTCTGTCGAGGATGATCGTCTGATAAGTTCCGTCGCTCGCCTGGAAAAAGCCGTCCCTGCCGTCCGTGGCATGATCGACGGTAAACCCCGCCTCGTTCAAGCCCTTGCATATGTAGGCTGCCGTGGCCTCATCGTCTTCGACGAGCAGAATCTTATGGCTCATTATGCCGATCAGTCTTGTGTTGGAGGATCAGCGTACGACGAATGTGATCGCGCACCAAGTCGAGATGCAGTCGTGGCCCTTTGGCATTCGCGACATCGCGGCGGGCATCGCTGATGGACTTCACGGATTTCTCGTCGACGGCGACCAGGCGGTCGCCCGCCGCCATCCCCAAGGCCTGCGCCTCGCTGTCCGTCCGCACGCTGGTGACGACAAGCCCGCCGGATCGGGGCGTTGCCCTGGCGATGGTGAAGCCGGGCAGGGCATCGCGATGCGCGGGACGGATGATCCCATGGACGGCGAGCTTCTGTGCGCCGAAGAACAGGCCCAAGGTGACGGCTGCAAGCGAGAGCATGACACCTGCCATGCACAGGCGACGCAGGGAAGCTCGCACAGTCCGGCTCATGGCGATCGGGGAGGCGATGATGGCCGGTGAGGGTGGCGGTTGATGGGCAGTCTGACGGACATGAAAGAAAGATGCGACTGTGATGGGCGGGTGTCACGTTACGCTTTCGTCATGTCAGGTGCTCCCCGCCTCGTCCGTTTCCTGCAGGTTTGCGAGGCGGGGGCGTCACGATGGTTACGAAACTGTAATCAAAGATCCATGGGCAGGCCAAGCCGGCTGTCCTACCAGTGCAGGATCAAGTCCAGGACGCCATGAATGGCGTCGGAGGAAGCGCGCTGTCATGAAGAAGCTGCTTATCGCACTGGCGGCAGTGCTGGCCGCGGGTGCCGGATTTCTGGGCTACATCGGGTATTTTGGCGGCGAGACTTTCGTGCCGGTCGCTGCAAACCCGCAGGCCGGGAACCCCGCAGGGGGGCTGGCTGCGGTCGTCCTGTCCGGTGACATGGGCTTCAGGATGGGAATGGGGCCTAAGATCGCCGCGCGCTTGGCCGCGGACGGCATCCCTGTCATCGGCGTCAATTCGCTCGTCTATTTCCGCCATCGGCGTTCACCGCTGGAAGTTCGCAATCTGGTTGCGACCGCCATCGAAAAGGCGCTGGAGTTCGGCCGCGCAGACCGTGTGGTCCTCGTCGGTCAATCCTTTGGATCGGATATGATCCCGGTTGCGCTATCCGCCATGCCCGGCCCGGTGCGCGCGAAGATCGCCAAGGTCATCATGGTCGTGCCTACCGACACGCTGTTCCTGCGCGCATCGCCGTCCGAGATGTTCAACTGGTCAAAGCCCGATGCTGACGCCATCCCCGGCGCGCGCAGGCTTACCTGGATTCCGGTCGTCTGCGTTTCGGGCGCCAGGGAAACCACGAGCCTGTGCCCGTACATGGACCAGCCCAATGTCGTGCATGTGAAACTGCCGGGCGGTCACTATCTGAACGGCGATGTCGATGCCCTGCATCGGGTGATATCGGATGCAATCTACTCGGCTCGCGTAGCTTCGGTGAAGGAACGAGGATAATGCGCCTCTATCGCATGCGATCGGCTCAAGCCTGGCTGCGAAGCGATGCCGGGAGGGAGAACATAGGGTTGCCGAAAAGAGTGATGCTGCCTCTGCTCGCAAGCCTGGCATTTCTGGCAGCGGGTCTGTCCAGCCAGACGAATGCCGCTTTCGCGCAAGTGCCCCCTTCACTGCACGGCGTCTGGGTCAATCCCAGTGGCACCGTGAAAGTGGAAACGGGCAGCTGCGCCGACCGGCTTTGCGGTTGGGTGGTCTGGGCCTCGCCCGATGCCATCGATGACGCGCGCGAGGGTGGAACCGAGCACTTGCTGGGAACACGGGTGCTCAGCGAATACGACCGTGTTGCGCCGGGCACATGGCAGGGTAACGTCTTCGTTCCCGATCACGGCGCGACCTTCTTCTCGAAAATTCGCGAGATCGACGGGGATTCCATCCGGATCAGCGGTTGCCTGCTTCACGGGCTGCTGTGCAAGAGCCAGGTCTGGCGCCGCGCTTGAGGACAGCGCAGATAACCTTGCGCCGATACGGCATGGCACTGTCCCGCTGGCGCAAGCCCTTGGGTGCCGTCCTGACCCTGATACTGGGTTGCCTGGGACTGTTCGCCTTGCACAAGCTGCTGGGTGAGATCAGTTTTCGCGAGGCCAGGGCCGCATTCCATGGCATTCCGGCCTGGCGCCTCGGTACGGCCATCGGCCTGACTGCCCTGAGCTATCTTTTCCTGACGCTCTACGATGTCACTGCGCTGCGGATCGTGGGGCGGCGCGTTCCTTACCGGACGGCGGGACTTGCCTCCTTCACCAGTTATGCGCTCAGCCACAATCTCGGGCTGGGCCTGCTCACCGGCGGGACCGCGCGGTACCGCATCTATTCTTCCGGTGGGGTGGGCGGCGCCGATGTCGCGCGGATCATCGGGCTTGCCGGGATGACGTTCTGGCTGGGGCTCGTCGTGATGACGGGTCTTGCCCTTGCGGCGAACCCCGATGCCCCTGAACTGGTAGGGCTACCGCTTCCGGGCTTCCTCGTGCGCGGGCTTGGCATTGCGGTCCTTGCAGCCGTAGCGGCGGCGCTTTTTGCCGTAAGGCATTCGGGCCGGGTCATCAGTGTGGCCGGATGGACCATGCCGATGCCTTCGGCGCGTCAGGCGCTTGGCCAGATCGTCGTTGCCTGCTGCGACATGGCCGCTGCGAGCGCCGCGCTTTTCGTGCTGGTGCCGGGCATTGGGCTATCTCTCTTTCCGGTCCTGTTCCTGGCCTACGTGCTGGCCGTCGTCATCGCGCTTATCAGCCATGTACCGGGCGGCATCGGCGTTTTCGAAGCGGTGATCCTTGCCCTCTTGCCCCAGGTCGAAAGGCCCGAACTGCTTGGCGCCTTGATAGCCTACCGCGTCATTTACTACCTGCTGCCCCTTGTCCTTGCTGCTGCGGTTCTGGCCATTCAGGAGCACCGCCAATGGCGCGGGTCCGTCGGATCGATCCTGGGGCATTCGCAGTTCGTGGCGACCAGCCTTTCGCCGATCCTCCTGTCGATGCTCACTTTCGGCGGCGGCGCCATGCTGCTTGTGTCGGGGGCGTTGCCGGGGCTGCACGATCGCCTCCAGATCCTGCGCCGGGTACTGCCCCTGCCATTCACCGAGGCATCGCACATCGCCGCCAGTCTCTCGGGCACCGCATTGTTGCTGTTGGCGCCGGGGCTATATCAAAGGCAGGACGGCGCCTTTCACCTGGCCAGGATAATTCTTCTCGCCGGCGCCGCTTTCAGTCTTCTGAAGGGCCTGGACTACGAGGAGGCGACAGTCTTGCTGGTGATTGCCGGGCTGCTGCAGTGGACCCGGGCCGCGTTCTATCGGCGCAGTTCGCTGACCAGCGCCAGCCTCTCGCGCGACTGGCTCGTCGCCGTTGCTCTCGCCCTCGGCCTTTCGTTCTGGATCGGGCTATTTGCCTACAAGCATGTCGCTTATCAAAGCGAACTGTGGTGGGATTTTGCATGGAGAGGTAATGCGCCGCGTTTCCTTCGCGCCAGTTTTGCGTCTTCGGTCCTGCTGACGGCCGCTGCGCTGCACTGGCTGTTCAGAACCCGCGAGGTCGTGGACGAGGCTTCCTTGCGCGCCTTGCCTGAAGCGACCGAACCCATGGCGCTGTCGGACCGCACATATGCGGCGCTCGCTTATTGCGGTGACAAGCGGTTTCTCGTCTCGTCCGAGGGCGATGCATTCGTCATGTACCAGGTGCAGGGACAAAGCTGGATCGTGATGGGCGACCCGGTCGGCAACCGGGATAGCTGGTCCGACCTGCTCTGGCGCCTGCGGGACCTGTGCGACCGGTCGCAGGGGCGCCTGCTGCTCTATCAGTTGAGCGACCGGGCCTTGCCTCTCGCCATCGATCTGGGCCTGCAACTGATCAAGTACGGCGAAGACGCGAGGGTCGACCTCGACCGTTTCAGCCTCGATGTATCCGAGGCCAGGAGCCTGCGTTACTCCGAACGCAGGGCAAGGCGCGAAGGCGCGATTTTCGAAATCGTTCCCGCAGCGCAAGTCCCGTCGATCCTGGGGGATCTGGAAATCGTCTCGAAGGCGTGGCTGCGCGCCAAGGGCCAAGCCGAAAAGGCGTTCAGCATCGGGGCCTTCGACCGGCAATACATGTCCAAATTCGATTGCGCCGTCGTGCGGCAGGAAGGGCGCATCGTGGCCTTCGCCAATATCTGGAAGACAGACGACCGCGGGGAACTCTCCGTCGATCTGATGCGTCATGCAGATGAGATGCCCTATGGGACCATGGACTTCCTGTTCATCCACCTCATGCTGTGGGGCCGTCAAAACGGTTATCGCTGGTTCAACCTCGGCCTTGCACCCTTGTCGGGGATAGAGGCGGGGCGGCTGGCGCCCGTATGGGCACGGTTGGGCCATCTCCTTTACAAGCATGGCGAGGCCCAATACGGATTTGAAGGTTTGCGCGCTTACAAGGAAAAGTTCCTGCCGTGCTGGGATTCAAGCTATATCGCGGGGCCTCCCGGTATCGGTCTGGTCCGCGCCTTGTTCGATCTGCAAAAGCTCGTGGGAGGCGGGCGTGACAGTGCTGCCCGCAAGGCTAGGCTGTCGCTTGTGGCCTGAGCTCCGAATGAGCCAGCAATGGCAACGCCAAGGGCAGCTGATCGTCTGGCGGAACGGCCGAACTCCGGTATTCCGGCCAGACACCGGTCGGACCGGCCCCGCGAACGCCTGCGACGGGACGCAAAGGATAGTGAAACGCTTGTAAGCGGGAAACAGCCGATCGAGGAGCCGATTTGCAGGGCATCCGGTGTCGCCGAGCTGAGATTTCCATGGTTTGGCCGCTAACCCAGTTTCTCCCGAGTCATGGCCTTGGGCTATAGGCCTCGCAATTCTTCGTAGACAACTGCTCTCTTCCACCTGCTATCGGTTGCCATCCTTATAGCAAAACCACTGAGGGGCAGGGTCGCAGATGATTCGTGGATGGTTCAGGATTGCGCTGTGGAAGCGCGTCCTTGCAGCATTGGTATTGGGCATAGCTGCGGGCGTGCTGCTGGGTGAGCAGGCGCAGTCGATCAAATGGATCGGCGATCTGTTCATTCGCGCTATCAAGATGCTGGTCGTCCCGCTCATCTTCTTCTCGCTGGTATCGGGAATCACCGCGGTCGGCGATGTCGGTCGGCTCGGTAAAGTGGGTGGTCGTGCCCTGGGCCTGTTCATGCTGACGGCTTTCATCGCCGTGTCACTCGGCATGGGATTGGCAGCGCTTGTCCAGCCGGGAGCAGGGCTCACCATCACATTACCGACCGGGAGCGCGGTGCCGCCTCCTCCGGACCAATCGTTGGTCGCGATGATCATCGGCCTGGTCCCGGAAAACCCGATCATGGCGATGGCGCAGGGCGCGATCTTGCCGGTCATTATCTTCGCCGTCCTTTTCGGCGTAGCGATTTTGGCGTCGGGTGAGGAAGGCGCACCGCTGGCACGCGCGATGAACGCGGGTTCGACGGTGATGCAGAACATGACGATCTACGTGATGGAACTGACGCCTTTTGGCGTCTTTGCGCTGATCGCCTGGGTGGCCGGGACTTTCGGTTTCGACGCGCTTATTCCGCTGAGCAAGCTGGTTGCGCTCAACTATGTTGGCTGCGCCATCATCCTGGGCATCGTCTACCCGCTGATCCTGCGCCTTATTGCGCGCCTGCCGATCATCGATTTCTATCGCGGCGTGGTCGATGCGCAGGCGGTGGCCTTCTCCACCGCCTCCTCCAATGCGGCGCTACCGGTGACCCTGCGCTGCGTCGAGCGAAACCTGGGCGTGTCCAACTCGATTGCCAGCTTCACGGTGGCCCTTGGCGCCACGATCAACATGAATGGCACGGCCATGTACCTGGGTGTCATCGCGCTGTTCGGTGCGCAGGCCTATGGCATCGAACTGAACTGGTTTTCCTACGTTCTCATCGCCCTGACATCCACCCTGGGCGCAATTGGCGCTGCGGGCGTTCCGGGTTCGGGGTTGGTGATGATGAGCCTCGTCCTGTCCTCGATCGGGGTGCCGCTGGAAACCATCGCCTTCGTCGCCGGGATCAACCACCTGCTCGACATGGCCCGCACGATGACCAATGTCACCGGTGACGCGACGGTCGCGGTGGCCGTGGGCCGGATGGCAGGCGAGATCGACGTCGAGGAATATATTTCGGCTGACGACGTTTGAGCCTCGCGGCCTGTCAGGGCCGACAAGCTGCATGAGAAAAGGGGCGCCGCGCGTATAGCGCTGCGCCCCTTTTCCGCTTCTGCCCGGCTGGGGGGGAATGTGGGGTCAGGCCAGGCAGGCTACCGCCTCGATCTCGACGTCCCCGGCAACGAGGCCGGAGATCACCGTCGAGCGGGCAGGATAGGGCTGTGCGAAAACTTCGCGATAGACTTCGTTGAAACCAGCCATGTGAGCCGCGTCGGTGAGCCAGGCGGTTACTTTGGTCACTTGGTCGAGACGCGCTCCGGCTTCGGAAAGAACCGCCTCGAGGTTGGCCAGAGCCTGGCGCGTCTGCACGCGGATGTCTCCGGGAACAATGGCGCCGTCCGCACCGCGCGGAAGCTGCCCGGAGGTGAAGACGAGATCCCCGGCGCGGCGGAAACGACTGAGCGGGGGAGAGGACTTGGTGGTCATGATTTGGGCCTTTCGCGCCTATACGGTTTCGAAGTGAGGGGTCCTGGACCGGGCGGCATTGACCAGCGCGGCGACCCGCTCGGCCGAACCCGCCGCGAAAGTCCACCCCAGCATGCCGTGCCCGATATTGAGGAAAAGACCCGGCGCGGCCTGCCGGATGATCGGGCGGGAGTCAGGCGTCATCGGACGCAGGCCTGTCCAACCCTCGCCGATCGCTTCGTAGTCGGCGGCCAGCGGCATGGACTGCCTTGCGCCTTCCACCAGCGCGCTCAACCGTGCCGGTTCCACGCGCAGATCGCGGTTGTCGAGTTCAGCGAGCCCGGCAATGCGCATCGAGGAACCCAGGCGACAGAAGACGATCTTGCGCCCGGTGTCGGTGAGGCTGACCGAAGGAGCATTGCTTCCCGGCGGTACGGTAAAGCTGTAGCCCTTCATCGGCCGTATCGGGGCACGAATGCCCAGCCTGCCGAGAAAACGCGGTGCATCGGCGCCGAGGCAGACCACGGCGCTGCGGCCTGCCAGGCTGCGCCCCTGGTTATCGTGGACCAGCATCCGATCGCCGCGCCGCTCCAGCTTCGCTATCGAGAAATTGAAATGGTCGCGGACGGGATATTGCTTGCGCAAAACTTCGAGCAGGCCAAGGCAGAAGCGATGGGGGTCGCCCACCTCTTCCGAAGGTGTCCAAAGCGCACCGTCGAAGCCTTGCGTGTCGATGAGCGCCGGTTCGACATCGATGGCCTCTTGCCGCGTCAGGATGAACTGCTCGGCGCCAGCGACCTGCTTCATGACAGCGACGCGTTTCGCCCTCTCCAGAGCTTCGGCATCGCGAAAGATATGCAGTTTGCCCATCGCGGCGTGGGCAAAATCGAAGCCATGTCGCGCTTGCAAATCCGCCATCGCGGCCCGGGATTCCAGGCCGAGTTGCAGCGCGGCCAGAGTGTTCGCCGAAAAACGGGCATCGCTGCAATTGCGCAGGAAAGAGAGGCCCCAACGCAGAAAGGCGGGATCGGCCGAAAGCCTGACTCGAAAGGCGGGGTCCAGACCTGCGATCATGGCGGGGATCTTGCGCAGCAGCGAAGGCTGTGCCAGCGCGTCGGTATAGGCGTAACTGAGCTGCGCCCCGTTCGCGAAGGAAGTGCCCTGCGCAGGGCCAGAAGCCGCATCGACCAGAGCGACCGAAAGGCCTCGGCGCGCCAGCGCATAGGCGGTACACATGCCGACTACACCCGCGCCGAGGACAAGTGCATCGACCTCCGGGGCACCTGACCCCGGGGGCAACGGTCGCGCCTCGCCCTTCGCTGGTTGCGAATGTTTCATCGTATTCCTCTTGTACTACGGTTTGCGTCCGCCCGAACCTTCAAGGCACCTGGAAACGAGTCAGGCAGGCGGGCGGCGTGTGCCTGAATTCAGGAGGGGCAGGTGCCCGGCGGCGGCCGATGACGGATTGCCTGCCCCGGAGCGAGGCCCGTCAACTTGCCATCGAGGATCGCCGCCTGCCCGTTCACGAACAGATCGCGCACGCCTTCTGAAAGTTCGCGCGGCGCGGTGTATGTCGCCACCGGGCGATAGCCTTCCGGATCGAACACCACCACGTCGGCCTTGTAGCCCGGCTTCAGGTGCCCCCTGTCAGCAAGGCCGAACATGTCCGCGGTGCGCCCGGTACTGCTGTTGATGAAGGTGGCGAGGTCGATCACCTTGTCCTGCTTAACATACTTGGCGTACTTGCGGGGAAAGTTCGCATACATGCGCGGATGGCCTTCCGATCCGTCCGAACTGGTGACCACCCAAGGGCGGCGCATGAAGGCGGCAATGTCCTTCTCGGCCATGTTGAACGATACGAGTTTGCCGCTGCGATCACCGTCGCGGATGATGCGCAAGGCGGCCGCGATGGGGTCGACTTTCCACCTCGCGGCGATCTCGTCGAGCCGCATCGAGGTCCATTCGTGGCCGGGATCGGTCAGAAGCAGCGCATGGGGTCCGCCACGCCGCCGCATGTTTTCCGTCATCGCCGCTTCGATCTTCCCGCGCGTGGCCGGATCGTCAATGCGCCCGAGCAGCGCGGATCGCCCTCCATCCTGCGCCCAGCCGGGGAGCAGTGCAGCCTGGAGGCTGGTGCCCGAGGCGTCCCAGGGGTACTGGTCCGCAGTGACGTCCTGGCCTGCGGCGCGAGCCTTTTCGATCTGCTCGATGATCTCGCCGGACTTGCCCTGAACGTCGACGCCCAGAACCTTGATATGTGCAAAATGGACCGGAAGTCCGGCTTCGCGGCCGATGGTGAGCGCTTCGTTCACCGATGCAGCGACGCCAATCGTGTAAGTCGCTTCGTCGCGCTGGTGAGTGTCGTAGACGCCGCCGCGCCGCGCTGCCTCGCGGGCAAGAGCCGTGACTTCCCCGGTCCTGGCGAAGCTTTGCGGCGCGTAAAACAGGCCGGTGGAGAGCCCCAATGCGCCTTCGCACATGCCTTGTGCGACCAGATCCTTCATCGCCTGCAATTCCGCCTCGTTCGGCGAGCGCGCAGCGTTACCCAGGACAGCGCGGCGGACCGGCCCGAAGCCGACATAAGTCGCGACGTTCGTGGCGAAAGTGCGGGCCTCCATGTCATCCAGAAATGCCGCGACCTCGGGCGTTCCTCCGCCGTCCACCCCAGAGAAGATCGTCGTCACACCCTGCATCAGCCAAGGCAGGTTCAGCCGCCCCTCGCCATCCTCGCTGTCAAGGAAGCGTTGGGCGTGGGTATGCGGATCGATGAAGCCCGGGGCGACGATCATTCCCTTGGCATCCACAATCCGTGCGCCTGCCGCAGGTTTGCGGCTGGGGCCTACGTAGACGATCTGCTCGCGCGCGATGACGACGTCGCCGACGATCGGGGTCTCGGAAGTACCATCGTAGATCGTCCCGCCCCGGATGACGGTCGTTTCTTCAGGGGCGTCATGCGACAGGGCAGGGGCAGGAACGCCCGCTGCCGCGAGTATCGCCAGCGCGCAAAGAGTTGACTTGTTCGCGATCATGGGACTTCCAATCCGGTGCGGCGGGTAAGGGGGATCCGGCCCGACTGGCCGCGGCTTACGCTGATTTTGTCAGGACTTGTGCCGGGCCACAGGCTCATGGCTCCTGCATGGAATGCGCCATCTTCGCCGGGCTCGAAGCGGACCGTGCGGGGCGCCGCAACTAGGGGAGACGTAATCCGGGCGAGCAGAGCAGAGCCCTCTCTTACGAGCGTGTAATCGCTATCAAGCTCTTTGGAATGGAAACGACCCGAGGGATAGGCCTTGGGGTAGCCGGGCGGACTGGTTCCGGCCGCAGCCATGACCTCATCCAGCTTCTCGGCGGCCTTCCAGTCGCCCCGGTTGCACAGGACCGCGAAGGCCGCGTGCCGCTCGGGCAGGCGCACGTAGGCGTGCTTGAACGCTTCGGCCGATCCCCCGTGGCGCACGATGCTTTCCCCGCCGAGCCGGCCCATATGCAGGCCGCCGCCATAGGCGAGGCCCTTGCCGTCGTCGATCGGCGTGCCATCGGCGAGCCTGCCCGGTGTCAGCATGATCTTCGCGACCGCCTCGGTCCAGACCCGGTGGCGGTGTTCGATATCCCGTTCGTAGCGGGCGAGGTCTTGCAGCGACAGCATCAGTCCGCCCGATCCGCTGAAACGCGGGAAAGTGTCGCGCGCGGCGAAGGCGTCGCCTTCCGGCACGTAGCCATGGGCGAAAGTGCCGGGCCGGGGACTGCCGTCGTCAAGGAAATAGGCGTGCTTCATGCCCATCGGATCGAACAGCACCTGGCGGGCATATTGCGCGAAGGGCTGGCCAGAAACGCGCGCGACGATTTCCGCGAGCAGCAGGTAGCCGCCGTTTGAGTAGCTGTACTGCGTTCCCGGGACAAAGGCCGTATCTGTCTGCCTGAATAGCAGGTCCAACGTCTGCTCCTTCGAGGCCCGGCCGACATCGGCCATTCCGGCCAGGCGCAGCAGTCCCAGGGAATCGCGGATGCCCGAAGTGTGGTGCATGAGCATCTCTACCTTCACTGGCCGCGCATACGCGGGCAATTCTGGAAGGTAGCTACGTACGTTGTCTTCGAGGCCAAGCTTGCCTTGCGCGATCAACGTTGCCGCCGCGAGTGCGGTAAACTGCTTGGAAAGCGAAGCGCCGTAGAACAGCGTTGTGCTGTCGAGTGGACGCTGCGAAGCCAGATCGGCAAATCCCGATGCGGCAGATTGGCGCAGATTGCCGTTCTGAAAGACACCTGCCACGCAGCCGGGGGCGACACTGTGATCGGGATCGACAAGCGTAGCGCGTATCGCGGCTTCGCGCGATTGCGCGCAGGCCATGCCTGGCATGGATGCCAGCATCAGCGCAATTCCGCCTGCAAGCAGATGGCTTGGGGAGCGACAGATTCTGGCAAGGGCAATCAAGCTGCGATCTCTTCCGCTGGTTTGTGCGACTGGGCATGGCGACCACGGGAAGATGGATCTGCCGGGCTGCCGCGAAGGAAGATCAGGTTTGTGGCCGATGCGCAGGCAAGACAATGAGCAGTTCTTTGCGAGGGCATAACCTTAGTCTATGAGGATCGGCCTGCCAGGGTCGCTTCATGGTGACCTGCCGCGTCCTCGATGACTTCCCGAACCGTCTCTATGAAACGGTCGATCAGTTCACCTGCCGCTGCGCTTTCCAGGGCGACCGCGCCGATCGGCGCAGATACGTCGGGGGCGAGGCCGTAGCAGGACAGGTCGGGCGCGGCCATGGCCGCCGCGGTGAAGGCATCGGCAACCGTCACGCCCACACCCTGGCGCACCAGGGCGAGCGCGGTGTAATAGGTGTGCGAGGTCACAATCTCGCGCGGGGCGATGCCAAGCCGCGTCAGTTCATTGACGAACACGTCCGCAAGTGGGCCGCTGTCCCTCAGGCCTACGAAATCCAGTCCGTCGAGCACCTCGACCGGGACGGCACGGCTTTCGTCTCCAAAGGCTCCGCGCGGTGAAACCAGCACGAGGCCCGCGCTTCCCAGCGCCGTCTGGCGCATGTGGACCTGCCGGGAAATACGATAGCCGATGGCAACGTCGCATTCGCGTTCGTAAAGGAACCTCTCCACTTCGCGGCTGTGCAGGGTCGTGATCTCGAATGTCACGTCAGGATTGCGCTCGCGAAAAAGGGCGATCGCGCGCGGGGCGATGGCAAGACCGATCGAGGGAAGCACGGCAACCCGCAAATGACCGCCCTTGCGATTGCCGATGTTCTTGGCAGTGCGCGTCAGGCGGCCGAGTCGGGTGTAGACTTCCGAAACCTCCGCGAACAGTTCGTGTGCCGGTTCGGTGGCAATCAATCGACCCTTGGTGCGCTGGAACAGTTCATAACCGAGCTGGTCCTCGGCATGGCGAAGAACCTTGCTGACCGAAGGTTGCGAGACATTGAGCGCGCGCGCCGCCTCGCTGATCGATCCGTGCTCGTAAACGGCGTGGAATACCTCGATGTGTCGTAAGCGCATGTCCCGCTCCGATTTTATGTGACCGCCTTGATCATAGCCCAAGGTTATGTCCTGCGGAACTACCGGAATTGGACGCACGGAAACGAATCCCGGATCAACATTGCAGATTTGTGTCAGGCTCCGATCCCGGCGGTCTGGCGAAAACCACCATCAGGGGGACATCGACAATGACGGCGTGCACGCGATTGAATTACCTCAAGGCCTCTTTCCTGCTCACCACCTGCTTTGCAGGCGTACCGGTCACGCAAGCGCAGACTGTCGCCCCGGACGAGCAGCCGGTCAGCGAGATTGTCGTGGTTGGCTCGCAGATCAAGAATTCGAAGGTCGCGGGCGAATTGCCGGTCTCCGTGGTCAGCAGTGAGGACATCGGCGCGATCGCACCGACTTCGGCCTCCGACCTGCTTCAGGCGCTTCCCGCCAACGGGACAATGGATTTCAACGGCACCGACACCGTGGGGAACGGTGTCCATTCCGCGCGCGGCGACGTCGCTTCGGTCAACCTGCGCAGCATTGGTTCGGGCAATACCCTGGTCCTGCTCAACGGCCGCCGGCTCGTGCAGCACCCGGGTACCCAGACCGAGGATTCGGTTCCCGTCTCCACCGTCAACATGAACGCGCTGCCGATCAGCGGGATCGAGCGGATGGAAGTCCTGCATGACGGCGCCTCGGCGATCTACGGCTCCGATGCCGTGGCCGGCGTGATCAACACCGTGCTGGACGACAAGTTCGAAGGCCTGCGCGCGACAGGCGAGATGGGCTTTGCCGAGAACACCGACAAGATGAAGTTCAGCGGTGATCTGCAGGGCGGCTGGACGTTCAACGAGGGCCGCACGCACGTTTCGCTGTCGCTGAGCTACTACCAGTCGTCGAAAGTCTGGGCGCGGGAACTCGACTATTCGGGCGCCAGCGACCGGCGTCCCTTCGTCGAGGACACCGACTTCGCGGGCGATACCAGCTTCGACAACCGTTCGAGCAGTACGCCGTGGGGCCAGTTCACTGCCTCGCAGGCGATCTCCGGTCTCACCAGTTCGGGCGGCGTCTTCCACATCCAGCCGGACACGGTATCGGGCTGCCGCACCGGCCTTGGCAGTGGCCTGTGCATCGATGACGGCAGTCTCGATCGCGACTTGCGCTACAATATCAACCAGTCCCGCACGATGTCTCCCAGCATCAAGCGCGGCAACGCCTTTGCCTTCATCACTCATGATTTCGGCGATTTCGAATTCTATTCGGAACTTGGCTATTACCGCGCGCGGACAGAGGAATATCGCGGGGAATCCTCGATCCTCAGTTCGGCCCAGTTCACCATTTCCAAGGATGCCTATTGGAACCCGCTCGGCGCGCTGGGCAATCCCAACCGGATTAGCGGATTTGCCATTCCCGACGAAGGGCTGGATCTCACGCTTACCAATTACCGCGTCGTTGATGCGGGCTTGCGACACATTCAGGTCGACAACGAATCCTATCGCCTGCTGGGCGGGTTCCGCGGCTCGCTGGGCAATTGGGACTGGGATACCGCAGCGCTCTATTCCGAAGCCACGACGAAGGACATCACCTTCGACCGCGTCAGCAACACGCTATTCAGCGAGGCCCTGAACCGCACCGACTCCAGCGCCTACAATCCATTCAACGGCGGCAGCCTGGCCGATCCCAACTGGGGCGATGCCACGGCCAACCCGCAGGCGACGATCGACAGCTTTCTGGTCGACGTGGCACGGTTCGGCAAGACGACGCTCGCCCTGGCGGATTTCAAGGTGTCGAACGGCAGCCTCCTCTTTCTGCCCGCGGGCGATGTCGGTATTGCGCTGGGCGGTGAATGGCGCCGGACCAGCTATCGTGAGGACTACGACGACCGGCTCGACGGGACGACCAACTACATCGATGCGGTGACCGGCGACCTGGTCAATGCCTCGGACATCATGGGATCGAGTGTTGCGTCCGATTCCCGCGGTTCGCGCAATGTCTTCTCGGCCTTCTCCGAACTCGCCGTTCCATTGGTCAGCCGTGACATGGAAGTGCCGCTGGTGCGCGCGCTCAACCTGCAGCTGGCTGGACGTTTCGAACACTATTCCGACGTCGGCAGTGTTTTCCGGCCCAAGTTCGCAGCGTCCTGGTATCCGGTGGACCAGCTCCAGCTTCGCGCTTCCTATGCCGAAGGTTTCCGCGCGCCGAACCTCGAGCAACTCAACACGGAAGTGACCACTCGCGTCAGCACGGTCATCGACTACTATCGCTGCCAGGCAAGCGTGAACAAGGGCGACGTCGCCAGCCTCGGTGCCTGCTCGGGCAATGACCGCGTCGAGGAACGCCGCTTCGGCAACAGGCAACTCAAGCCTGAGAAGAACGCGAGCTATTCTGTCGGTGCGGTCTTCACGCCCACGCGAGAGCTGACCTTCACCGTGGATTACTGGCACATCAAGCAGCGCAATCTGGTCGGCATTTTCGGTGCAGAGAACATCGCTGCGCTCGACTATGTCTCGCGGCTCCAGGGCGGATCGGGCGTGAGCGGCGTGCTGCGCGCCGATCCGACGGCGGACGATATTGCCTTCTACCAGGGAAGCGGTCTCGATCCGATCGGCGAGATGGTGCAGATCGACGACATCTTCACCAATCTCGACACGCGGACCAGCGCCGGGATCGATTTCGGCCTGTACTACCAGCCACCGGAAACCCCGCTGGGAAGCTTCAACTTCAAGTTCAACGCCTCTTATCTCGAAAAGGCCTACCAGGGTCTGTCTGATCAGGCAGCGCTCATCCGCTCGACCCTTGGCGATGCCGTTCCACTCGAAGCGGTCGGCGATCTGATCGAGAAGGACGGGCGTCCCAAGTGGCAGGCATCGGGAACGATCACCTGGAAAAGCGGTGGCTGGGGCGCGGGTCTTTTCGGCCGTTATGTGAGTTCCTACTACGACACAGGCGTCGTGCAGGATGATACCGGTGAATACTGGAAGGTGGACGACTGGTTCACGATGAACCTCTACCTCCAGCATACCTTCTTGGATGGCCCGATGGAGGGAACCCGCGTCCGCTTCGGCGTCCGCAACCTGCTCGATTCCAAGCCGCCCTTCCTCGATGCGACTTATGGCTACGATGCAAGTCTGGCGAGCGCGGAAGGCCGGTTCTTCTACACTTCGGTGCAGACTCGCTTCTGATCGCACTAGGTCGGTACCGAAAGACACGACGATCCCGTCCTTGTGGGCGGGATCGTTTCATGTTGACCCTGCCATAAGCCTTCTGCGCAGGCGAGCGACGGTATTGGCAAGCAACGTGAAAACCCACGGATACGGCCCGGAGGCGCCAACGATCCTGGCCATCGCGCAATGTTTGGCGCCGCCGCGCGTGTTGAAGCCTGATGGCGCAGCGACCTTCTTGCCACGCCTTCCGGGCGGGTCGAAGTAGGTGGGCAATCACTGCGGAATCACTTCGGGTCCGGCTTAGCCGGAAATTGTGTAGCCGCCATCGACGGCAAGGGTCTGGCCGGTGATCCAGCTGGCCGCCGGGCTGGCGAGGAAGGCGATGGCCTGCGCGATGTCGCCGGCTTCTCCCAGTCGGCCCAGCGGGGTGCGGGCGAGTGTGGGGGCAGTCCATGCCTCCTGCGCGAATGTGTCGGCGGTCATGCGGCTGCGGGTCAGGCCGGCAGCCACCGCGTTGGCGCGCACGCCGCGCGGCCCCCAGTGCGCCGCCATCGTGCGCGTCAAGCCGACAAGACCGGTCTTGGCCGCGCCATAGCCGGGCACCACCGGTATGCCGAAGAAGCTGCTCATCGAGGCAATGGCGATCACCGATCCGCCGCCGGGGATCACGCTATGTGCGAGAAGATCCACTGTACGCTGCGCCATGCGGAACGCGCCGTTGAGCAGCATGGCCACGGCGCGGTTGAATACATCGGGTTCCCATTCGTCCAGCCCCAGCGAGGGCAGGGCGATGCCGGCATTGTTGACAAGCACGTCGAGCCGGGGGAGCGATGCGGCCACCGCGTCGATGTTCGTCTTGTCCTCGATGTCGAGTTGCAGATAGCGGTAGCCGGACAGGTCGGCGTCGTAGTCGCCGGGGCCGCCGCGCGTTCCGGTGATCGTCACTTCCGCCCCGGCATCGCGCAGCAGTGCGGCGCAGGCGGCGCCGATGCCACTGGTGCCCCCGGTGATGAGTACGTGCGCGCCGGAGAAGTCGTGTCGCGGTCCCATCAGATTGCCTCCACGTCGATCCAGCGGCGCTCCGCGTCCGAACGTCGCGCAGCATCGAGAATGGCCTGGTTGGCGGCGGCATCGCGGAAATCGCCCGCAGGATCGGGCAGCGGCGGATCGCGCCCCTCGAGCCGTGCCTTCACTTGCGCGAACAGCTTGGCATAAGGCGCGACGTCGAAACCCTGACTGTGCCAGCGGTCCATTTCGGTCTGCACCAGTTCGTCGATGGGGAACGGTTCGGGCGGGGCATTGACGAGTTCGTCGGGCATCGACACCTGGCGTGCACCTTGCGCATCCTGGACCCAGACTTGCTCGGGTTCGCCAAACGCAGCGCCCGACTGGATCCACGCGGTGCCGGCGGTGCCGGCAACCTTGGTGGACATGACGAAGGGGCCGGGAAAGGCCAGCGCGGCCTCGATCAGACCCATGCAGCCCGAAGCAGTTTGAAACTGGATGGTGTAGTAATCGTCCGAGGTCTGAGTGGGGCGGCCGGGAGATAGCTTGCGCAGCACCGCGCTGACGCGCGCGATCTCGCCTACCGTTCCGCGTGCCTGGTCGATCATGTGCGTGCCGAACGCGCCCAGGAAGCCGCCACCCTGGGTGGCATCGAGCCACCACTCGGCCAGGGGCTCGTCAGGATCGCCGCCGGGCTGCTGATAGATGCGATGGAACATCAGCGGCTGCCCGATGGTGCCCGATTGTACCACGCGGCGCAGCAGGGCCTGCGCGCTATCGAAGCGGAATTCCGCGCCGAGCGCGTGGATCACGCCCGCCTGTTCGGCAGCGGCGAGCATCTCGCGCGCCTGCGCCAGATCCCGCGCGAAAGGCTTTTCGCAGACGACCGCATGGCCCGCGGCGATGGCCTGCATCACCGGTGTGAAGTGCGCCAGGGGTGGCGTGGCGACAGTGACGAGGCGGATTGCCGGGTCATCGGCCAGCACGCGAGGCAGGTCGTTGGCGGCCAGCGGAATGTCCAGCGGCGCGGCGCGGGTGCGGGTCTTTTCAAGATCGCGGCCAATGATAGCGCGCACTTCGAGCCCCGCGTCTCGCAAGGCGCGTACGTGGGTGAACAAGCCAAATCCCGTGCCGACGACGGCGGCGCCGATCTTGTCAGTGGTCATGCAACTCCTCTTGCCTTGGCGAGAACGCTGCGCGCGGCATTGGCCCAGTCGCGCGCCACTTGCGCGCAAGACTGGTTGTTCTGGCGGATGTTGAAAACTTCCACGCCCATCGGCGCTGAGGAGCCGATGCCATCTAGCGTGCGGACCAGTCCGGCGAGGTCCAGAGCGCCTTCGCCCGGCAGCAGGCGTGCAGTCATCAGTTCGGTCCACAAGTCGCCCTGCGGCAACACGGGGGCATCGCACAACTGCACGGTGTGGATTCGATCGCTGGGGATCTTGGCCAGCTGGTCAAGTGTCGAGCCGCTGCGGAAGAAGTGCCATGCATCGATGGTCAGGCCGCCGTTGGCGCGGCCCGCCGCCTCGACGATGGCCCATGCTTCCGACAGAGTGCGGATGCCGCCCACGGGCAGGAATTCGATCTGCACGGGCAGGTCATGCTCCGCCGCATGATCGCACAATTCGGCAAAGCTCTCAGCCGCTTCGTCGAGCGGGGCAGGGGTATTGGACAAGTCCACGGCGACAAGCGAGGCGGCGCCGATACGGGCGGCGGTGGCGACGACCTTGTCCGGAGTCAGCCCGCGCAGAAACTGCGCAAGCGGGTCGCTGTCACCCTGCGTGCGCTGGCGTGGCATCCAGCAGGCGGTGCAGTCCAGTTCAGCCACCTTAAGACCGGCATCGGCAATGCGCGCAGCAATTTCAGGCGCGGCCATGCCAGTCTCTTCCAGTGTCCAGACATCGCCCGGCATCAGCGACAGTGCAGTGAACCCCGCCGCCGCGACCGGGGCGAGGCGATCGAGCAGCGGCACGTCCGGCAAGGCCGGGGAACAGAACACGAGTTCTGTGATCGTTTTCATGGCGCAATCAATCCACGAACTGGCCGGTGGCGACAGCCTCGGCGGGCTCGAGTGTGGCAAGCCCCCTGTCCGCGAGGGCGGAGAGCGGTACGCGCCACAGACGTACCTGGGCGGTCGCCTGCGTCTGCACGAAGCGCAGGCCCCAGATGCCGCGTTCGTGGCCATAGCTGTTAATCCAGTTGCCGCCGACGCCGGGATCGGCTTCGGCAATCACGACGCGCACGGTGCCATCGGGTTCGACCAAGTGCCGCGTGTTGTTGATCCAGCCGTTGCCGTCCTCGAAGGTATCGAGGTTTTCCTGCCAGATGTTACACAACTGGAAGTTCCAGTATTCGCAGGGTGGCGGGGTGAATTCCAGCACCAGCGCCTCGTCCGCGCGTTTTTCCCAGCCGCCGAATGCGACGTGCCGGTCGGGTACGCCGCCGTTGGAAAGGTATTGCGCGCGGCTGTAGTCGAGCCGGTTGAGCCGCGCGGCAAAGTTGCCCTGCGCGCCCTGCCACCAGTTGCGTACCAGTTCGGCATATCCGAGCACCGCTTGCCCGGTCCACGCCAGTCCATCGGCGATCAGGGCGGGCGTGACTGGTTCAGGCGCGGCATGGTCGATGCGCTCGATGGTCATCGCGGGGGCCACTTCGCGGGCGCGGTTGCTCCATACCAGACGTATCATGATGCAGTTCGTTTCAGGGGTCAGGCGCAGCCAGTTGTGACCGTCGCCCGGATCGTTCTGCGACAGAATCAGTTCGAAGGTGCCGTCGGGCTCGATGTGCAGTTGCTGGCTGGCGAGAAATCCGGTGGTCTTGAGGTTGGAGGGATCGAACCGCTTGAGCCCCTCGATCCCTTGCGCGGCCCAGTCCACCGCCCCTGGCGCTGCGGGTGCGGGGCAGGTCAGCACTGCCATCACGAAATAAGGGATCGTGCCGCGCGTGCCGGTGATACGGTAATCGCGCGCCATGTCGAATTGGCACATGAGGTGGTCCTGATCCACCGTCTGCACGTTGATCGATTGCCGCCACACCATGTCGCGCAGGCGCGGGCGGGTGGGTTCGGCGTTCTCGATCAGCCGCTCCATGCTCGACCGCGTGAGCCGGGTCATGAAGCGATACCATTCGGCGCGGTCTAGGTCGGACAGCGGCCCGTCGAACGCGGCGATATGGCGGCCCGCCAGCTTCAGCGTGTCGCAAAAATCGTCCCACGCCTGCCCGGAAACGAGCCTCGCGCGAGCCTGTTCGGATGCGGCCATGATCAGTTCTCCTGTCGGACCGGAAAGCGGTCGTAGTAAAAGGCGAAGCGCTGGCGCAGCGCAGCCTCGTCCATGCCGAACACGCCTTCGAGATCGTAGTGAACCTTTCCGTGGGCATGGCGCGGGTTCTCGGAGAGGTAGCTCGTCAGCCGCGCCTCGGTTTCGGCCGGCAGGTCCAGGCCGGCCAGTGCATAGATGCGGCGAGCCATGCCCTGCTGGTCGGCCATGTAGTCGTGGAACGGAACGTCCAGCGACTGGGCCGGTCCCCAGCTTTTGCGCTGTGCCACACAGGCACGCAGGAGGCGTTCGATGCGGTCTGCCCACAGCCGCGCCAGCGCGGGAGGATCGATGCTTTCGCGCCGGATGCGGTCTGAGTAGCCGAGCATGGTTGTGAGCGAGCGCAGCACGTTCACCGGATCGCGGTGGGTGATGACCATCGTGGCGTCGGGAAACACCGCCCTGATGGCGGACAGGTTTTCCATGTGCTGCGGCGATTTCAGCAGCCAGCGGCGGCGACCGGGCTGGCCGGGCTGCCCCCCGCGATGCCAGGCGATGACCTGAAGTACTTTCTTTTCATAGGCATAGGATTCGGTGCGGTCGTGCGCGAGGTAGTGGTCGATCCAGCGGGGTAACCTGGCCTGGAATTCCCAGTTGTAGCAGTTGAGGTCCATGAACATCAGTTCGTTGTCCTCGTGGATGTCGTTGGCGGCCATTTCATGCATGGCCGACATGTGCGGAAGCATCGCGCCAAAGGCCGCCCACACCCCGGCCGAGCGCAGGATGCGTGGGTCGGTTTCGCCCGGCGCGACCGGGGCGGCGGGCACCGGCTCTTCCGCTTCCCATAGCGTCAGCGAATTGAGCCGGTCATCGCGCGACAGCCAGTTGACGAGGTGAGTGGTGCCCGATCGCGGCAGCCCGGCGATGAAGATCGGCCTTTCGACAGGCACGTCGGTAATTTCGGGATGACGCCTGACGAGATCCTCGATCCGCAGCCGGTTGGCCATTACGCGAATCGCCTGAGCGACAATGCTGAGCCTGCCGCCACGACTGAGGCCATGGTCCTCGTAAAGCGATTGCAGGATGACCGTCAGCCGTTCGCGAAAGCCGGTGTCCGCGCCGAAATCAGTGAGGCCGGTCTGCGCCATGGCGAGGTCCAGAATCGCGGCAGCGGTGGGAAAATCGGGCAGGTCGTCCGGGCCCTGGCGCGCGGCGACGAGCGCGGGGGTGAGTACCGGATCGGCCATGTCGTCTATGCGGATCATGGCGGGCAAACGGGTCATGCAGCCTCCGGAAAGGTGAGCACTACCTTGGCCGCGCGGGCAGCGTCGGCGGCAGTGGCAAGAGCTTCGTGAAAGCCGGCGAAATCGATGCGATGGCTGATCAGCGGGGATAGCTCCTGCCGTGCTTGCGCCAGCATCGCTACGGCTTCGCCGAATTCGGCCGCGCGGGCATCTGCGATAGAGCCGGACAGGGTGATCTCGTTGGCCATCAGGCGCCACAGATCGAGCGGTAGCGGTTTGTGATGTAGCGCGATCACGCTTACGCGGGCGCGGTATTTTGCCACCGCCAGCGCTTCGGCGAGTGCCGGCGCGGAGCCGGCGCAATCGACGAAGATGTCGGTATCGACATAGCGGCTGCCGAAGCGTTTGCCGCCGCCATGGAAACGTGCAAGCGCATCGGTCAGGGATTCGACACGCACGTTGATCGCAAGCCCTGCGCCTAGCGCGAGTGCGCGGTCGAGCCGTTCGTCCACGCGGTCGAAGATAGCCACGTCGCGCAGGCCCAGATGGGTCAACATGACCAGCGCGCACAGGCCGATCGGCCCTGCGCCCAGAATTGCTACCTTGTCCGGCGCTTTCACCCGCGCCACGCGCAACCCGTGCAACGCGACTGAGAGCGGCTCGGCCAGCGCGGCTTCGTCAAAGGGCAGGTGGTCGGGCAGGGGGAACAGCGTTTCGCCCAGTTCAGCGCCCGATACGCGGACATAGGGCGCCATCGCGCCGTCTGGTCCGCCGCCACCGATGAACGCGCGATCCGGGTTGACCGCCACGCGCAGACCGGGCGCAATCCCGGTCACCCCGGGGCCGATCGTTACCACCGTTCCGGCAAATTCATGACCGAGCGGCAGCGGCGCGGTCAGCGGCTCTCCGCCGCCCAGCCCGCCTTGCGCGATATAGCCAAGATCGCTGCCGCAAACGCCGCAGGCGGCGATGCGAACCAATACCTCGCCGGGGCTGCAGGTAGGCACGGGCACCGTATCGAGCCGTACGTCACCCGGTCCGTGCACGCGGGCCAAGGACATCGTTGGGGGAAGCATGGGCAAACTCTCCATCTGCCGACATTCTGACTCGCCGGTCTCTTGCTATGGTATACTGCCGAGTATATTTAGCAATCACCATTTACGCCGCGCGCCGAACGCGGCAGAGAAAGCGGATGAACGCGCCACAAGACCATCTGAGTGGAGAGGCTAAGGTCCCGGCAGGAGGCCAGCGCGGCCGGCCCTCGGCCGAGACCACCCGGCGCCGCATGGCTTATCTGTTGGACGTGGCCCGCGGCATGTTCGTCCGGCAGGGCTATCGCGCGACGACCATGGACGAAGTGGCCGCGGCCGCCGGCGTGACCAAGCGCACGCTCTACGCTTGGCACGCCGACAAGCAGGCGCTGTTCCAAGCCTGCGTTATTGCCGGGGCTGAGAGGTTTCCCAAGCTGGCTCCGGATGCGGGTGGTGATCTGCGATCTGGGCTGGAGCACTATGTCTTCGACCTGCATGACGAACTGTCGCGCGCCGACAGTTATGGCATGGGCCTTCTGGCGGCGGGCGAAGCCCGCGAATTTCCCGAAATGCGCGAAGCGATCCTGCGCGGACACCTCGATTACATGATCGAGCCGCTCGCCGTCTTCCTGCGCGGCCACGGGCTGGAAGAGGACGGTGCACTGGAACGCACGATGCTGTTCGTGGCCATGGCGCTGTCGCCGCTGCACAATGCCATGCTGGTCGGCCTGCCGCTGCCTACGCCCGGGCAGGTGCGCGACCATGCGCGACGCTGTGTCGGCATCTTTCTGGGCGATCCGGCATCCTGCCGCGCCCCCGCCTAGATGGAAAGCGCGTGGCCAGCCAGCAGCGCTGCTGTCAAAACTTACACCACATGTCGGGGGCGTGATCGAAGCAAGCTCGCCTACCTGAACCGGCCATGGTAACAGCGAACAGAAACTCTCCAGGGCAGGACACCGCCATCACCGAAGAATGCGATCAGTCACTGGGTAGGCCGCAGCGGCGATTGCTGCGCAGGATCTACAACGGCCGCACGGTCCCCATCATCGTCGATGGCCAGTCGTTTCTGACTTACAAGCAGGCAAGCCGCTACCTTCTGTCATTGCTGCCGGACGCACGAGAGAAGGCTTATGTGGAAATGAAAGACAGCGCGGGCGGCGGGTAAATATCCAGCCGCTACGCGCGCCCACCTACAAGGTGCGATGGAAGGTTTGGGCGTCGCCGGTCACTGATCGCTTGGTTGGGATGTCAAACCGGCGGAGATTGTTTCTGCGGCCGCGCCGGCTTCTGAGGCGAGGTCGCGCAATGCCTTTGCGGTATCCCGAAGCAGACCGTCGCTGATGGGGCGTTCCCCATTGATGAACCGCCGGATGGCTCGCTCATCGATCCTGAGCCGCCGCGAAAAAGCCGTCGTGCCACCAAACAGTTGGACACAGTAGGCGAAATGATCCTGTCGATCTTGCATCTGGGGGATCATAGCTCGTCTTGCGGTAGAGGCAATGCGGGCTTCTCGGCCAGCGACTTCGCAACCGCTCTCCGGTGACCCGGCACCTGCGCAGGTGCCGGGTCACCGGGTCCCTATCCTATCGCTTGCGCGCTTTGCGGGCTGCATAACGGGCGTCGCGTGCAGCCTTGAGTTCTTCGGCGGTCGGCACCTTCGGCCGGGCAGCTGCAGCGGCAGCACGAGCCTCTTCGGCAGCGGCCGCCGCGGCTTCGGCAGCGTCGCGTTCCGCCTGCTCCTTCGCGGCCTTCTCGGCTTCGCGAGCCGCTTTGGCGGCCGCGCGCATTTCCGCTTGGGCGGCTTCCTTGGCGCGTCGGCGCTCGGCACGCTCGGCGAGTTCGGCCGCGCTGGGCTTGGGCTTGTTCTTCAGCATTTCCAGGGCCTTGGCCTTGGCGCTGTTTGCGGCAGCCACCCGCTCATTAAAGCTCGGTTCCTTGAATCCTCGCATCAAATCTGTCTCTCTCTTTCGTCGTTGGTCGCCGGGGAAAGAGGGCCCTTTACAGAAAATCGCGCGCTGTGCCCAATTTATGTGCGACCGGGCATGCACTCCTTACGTTGCAGGGGCCGTGCCATGTCGCTTCGATCAGCTGAGATGCGCAGCGAGGAAATCCACGAAGGCGCGGATGCGCGCGGGGACGCTCGCACCGCCGCCGCCACATCGACGAGCGTGTCGGTCAGTAAGATGTCGATGAGGACTTGGGGATAGAGTGCAGTGAACTAAGGCATTGCGAGCTTCGCACTCGTGCCTGCTGTGCATCCTGTCGAGCGATCTGACCCGCCTTCATGTCGCGAGTTGAGTGGTGTGCGGGGGCGATTGTGCCGGGCGTCGATCGCTGGGCATGGTCGCCGCGCGTAACCAGTCGAAGATCTCGGGATCACCTGTCTGTGCGACATTGACGCGCATGTAACGCCCGGCGGTGCGCGACAGGCTGAATACATTGCCCGGCGCCAGCAGAATGCCGCGCTCGAGTCCCGCCCGGGCAAGCTCGGCGGCGTCGATGCCTTCAGGTAACTGGCACCAGAGAAAAATTCCCGCTCTCGGCTTCAGCCATGGCTCAATGCCCATGTCGTTCAACCGCGCAGTGACATCGGTGCGTGCCCGCCCGAGGCGGCCGCGCAAGCTCTGGAGATGCCGTCTGTAGCCCCCATCCTGCAAGACGCGCAGCACGACCTCGCTCGATAACCGGCTCGCTCCGAACGAGATGGCGATCGACAGATCCACCAATCGGTCGAGCCAATCCCGGCGGATGGCAATATAGCCGCAGCGGACCGATGCTGACAGCGTCTTGGAAAAGCTGCCAATGTGGATCACTCGCTCCAAACCATCCAGAGCGGCAAGACGCGGAGCGGGCTCGTCTTCGAAATCGGCGAAGATGTCATCCTCGATGATTGTCAGGTCATGGGCGTCGGCCAGTTTCAGCAGTCGGTGTGCAGTTTGCAGACTGGGACTTGCCCCGGTCGGGTTATGCACGCCGGAATTGGTGATGTAGAGCTTGGGCGCATGGCCGATCAGTGCCTGCTCGAATGCAGCGATATCGATTCCTTCCGGCGTCATCGGCACGCTGACAATGTTGGCGCGATGGGCGTGCAGCAGGGCGTGGAAATTGAAATAGCACGGATCATCGACCAGCACCGTATCGCCCGGGTTGATCAGCAATCGGCACAGCAGGTCAATCGCCTGGGTGCCACTTTCGGTCAGCAGTATCTGATCGGGCGCTGAATCGATGCCCCGCTCTGCCATCCGCCGGGCCAACAATTGCCGAAGCGCTGGCAGGCCGAGCGGGGTGCCATAATCCGACAGGCTGGCTTGATTGTCACGCGCCAGCGCCCGCAAGGCGCGCCGGACATCGTCCTGTGGCAGCCAGTCCGGCGGTAGCCAGCCGCAGCCGGGCTTGAGCATCTGCGCCCCGCTTTCCAGCGACTGGCGTGACACCCAGAACGGATCGATGGCGCGGTCAAGCCGGGGGGCAATATCGGCTAGTGACAGCGGTTCAGAGTGCGAGGTCACGAAAAACCCCGATCCGCGCCTGGATACGATTGCCCCCTCGGCGACCAGTCGCTCATAGGCTTCGACCACGGTGGATTTCGATACGCCCGAGGCCTCCGCCATTTGCCTTATCGAGGGTAATTTCGCCCCCGGGCCCAGACTGCGTGCCGTTATGCGTCGGCGCACGTCGGCCATCACGCGCGAAACCAGCGTTGGGTGGTGTTCCATCAAGGACTCCGCAAGAAGCTGTACCGTCAGGTTATGCAGTACAGTTTGGTCAAACCTTACCGGACTGTCTCTGTTGCCCAGCTGCGTTCCGGCGTCAACAGGCTGTGACAAAGGAGCAGAGAATGAACCGGACGAGCGAAGGATGGATATGGGGGGCATTGGGCATACTGATCTTCAGCGGGTCGCTTCCGGCAACGCGACTTGCTGTCATCAGCATTGACCCGTGGTTTCTGACAGCGGCCCGCGCTGCAATTGCCGGGGTGATCGGCCTTGCCCTGCTGATCGGGCTGCGCCAGCCTTGGCCTGCGCGGCGAGATTATGCGCCGCTGGCCGTGGTGTCGCTTGGCGTGATCGTGGGCTTTCCATTGTTGACCGCGCTGGCACTGCGCCACATCGATACGGCCCATTCCATCTTGTTTACGGGCCTCTTGCCACTGGCCACCGCTGGCTTCGGAGTCCTGCGCGCAGGTGAAAGGCCCGATCCACGCTTCTGGCTGTTGGCGCTGACAGGCGGCGGTGTGGTGGCAGGCTATGCGCTGATCTTGCAGCCGGGCGCCAACCTCTTGGGCGATGGCCTGATGCTGGCCGCCATAGCCATCTGCGGGCTGGGCTATGCCGAAGGAGGTGTGCTGTCGCGCCGTTTGGGTGGGTGGCAAGTGATCTGCTGGGCGCTGGTCCTGACACTCCCCGTATCGCTTGTCGCGGTTGCGATAACGCGGGTGCCAGACTGGACTATGGTCGGCACGGCGGCTTGGCTGGGGCTGGGCTATGTCACGCTGTTCAGCATGCTGATCGGCTTCATGTGCTGGTATCGCGGGCTGGCGCTGGGCGGGATCGCTGCGGTGGGACAAATGCAGCTTCTCCAGCCTTTTGCCGCGCTGGCGCTTGTCGCGGTCTTACTGCGTGAACGGATCGCGCCGGGTATGGTCGTAGCCATGCTTGCTGTTCTTGCTTGCGTCATCGGCGCACGGCACCTCTCGATACGGAGTACCCAGTCATGACCGCCAGTTTCCAGCTTATCGACGTGTTTGGCCAAGAGCCATTTACCGGCAACCCGCTTGCCGTAGTCACTAGCGATTACGCCCTCGATGCCGCCGAGATGCAACAGATCACGCGCTGGCTGAACCTGTCGGAGACGACGTTCCTTCTTCCGCCGACCAACAAGCAGGCCGACTACCGGGTCAGAATTTTCACGCTGGAGCGCGAATTGCCATTTGCCGGCCACCCGACGCTTGGCACGTGCCATGCCTGGCTAACGGCAGGCGGTATGCCAAGGACCAGTGATATCGTGGTGCAGGAATGTGGTGCCGGCCTGGTCGCCTTGCGCCGCGATGGTGACACGCTGGCCTTTGCGGCCCCGCCCACGGTGCGAGCTGGCGAAGTGGACGAGGCTACGCTGACCGAGGTTGCCGGTGTCCTGGGGGTCGACCGCAGCGCCATCGTTGACGCGCAGTGGGTGGACAATGGTCCGGGCTGGGTTGCGGTCATGCTGGCGTCAGCAGATGATGTACTGGCGCTCAAACCGGCACGATCCCACGGCAAGCGCATCGATATCGGTGTTGTCGGCTTCTATCCACCGGGCGCCTCGGTCGCGTACGAAGTCCGCGCGATCTTCAGCGATAAGTTTGGCGGCCTGATCGAAGATCCGGTGACCGGCAGTCTCAATGCCTCCCTCGCGCAATGGCTGCTGGCCAGTGGACAGGTCCACGCGCCCTACACCGCTGCACAAGGGACTGCCCTGGGACGCAAGGGGCGGATCGGGGTGGAGCGCGACGGGGAAGGGCAGGTCTGGATAAGCGGCAATACCCGGACACTGGCATCTGGAACAATCGCTGTCTGAGCCATAGTACGTCAAGCCGTTGCACGGCGGCCGGTCCACAGGCCAGCTCACAGTCGGTTGGACCTCGATCATGATGCTGCTACCCTGCGCAGCCAAGAAATCCAGACAATCTTGCAACCTCCGCAGGAACTCAGCGTTACTGGCGGGGGAGCGATCGACTCAAAAGGGGAAAACATCTTGTCTGATCCGGTCTTCGAGACGGCAACCCCGCCGAAGAAGCTAAGGTTGGAAGTCAACGCACCTGTTTTCTACATTTCCGCCGTGCTTATCCTGGCGTTTGCGCTCGTCGGCGCACTGTTTCCCGAAGCGGCGGGCAAGGTATTCGGCTCGGTGCAGGCTTTCATCGTCGAAGACTTCGGATGGTTCTACATCGCCTCTGTCGCCGGCTTTCTGATATTCGTCATTTTCCTCATGGTCAGCCGGCATGGCGACGTAAAGCTTGGCCCGGACGAGAGCGAGCCGGAGTACAGCTACCTGTCGTGGTTCGCGATGCTATTCAGCGCGGGCATGGGTATCGGATTGATCTTCTTCGGGGTCGCCGAACCGATTCAGCATTATGCCAACCCGCCGATCGGCGAAGGGGGCACCGTCGAATCCGCGAAGCAGGCATTGGTGCTGACATTCTTCCACTGGGGGCTGCACGCTTGGGCGATCTACATCGTCGTTGGCTTGGCGCTGGCGTATTTCTCCTTCCGCCGTGGCTTGCCGCTGACCATCCGTTCGGCACTCTACCCACTCATTGGAAACCGAATTTATGGACCGATCGGGCATGCGATCGACATTTTCGCCGTGCTCGGCACCATGTTCGGCGTGGCGACATCACTTGGCCTCGGCGTCCTGCAGGTGAACGCCGGCTTCAGCTATCTTTTCGGACTGCAGGTTTCAACGACGGTGCAGCTGCTGCTGATCGCGGTGATTACCGGTCTAGCGACGATGTCGGTCGTGCTTGGATTGGACAAGGGAGTGAAGCGCTTGTCCGAACTCAACATCGTGTTGGCGGTGCTGTTGCTCGGATTCGTGCTTGTCGCCGGATCGACCGTGTTTCTTCTCCAGGCCTTCGTCCAGAACCTCGGCGCCTATCTCGGTGCGGTCGTTCAGCGGACATTCCGAATGTACGCTTATGAGCCGAACCCCTGGCTGGGCGACTGGACGCTGTTCTACTGGGGTTGGTGGATCGCATGGTCGCCATTCGTCGGAATGTTCATTGCGCGGATTTCGCGCGGTCGCACGATTCGCGAATTTACCACCGGCGTTTTGCTGGTGCCCGTGCTGTTCACCTTCCTCTGGATGACCGTTTTCGGCAACACCGCCATTGCGCTCGATATGGGCGGGCTGGCGCCGATCGCCCGAACGGTGAACGACAACCTGCCGGTGGCGTTGTTCGAGACGCTCGCGCAGATGCCGCTATCCACGATAACCTCCTTTCTCGCGACCCTGTTGGTAATCACCTTTTTCGTTACTTCCGCGGATTCGGGCGCGCTGGTGATCGACATGATCACCTCGGGCGCAGCAGAAAATCCTCCGGTTTGGCAGCGGATATTCTGGGCGGTTTGTGCAGGAGGTGTCGCAGCCGTTCTACTGGTTGCCGGCGGATTGCAGGCGCTCCAGACCGCCGCAATCGCCAGCGCACTGCCGTTCGCGGTGGTCATGATATTCATCTGCTATGGGCTTTTTCGGGCGCTCCAGATGGAGCAGATGGGCACATCCATCGATCTAAGTCTGGCCGAACCCAATGCGCCCCGTGCGGAACTTGGTTGGCAGCAGCGCCTGTCATCCATCATGCACCACTATCCTCCGGAGGATATCCGGCGCTTCCTGAGCGAGACCGCCCGGCCCGCGTTAAATGCCGTCGCCGAGCAGATGCAGGAGAACGGGTTTGTGCCCGACGTGGCCGAAAGCCCTGAACAACTGGTACTGACGGTTCCGCACGGAGAACGCGGCGCCTTTCGTTATACCATCCGCAATCGTCCCTTCCTGTTGCCGAGTTTCGTCTGGGCGGAAACCCGCAAGGCTCATGAAAAGGAACCGCGACACTACCGGGCGATGGCACACACATCGGAAGGGGACCAACCGCATGACGTAACGGGCTTCACGCAGGATCAGCTGATCAACGATCTGTTGAATCGCTATGCGCGTTTCCGCCATGCTCGGCGCATCGCTTAAAAACGAAGGATCGTAGTGCAGGGGCGGGGTCATGCGCCCTGCCGGGCTATCTTGCCGCGGCCCACCGCCCGGGCCAGACCATAGCAGTTCTGGAAGACAACGGAGGAGAGTGCATGAGCGACCGGAATTCGTCATCGGCGATGATCGACGCGAAACTCGAGAGCCTCGGTGACTGGCGAGGCGACATGTTGGCACGGGTTCGTAAACTGATCCATGAGGCCGATCCCGAGGTGGTCGAAGCCGTAAAGTGGATCAAGCCAACGAACCCTTCGGGTGTGCCGACCTGGGAACATTCAGGGCTGATTTGCACGGGCGAAGTCTACAAGAGTTACGTCAAGCTGACCTTCGCGCGGGGCGCGGCGCTTGAGGATCCCGCCGGATTGTTCAATGCCGGATTCAACGGCGCAACGCGCCGGGCCATCGACCTGCACGAAGGAGCGGTGGTCGACGGCTCGGCATTCAAGGCGCTGGTCAGGGAAGCGGTGGCGCTGAATGCTGCCACGCAAAAGCCCAAGCGGGCCTAGGTTCGCCTGGGCTTGCGGAGGTCACACGCTGAACCTACGAGATACGGATTCCGCAAGTCGGATTGAGCCGACTAGATCCCTCGCCGTCCGGTCACAAGCTGATAGACCACAACGATCAAGGCCAAGACCAACAGAATGTGAATAAGCCCACCACCGACATGGAATGCGAGGAAGCCCAGAAGCCAAAGGACAAAGAGAATTACAGCAATAGTCCAGATCATCACACTTCTCCGCTAATTATGATTATTCACGAATAAGCTGCGAACTCAATTAAAGTTCCCGAAGACGAGCCGGCTCTCGTTGGCGCCGCTGAGGCGGCGGCAACGGGCCAAGCGGATTTCTAACCGCCTGAGCAGCCGCGCCAACCGTGCCGCGTTGCACTGTTAGAGCCGCTTTTGATGAGATCGGATCACGGCCGAAAATCGAACGGGATCGGTGAGCATGCTCAGTGCTGCCAACTCGAGGGGGACACTCAAGTACTATTGAAGGGCCGGGCTTCAGGCTAACGATCTCGGATCAGATTTTCTGGAAACCTCGGTTCGAATCTGTCCAGCTCCCATCCACGCATGCCAAAGATGGATGTGGTCAGTGCGGCGTGATAACTGCTACTGCCTTTCTCGATGACACACCGGATTGGATACACGATGGCCGACCTGAAGCTCGAAACGATGACCGTGCATGCCGGGTGCGAACCCGACCCTACGACCAATGCTCGCATCACGCCCATCTATCAGACGGCAAGCTATGTGTTCGACAGTGCCGAGCATGCCGCGGATCTGTTCGCGCTGAAGCAGTTCGGCAACATCTATTCGAGGATCATGAATCCCACGAACGACGCGCTGGAGAAGAAGATCGCGGCACTCGAGGGTGGTGTCGGCGCGCTCGGCGTGGCAAGCGGCCACGCGGCGCAGTTGGTGGCCTTTCACACCTTGATGGAGCCGGGGTGCAATATCGTCGCCGCGCGTAAGCTTTATGGTGGTTCGCTCAACCAGATGGGCGAGGCATTTCGCAAGTTCGGCTGGGAAACCCGCTTCGTCGATGTCGACGATCCCGAGAATGTCCGTGCAGCGATCGACGAAAAGACACGCTGCGTCTTCATCGAGAGCCTTGCCAATCCCGGCGGCGTAGTCACCGACATCGCGGCCATAGCAGACATCGCCCATGAAGGCGGCGTTCCCCTGATCGTCGACAATACGATGGCCAGTCCGATCCTGTGCCGTCCATTCGAACATGGGGCGGACATTGTTACCCACTCGACGACCAAGTTCCTCAACGGCCATGGCAATTCCGTGGGCGGCGTGATCGTCGACTCCGGCCGGTTCGACTGGAAAGCGCAGGCGCACAAGTTTCCCAGCCTGACGCAGCCGAACGGCTCATATCACGGGGCGATCCTCGTCGATGCACTGGCGCCGGTCGGCCCGATTGCCTTCATAATCGCCTGCCGGGTTCTTGGATTACGCGACTTGGGGCCTGCCTTGGCGCCGCAGAACGCGTGGCTTGCGCTCACCGGCATGGAGACGCTGGCGCTGCGCATGGAGCGACACTGTGATAACGCCCTGGCGGTCGCGAAATGGCTCGATCAGCACGAAAAGGTCGAATGGGTTTCCTATGCAGCGCTGGAGGGCAATCGCTACAAGTCCCTTGCCGACAAGTACCTCGGCGGCAGGGGAGGGGCGGTCTTTACCTTCGGGCTGAAAGGCGGCTTCGAGGCGGGTGTAAAACTGGTTTCCAGCGTCAAGCTCTTCAGCCATCTCGCCAATATCGGCGATACGCGCTCGCTCATCATCCACCCGGCCTCGACGACACACAGCCAGCTTGAAGGTGACGAACTCATAGCTGCAGGAGCGGGACCGGACGTCGTGCGCATATCGATCGGCATAGAGCATATCGACGATATCATTGCAGACCTCGAAATGGGGCTGAACCGTATCTGATTTCGACGCTGCGAAGACGACTGGCTGACGGAGCGGTGCCGAGCGCACCGTCAGCCAGAGGCGGTAATTCCTTTGACTGCCCCGGCTTGAACCTTGAGCGGCTGGAAACCTGTCGAGAACCATCGTTTTGACGCGGCGCCAAGCAGGCGTTACGGACCGCAGCATGATTGCCTTGCTCTCCCCCGCCAAAACTCTCGATTTCGAGCGTGCGCTGCCGCCATTGAGTGCCACGAAACCGCATTTTCTCGAGGAAGCCGGCAGCCTCGCCAAGTCAGCCGCCAACCTGTCGCAAAAGCGATTGAGCGAGTTGATGCATATCTCGCCGCGCCTCGCCAAGCTGAACGCGGATCGCTTCAACAACTTCGAAACGCTGCCCGAGCGACCGGCGCTCTTTGCCTTTGCCGGAGATGTCTACACGGGCTTCGAAGCGCACACGCTTGACGAAGCAGGTGTTATCTTTGCGCAGGACCACGTGCGCATGCTCTCCGGTCTCTATGGCCTCCTTCGGCCGCTGGATGCGATCCGGCCCTATCGCCTGGAAATGGGGACACGCTGGGCTCCGCGTCGAAAGAGCCTGACCGACTGGTGGGGCGATCGCATCGCCGAACTGCTTTGTGAGCAAGTGAATCGGGAAGGATCCGGCGAGGTGCTCAATCTTGCGAGCCAGGAATACTTTGCGGCAGTGAAGGGCAAGCTCAAGGGGCTTCGGGTCATCGATGTCGATTTCCGTGAACCGGGACCGGATGGCCCCCGCTTCGTCAGCTTCAGCGCCAAGCGCGCGCGGGGCATGATGGCACGCTGGATGTGCGAGCATCACGTCACCAACATCGATGACATGCGCGGATTCGATAGCGACGGTTACCGCTTTGATGCCGAGGCGAGCGGCGCAGACAACTGGCGGTTTACTCGCGCGTGAACGGTTTCGGCCAGGATACGGTCCCGGTTGGCTCCGCTGGCGAAAGGCCGGACTTCGTCGTGGTCGACGTCGAGACAGCGTGCGCGCGGGTCAGCAGTGTCTGCCAGATCGGCATCGTCGGTTTTCGGGACGGGAACGAGGTGTTTGCTTACGAAACGCTGATCGATCCAAAAGATGAATTCTCTCCGTTCAATGTCGGCATTCATGGCATTTCACCGGAACATGTGGCGGGGAAACCGACCTTCAGTGCAATCCATGGGATCGTCGCGGCGCACCTGACCGGCCGTGTGACGGTTGCCCATTCGGGGTTTGACAAGGGCGCCTTGTCTGCTGCCTGCCGGATCGGCAATCTGCCTTTCATCGAGACGACGTGGCTGGATAGTGTTCGCGTGGCCAAGAAGGCGTGGCCGCAGCTTCCCAATCACCGTCTGAATACGCTCGCCGACTATTTGAAAATCCGCCACCGCCATCACGATGCTCTCAGCGATGCGCGGGCGGCCGGCGCTGTGATCGTCAGGGCCATCGCGGAAACCGGCATCGACCTGTCAGGTTGGCTGGCCAAGCCCGCAAAGCCGGGAAAGGCGCCGCGCGCCGCTGAAACCGGCCCGCTGAAAGGTCATCGCATCGCGATCCTGGGAGAACGGCGAGACGAAGCTCTGGCACAGTTCCTGGCGGCCCATGGTGCGCGTGTGGTCTCCAGCGTCGGAACGACCACCACGATGCTTGTCATCAGTACGCACCAGCCTTTCGGTCGCTGGGAAGCGGCGCAAGCTGAGCATCGCAAAGCCGAAAAGCTGCGCGACGCTGGCGCTGGCATCGAGATCGTCACCGAAGCCGACCTGCGTGCGAGGCTTTGAGGGAGACCTGCTCTCATCGAGCGACGCGCAACATGCCCATTGGTCTGCCGGTGTACGCATGACTATGAAAATGAACCGGACAAATCAGTCGCAATCACGCTTGATGACGCTTCGCTAAGTATCTGACAATGGAGCGGTTGCAGGCAGCGCATCAAGCTGTCGTCGCCCAGGCAAGCGCCGCATCGGCGACCTCTTCCCATCCTTCGTCGAGCAGCGTCCAGTGCGACCGAAAGGGAAATTCCACATACTCCGTTCGCGACGGTGCACGGCGTTGCTCGCGATAGATCGCCCGGGTCATCGAGGCGTCGGCGATGAGATCCTTGCCGCCGCTGATCAGTAGCAACGGGGGCCTTGCCGGGTTGGTCCAGTCGATCCTCATCGGATTGACGATACCGTCCCAGTAGACGCGCCCCGGGGTCGGCACGATGTAGCGATCGTAGAGTGCGTCTGCATTGTCGGCAGTTACGGTCTGCGCGAACCGATTGCGAAAGAACCGGCGGGACATCGTCTTGACCTTCGAACGACTGAACGGATCGAGGAAAACCGGAAGAGCCGAGACGAGTGCGCGCAGGTGGATCGGCACCCCCGGGGTGGGCGCAGGGTCGATGGCCACGCCCGCAGAGCCAAGGCCGCGATCGAGCAGATGTTGCACGAAGACCCCGCCCAGCGAGTGGCCGATCAGGATCGGTGCCTCCGGTAAAGTCTTGATGATGCGCTCGTAGTGGTCAACGATCTGGCGCTGGCCTAGCTCGGCGAGCCCGGGGGATGGCGCCGCGCGAAGTTCTTCCGGGGAGCGGTCGTCCAATGGCCAGTCGGGTGCAATGACGGTAAAGCCCTTGGCTTCGTAACGGGTCTTCACCCTTTCCCAGCTGTGCGAATTCAGCCAGGCGCCGTGGATGAGTACGATCGTTCCGGTCGGCTTGGAGGTACCCATGGCAATGTCTCCTGTTGGGGGTGTTCAGAGCCGGTAGCGGGGGGCAGGCTCGCGCAGGGAAAGACCCGGGCGCAGTGCACCCCGCGCAGTGAGGAAAGCCTCGAGGCCGGAATTGTCGGGTAACGCCGGGATCGTGATCCGTTCGCCGAGGTCGAGACCGGCAAGAGCGGCATCGACCATGTCATCGACGTCCATCACCATTTCGGGATCGACATGCGCCATCTGCTCGTCGCTCCAGATGGCCGTGCGGGTGATTCCGGGCAGCACCGCCTGGACCCGGACGCCCTTTGGGGTCAATTCTGCCGCAACTGCCTCTGTAAAGGCGAGCACATAGGCCTTGCTGGCGGGATAGGCTGCCGTAAAGCCGTCGGGCATCAGCGCTGTCACGGAGGTGATGTTGATGATGGTCCCCGACTTCCCGCTTGATAGGCGCGGTGCGATGGCCGCAGTCAGCCGGGTTACGGCAAGGACATTGAGGTTCACCAGCGAAGTCAGATGAGCCGGATCGGCATCGACCAGCGTCGTTTCGCCTGCAATTCCCGCATTGTTGACCAGCCCGATGATGGTCTCGTCATCGCGCAGTCGCGCCTCCACCGTTGCTAGGCCATCGGGATCTGCCAGATCGGCGGCGATGATTTCGACCTGGACTCCGGTCTTCGCACTCAAGCGAGAGGCGAGGTCGGCAAGCCTGTCACCGCGGCGTGCGACAAGTACGAGGTCGTGTCCGCGCCGTGCAAGGCGATCGGCATAAACAGCGCCAATGCCGTCGGAGGCTCCGGTGATGAGATAAGTACCCTTGTTCATGTTCGTGATCCTTCGTGTTGGGATAGCGTGGTGGCCGCTCGCCGCCGCGCCCCGTCAGTTGCGGATGAAGGCAAGGAGATCGGCGTTGAACCGGTCCTGATGAGTCTGGGCGAGACCGTGATCTGCGCCCTCGTAGAGCTTGAGAACGGCGTCCTTGACGATCTTGATCGTCTCGAGCGCGGATGCGCCGATCGGGACGATCTGGTCGTCGTCACCATGGATTACCAAGGTTGGGCGGTCGAACCTGGCCAGGTCTTCGTGGAAGTCGCTCGCGGAGAAAGCCCGGATCGAATCGAGCTGCCCCTTGAGCCCGCCCATCATGCCTTCGCGCCAGAACTCCTGACGCAGTCCCTCGTTGATCGTCTTGCCTTCGCGGTTGAAACCATAAAATGGCGCCGTAAGGTCCAGGAAGAACTGGCTGCGATTTGCGTAAGTGCCCTCGCGGATTGCATCGAAGGCCGCGATGGGAAGCCCGCCAGGGTTGGCCTCGGTCTTCAGCATAAGTGGCGGGACCGCTCCGATCAGAGCGATTTTCGCCACGCGTCCCGTTCCGTGGCGGCCGATGTAACGGGTGACTTCGCCGCCACCGGTCGAATGACCGACGAGGATGACGTCGTGCAGGTCCAGCGTCTCGATCAATTCCGCAAGGTCGTCAGCGTACTGGTCCATCGTGTTTCCGTCCCAGACCTGGTCTGAACGGCCATGGCTGCGCCGATCGTGAGCGATGGTGCGGAAACCTTCTCGGGCGAAAAAGACCATCTGTGCGTCCCAGGCGTCGGCCGACAGTGGCCAGCCGTGGGAAAAGACGATCGGCTGAGCGTTCTTGTCGCCCCAGTCCTTGAAGAAAATCCGGGTTCCGTCCCCGGTGGTGATAGTGGTCATCGTGCTGCTCCGTGCCTTTGCGTTGTTTCGTGTCGCGGCTCTTTGCGTGCCGTGACTTCGGAGATAGATTGACCGCTTGTCCCCCGGGATCGGCAGTTGCGACATAAAGGGGGCCGAAACCGACATGTGGAAGCTGACGAGGGGCAAGGCGTATGGTGGCTCATGCTGTGGCAGCTGAAATCGGCCTCGTACTCTATGAGCATTGCCAGGCCGCGATGGTCCATGGGATGACCGATCTGCTCGGCGTGGCTTCGACGTTCTCCGCTGATCGCGGAGGGCCGATCATCCGGATCAGCCACTGGTCGAAAGCACGCGATGGAACCTTTTCGCGCACCTTCGACACGCATGAGGCTCTGCCGGGGAAGCCTGCGATCCTGGTCGTTCCCGGTCGCCTGACCGGACCGCCCGATGCGGACGAGTCTGCGCCCTATGCGCGCTGGCTGCTCGACCGCCATGCGCAGGGCACCACGCTGGCTTCGAATTGCGGCGGCGCCTTCCTGCTGGCAGCGACCGGTCTGCTATCGGGGCGGCGGGCTACGACACACTGGCTGTTCGCCGACCAGTTACGGGACCGCTTCCCCGAAATCCTGGTCGATGCCGACAAGATCGTGATCGAGGACGGCGACATCATCACCGCAGCCGGTCTCATGGCCTGGACCGACCTCGGGCTGCGCCTTATCGACCGCGTACTCGGCCCCACAATCATGGTGGAGACGGGCAAGTTCTGGCTGATCGACCCGGCTGGCCGCGAGCAGCGGCACTTCAGCAGCTTCTCACCCCGCCTGACGCACGGAGACGAAACGATCCTCAAGGTCCAGCATTGGCTGCAAGCGCGGGCGGTGCGTCATCTGACGCTGGCGGACATGGCAGCCCAAGCCCAGCTTGAGGAGCGTACGTTCCAGCGCCGCTTCAAGTCCGCGACCGGCCTCAAGCCGATAGAATATGTCCAGCACCTGCGCGTGGGAAAGGCGCGCGAACTGCTCGAGTTCACCCGCAGGACAGTCGACCAGATCGCCTGGTCGGTAGGCTATGAGGACCCCGCCGCGTTCCGCCGCATCTTCAGCCGTATCCAGGGACTTACGCCCGGTGAATATCGCACGCGCTTCTCCAGCGGGGCAGAGCTCAGGATCATGGCCTAGGGATGTCCGGAAATCGCAGACTTGCAGCGAGGATCGATGACATACGCCTGACCGCGTTCGCGGATGGCGGTGACCGGTTCGCCATCGCCTGCTCGAAGATCGACCAGGAGGGCGGAGGGGGCCTTCGCCTCGTTCTCGCCCGCGCGCAGGCCGGTCCCGCGAGGGTTCCGCCATCCGGCTTGGCTGCCCAACTATAACTTTTTCCGATCCGAACCCATCACAACTAAGCGTTTGGAAAATGGCAGATGGCCAGTATGGGTTCCTGTTCCATCTCGCGCGGCCAGCTCGCCGCGTGGGTCGCATTGCAATACGTTGGGAGATCCACTCTCCCGAAAGATCGGGAGATGAAAGTCTTGCGTCGTTTCGTTACCAGTTTGGCGATTTCATGCAGCGTCGCACTGAGCCTTGCAGCTTGTGCTGCAGTGGCCGAGCATCCAGTTGTTGGCGCGCAACGGATCGCGCAGCCCCGGATCGACTCGCGGTCCATTCCGGTCATCGAGGTGGACGGTCTGCAATTCCGCGATCTCGACCGGAACGGGGTGCTCACGGCTTACGAAGACTGGCGTCTTTCGCCTGATGAGCGTGCTGCCGATCTTTTGTCACGCATGACCGTCGAGGAGAAGGCCGGGCAGATGGTAGTCGCCAATGCTTTCTCGAACGCACCGTTCGGGCAGCCGGCCAGCGGTTACGACATGGGCATGGTAACGAACATGGTTCGCGCCCAGGGTATTACCCATCTCAACTCGATGCTGGTCCTGCCGCTGGCGCAGTTCGCCCAGGCGAATAACGCGATACAGGAAGAGGCCGAACAGGGCAGGCTCGGTGTTCCTGCCGTCATCGCCACCGATCCGCGCCATCATATTGCCAGCACCATCGGCGCAGGTGTGCAAAGCGGCGGCTTCAGCGAATGGCCCGATACGACCGGCTTCGCCGGTCTGGGCGATATGACCCTTGCCAGTCAGTTTGCGTCGACCGTTCGCCGGGATCTGCGCGCGACGGGCATTTCAATGCTCCTGGGGCCGCAGCTTGATTTGGCAACGGAGCCGCGCTGGGCGCGGATCAGCGGATCGCTTGGCGAGAGCCCGGCCAGTGCGGCGCCGCTTGCGGCAGTGCTGGTGGAGGGCCTGCAAGGCAGCGCGGACGGTCTCACCCGGGATGGCGTCGCAACCGTTGCAAAGCACTTCGTCGGCTATGCGGCAGCCAGGGACGGTTGGGATGCGCATAACCGCTATGGGCGTTTCGCTTCGGTCGATGAAGCCGAACTCAAAGAGCATCTCAAGCCGTTCGAGGCGGCATTTGCGGTGCACCCCTCTGCGGTGATGCCTGCCTATACGATTGCGCAAGGACTGACGGTAGACGGGCAGGCGGTAGAGCCGGTCGGTGCCGCTTACAGCAAGGTGCTGGTCCATGATCTGCTGCGCACCCGCTACGGGTTCGACGGCGTCGTGTTGACCGACTGGGGCGTGACTGCGGACTGCGGCGAGATCTGCCGTAACGGATTTCCCAAGGGTGAGCGCCCCACCTTCGAAGGCATATCGATGGCCTGGGGCGTAGAGGACCTGAGCCGCCCCGAGCGCTTCGCGCGGGCGATCTCTGTAGGGGTCGACCAGTTCGGCGGCGTAATGGATACCGGGCCGCTACTCGAAGCCATTCGCAGCGGCCTTGTCACGCCGTCTCAGGTCGACGCTGCCGTGGGCCGCATTCTGCGCCAGAGCTTTCGTCTGGGCCTGTTCGAGGCCCCCTTCGTAGATCCGGCAGAGGCCGAAAGGATCGCCGGAACGCCGCATGACAAGCAGCTTGCGCGCATCGCCCAGGGCCGTGCGATGGTGCGACTGGAGGATGACGGTCGCATTGCGGGCAGAACTTCCGGACGCGTCTGGCTGCGCAATGTCGATCCGGCCGCTGCCAAGGCTGCCGGGTACGAGGTGGTCTCGGATCCGGCAAAGGCCGACTTTGCGGTGGTGCGCACGGCAGCACCGCACGAAATGCTTCATCCCGGTTATTTCTTCGGTTCGATGCAGCATGAAGGCAGTCTTGCCTTCGCGCCGGGCGATCCGGACATTGCCGCGATCGAGGCGCTTCCGCCAGGTTTGCCGCTGGCCGTTTCGATCTATCTGGACCGGCCGGCCATCGTGACGCCGCTCAAGCGCAGGGCCAATCTGCTTCTCGCTGATTTCGGCGCTCGCGATGACGCGCTTTTTGACGTTCTTGCCGGGCGTACCAAGGCGCAAGGCACGTTGCCGTTCGAGCTTCCCTCCTCAATGGATGCGGTCATGGCACAGCGACCCGGCACGCCTGCCGACAGCGAAGGGCCTCTCTATCCCCTTCACTATCGCAAGACCAACTGACCATGATGCAGCGCCTGAATTGACGCGAGGAGCCGTTGGCAGGCATGCTCGCGCGCATGCGGCCTGTCTTCCATTCCTGATGGGGGCATCAGCCAGTGCTGGTGCCCCTCTTGAATGCAGAAGGTCCCAGGAGGCGCGGCTCAGCTCAGGCGAACATGGAGTCTAAGCCTCTGCAGGCTTCACGCGCCAATAGGTGGCATAACGCTCGTGCGCGATGCGGTGATAGGGAATCAGCCGGATCGGCGAACCATCCTCTGCCGCAATTGCGAACTCGAGAGGCGCGGCTCCTGGTCTCAGCCGCTGCGCCACCAGGCGGGGATCGCCTGCAATGGTGGGGACGGCCACATCGCTCTTGTTGTATTCGCCGATCTTGCGCTCGTTGACGATGATGTCAGCGTCCGGCGCCAATCCTTCGCGCCCCAGTGCGCCCGCGAGCACGATCGGGCCGTATGTAAAGGCGACAATGTCCGGCGCGGCCGGCGCGCTTTCCACTGTGGGCTCCATTTCCAGCTGCAGCTCGACCCGGTCGCCATCTTTCCAGGTCCGCGCGACCTCGACATAGCTGCCGGCGGTTGCCGACCGCGCGACCTCCTGCCCGTTTACCCGTACTACCGCCGTTCGGCTCCAGCGCGGGTGCCGCAACTGCAAGGCGATCTTGGCAGGCGCGCGCAATTTCCATTGCAGGCCGGTCGTCGGTTTTTCGGGGAAGGCCGTGCGCTGGATCAGTTCCGCACCCTTCTCCTTCCAGGCGACGGAGGACGGTACGAACAGGTTCACGTAGAGCGAGCGTTCGTCGTGGAAATAGATCGAGTCCCGGTATTTGACATGGTTCTCCATGCCCGTTCCGGTGCAGCACCAGAAGCTGTGCTCTGGCGTGTGATAGAGCTTCATGTAGCCTGGCCGCGCGCCCTGGAAATAGGTGACCATGCCGCTGTCCGGATCCTGCGAGGCAAGGATGCCGTTGTAAAGCGTGCGTTCGTAATAGTCTGCGTAATCGGCGTTCGGATCCTGCATGAACAACAGTCGCGCCAGCTTCAGCATGTTATGTTGGCAGCACGTTTCGGAGCCCTTGGCCGAGAAGACGTGCCTGTCGAAATCGGCCATCGCGAAGAAATGCTCGTTATCGCCATGTCCGCCCGTCGCGAAGGAGCGGGTATGCGCTACCGTGCGGAAGAAGAAGTTGGCCGCCTGCGCGTAGCGGTCGTCGCCCGTTATCTCGTAGACGCGCTGGAATCCGACGATCTTGGGCACTTGTGTATTGGCGTGCATCCCGTCGAGCAGGTCACGGCCCTGGACCAGCGGGTCCATGACCGCCTTGTGCGAGAAGCGCTGCGACAGTTCCCGGTAGTCCTCGTTGCCGGTCATGGCATAAAGATCGGCGTAGACTTCGTTCATGCCGCCATGTTCGGTCGCCAGCATCGTCTCGAACTGCCCATCGGTCAGTGGCCGTGTGGCCACCACGCCCCAGTCCGCCAGTCGGATCAGTACCTCGCGGGAAACCGTGCTGTCGGCAAGCAGCGCGCCGTCGCGCAAGCCCGCGTAGACCTTGTGTAGCGTGTACCAGGGGACCCCGGTGATCTTGTCTCCACGAAGGTGTGCTGTCAGAAGCGCCGGGCCGTCCGGGAATGCGCAGACAAGCCCCGAGCCGGTCGCTTTCTGGCATGCGGCCAACTCATTCGCAATATAATCGACACGCTGTTTGAAGCGCCTGTCGTTCGTCGAGCGAAAGGCCAGCGCGCAGGCCGACAGGTAATGCCCCAGGGTATGGCCATGACAGTTGATGTCGGCCCAGATCTCGTCCGATTCCCATCCGCCGTAGACCGCTGCCCTTGGCGCAAGCCCCGCATTGACTCTGAAATTATGCAGCAACCGGTCGGGCTGGAGGCGAAGCAGATAGGCTTCGGTCAGGCGCTGGGCGTGGAGGAAAGGCCCTTCCTCCAGGGTCACATCCGACAGGTCGAACGGTTCCAACCGCGCGGGCTTGACCTGCGTTCCCGCCTTCTGCGCCGCAAGAGCTGTCGCAGGCAGGATCGTGGCAAGGCCCGCAGTCGCCCCCGCAAGACCTGTGCTGACGAGCAGATCGCGGCGCGAATGCCCTGAAAAATCGGTTGCGGGCATGAATGCCTCATCTTTCCATATTTGATTTCGCACCTGTTTGTAGAGCAAATACTCCGACAAATGGCAACCATCGCTCTCAACCTGGTTCGCGGTCAGATGTGCCTGAAGGACTTCCTGGGCCTTGCGGCCGTGCTGCTTGGGTAACGCGCCGCTGCGGATTGCTTGCGTCTATGTGCGGCAATCGGCGCAATTCCAGGTCACGACTGCCATGTTTGCACGCTGCGTCACTATCCCTTTGCATAGGGCGACAGGCTGGCAAGAGGCCATACGATCCTCCAAAAATCGGGAGATGTGATTATGCTCGACGTACTCATCAAGGGCGGCGAAGTCGTCGACGGTACGGGGCGGCCGCGTTTTGAGGCGGACATTGGCATTGTCGATGGTCGCATCGTCGCAGTGGGAGAGGTGTCCGACCCCGCCCGGCGGACCATTGACGCTACTGGCCTGCTCGTCACCCCTGGTTGGGTGGACATCCACACGCATTACGACGGCCAGGCTACATGGGACATGCTGCTCGACCCGTCATTCAGTTCGGGCGTGACAACCGCGATCCTGGGCAATTGCGGTGTCGGCTTCGCACCGGTTGCGCGAGGAGATGAGGGGCGCCTGATCGATCTCATGGACGGAGTGGAGGAAATACCCGGGGGTGCCCTCCACGCCGGACTGGCGTGGAATTGGTCCAGCTTCCCCGAATATCTGGACGTTCTGGACTCCAGGCCACGCAGTTTCGATATCGGCTGCTATCTGCCTCATGGGCCGCTACGGCTATACGTGCTGGGCGACAAGGTTGGCTGCGGACGCAAGGCCGATGCCGATGAGATCGCGCGCATGGCCGGACTTGTTGACCAGGCAATGGAAGCCGGCGCCTTCGGGGTATCCAGCTCGCGCACTTCAGTTCACCGCACCATACACGGTGACATGACTCCCGACTTCGAGGCAGACCGTGAGGAATTGACGGCGATTGCCCGTGTCGTCGCCCAGCATCGCGGTGTCATGGAGTTCGCGCCCTCAGGCGTAGTCGGTGAAGATCCACAGGGCCTGCGAGCCGAGATGGCGATGTTCGACAGGATCGTCGCGGAAACCGGCGTCGACCTGCACATGTTGTTGCTGCAACCCAACCTCGATCCGGACTATTGGCAGGAACAGCTCGACTGGGCTGCCCGCATCAACGCGGGCGGACACTCGCGCGTTTTCGGGCAAGTCAGCGGACGCAGTATCGGCGCGCTGCTCAGCTTCTTCGGCACGCACCCGTTCATGGAGCGCCCGGGCTTTCGCGAGGTGAAGGATACCCTGTCGCGCGACAAGTGGCTTGGAGCGCTTGCCGACCCACAGGTCAAGGCGCGCATCCTGCGCGAGACCGACCCGGAAGGTACCTTCGGCGCGTTCCTCAATCAGCACTGGAACAATTGTTTCGATCTGGGGGAAACGGCCAACTACGAACCCGATGCCAGTGTAAACGTCACCGTCCTCGCCGCTGCTGCGGGCACCACTGCGCAGTCATACGTATACGACATGATGCTGAAGACCAGCCGGCATCCGCGCCTGCTGCTTGCAATCAACAATTACGTCGGCGGCGGTCTGGATAAACTCAAGCCGATGATCGAGCATCCCGCCACCGTCCTCGGTGCATCGGATGCAGGCGCTCATGTGATGACCATCTGCGACGGTTCCATGAACAGCTTCATGCTGACCCACTGGGCCCGCGATCGATCGCGCGGTCCGATCATTCCCCTGGAGCAGGTGGTGCGCATGATGTCGCACGATACTGCGCGTTCCATGGGCATCGCCGACCGTGGGACGCTGGAGCCCGGGATGCGCGCAGACATCAATGTCATCGATTTCGACAAGCTCGAGCTAGGCAAGCCCACCATAGTCGACGATCTGCCGCAGGGCGCCAGCAGACTGCTTCAACCCGTGAGCGGTTATCGCATGACGATGGTAAATGGTGCCATCACCCGTGAGTATGACGAGCCCACCGGCGCGATGCCCGGTCGCCTGCTTCGGCATAAGGCCGGAAACGGCGCACTGTCGCAGCGCGACCGGGCGCGCGCGAGCGTGCCGGCTACGCACGAAGCGTAATCGGCCTCCATCCCACCTGGGGCCGCACTCGTGCGCGTAATTCAGTGCGCGGGGGTAGGCCTGGGACCTATGATCCAGGGCTCGGATCATGCCTTTCATTTAGAGTCGAAGACTGCTCTGCCTTATGCTCAAGCGGGAAGTGCCAGCATCTCGCGCACAAAATCGCTCTCGTTTCCTTGTGCGCTCGATTCACCATGGGCGCTGGTGCCGTCTGTTTCCTGCATTGGTCATCACAGGCTATTGGCCCGCGCGATCATGCCTAGCACCGCTGCGCTCGGCTTGGCCGTCCGTTTGAAGGTCTCGTGGTCGAAGGAGTGCAGGCCGAAGTGGTGGTGATAGCCGAAGCCCCATTCGAAGTTGTCGATCAGCGACCAGTGGAAATAGCCTCGGACCGGAACACCCTCGTCCATCGCGCGCTTGAGCTCGGTCAACGCCGCCGGGATCAGCCACTGGCGCAAGGCATCGTCGTCGGTGTTGACGCCATGTTCGGTAACGTAGACCGGTAGCTTGGTCGCTTCCCAGGCATAGCGCACCGCACCGGCGAGCGAGCCTGGCCAGACTTCTGCGCCCGCAGCATTACGGGGGGCATCGGCGGGTGGGGGAAGCGCGCCCTTGTCGTTCCAGACCTTGCGTTCATAGTTCTGCACGCCGATGAAATCGCAGGTGTGCGCCGCAAGGCGCAGCCACTCGCCATAGTAGCGCTCGCGGATCGCATCGCGCATCGAATGCTTGCCCGCCGCCTGATCGTCGATGATCGCGAGGCTGACCCCGACGTCGAGATCGCTGCGCATCGCCTTGATCGCAGCCACGCCTAGCCTGTGCGCTTCCATCATGTTGGCGCGGTAGGTCTTCGGGTCCTTCACATAGAGTGCAACGCCAGGCGAATAGAGAGGCACGCCCAGTTGCTTCGCGACGGTTTCCTGCGTCGCCTTGTCGCCGGCCACGAGCTGGGGCGGAAGGATCTCGCCGATCACGCCTACAAGGTTGGGCTCGTTGAGGGTAGTGGCAAGCGCCATGCCCTGCGACAGATGGCGCGCGGCGCGGTCGCAGAAACGGGCGAAGAGCGCCGGGGAATCCGGGTGGTGCCAACCCCCCTTGGCAGCAAACCAGCGCGGCGTGGTGAAGTGGTTGAATGTGACGACGGGGTTGAGCCCCCGTTCCCGGCAGCCATCGATCATTGCCTTGTAGTGATCGAGCATGGCGTTGGAGAAGTACCCTTCATCGGGCTCGATCCGTGCCCATTCGAGGCTGAAGCGATAGGAATTGAGGCCCATGCCCTTCACCAGATCGAGATCTGCCCGCCAGAGCTCGAAGCTGTTGGCCGCATCGCCCGAACGATCCGCAAAGGTCGTTCCTGGCGCGTTCTCGATCGGCCAGAGGTCGGCATTGATATTGTTGCCTTCGACCTGATGCGCGGCTGTGGCGGCGCCCCAGAGGAAACCTTGCGGAAATTTCGGATCGATGGGCTTCGGTTTGGCAGTGCGGGCCAGGGCACTGCTGCCGGTCATGGCGGCAGAAGCGCCGAACGCCGCGGCCGACGCGATCAGATTGCGGCGATCGATCATATTCACTTGTCCTTGCTCAACATTCCCTGGGTGCGCATCCATCGATACATCAGATCCAGCCATCCTTCCTCGGGCGATCCAACCGGACCGGCACCGAAACCGTGACCTCCTTTCGAATAGAGATGGAGCTCGATCGATTTTCCGGCGGCGCGATAGCTTTCCAGAAGTGGTAGACCGTCCTGACGGGCAAGCAGGAAGTCATCGGCAGCAATCGCCACGAACATGGGTGGCGCATCGGCGGGTACATTCATCGCAGCCATATTGGGATAGATTGGCGCCACGAAGTCCGGCCGGTCCTCACCGCCCTTTTCAACGACGCTGCGCGAGAGGAAACCTCCCGCAGAAAAGCCCATGAAGCCGACGCGCTGCGGGTCAATGCCGTATTCCGCAGCGTTAGTGCGCACATAACGCAGCGCCGCAAGGCCATCGGCCAGTGCCTTTGCGGGCGTGTCAGACGGTGGGGCCAAGGTGCTCTTTTCCCCGGCGATCAGCTTGTCCAGCTCCGCGACGAAGACTTTCTGGTCGGGCGGTGTGGGTAGCGTGCGGTATTTGAGGACGAAGGCGGTTACGCCACGATTGGCGAACCAACGCGCCACTTCCCAACCTTCCTTGTCCATCTCGAGACCAAGAAAGGCGCCCCCCGGTGCAATGATCACGGATGCAGGCGAAGGCTGGCCCACGGGCCTGAAAGCAGTCAACGTCGGCCTTGTCACGTTGCGCACGGCATAGCGGCCGCTTTCGCTCATATGCCAGATCTCGCGGTCGACCTTTTCCGCGGTTTGCAGAACGATGGTGTTCGGCTGCGCCGGTGCAGCAACCGTTTCGGTGGAAATGCCCGTCTGCGCTGCGGCGGGCGAGCCGGCCGCAATCAGGAGCAACCCGAGAGTCAGAAACGGGCTGCGAAGTGCGGGTAAGGCCATGACTATCATCCTGCTCGTAGGGTCAGCCGCGCTCCGGGCCCGGCCGGATACGGAGTGATAAGGGCCGCCACCATCGGGCGGCGGCCCTTGTCGCATCAGAAGTTGATACCGGCACGCACACCGATCGTGCGCACGGAATCGAAGCTGAAGCGCTGGTTGAGCGTCAGCACTGGCGGCGCCGTACCGATGGGGTTGGCATCGCCGCCGTCAGACCCGATCGAGATCGGGCGAATCTCGTTCGTGCAGTTCTTGCAGAACAGGCTGATGTTCCAGTTCTCGGCCTTGATGCCGGCGCGCAGGTCGATCGTGTCCCAGGTGGGGATCGTGAACGGCGCACCGATCCCCGCCGACTGCGGCGAGCGGTGGTAGTAGCCGAGCCCGAACTGCGCCTCGAGCGCGTCCGAGATCGGCGCTGCATATTCAGCGCCGAGAGTGGCGGTGAACTTCGAGGACAGAGGCAGCTGGTAGCCCTTGGCGTTGAACGTGCCGACGAAGTCCGGCAGCGACGAGTTGACGTCGGCCTTGCAGCCGTCGGTCGTCTGTGTCGGATAGCACTGGGCGCCGGGGTAATCGTCGAAGGTCGCATCGGCATAGGCTGCCGAACCCGAGAGCGTCAGTCCCTCGAAAGGCCGCGCCTGGAACGAGAAGTCCAGGCCCTTGGTCGTTGCGGTTGCGGCATTGCCGAGCACGAAAGTGCGCAGTGACTGCACGAAGGCCTGGACCTGCAAGTCATAGAACTTCGTGTAGAAGGCCGAGAGGCTGAACGTCAGCGCGCCATCCAGCGCCTTGCCCTTGATGCCCAGCTCGCCGCCGCGAGAGATCTCTGGGCGCACGGCCAGATCCGCGTTGGGGGCAGGTGCCGTGTTCGAGAAGCCCGGCCCCTTGAAGCCTTCTCCGTAGAAACCATAGACCATGAGGTCCGGCGTCGCCTGCCAGTCGAACCCGACCCTGTAGCTGAGGTCCGTCGCGTCGGTGGACTGCTTGGTGACATTGCTCGGCACGCCCAACGTTACGAAGTACTGGCCGAAGTTCTCGCTCAGGTCGATCTGCGCCTTTTCGTAGGTCAGGCGAGCGCCGGCAGTCAGCTTGAACGCATCGGTCAGCTGGTAGCTCAACTGGCCGAAACCGGCGTAGCTATTGTTCACCAGCCGGTATTGGTAGTCCTGCCCGAGGAACGAGGCATTGCTCACGTTGCACGCGGGTGGCGGTCCTGCAGTGACGGTCGCGCCGACGCAGAACGGAAAGCCCACAGCGACGAAATCGGGCAGGCCGTTGTTACCGCCGCGGAAGCCGGCGGTGTTTCCGACAGACCGGTAATAATAGAGCCCAAACTGGCCGGAAAGGACGCTTTCGCTAGGCAGGGCAAGGCGCAGTTCCTGTGAGAACTGGTCGTACTTCTGGTTCGAAGAATTGTAGCTGAAGAAGTTGAACGGCGTCTGGTCGGAGTCGAACTGGAAGTCGGTCTTGGCCTGCTTCCACGCGGTGATGCTGGTCAGGTCCATGCCATTGCCCAGCGCAAGGTTGATATTCGCCTGGAGACCGCCCGTATCGCTGTCGCGGTAGTTCGGTGCCTCGGCCGCAAAAGTGAAGTTTTCGGGGCCGGCGACCAGGCCGCGATCGGGATACTGGCTGCCGGGGCCGAACTCACGGAAAGTGATGTCGTACCTGCCGGTAATGCCGCGCTGACGGTTGTAGTCGCCGATCACGTAGACCGAGAGGGTGTCGCTCGGCTCGTACAGGAACTTGGCGCGCACGCCCAGGTTCTCCAGGCTCAGGTCGTTGCGGACGGCCGGGTTGACCTGCGAAACCGTGATCGGGTCCTGATCGCTGTAAATGAAGTTCAGGCGCAGGGCGGCGTTCTCACCCACCGGCACGTTGGCAGTGGAACGGATCTGGAAGCCAGTGCCGTCATTGCCGGGGCGCGCGCGCTGGACCAGTTCCCCATCGGCGCTAAACGTCATCTCACCAAGCTTCGGCTTGTTGGTGGTGATGTTGACGAGGCCGGCCGAGGCATTCTTGCCGAACAGCAGGCCTTGCGGCCCGTTCAGCACTTCAACGCGCGCGATGTCGTAGAATGCGTTTGCTGCGAATTCGCGATTGCCGAGGACGACTTCATCGATCACCTGCGAGACGCTGGCTTCAACCGTGTTCGAGAATGTGGCCGTACCGACCCCGCGCACCGAGAAGGTGTTGTCCTGCTGGACCTGAAGGCTCGGCGCAAGCTTGGTGACGGCGGTAAGGTCGTTCGCGCCGCGTTGGGTCAACTGCTCGGCACCGACGACGGTCACGCTGACGGGAACCTTGAGTACATTTTCGCTTCGGCGCTGCGCAGTGACGATGATTTCGCCAGGTGTCGAAGCCTCTCCCGAGGCCTGCTCATCGGCAGTCTGTGCAAGGGCAGGTGCCGATGCAAACAGTGCCATGGCGGCAACCGATGCGGACAGTATAAGCCTATTCCTGCTTCTCATGTTCATATGTTTGTCCTCCCAGAAAAATTCTCGCGGATTTGTGTATTTGTTGCCGGTCCGCGCATCCGGCGTCGTGCCCAGGGACCCTTCCGGTTCAGGACAGGATAATCGTTGCGTGGCGCTCGTTTCGCGCGATAGCGGGCTGGAATTCAGGCGGAAAATAGGGGTGGCGGTAGCTTATCGCGCTACCGACGAGATGCACGCCGCGCGTCAGCCCACCTGCCTTGGGAACGACGACTGTGAAATAGTCGCCGACGTAGAGCCGCGTCTCGGTCGCCTCGTTCAGCTCGCTGCGCGTGTATTCCCTGTCGCCGAGGCGAAAGCGGTTGTGTGCGGCAGGGTAGAGAACCCCGTCGACCGTGATGTCTACGCCTTCGATCAGGCTGAGACGGGACGAGCGATAGTTGGCTTGACGGATGCGCAATTCGAAACCGGTGCGTGCGCCTTCGGGGCCGATGTTACGAAAACCGGTGCTTTGGATATGTGTGCGTTCAAGCATTGGCCGTCCCCCCTTGAGCCATCCCCGGATGAGACGCATCGTATTCCTCTTCGAGTTGGCGGATCAGTGCGTGCTGGCGGCGCACCTGCTCTATCGCCACCCATGGCGCGCGCTCGCCCTCGTACTCGCTCGAAAGATAGCCCGAGTAGCCCAGCTTCTTGAGCATCGGTACAATGCGCTCCCACGGGATCTGGTGGTCGTGCAGCGTTTCATCGATGTGGTGGAACTTGGCCTGGATGAACGGCACGTACTGGATCACGTCCTCGAGATGCTCGACCGGCACCTTGATGCCGTTGAGAAAGCTCAGCGCGCCCTTCTTGATTTCATCGGTCTCGCCTCCGCCCCATTTGTCGATCGGACGATCCTGGAAAATGCCGGTATCGATCATCAGGCCGAAGTGCTGCGTCCCCGTGCGCTCGATGAAGTTGACATAGGCGTCGGTCACCGGGTGGCGGATCGGGGTGGGCGAATGGATCTCGGGCAGGATCACCAGATCGAGCTGCTGCGCCAGATCGAGATTGCGCTCGACTGCACCTTCCCAGATCGGATCGGGTGTCAGTTCGTGGTCAATCACGCCGAACTTGGGGCGGATGAACTTGAAGCCGAGGCGGTGGGCCAGGCGCAGGTCCTGAGCGATCTGGGCGGCGCCTTCCTCGACGTTCATGTTGCGGTCGATCTGGATGCGCGTGTCGACCCAGCAGGCAAAGTTGGTCGGCTCGAGTTTGTAGCGATCGAGCTGTGCGAACCAGTGGTCGAGCCATGCGGCAGGCGGTTCGGGATAGAGCGGCACGCTCGTCTCGCCCAGGATCTCGATACCCGTCGCCCCGGTGTCCGCCACATGATCGAACGCGTCGTCCAGCGTCATGACGGTGCCGAAGTCGTCGGTATAGCTGTACAGTGAAACGCCGTACCGGAAGCCTGTCACAGGTATTCTCCCCCTGATGCGGAATTGTTTTAATCACCGCTTAGTTGGCCACCATTTAAGCGATGTTAATTTGGTCCGCAAGCCATAAATTAAGCGGTGCTAGTTATAAGTGTCTTCAGGCTTGCTAACGGGTACGTAACGCCGCACATGAGCAACATGGCAACGAAGCGAACGCCCGGAAAAAGAAGAGGCAAACCGTACCACCGCGAAGATTTGCGGCAGGAGCTGCTGGATGCGGCCAAGGCCTTCATCGTGCGCGAAGGCTACGAAAACCTGTCGATGCGGCGCCTTGCTGAAGAGATCGGGGTCAGTTCCGCTGCGCCCTACCACCATTTTCCGGATCGGCGCGCCCTTCTGCTGGCAGTGGCTGTCGACGGTTACCACTCCATGTTCGCGGATGCGCACATAGGCGTGGACAACACTGATCCGCGCGAAAACCTGCGTGGCCAGTTGCTGAATTTCCTGCGTTTTGCTTCCGGCAACCGGCGCATCTTTGCCCTGATGTACGAAAGCGAGCTTGTGCGCGAGGGGCTCGCGCCAGAGATCCAGGAAGTGCAGGATCTCGGATTTCGGCGCCTGCATGAGCTCATGATGGCCGTGGCGCCCGATCTTTCGGACCGGGAACGCAGCATTCGCTGCGCAACGTTATGGTGTGCGGTGTTCGGCTTTGCATTGCAGACCAACCGCTCGATGATTCGCACGCCGGAACCTGAGCCGGATCGTGAAGAGCTCGCGGAAGCTCTGGTGGGGCAGGCTCTGAGATTGTTGGATAGCTGAACGGCTTCACTCGCCGGTGCAGTCCTTCGCCACGGCGATCGACAGGCTCGGTTTGAACAAGATCCTTCAGTCTTGTGAGGGCAAAACCTGAGAGCGCTGAAGCCAGGCGCCTGCAATATTGCCATTTGGCATAGAATCGACTATATGGTGCCATATGGAGAACTGCCATGCTGGCTCTGGAACCCATTGATACAGCCCCCGGGGTCTTCCGGCCCGACCCGGTGACCCAGAACGAGGCCGCGGCGATGTTCCGTGCCGTGTTGAACCTGTTCGCCAGATGGGACCTGACCGACGAGCAGGCAGCGACGCTGCTCGACATGCCCGTACGCACTTATCGGCGCTGGAAGGCCGAAGGGCCCGGACGCATCTCGCGCGACGGGGCGGCACGGCTTTCGAACCTGATGGGGATACACAAAGCGCTGCGAATCATCTTTTCCGAAGCCCGGCGCGGTTATGCCTGGATCAAGGCGGACAACGCCGCTTTTGCCGGTGCGAGTGCGCTCGATATCATGCTTGGCGGAGAGCTGACCGATCTCATGCGGGTGCGCCGCTATCTCGATGCCGAACGCGGCGCCTGGTGACCGGGCCCGAGGCTCTGCAGGTTAGCCGGGTCGAGTGGAAAGATGCGGTCCGGATCATCCGCAGTACCTACCCGCCGATCGATCTGTTCGAGGATATTGCCGACCCTGCAGACTGGCCGCTGCTGATCTCGGCGGAGCAGAAGACCAATCCGCGCATCATGACGACGATCGGCAATCTCGATCTGGTGCCGGTCGAACGCCGGGTCGGCGGAAACGGCGCGTCCTACCTGATGGCACCCTTCACCCACGTCAGCACCGACCGGCCCAGTCGCTTTACCGATGGCAGCTACGGCGTACTCTATGTCGGCAATGGGTTCGAAACAGCGCTGTTCGAGACGATCCATCACCATGCCCGCTTCATGGCCCGCACGGCCGAAGCGCCGGGCTGGACCTCGCAGTTCCGGGAGATCGTCCTGTCGGTCGGCGCCGACTTGCATGACATGAGGGACAGCGCCGCAGACAAACGCGCGCTCGATCCCGACAGTTATGCCGCGTCGCAAGCCCTCGCGGCCACGCTCAGGGCCGCTGGTTCCGATGGCATCGTCTATCCCAGTATCCGGCATCGCGGCGGACAATGCGCTGCCCTGTTCTACCCCGATGGCGCTTTCGAGCCCGTTCAGGGCCGTCATCTCGACTATCATTGGGACGGCACCGGCGTCGACCTGGTGCGCGACGCCGGATCCGGCGCGGTGTTCCGCGTCGTGCATTCCGATTGAGGCAGCTCTTCGGCACTGGTGCTTTTCGATGCTCTCCGGCTAAGCGGGTCGCGTCGGTCGCTACCCATAGAGAAGCGCTTCTGCTCGCATGCGTCAGCGTGCTATGGGCACAGTGCAGCGTTCGTGGAGGATGACATGCGGCTTCGTTGCGCTCTCGTTGTGTCCCTGGCCTTGCTTGCATCCCCGGTGCTGGCCCAGGCGAACTTGACGGCGAAGGACCGCGCCGCCGCTTTTCGCGCTGCCGGTTTCACGCTTCAGGGCGGTCAATGGTCAGCTTGCGGCGATCCCGGCACGCCCAGTTATTCGCCCGGACAAATCGACACCGTGCGCGATCTCAACGGCGATGGACGACCCGAAGCGGTGATCACCGAAGGCGGCACCTATTGCTTCGGCATGACGGGAACCGGCTACACGATCGTCAGCAAGCAGGCCGACGGCAGCTGGAAGAACATCACCGGCGGGACCGGAATCCCGACATTCCTCGCCACCAGGGGCGTGGGTGGCTGGCCGGATATCGAAATCGGCGGTCCGGGCTTCTGTTTTCCGGTAGAGCGCTGGAACGGCAAGGCCTACGTCCTGAACCGGCATCAGTACGACGGGAAGCCCTGCCGTCCCCAGATGTAAGCCTGCTATGGGCAGTGGGAACCAACGCAGGTTCGGCAGGAAGTCCGTCCGGGTCAGGGCGTAATCCGGCCGTGCGTCTCGTGGCGAATTGCCGGCTTCCCGGGCAGAAGCCAATAGATCAGTTCGATGCGATCGCGGCGATGGCGGCAGCAACCTTGTCCATTTCCGCCATGGAATTGAACAGCGCGGGAGTGATCCGCACACAAGCTCCCGAAGCGACGCCGTCGCGGTGGACGGTGAAGATCCCGTGTCGGTCGAGCAACTGCTTCGCGAGGGCCTTGTTGGCCTGCACACTGGTGCGGCCTTTGAGCCGGAACGAAGTGATCGAAGCGGACAGCTCCGGGTCTTCGGGTGTCAGGATCTGCACATTGGCGATAGTTCGCGCCTGGTCCACCCATCGGCTGCGCAACGCGCGCAGGCGCCGGGTCCGGCGCTCCGATCCGATCCGGGCATGAAAGGCGAGGGCGTCAGGTGCGGTCAGCAAGGCGGAGATGTCCATGGTTCCGGTGTGGACGCGGCTGAACACACCGGCATCGCCTTTCTCGGCGGGGTCCGGATCGATCTTGTGCAGGGCGCCCCGGCGAATGTGGATCACGCCGAGGCCGAGCGGGGCGCCGAGCCACTTGTGGCCGTTTACCCCTACGAAGTCGCAATCCATCGCGGCGATGTCGCCATCGATCTGGTACCATGAGTGCGCTGCATCGACGATCGTGTCGACCCCGCGGGCGCGGGCCATGGCAGCGATTTCGCGCACCGGCACAGCCAGGCCCGTGCGGTGTCCGATACGGGTAAGCAGCAGCAACCTGACCTGCGGATTCTCGTCCAGAGCCTGCGTGTAGGCCGCGAGAAGGCCTTGATGGCTTGCCGGTTCGGGCAAAGCGATGCGAACCACGCGGGCTTTGCACCGCGCGGCGAGGCTATCCATCGAAGCCTGCATGGAATCGTAATCGAGGTCGGAATAGAGCACCGCCTCGCCCGGCTTGAGCTGATTGTAGCCTAGAATGAGCGCCTTGAGGGCCTCGGTGGCATTGCGCGTAAAGGCGATCTCGTCGGGCTGAACCCCCAGCGCATCGGCGATCTCCTCGCGGACCGCCATTGCATCGCGGCCGAAGCCCCGGCGCGAATAGTAGCTGGTATCGCGATTCACGCGCGCGAGGTGTTCCTGGTAGGCCGTGAAAACGGGCCGGGGCATCATGCCCCAATTCCCGTTTTCCACCTGAACGACCTCGCGCGTGACGTCGTACTGCCCCGCGATGGCCTGCCAGAAAGCCTCCTCGTCGCCGGTTTCGACCGGGAGATGCGGTTGAACGGCACCCGCCACCCCTTTCGTTCCGACCGTAAGCGACGCAAAGCCAAGTGCGCCCTTGAGGACAGTGCGGCGGGGTGTGCGGGTGTCGATCATCAGAAGTTCACTCCCAGGCGGACGTAGTACTGGCCGCCATCGGTGTCGTAGGGCGCGTTGCGCGAATATATCAGGCCGCGAACTGCCTGAAACGTCGCCTCGTCAGGATAGGAATCGAAGATGTTCTCCGCCCCGACCCGCAGCGAAAAGTGTTCATTGAACGTGTAGGCGGCCGACAGGTCGAACAGGACCATCGATCCGAACTTCTGGAAGATCTCGCCGGTCGCATTCCCCGAGACATCGGTCCAGGGACCGTAGTAGCGCGCCCGGGCGAGGACTTCGAAGCCCGCCACGTCATATCCCAGCGAAGCGGTGCCGTTGTGGTGGGGCAGAGCGTTCTCGAAACGGACCCGCTGGGTTTCATTGGAAATCGCCGCGCTGGTGCCCGAAGTCACCTTCGTCTCATTGTAGTTGTAGGCGAGATTGGCCTTCAGACGTCCCGCGCCAAGCTGCGTGACATAGGACAATACGGCATCGATGCCGCGGGTGCGGGTGTCGAAATCGTTGGTGAAGTAACTGATGGCTGAATAGCCCTCGACGTTGTTGTAGTCCGCAGGCACGGCGAACGTGGCCGACTGGCTGAAACGGTCCATGAGCTTTATCTGGTAGAGATCGACGCTGCCTGACAGGCCGAAGCCGGTCTGGAAGGTCACCCCGCCAGTCAAGGAGCGCGATTTCTCGGGCGTCAGGGGCCTGGCTCCCAGCGCAATCGCCAGAGGATCGGATGGCGAAAGGCGACCTTGCGTGTAGATCGTCATCGTTGTCGTATCTAGACCCTGCGTGGTGGCGCGGGTATTGAGCTGGGCCGGTGTGGGCGCGCGGAAGCCGGTCGACCAGGTCGCCCGGATGCCTAGACCCTCGATCGGGTCCACGCGGGCCGACAGCTTGTAGTTGAAGGTGTCGCCGAATGAGGAGAAATCCTCGTATCGCCCTGCCGCACCCAGGGTCAGCATGTCGACAGGCCGCCATTCGAGATCGAGGTAACCGGCGTAGCTTGTCTGGTGCCAGGTGCCGACCCGATCCGGTCCGAAGCCGGGATAGCCGTTCGAGCTGGAAGCGAGGCCTTCGGCTGCGCCCTGGCCGATGGTCCACGACGCGTCGTCACCCTGGCCGACCTCATAGGTCTCCCGGCGGCGTTCCGCGCCGAAGGCAACGTTGATCGGTTCGGTCGAGCCGACATCGAGGCGATAGACGAAGTCAGCATTGAGGTTGAACTCACGCTGTTCCAGCTTGCCGATGTAGAAGCTGGTCGGGCTGTCCGGCCCCATCGAGGCGTTGAGGCTTTCGGTCATGCCGTATTCGATCGTGCTGCGGCCATATGACCCGCTCAGGTCATAAGTGAAGGCAGGGGCAATCTCGCCGCGCAGTCCGGCAGAGGTCTGGATGTCGCTGTACCGGGTGGAAAAGCGCGGCGTGAAACCGGCCGGGTACCACTGGGCGAAGTTGAACCCGGGAAAGGCCGCGGTGTCCTTGAAGACGCTGGCTGTCGCAGTGGGATTGCGCCAGTTGAAGTCGGTTACGCCGTCGCCGTCCTGCGCCGTGACGAAGCCATAGACTTCGATCGCCTCGGAAAATTCGTAGCGTGCATCGAGTGAGCCATGAATGCGCTCCTCGTCTGGCTGGCCCCAGCGCTGGACGGGATTGGGCACGTCAAGATCGGGGTTAGCTTCTTGCAACGCTTCGGCATCGGCGCGCTGGCGGGTGCGCGAGGTTGCCTCGGCGTGGTCGTACTGGCCGGTAAGGACAATGCTGCCCCTGTCGCCGAGCGCGATGCCGCCCCGCGCGCCGACCTGGTACTCGTTGCCATCGCCCTCATAGTATTGCGAGAACTGCGAATACGCGCTCATGCCCGGCTCGTCTTCGAGGATGATGTTGATGACGCCGGCAATCGCATCCGAACCATACTGCGCCGCTGCACCGTCGCGAAGTACCTCGATGCGCTTGATCGCCAGTGAGGGAATGCTGGCGAGATCGGCGGCCTGGGCCCCGCGCGTGCCGAGCAGCGCCGAGCGATGGTAGCGCTTGCCATTCAAGAGGACGAGCGTCTGGTCGGCGGAAAGCCCGCGCAGGGTAGCCGGACGCACAAAGGCCTGGCCGTCCGCGGCCGGAAGGCGCTGGATATTGTAGGATGGCAGCAACTGGGCAAGGGTGTCGTTCAGATCGCCCGAAACGCTTGAACGCACGGCATCCTGGCTCAGCGAATCAATCGGGGCGAGTGTCTCGAAGATGGTGCGCGAGCGTTCGCGGGTGCCGGTAACGACTATGGCGTCCGATTGGCTCGAGGTTACAGCCTCGGCTGTGGCTGTCTGGGCCATGGCCGGCACGCCCATGAACGCAAGCGCGATCCAGCTTACCGTGATTAAGTTCTTCATCGAAATCCCTGCTACTTGCCGGCGTGCGACCGTGCCGCCGAAGTTCGGGCGCACTAGCTGCGAAAGATGACGCTACAGGGTGAAATCGATTACAGTCGTGTGTCAGTGCCGGGCCGGTAGTCAGCAACCATTGCGGGAAGGAGCGCTCGTGTTCGCGAAGACGAAGACCTGCAAAATGGAGTGGGTCCATTGTGGGCAGGCCCGTGGTGTTCATGTCAGGGCGACTGCGACAGGTAACAGTCAGGTCACACATAGTAGGTGTCGCCTTCGCGGATGATCACCGGATCGTGTGCCGTCAGATCGCCTGAATGCTGCGCATTGAAGGTGAGCGAGGCGCTGTCGTGGTTCTGCGGCGTCCGTTGCGCCTCGGCACTGGCGACACCGGCGCACAGGCCAAGCGCCCAGCCAGGATGAGAGACGTCTTAGCCTTGATCAGGCGCTCGCAGCGTGCCAGGCAGCGACGATCTCGCGCGCCTTTGCACCGACGGTGTCGGCATCGAATCCTGGCTTGTAGAGACTGCTTCCCACGCCGATACCGAAACAGCCGGCGGCCCGGTATTCGGCCAGATTTGCCGGTCCCACGCCGCCTACGGCCCAGATGCGCACGTGCTTGGGCAGGACTTCACCGATGGCCTTGATATAGCCGCTGCCCAGCGAAGAGCCGGGAAAGAGCTTCAGGTCCCGTGCCCCGGCATCGATGGCGGCAAAGGCCTCGGTTGGCGTGAGGAAACCCGGAAGCACGTCCATGCCCAATGCGATCGAGCGGGCGATGACGGCGGGATCGACGTTGGGCGACACCATGAAGGCTCCGCCCGCGCCGCCAAGGGTTTCCGCCAGGGCGGCGGAAATCACCGTGCCGCCGCCGATCGCGGCGCGGTCGCCAAGCGCATCGGCCATGGCCGCGATCGAGGCCGCTGGATCGGGCGAATTGAACGGCACTTCGATGATGCGGATGCCCGCCTCGATCAGCGCATTTCCGACCGCGACTGCCTCGGGCGGCCTGATGCCGCGCAGGATGGCGGCGATGGGCGGGGCTCCAGTTGCCAGGGCGTCTTCGATCTTCATGACTTGGGTCCTCTTGCAAGTCGCAGCCCGGCCACAACCGCTGCATCGCCGTCGATGCGCGTGGCCTTGCAGCCCAATCTGAGCAGGCCGTTCTCATAAAGCTTGCACAGCGATGGGTCGCCGATCAGGACGATGTCCGATCCCGCCCCGGCCTCGGCCCTGACCTCGCCACCGATCAGCAGGCCGGAGAGGTAGCCGCGCGACCAGTCTTTCGACTTGCCGTCGAGCATGCGCGCTGCTCGTGCCTCGAAAAGGGCCGAAGTGAACGGCTCGTGCGACCGCACCAGACCGCGTGCGAAGCCGTCTTGGAAAGTGCCGTCGCCGGGCATGTCGGGCCCGGTCAAGGTCGACTGGCCGGCCAGCAGCGCAAAGAGCTCGCCGGTAGGATGGGTTCGAAATCCGGTAATGGACCCGTTACGCAGCCGGACCCACTTGCTGTGCGTGCCCGGCAGCACGACGATGTTTTCACCTTGGGCGAGAGACGGCTCCAGCACGAGTGCGCCGAAGACCTGGGTTTCCTCGCCGCGCATGACTTCCGGCACCCCGGCTTCGGTGCGGCAACTCAGGCCCGGCAGAACCGCAACATTCACGCCCGCGACTTGCGTGGTCGCGCGTGAGGCCAACCATGAGTTCGCATCCGCGGGACATGGGGCATAGCCTGCGGGCAGAAGTGCCCCGGGTGCCCCGGCCATGCCGCACAGGGTGACGTCTGCCAGACGGCCTTCGCCAAGCCAGACCTCCAGCCTCTCGGCCAACACGCTCTCGGCGCTGATTTCCAGCGCGCCCGTTCCGGGGCCGTTGAGCCTTGCAGTCGGGTCCGCGCCGCTCATTCGGTAGAGCCGCAGGCGACTGGTTCCCCAGTCGCCAAGAACGTAGGCCTCGCTCATTGTAGATCGAGCACGACGACCGACTTGGCCGGCAAGGTAACGATGAGTTTGCCGCCCTTGATGCTCGCTCCATGGAAGGATGCGGGCCTTACTGCCTGCGGGGCATCGAAGGTATTGTGCGCATCGATCTTCGCGGCTGTGAGGACGCGGCCCGACACCCGCTTCGCGTTTACGCCTTCGAGTGCAATCGTCACGGTATTCGACTGATTGGGGTCGGCATTGGAAAGACCGATGTGGATCTTGCCGTCCTTTGCCTTGACCGCCGATCCGCTCACGGCGGGCAAGGTGTACTTGCCCTTGGCGTAAGTGGGGGTGTCGATATCGATCGGCAGCACGGTGGCGTCCTGCCAGGGCTTGTACATCTCGAACACGTGGTACGTCGGCGTCAGGACCATCTTGTCGCCATCGGTCAGGATCATTGCCTGCAGCACGTTGACCATCTGGGCAATGGCGGTCATGCGCACGCGGTCTGCGTGCTTGGCGAAGATGTCGAGGTTGATCGCGGCGATCAGCGCATCGCGCAGGGTGTTCTGCTGGCGCAGGAAGCCGGGATGGGTTCCCGGGTCCTGCGCGTACCATGCCCCCCATTCATCGACGGCCAGGAACATGCGCTTTTCCGGATCGTACTTGTCCATGATGGCGCTGTGTTTGGTGATGAGCTCGTCCATTCGCCAGGCTTCATGCAGGGTGTCGGCCCAGGCGCTTTCGTCGAAACCGACAGCAGGCGCGCGCGGCGGCCAGCCGCCATCGGGCAGCACGTAGTAGTGCAAGGACAGGCCATCGAGCGTTTGTGCGGCGTCGCGCATCAGCGTCTCGGTCCAGTCGTAGTCGTCGCCATTCGCGCCTGCGGCCACCTTAAGGATGCTGGTCCCGGCAGGGGCCTTGATGAAGGTGGCATAGCGGCGCGTCACGTCGGCGGCGTATTCCGCGCGCATATTGCCGCCGCAGCCCCACAGCTCATTGCCCACGCCGAAATAGGGAACCGCCCAGGGTTCCTTGTGGCCGTTCCTGGCACGTTCGTCGGCAAGGCTGCCTGCGGGGGCGGTCATGTACTCGACCCATTCAGCCATCTCGCGCGGCGAACCGTTGCCCACATTGCCGGCCACGTAGGCCTGCGCGCCCACTTGGCGCACAAGCTCGAAGAACTCGTGCGTGCCTACGCTGTTGGGCTCGGTTACGCCGCCCCAATGGGTATTGACCTTGACCGGGCGTTCGTTCTGCGGGCCGATGCCTTCGCGCCAGTGATATTAGTCGGCAAAGCATCCACCCGGCCAGCGGATCACGGGCACCGAGAGGTCGCGAAGGGCGCTTACCACATCGTTGCGAAAGCCGTTGGTATTGGGGATCTTGCTGTCCTTGCCCACCCACAGGCCTCCGTAGATCCCGTTGCCCAGGTGTTCGGCGAACTGAGTGAAGATATCCTTGTTGTAGACCGGGCCAGGCGTATCGGCATGGATGGTCGCCGTCGTCGACTTCCCGCCGGTATCGGCCTGGGCGACGCCGGCAAGCGCAGTCGCGCCCAGCAACAGCAGCTTCGTCGCATGGCGAAGGGCCTTCAGCATCGTGTTCTCTCCTCCCTTTGGGAATCAGTCGTGAAACGGTTCTACGGATTCGCGTTTGCCGCGCAGGAAGGCGTCGGCAACGAGGCGCAGGGGATCGAGATCCACGTCGCTGCGTCCGCCGCGGATGAGGTTCGCGAAGCGAGCGTAGAGGCCGGGATATTCCAGGTCCTCGTTGTGTTCGGTGCCGTTGGGCAGGGCCAGCACCGCGCCGCCGCTGGAGAGCTTGAGCGTTCCGGCGTCGGTTTCGACGACGATGTCCCAGCTTTGCGGGCCGGTCTGGCGCCAGTCGAGGTCCATGTGGATGTGAGCGCCTGCCGTGTCGCGCAAGTTCAGGTCTGCTGCAATCGGGGCTGCGCGGTTTTCGGGTATGCTGAGCGTGGCGGTCTTGAGGAAGACCGGGCGCGGCAGGATATGGGTCAATATGGACAGGGCGTTGATGCCTGGGTCGAACACGCCCAGCCCGCCGGGTTCCCAGATCCACGCCTGCCCGGGATGCCAGACGCGAACGTCCTCGCGCCAGACGATGGATACGGTATCGATCCTTCGCTCGGCGAGCCATGCGCGCGCCGGTGCGACGCCTGCGGCGAAGCGCGAATGCCATGCCGCGAACAGGGAGACGCCGACCTTGTCGGCGCGCTCGCGCAAGGCGACGACTTCGCTGAGCGTTGCGCCCGGGGGCTTTTCGAGGAAGACGTGGGCGCCGCGCTTCAGCGCCAGCGCGGCGAGGTCGTAGCGGACCTGCGGCGGAGTGCACAGCGAGACGGCGTCGATGGCCGGGCCGTGCTCCAGCAGTTCCTCGAGGCCGGCAAAGTGGGCAATGCCGTCCAACCCGGGATCATCGGGGCTGACGGTTGCGGCGAGGCTGAAGGCGGCGTTCCCGGCGATGGCCGGCAGATGCTGGTCCCGGGCGATCTTGCCTAGGCCGACGACGGCAATGCGGATCGGGTCCATGGTTCAGAGCGTCCTGACCGTAACGGCGCGCTCCCGGGCGCGTACGAGCGGATTGGATACCGGCAGCGTGAAGGGGGACGCCGAGATCTCGAAGACGTCGCCTTCCTGCGTCGTCACGCCGTCGCTGAAGGACAGGGTCGCGGTGCCGAAGAAGTGGACGTGGACATCGCCGGGGCGGCAGAACAGGTCGTACTTGAAGTGGTGGTGTTCGAGGTTGGCGATGGTGTGCGACATGTTGGCCTCGCCGGACAGGAACGGCTTTTCCCAAAGCGTCTTTCCGTTCCGCAGGATACGGCTCGTGCCCTCGATCCCCGTGGGCGGGGTTCCCAGTAGCAGTTCCGCTCCCAGGGCGGCCTGGCGCAGCTTGGAATGGGCGAGCCAGAGGTAGTTGTGCCGCTCGGTCACATGATCGGAATACTCGTTGGCGAGCGCGAAGCCGATGCGATAGGGCGCGCCGTCCTCGCCGACGATGTAGATGCCGGCGACTTCCGGTTCCTCGCTGCCGTCCTTGGCGAAGGCGGGCATGAGCAGCGGATCGTTCGGGCCGACGAGCTGCGAGCCGTCGCCCTTGTAGAACCATTCGGGTTGCTGGCCGACTTCGCCCGGTGCGGGCTTTCCGCCTTCCAGGCCTTCGAGGAACATGCGCATGGAATCGGTCTGCGCCTGGCTGGCCATGGCCTCGCGGTGCATCTTGTCGCGGCCTTCCGCCGAACCGAGATGGGTCAGGCCGGTGCCCGAAAGGATCAGGTGCGCCGGGTCTTCGTGGTCGATCGGCGCGATCAGGCGGCTCGCGTCGAACTCGGCGCGGATGTCGACGGCGGGGCCTTGCCCGCATGCCTTAGCGGTATCGGCCAGCGTGTCGCCCGCAGCGATCGCGCGCAGCGCCAGTTCGCGCACCGAGGTGACGCCCTCAAGAAAATGGGCGGTGTTGCCTTCGGCAAGAATGACGGATCGCGAACCGTCGACCGCGCGATGCTGGAGCAGGCGAAGAAAAGTCATGATTCTCTCCCGGGCCGCGGCGCGCGCTCATTCATCGGCGCGCGCCGGGCAGAAGGTGGTGGTGGTCAATCGAGCTTGAGGGTGCCGTCGATCAGGCGCGGGGCGCCGTCGCCCATGGCGCTGTCGCGCAGTTCGGCGGGCAGAACGTCCTGGGAGAGGTTCTGGTAGCTGACCGGGCGCAGGAAGCGGTCGATGGCAAGGCTGCCCACCGACGTGGTGCGCGGGTCGGACGTGGCCGGGAAGGGGCCGCCGTGGACCATCGCGTGGCACACTTCGACGCCCGTCGGCCAGCCATTGGCAAGGATCCGGCCGACCTTGCGCTCCAGCACCGGCAGGAGGCGCGCGGCCAGGTCCTCGTCGGCGGCGTCCATGTGCAGCGTGGCAGTAAGCTGGCCTTCCAGTCCGGCGAGTACCTTGGCGAGTTCGGCTTCGTCCTTGCAGCGCACGATAATGGAGGAGGCGCCGAAGACCTCGTGGCCCATGGCCTTGTCGGCGAGGAACGCCTCGCCGGTGGTCTGGAACAGGACGGCCCCGCCGTGGGTGCGATCGCCGTCTTCCCCGCGCGCCAGCGTCTCGACGCCCGGACAACCTGAAAGCGTCTCGACGCCCTTGGCATAGGCCTCGCGAATGCCAGCGGTCAGCATCGTCTGCGGCTTTGCCTGAGATACGCTGCCCGTGGCGGCCGCCATGAAGGCGTCGAGGCCTTCGCCCGCGATGGCCAGGATGAGACCGGGATTGGTGCAGAACTGGCCTGCGCCCATCGTCAGCGAAGCGACGAAGGCCGTGCCCAGTGCCTCGCCGCGCGCCTTGAGCGCTTCAGGCAGGAGCAGGACCGGATTGATGCTCGACATCTCGGCATAGACCGGGATCGGCACTTCGCGGGCCTGGGCGATGCGGGCGAGGGCCAGGCCGCCGCTGCGCGAGCCGGTGAAGCCGACCGCCATGATGCGCGGATCGCTGACGAGCGCGGCGCCCAAGTCGTTCGAGGGGCCGACGAGGTGCTGGAAGACACCTTCCGGAAGTCCGCAGGCAGCAACAGCCCTGGTGATCGCCTGTGCGACCAGTCCACCGGTGATCGGGTGGGCCGGGTGTCCCTTCACGACGACCGGGCAGCCGGCTGCCAGCGCCGAGGCCGTGTCGCCTCCGGCAGTCGAGAAGGCGAGCGGAAAGTTCGAGGCTCCGAATACGGCGACGGGCCCAACCGGGATCATGCGCAGGCGCAGGTCCGGCCGCGGCAGGGGCTGACGCTCGGGCATGGCGGGATCGATGCGCAGCTGTTGCCAGAGGCCCTTGCGCACGACGTCGGCGAACATGCGAAGCTGCCCGACGGTACGGCCGCGTTCGCCTTCGAGGCGTGCACGGGGCAGGCCGCTCTCGGTCATCGCGGCCTCGATCAGCGAATCGCCGATGGCGAGGATCTCCTGGGCGATTCGTTCGAGGAAGGCGGCCCGTTCTTCACGGCTCGTGGCGCGATAGGCATCGAAGGCGGCGTCGGCCCTGTCGCAGGCCTGCGCAACTTGTGCAGGACCATCGACGTTGAAGGGCTCGCCATGGGGCTGACCGGTTTCAGCCGCTACGGATCGGAAATCTGTCATTCGGGGTCTCCCTATTTACTCCGACATATTCCGTGCTGGCGATAAACGCAATGTTTGTCGTTCCTTCCTTGCAGGAGGGCTGATAGGGTCGCTTGCGGAGGTAAGGAAAATCGTGACGGATGCTGAACTGAGCAAGGAAAAGGATGCTGCAAGGCCTGGCGAGGAACCCCGTGGTCCGGGTCGGCGTCTGCACGGTGCGATTGCGCATAAGCTGGGGACGGACATCTTGTCGGGCAAATATGCGCCTGGCGATGTTCTGTCCGGTGAAGTCGCCTTTGCCGAGGAGCTCCAGGTTTCCCGCAGCGCCTATCGCGAAGCGATCCAGGTGCTTACCGCCAAGGGGCTGGTGGCAAGCCGGCCCAAGGCGGGAACGCGCGTGCTTCCGCGCGAGCGCTGGAACCTGCTCGATCCCGAAGTGCTGGGTTGGGCCTTTGCCGGCGAACCGGACATCGAGTTCGTACGCAGCCTGTTCGAGCTGCGCGCCATCGTCGAACCGGCGGCAGCCCGCCTGGCGGCGAAGCGGCGCGACAAGGCCGACCTCAAGGCCATGAAAACCGCCCTGGCGGAAATGCGCAGCCATACGCTCACGACCGAGGCGGGGCGTGCGGCCGACAGGGATTTCCATGCAGCGATCCTGCACGCCACCGGCAATCAGGCGCTCATGGTCCTGAGTGCCAGCATCGGAGCGGCGGTCAATTGGACGACGCAGTTCAAGTTGCGCGCGCGCGCGCTGCCGCGCAGTCCGATACCCGATCACACCAAGGTCTATGAGGCGATTGCCGCCGGGGACGGCGATGCCGCCGCCGAAGCGATGAACGTCCTGGTCGAGCTGGCGCTGGACGATACCCGCAGCGCAATGCGTCCCTGACGACGGCGAGGGCCGCGCGCCGATCCTTCCCTGCATCGACACAGGCACAGGGCCGATGACATGGTCACCGGCCCTGCGTGCAATCCGGTCCCTTTTGCTCAGGAGGAATGTCCCTGGCCGCTGGTTCAGACCGGCTGTGCTTCGAGCACCTCATCGGGCAGGGCATGCGTCGGCTTGCTGCCCCACAGCGCATAGAACAGCACGTAGAGTTCGCAGGCCGCGGTCAGCAGGAAGGAGGTCTGGAGGCCGTAGTTGTCGGCGATCCAGCCCTGCACGATCACCAGCGCGCCGCCCGCGATGGCCATTACCAGCAGCCCCGAACCTTCCTCCGTAAGCGGCCCCAGCCCCTTGATGCCAAGGGTGAAGATGGTCGGGAACATGATCGAGTGGAACAGGCCCACGAGGATCAGCGACCACATCGCGACCGGGCCGTGCGCGAAGCTGGTGACCAGCATCACCACGAAGGCGCCGACGGAAAAGACGGCGAGGACTTTCGCCGCATCGAAACGCTGCATGATCGCCGAGCCGGCGAAACGGCCGACCATCATGCCGCCCCACAGGAACGTGAGGTAGCGACCGGCCTGCTCATGGGTCAGATTGGCGATGTCAGGCTGGCTGACGAAGTTCACGAAGAGGTTGGCCACGCCGATCTCCGCGATCAGGTAGATGAAGATGGCGGGGATGCCGAAGACCAGGTTGCGGTGGCTCCACAAGGACAGGTGCTTGCGCTCTTCCTTGGCCACGCGGGCATTGGCGGTGCCCATGGCGGGCAGCGGGAAGCGGGCGATGACGATGGCGAGGACTACGAGCACCACCGCGACCAGCCCGTAGGGCAGGATCACCGATTGGGCATCGGCCATGCGCTCGGCTTCGCTGAGCACCGTACCCACCGCCGAGGTGCCGCTCTTGGAGCGGCCCAGGATCAGGTAGGCGCCGAAGAGCGGGGCGAGCATGGTTCCGGCCGAGTTGAGTGCCTGCACCAGGTTGAGGCGCGAAGAGGCGGTCTCGGGCTTGCCGACGATGGCGACATAGGGATTTGCCGCCACCTGCAGGAGCGTGATCCCGCTGGCGATCACGAACAGCATCGTCAAGGTGACGCCGTAGGACGGGATGCCGGCTGCCAGCATCATGCCCAGCGCGCCCGCGGCCATGATGAGCAGGCCCACGACCAGGGACATCTTGTAGCCGATGCGCTCGATCAGCTTGGCCGAAGGAATCGAGGCGACAAAGTAGGCGATGAACCAGACCGATTCGATCAGCGTGGTCTGGGTGTAATTGAGCTCGAACACGCTGCGCAGATGCGGAAGCAGCGTGTTGTTGATGACGGTGATGAACCCCCACATGAAGAAGAGGCTGGCAAGCAGGGTCAGCGCCGGGCCATAGCGAATTGCGGTTTCCTGCGCGGTTTCGGCGGATGTGCCGGACGACGAGACAACTGTAGGCATGTCTATCCTCTCGAACGGGGTCCGCGCGACTTCCTTTGCGAACCGGCTTGCGCTTTTTCCATTTGTCGGACTATATCGCGGTGTGGGCCCCGTCAATGGGCCGCAAAAATTCCACGCAGGGTCTGGAGCGATCGGGAATGAGGAATCTGAAAAAGGCACTGGCCGGCGCGGCCCTGGCAGTCATGGCGACAGGCCTTTGCCCATCCGCGCATGCGGCCGAGGCGAAGCGCGAAATCGCCGGAGCCCTGGCCGATGGCACCGAAGTGAGCGCGATCACCCTGAAGGCCGACAACGGCATCTCGGCCACGATCCTGTCCTACGGCGCCACCCTGCAGAAGCTGCTTGCGCCGGACAACCATGGCAAGATCGCCGACGTAGTCCTCGGGTATGATACGCTGTCCGACTATGTCGAGCATCCCAATTACTTTGGCGTGACGGTTGGCCGCTATGCCAATCGCATCGCCGGTGGCCGCTTCACCCTCGACGGAAAGACCTACCAGCTGCCCCTCAACGACGACCACAACAGCCTCCACGGCGGCGGTCATGGCTTCGACAAGGTCGCGTGGCAGGTCGTCTCCGTGAAGTCCGGTCCGACCGCTAGCGTCGTGCTGAGCCACGTCAGCCCGGACGGCGATGCAGGCTATCCGGGCAAGGTCGTCTCCACGGTTACCTACACCCTCGACGAGGCCGGAAACCTCGGCATTGCCTTCGAGGCCAGGACCGACAGGCCAACGGTCATCAACATGACCAATCACGCGATCTTCGACATGGCCGGCGAGGGGTCGAGCGATGGCGCGACGGGCCAGATGCTGACGATCCCGGCCAGCCGGTTCACGCCGGTCAATGCGGACCTGATCCCGACCGGCGAACTGCGCCCGGTCGAGGGAAGCGTGTTCGATTTTCGCCAGTCGCGCCGCGTCGCGGACGGACTGCGCGATGGAACCGACCGGCAGATCGTCTTCGGCAGGGGCTATGACCACAACTTCGCGCTCGATAAGGGCGTGACCGCCACGCCGCAGCTTGCCGCAAGGCTCGAGGACCCCGTGTCGGGCCGCGTGCTCGAAGTGCTCACCACCGAGCCGGGCGTGCAATTTTACTCCGGCAATTTCCTTGACGGGACGCTGGTGGGCAAGCAGGGCCACCTGTACCGGATGGGCGATGGCATCGCGCTCGAACCGCAGAAGTTCCCCGATGCGCCCAATCATCCCGACTTCGTCTCCGCCCGTGTCGATCCCGGCAAGCCTTACCGGCATGTCATGATCTATCGCCTCTCCACTTCGCGCTGATCGAAACGAACCGCCATGACAAACCAGAATCCTCCCAAGGCGCCATCCGCGAAGCTGCGATCGCGCGCTTGGTTCGATAATCCCGACAATATCGACATGACCTCGCTCTACCTCGAGCGGTACCTGAACTTCGGTCTCAGCCTGGAGGAACTGCGGTCGGGCAAGCCGATCATCGGCATCGCCCAGACCGGCAGCGACCTGTCGCCCTGCAACCGCCACCACATCGTGTTGGCCGAGCGCATCCGCGAAGGCATCCGCGAAGCCGGCGGCATCGCCATCGAGTTCCCGGTCCATCCGATCCAGGAGACCGGCAAGCGTCCGACCGCCGGCCTCGACCGTAACCTGACCTATCTCGGACTCGTCGAAGCGCTCTACGGTTATCCGATCGACGGCGTGGTCCTGACCACCGGCTGCGACAAAACGACCCCGGCGCTGCTCATGGCCGCGGCAACGGTCAACATCCCGGCGATTGCGCTCTCGGTCGGCCCCATGCTCAATGGCTGGCACAAGGGCGAGCGGACCGGTTCGGGCACCATCGTGTGGAAGGGCCGGCAGATGCTGGCGGCAGGCGAACTCGACGACGAAGGCTTCATCAAGCTCGTCGCCTCGTCCGCACCCTCGACGGGATACTGCAACACGATGGGCACGGCCACGACGATGAATTCGCTGGCCGAGGCATTGGGCATGATGCTGCCGGGCTCGGCGGCGATCCCCGCGCCCTATCGCGACCGGCAGGAATGTGCCTACCACACCGGCAAGCGCGTGGTCGAAATGGTACACGAGGATCTCAAGCCCTCGGACATCCTGACGCTCGAGGCATTCCACAACGCCATCGCCGTCAACGCCGCCATCGGCGGCTCGACCAATGCCCCGATCCATCTCGCCGCGATCGCCCGCCACATCGGCGTCGACCTGCCGCTCAAGGACTGGGAACGCATCGGCCACAAGATCCCGCTGCTGGTCAACCTGCAGCCGGCCGGTGAGTACCTTGGCGAGGATTATTACCGCGCCGGCGGCGTGCCCGCAGTGGTCGCCCAGCTCATCAAGCAGGGCCTGATCAATGAGGGGGCCATGACCGTCAACGGCAGGACCATGGGCGATAACTGCCGCAATGCCACCATCGAGGACGAGCGCGTCATCAAGACCTTCGACCAGCCGCTGGTCGAGGAAGCCGGCTTCCTGGTCCTGTCGGGCAACCTGTTCGACGCCGCGATCATGAAGACCAGCGTGATCTCCGCGGAGTTTCGCGAACGCTATCTTTCCAACCCGGCAGACCCCGATGCCTTCGAAGGCCCGGTCGTGGTGTTCGACGGCCCGGAAGACTACCACCACCGCATCGACGATCCCGCAACCGGCATCACCAGCGAAACGCTGCTGTTCATGCGCGGAGCCGGCCCCATCGGCTATCCCGGAGCCGCCGAAGTTGTGAACATGCGCCCGCCTGCCTACCTCATTACCGAGGGCATCTCGGCCCTGCCGTGCATCGGCGATGGCCGCCAGTCGGGCACGAGCGGCAGCCCTTCGATCCTCAACGCCAGCCCGGAAGCCGCGGCCATGGGCGGCCTCGCCCTCCTGCGCACCGGAGACCGCGTCCGGATCGACCTGGGCAAGGGCTCCGTCAACGTCCTCATATCCGACGAGGAACTGGCACAGCGCCGCGCCGACCTGGAAGCAAGCGGCGGCTATCCCTATCCCGCGTCGCAAACACCCTGGCAGGAGATCCAGCGCAGCATCGTCGGACAAATGGATACCGGCGCCATCCTTGAAGGATCCGAAAAATACCAGCGCATCGCCCAGACCATGGGCCTGCCGCGCGATAACCACTAAACACGGAGTGATGGAGGGCAGGAGTGATGGATTTCGCTCAGCACTCCATCACTCCGCAGGGCCCGGCTTCGGTGTACGCCTCCCGACTCCGGCTACGGTCTATCCGATCTCAAAAGCCGCAATGCGAAGGGCCCGGTTCCTGCCCGATGCGGGCGGGAACCGGGCCCCTTTCAATGGAAAATCAGTGCTTGAAGGGATCGATCGTCCGGATCGTCCCATCGGCATTGAAATGCAGCTCGGTCATCTTGACGTTGCGTAGGTGGTTCTTCCCGCTCAACTGCGTGTCGTGGAAGAGCAACCAGGTCTTGCCATCCCAATCGACTATCGAATGGTGTGAAGTCCAGCCCTGCACCGGCAGCAGTATGTGCCCGGTATATGTGAACGGTCCGTATGGATTTTCGCCGATCGCATAGTTGAGAAAATGCGTATCGCCGGTCGAGTAGGTGAAGTAGTATTTGCCGCCGCGCTTGTACATCCACGAGGCTTCGAAGAAGCGCTTGTCGTGATCGCCGCCAAGTACGGGTTTGCCGCCCGTGTCGAGTATCACGGCATCGCGGGGCGCTTCGGCGAATTCCTTCATGTCCGGCGCCATCTTGGCGACCTTCGGCATCAGGGCGGGTTTGTCGTCCTGCTTCAGATCGACATCGCCGATCGAGGGATCGTATTTCCCCCTCGCCCATTTCTGTAGCTGTCCGCCCCAGATGCCGCCGAAATACATGTAGCTGGTACCGTCATCGTCCGTGAATACCGCAGGGTCCATGGAGAAGCTGGACTTGATCGGTTCGGGTTCCGCCTTGAACGGACCCATCGGGTTGTCGCTGGTCGCCACCCCGATATGAAAGATTCCGTCCTTGTCCTTGGCCGGGAAGTAGAGAAAATAGGTGCCGTTCTTGTATGCCGCGTCAGGCGCCCACATGCTCTTGCTGGCCCAGGGCACATCGTCCACATCCAGCGCGACTGGCCCGATGGCTACTTTCCCGCCGGGCTTGTCCAGCTCCAATACGCGATAGTCACGCATCGCATATTGATTGCCCAGGTCATCGTCGGGAATTCCGGTATCGATGTCGTGGCTGGGATAAATGTAGAGCTTCCCGTCGAATACATGGGCCGAAGGGTCCGCAGTAAAGATCTCGGTAACGAGAGGCTGCGCGATGTACTTGTCCGTCTCTTGCGCCTTGGGTGCTTCCTCCGGCTTGGAGCAACCGGCTATCGCTGCCGCCGCCCCCGCGAGAATCGCGGTTCTTATGAACAAAACATGGGATCTGCGCATCTATTCCTCTCCGCGATGTGGGTCCATTCCCCACCTCATCGCGTGATAGATAGCGCTACCATTACCTCATTTGCAAGCCGAACTATCGAGACTTGACTGTGCGTGCCCGTATGATAGCGCTACCAGCATGATTGGGAGAGGTTTCGCTTCTGGCGCCGGACAGGTGTCGATCCTTGCGCGCATTGGCATGTTGCTGTTTGTATCGCTGTGCGCGATCCAGGCAGGGCCTGCCCGCGCCGAAGACGGCTATGCGCTTTGGCTGCGGTACGCTCCCTTGGACGAGGCAACCGCAAGCGCGGTGAACGCGCGCCTTGGAACTCCTGAACTGCTCGGCAAATCCTCGCCGATCACGCAGGCTGCTCAAGCGGAGCTGGCGCGTGGCTTGGGGGCCATGCTCGGTCAGTCGGGTAAGGGTAAAGCGCCAGTCCTCGCCCGGGCCGGGCGCCTTTTCGGACAAGATGCCGGTCTGGCAAGGCAGCTGGCAGGATTGCCGAGCGGGGCCTATCGTATTGCACTGGGGCATGATGGCCGTGTCGTCATCGCCGCCAATGACGATATCGGGCTCCTCTACGGCAGCTTTGCGCTGCTGCGTCATGTGGCGAGCGGCGAGGATCTGGACGCCATCGATCTGACCTCGGCTCCTGCCCTTCCGCTGCGAATGCTGGACCATTGGGATGACCCCGATGGCTTTGTGGAGCGCGGCTATGCCGGCCGCTCGATATTCGACTGGTGGTTGCTTCCGGATCATCTCGATCCGCGCCTCATCGATTACGCCCGCGCCAACGCGTCGGTCGGGATCAATGGGGTGGTCGTGAACAACGTCAATGCGTCGCCCCTGATGCTGACGCCGCGTTACATCGAAAAGCTCGCCCGCCTGGCGAATGCATGGCGCCCCTTCGGCATCCGCGTATTCCTGTCAGCGCGCTTTTCTGCTCCCCGCGACCTGGGCGGACTGACCACTGCCGACCCGCTCGATCCGCAAGTTCGCCGTTGGTGGAAGGAAAAGGCCGACGAGATTTATACCTCCATTCCCGACTTCGGCGGATTCCTGGTCAAAGCCAATTCGGAAGGCCAGCCCGGTCCGCAGGACTATGGTCGTACCCATGCCGATGGCGCGAACATGCTGGCGCAGGCGCTCGGAAGTCGAGGCACGGTGATCTGGCGTGCCTTCGTCTACGCAAGCGGTTCGGAGGCCGATCGGGTCAAACTCGCCTATGAGGAATTCAAGCCTCTTGACGGAAAATTCGCCGACAATGTGATCCTTCAGGTCAAGAACGGACCCCTTGATTTCCAGCCGCGCGAACCGTTTCACCCCCTGTTCGGCGCAATGCCGCACACCAGAATGATGCTGGAAGCACAGATCACCAAGGAATATCTGGGCCTTGCGACCCATCTCGCGTTCCTCGCGCCGCTCTGGACCGAAACGCTGGATGCAGATACCGGCCATGGCAAGGGCAACCGGACCCTCAGCGTAGCGCAGACTTTGGCGCAGGGTGGCATGGCTGGCGTCGCGAATACGGGATCTGACCGCAACTGGACCGGCGGACATTTCGATCAGGCCAACTGGTATGCCTTTGGTCGGCTCGCCTGGTACCCGGAGCTGACAGCCGATACTATCGCGCGCGAATGGGCGGCCCAGACTTTCAGCCGTGATCCCGCCTTTACGGTGCCTCTGGCGGAGATGATGGTCGGCAGCCGGCAGACCGTAGTCGATTACATGACCCCACTTGGGCTTGCCCACCAGATGGGCACCGGACATCATTACGGCCCGGCGCCTTGGGTATCGGATCTGTCGCGACCCGAATGGAACCCAACCTATTACAACCGCGCAGACAAGTCGGGTATCGGCTTTGACCGGATGGCAACAGGCAGCAATGCACTGGCCCAATACGCGCCGAGCGTCGCGGCGCAATGGGCGGATCCCGCGACAGGCAATGAAGACTACCTGCTTTGGTTCCATCATCTTCCGTGGGAATTTCGGACACGGTCCGGCAGCACATTGTGGGCCGAACTGGTCGCGCGGTACGATCGCGGCGTTGCCGGGGTGGACGCGATGGCTGCGCAGTGGGCCGAACTGTCACCTTATGTCGATGCGCAGCGCCATCGCGATGTTGCGCAATTCCTGGCGATCCAGAAGCGCGAAGCGCGTTGGTGGCGCGATGCGTCTATCGCCTATTTCAGCACGGTCTGCGGCTGCCCCTTGCCGTCTGGAGCCCGGCCACCTGCGCATGGGCTCGATTGGTACGAGGCCCTGCGCTTTCCCGATGCCCCGGGCAATCCATGACTTTGGCGAACGAGACAAGAAGGAGAGCAACGTGATCCGCAGCAGGTACCTGATCCTTGCCATGGCCGCGGCCAGTTTGCCGGGAGCCATCGCCGCACAACCTGTCGCGCACGTGGCCGAGGTGGAATATCAGGCTGGTCCCCAGCCAGATACGGCTCCGGGCGAATTCCGCAATCCAGTCCTGCCCGGCTTCCAGCCCGATCCTTCGCTGGTGAAGGTGGGCAAGGACTTCTACCTCGTCAATTCGACCTTCGCCTGGTTTCCGGGGATCCCGATCTACCACAGCCGCGACCTTGTGAACTGGCGGCAGATCGGGAACGCCATCGACCGGCCCGGCATGTTTTCCTTCAAGGGCATGCGTACCAACGATGCGGTATTCGCACCCGCCATCAGCCATTACGGCGGCAAGTTTCGCATTCTCGACACATGCGTGCGATGTGGCGGAAACTTCATGCTCGTGGCGGACCGGCCTGAGGGCCCCTGGTCCGATCCGGTCTGGCTAGACTTCGAAGGCATCGACCCGTCGCTGTTCGTCGACGAGGACGGCAGCGCATGGGTGGTCAACAATGGTGCGCCCGAAGGCGAACCCCGTTATGAGGGGCATCGCGCCATCTGGATCCAGCGCATCGATCTTGCCTCGGGCAAGATGTTCGGCCCGCGCAAGGTCCTGGTCGATGGCGGAGTGCATCCTGAAGACAAGCCAATCTGGGCCGAAGGACCGCATATCTTCAAGCACGACGGATGGTATTACCTGACAGCCGCAGAAGGCGGCACTGCAGAGGACCATTCGCAGACCATTTATCGCTCGCGGCAGGCCGATGGCCCTTATGAAGCCGGTCCGGTCAATCCGATCCTGACGCAGCGCGATCTGCCGGCGGATCGCCCCTCGCGTGTCGAAGCGACCGGCCACGCGGACTTCGTGAGTCTGGACGATGGCAGCTGGTGGGCGGTCTTCCTTGCCACAGTGCCCTTCGAAGGGCAGTCGACGCTGCTCGGTCGCGAAACGTTTCTACTCCCGGTGACCTGGAAGAACGGTTGGCCCTTGATCCTGCCTAAAGGCGCCGCCGTTCCCCTGACGGCAAAGCGGCCGGCCCTAGCCACCGACGGTAAAGTGGACTTGACTCACTGGCGGGACACGTTCGCCGGTCTAGAACTGGCGGCGCAATGGCTGCAACTGCGCGATCCCTCGGGACCGCCGTGGTATCGGATCGACAATGGGCTGGACCTGACGGCCCGCCCGGTCGCGCCGGGGAGCCTGGATGGGCAGCCCGCCTTTCTCGGTCGGCGCCTGCGCCAGCAGACGGCACGCGTCAGCGCGCAGATTGCCTTTACGCCCGAACGGGACGACGACTATGCCGGCCTGATGGCCTTTATGAACGAAGACCATTTCATCAGCATCGGGATCACGAGGGTCGAGGGGCAGCAAAGGATAGCCTTGCGCGAAAGGCGCAGCGCGGATCAGCCTGAAAGCGGCGTAACCGTTGCCAGCATGCCCTTATCGGATGGAGGACCGGTCGAATTCGCCATTTCTCTCGACCGGGGAACCGCCGACTTCGCCTGGCGTCCGGCAGGGCAGGGCGACTGGCGATATCTTGTGCGCGGCCAGAACGTTGAACACATGGCTTCTGTGCACGGCGGTTTGTTCACCGGAACTGTAATCGGTCCATTCGCGCAGCAGGCCTCCACTAATCAATAGGCGAATACTTGCCATTATCGAACGTGCAGGACTTGCCGAAAGGCATGAATCAATCTATGATAGCGCTATCAAACGGAGGGGATTCGGGGCCAATGCCCGACAATCTAGTAGATATCCTGCCCGCGGATTTCCGCGAAGGCTTGTTCGCCGGACGTGCAGAAAGTGAGTGCGGGCCTCATGTTATCGCAATCCGGAATGGCGAATTGTTCGACATTACCGAGCAGGTTGCGACGATGTCGGGTGCCGTCGCGCGGCGCAGCTTCTCGGGTGGGCGGCACATCGGTGCAGTGCAGGACGGCCTGCCCGAAGGCTGGCGCCTGATTTCACCTGTCGATCTGCAGTGCATCAAGGCCTGCGGCGTCACCTTTGCCCTCTCTGCAATCGAGAGGGTGATCGAGGAACGGGCGCGCGGGGATGCGGCGAAGGCCGCCGAAATCCGCGATCTGCTGGAAGAGCGTGTCGGCAGCGGCATCCGGTCCGTCGTTCCGGGAAGCGACGAGGCCATGGCGCTCAAGACTGCGCTGATCGATCAGGGTATGTGGTCGCAATATCTTGAGGTCGCGATCGGACCCGACGCCGAAGTCTTTTCCAAATCGCCGGTTCTTTCGACGGTCGGCCATGGCGCACTGATTGGCGTGCGCTCGGATTCGAGCTGGAACAATCCCGAACCCGAAGTGGTGCTTGTCGCCGATGCGAGTGGCACGGTTGTCGGCGCGACCCTCGGCAACGACGTCAATCTCCGCGATTTCGAGGGTCGTTCGGCGCTTCTGCTGTCCAAGGCCAAGGACAATACCGCGTCCTGCTCGATCGGCCCTTTCATCCGTCTTTTCGACGACGGTTTCACGATCGACGATGTGCGTTCCGCAAATGTCGACCTTCTGATCGAGGGCACCGACGGGTATCGGCTCGAAGGCACGAACCGAATGAGCGAGATCAGCCGCGATCCGCTCGATCTGGTGAACCAGACTTTGAGCGAGCATCACTATCCGGATGGTTTCGTGCTCTTTTGTGGCACACTGTTCGCGCCGACCCAGGATCGCGACACGCCCGGCGGTGGGTTCACGCACAAGCTCGGCGACAAGGTCACCATTCGTTCGGAAAAGCTCGGAAGCCTGTCCAATGTGGTAACCACTTCCCGTGAGGCTCCCCCCTGGACGATGGGCATTGCGGCCCTGATGCGAAATCTCGCCGCGCGAGGCCTGATCGAGAAGGTCTGAAGCGCATGGCACACGGTAGCTATCCGACCGGACAGGCGCAGTTGCCGGTCAGAAGTGCCGGAAGCGTCGATAAGGAATGAACCAGTATGGTAATGAAAAACACAGCTGCGACAGGTCGGCTCAGATAATGGCAGACAAAGCGAACGTCGAGGCGCGGCACGCGATCTATCCGAGCCTGTCGGGCAAGCGGGTGATCGTAACCGGTGGCGCTTCCGGTATCGGTGAGGGCATGGTCGAGGCGTTTACCCTCCAAGGTGCGCAGGTGACTTTCCTGGACATCCAGGAAGAGGCGTCGCTGGCCCTGGTCAAGAGACTTGCGAATGCACCGTTCAAGCCGGACTTCGAGCTTTGCGACATAACCGATATCGAAGCCTTTGGTCAGGTGCTCGACAGGATGCTCACTTCCCTTGGCGGCTGCGATGTCCTGATCAACAATGCTGGAAACGACGACCGCCACGCAATTGAAGACATCACGCCCGATTATTGGGACGAACGCATGGCAGTGAACCTGCGGCATCAGTTCTTCGCCGCAAAGGCCGTGATCCCGGCGATGAAGGCAGCCGGCAGCGGTAGCATCATCAACCTCGGATCGATCAGCTGGCATCTCGGCCTTGAAGACCTGGTCATCTACCAGACTGCAAAGGCGGCCATAGAGGGTCTCACACGCAGTCTCGCGCGGGAATTGGGCCGTTCCGGCATTCGCGTGAATTCGGTGATTCCCGGCAATGTCCAGACGCCGCGGCAGATGCAGTGGTACTCGCCCGAGGGTGAGGCCGAGATTGTCGCTGCGCAATGTCTGGACGGTCGTATTCAGCCGCAGGACATTGCTGCCATGGCGCTGTTTCTGGCATCCGATGACGGGCGGTTCTGCACATCGCACAATTACTGGGTGGATGCCGGATGGCGGTGAGCGGCCCGGTATCGCTTGCCTTCGATGCCGGCGCGATGCTGGGCGAGGGGCCTGTCTGGGACACGGCGCGTCAGTGCTTGTGGTTCGTCGACATCAAGGGGCACGCAGTATGGCGCTTCGATCCTGAAGGCGGCACATCGCGCCGGATCGATGCGCCCGACCAGGTGGGTTGGGTCCTTCCGACCAGTGCTGGTCGGTTGCTTGCCGGACTGAAGAGCGGCCTGCACCTGATCGATCCGCATCCGGGGCATTTTGAGAAGACGGCGACGGTTCCCGGCGAACCGGCGGACAATCGCCTCAACGATGCCTGCACCGACCGGGCAGGGCGCGTGTGGTTCGGATCGATGGATGATGGCGAGCAGCAGGAAACAGGGCGCTTCTATCGCTATGAACGCGGCTCCATCGTCGCGGTCGGTCCTACGGGCGTCACCATTACCAACGGTCCGGCGGTGAACGGAAACGCAGACCTCGTCTACTTCGCCGATACCCTTGGCAGAAAGATATACGTAGCGGAGCTGGGCGAAGACGGCTTGCCTGGCGCACCCCGCCTCTTCGCGGACATCGCGCAGGATTTTGCCGAGGCCTATCCGGACGGTCCTGTCGTCGATGCCGAAGGATGCGTGTGGACCGGCCTTTGGAATGGCTGGGCAGTGGCCCGCTATTCACCTGAGGGGCGGCTATTGGAAACCGTGCCCTTGCCGGTCGCAAACGTCACCAAACTTGCCTTTGGCGGAGCGGATCTGCGGAGTGCCTTCGTCACGACCGCGCGAAAGGGCCTCGATGGGGCCGCGTTGGAAGCCCAGCCGCAGGCAGGCGGGCTCTTTACCTTCCGCAGCGAAGTGGCCGGATTGGCCACGACACCGGTGGAGATGAAATGACCTATCGCTTTCCCCTGGCGCTTGCCCTTCTCGGTACCTCAATGCCGGCCCTCGCGGCTCCCGCTCTTTCACCGTACTGGACCGATCATGCAGTGATCCAGCGCGGCAAGCCGATTGCAGTTGAAGGGCGCGCCGATCCCGGTGAGCGCGTAAGCGGCTCGCTCGGCGATGAGAGCAGCGAAGCCGTGGCAGGCAGCGACGGGTATTTCACGCTGAAGTTCAAGGCCCATGAAGCAAGCCGGTCTCCTCTCACCCTCACGGTCGGCAACCGTCAGGTCCGCGATCTGCTGGTGGGCGATGTCTGGCTGTGCTCTGGGCAGTCCAACATGGCCTTCATGGTGAAACAGGGCCTCAATGCCGCCACGGAAATCGCATCATCTGCGGACGATGGCTTGCGCTTGCTGCGCGTACCCGACGGATCAGCGGTAAGTCCGCAAGCGCGTTTCAGCACGCCTGCACAGTGGGCGGCAGCCGCTCCCGATACAGTTCGCGATTTTTCCGCCGCCTGCTATTTCATGGCGCGCGAGCTGCGCGCCACCCTTGGCGTGCCCGTGGGCGTGATCAATTCCAGTTATGGCGGTTCGCAAATCCGCGTCTGGCTCACTCCCGAAAGCGGCAAGGCCCTTTACGGCGCCGAGCAGATGGACATGCTGCGATCGTTCGGTTCGGATGAACTGGGTACAGTCGCGCGTTTCGCTCCCACCTGGGAGAACTGGTATCTTCAGCATTCCGGCGGCACGGCGCCCTGGGTCAAGCCGGACAGTCTGCAATGGCAGCCCGTGCCGCAGATCAGCGTATGGAACGAATGGAAGGGCTCGCCCCTTGTCGAAAGCCCGATCGGAACCGTCTGGCTGCGCAGGGAAGTCGATCTGACTCCGGCTCAGGCGAAAGGCGGGGCCAAACTGTCGCTTGGCGTCATCGACGAAATCGACATGACCTGGGTCAACGGCCATCCGGTCGGCAATACCTTCGGTTGGGACGTCGAGCGTAATTATGAAGTGCCCGCTCGCTTTCTCAAGCCGGGCAGGAATGAAATCATCGTTGCCGCCACCAATACGTGGAGCACGGGCGGATTTACTTCGCCTGCGGACAAGTTGAGCCTCACGCCTGCCGGCGGGGCCGCGGTTCCGCTGGCTGACGGTTGGCGCTACAGCAAGGCACCGATGAAGGAGCTTCCCCCGCGCAGTCCCTGGGATACCAATGCCGGTATCGGCGTTCGCCATAATGCCATGGTCGCGCCGCTAGGCCATGTCGCGCTCAAGGGCGCGGCATGGTATCAGGGTGAAAGCGATGTCGACCTTCCCGGTTATCGCGACCGCATGCGCGAACTCTTTGCAGGCTGGCGCAAACAGTTCTCATCAGACATGCGTATGCTCGTGGTTCAGCTTGCCAACTATGGGCCGGTGCAACTGGCTCCGACCAATTCCGGTTGGGCAGACTTGCGCGAAGAGCAGCGTCAATCGGTCTTGGCTGACAAGAACGCCGAACTCGTGACTGCCATCGACATCGGTGAGCGCACCGATATCCATCCTGCCAACAAACAGGTGCTCGGCCATCGGCTTGCCCTTGCAGCGCAAGGCATTGCCTTGCCTGAGCCGGTGAATGCCATGCGCGACGGAGAAAATGTGCGGGTCCGCTTTGCCGGTGTTGCTGGGAAGCTCGTCGCATGGAGCGCAAGCAGCCCGCTCGCATTCGAACTGTGCGGCGATACCCAGTCGACCTGCCGCTATGCAGCGGCGCGGGTGGACGGCGCCAGCGTGCTGCTGGCTGACGATGGGAAGCCTGCGACCCGTGTTCGCTACGCCTGGGCCGACAGCCCGGTCGTCAACGCATACGATGACAAGGCCATGCCCTTACCCGGTTTCGAACTCGATATCGCCTCGCGCTGAACAGGCCCGCATTGTGGATGCTGATACCTGAACAGGCAGGGGGTATCATTCCTCCTGCCTGCTGCCCCTCATGGCCCTGCGGGCAAGGCCCGGCGCGTTGTCGGACTGGCGCCGCACGATCGAGTAATCGAGCTTGAGATGCACGGGAACGCCGGCTTTGCCGCTACGTTCTGCCCGCAGTTCAGTGGCCAGCATTTCGAGCGCCGTGCTTGCCATCTCATGGATGGGCTGGCGGATGGTCGTCAGCTCAGGCCAGATCGTGCTGGCAATCGGCGTATCGTCAAAGCCGCAAACCGTAAGGTCCAGCGGCACGTCGAGGTGACGGCGCTGCGCCACCGCCACTGCGGCTGCCGCCATGTCGTCGTTGGAGGCGAAAATCGCGGTAGGGGGATCTGGCTGGTCGAGCAGGTACATGGCTGCATCGATGCCCGAGCGATATGTGAAGAGACCCTGCCGCACGAGACTTTCAGGCACATCGAGCCCGGCCGCCGCCATCGCGTCAAGATAGCCGGACAGGCGTTGTCCGCTTGCCGTCTGGTGGGGGTTGCCGATGACGAAACCGATGCGCTTGTGGCCAAGCCCGATAATGTGGTTCGTCATGTCATAGGCGGCTTGATACTCATCGATCATCACCGCCCAGTCGTCCGCTTCCGCCGTGCCCGGGCCGACCAGAACGGCACGACTGTCCAACTGGCGAAGCAGTTCCAGAAGCGGCTTTTCGTCGCTCAGAGGTGGGGGCAGAAGGAAACCGTCGATGCCGCTTTTCGTGAGACGTCGGATGACTTCGTCTTCGTCTTCGCCGAACGCGCAGCGTTCGACTACGAGGTGAACGTCACTGTGGCTCGCTTCTTCCAGACAGCCCATCAGGAATTCGCTGAGATAGGACGCTGACGGGTTGGTGTAGAGCAGCGCAATGCGTAATTGCGACGCGCCGGCCAGGCTTCGGGCGGCGCGGTTGGGCGAATAGTTGAGCTGTTCTATCGCCGCCTGCACGACCTTGCGGGTGTCTTCGCGTACGCTTGCTTCGTGGTTGATCACGCGGCTGACCGTCATCGGCGAGCAACCTGCCAAGCGCGCCACGTCGGCAATCGTCGGCCGACCTAATTGCTTGCGGTTGCCCCTCTTTTTCCGGCTTGTTGCGTCATCCTTCGCCATGTTGCGATCTAGTACCGGTTTCCGGCGTACCGCAAGCAAATGATGGGCGCGTAATGGCTCTTATCCGCAATGTTTGGCCCTTCTACGGGCTCATCAGCGTCAACTCGCGCATTCGATAGCTGCCGGGACGTGCCGTACGATCGATCCATCTGCACCATGAAGCCTCCGTTCTCGCATCCTGGAAATGGAAGGGCGCGGCCTTTCCGCACTGTAAGACCGCGCCCTTCTTTGTGCCGGGGAGGAGGAGAGAGAGTTCCCCGGCCTCGGGGGGAGAGGTTCAGCGTTCGTCCCAGCCCTCCATTTCTTCCAGTTCCTTGCCTCTCGTTTCATTGATGAAAGAGCGCACGAGGAAGAAGCTGATGGCGGCGCAGATGGTGTAGAACGCGTAAGTGAGGCCAAGGCCCAAGCCACTTGCCATGCCGGGGAAGGACTGGACCACTGCGTAGTTCGCGGCCCACTGGGCAAGACCGCACACGGCGAGAGCCGAGCCGCGCAACTGATTGGGGAACATTTCACCCAGCATGACCCACATGACCGGGCCCCAGCTCACATTGAAGAAGATAACGTAGAGATTGGCTGCGACCAGCGCGACCAGGCCGATCGACTGATCCAGCACCAGGTTACCCGCCACATCGAGCGTTCCGCTGGTAAAGACCCAGGTCATTGTGCCTAGCGTCACTGTCATGCCGGCCGAGCCTATCAGCAGGAGCGGCTTGCGTCCGATCCGATCGACAAGGCCCATGGCCACGAAACAGGCCGCAATGGATACGATACCGGATACGATGTTGCGTTGCAGGGCAGTCTCCTCGGACGCACCGGCGAGCTTCCACAGGGTTTCGCCGTAGTAGAAGATCACGTTGATGCCGACGAGTTGCTGGAAAACCGCCAGGACGAGCCCGGCCCACACAATCGGCCGCAGGATTGTGCCGGGTGCCATGACGTCACGCAGGCGCGGGCGGTGATCGTGCGAGAAGCTGGCCCGGATTTCCTTGACCTTGGCGCTTGCCGAGAAGGCGCCGAACAACCTTGCGAGAATGGCTTCCGCTTCGGTGTCGCGCTTGCGGCTGACAAGATAGCGCGGGCTTTCCGGAATGGTGAATAGCGCGATCAGGTAGACCGCCGCTGGCACCGATTGTGCAAGGTACATCCAGCGCCAGGCAGGATGACCGCCGATCATACCCAGCGAATCGCCCGCTGCCTGAGCCAGGAAGTAGTTCACCACGAAAGCCAGCGTCAGGCCGGTGATGATCATGACCTGTTGAACCGATGTAAGGCGGCCGCGCATGTGAGCGGGGGCGACTTCCGAAATGTAGGCCGGAGAAAGAACGCTGGCCGCGCCCACTGCCATGCCGCCGGCAAAGCGTGCAATCACGAAGATCGTGTGATCGGGCGTCAGACCCTGGATGAGGGCACCGATCAGGAAGATGACTGCCGAAATCATCATGACCCGCTTGCGCCCCATGGCGTCTGCCAGCCGTCCGGCCAGAAAGGCACCGGCGGCGCAGCCGATCAGCAGAGAACCGACGGTGAAGCCAAGCCCGGCATCGTCGAGCGCGAAAGCGTCCCGAAGACCTGCCTGGGTTCCGTTGACTGCGCCACTGTCATAACCGAAAAGCAATCCGCCGATAGTCGCAACCGCGACGATTGCGCCGACCAGCGACATCCTGACATTGTCTTGCCCGCTATCGTTCATCAGTTTTCCTCTCACCCGCCCAACATGCGGACTTGCCATTTTGTTAGCGCTACCTAAAACAGAATCCAGCAACTGCGCAAGAGGTCTGTGCAAGCAGATCGATTAATTCAACCGGTGAACATGGAAAGTCCCGGTATCCGTGAATGCAGGGTGCGAAAATGCAAGGATCAATTTGATTGAAGCATCGATGTGCTGCCGGGCATGTCACATTTTGCGGAGAGGAAAGAATGTACCGAACAGGATGGCGGTATGCCGCGACCTTGGGCCTGATGTCGCTTGCACAGGCGGCCTCAGCGGCCAGCGATGATGATGTCATTCCGGTCGAGGTCGAGGCCGACAAGACCGGTGCCACGATTGACCGGAATGTCTTCGGTCAATTTGCAGAGCACCTCGGCTACGGAATCTATGGCGGAGTCTGGGTAGGCAAGGATTCGAAGATCCCCAATGTTCGGGGTATTCGCAAGGACGTGGTCAGCGCACTGAAGGCTATAAAGGTGCCCAATGTCCGGTGGCCGGGTGGCTGCTTTGCCGACGAGTATCACTGGCGTGACGGGATCGGACCGCAAAGTGCGCGCCGTGCGACGGTCAACGCGAACTGGGGCGACTCGGGCGAGCCGAATACATTCGGAACGGACGAATTCATGGATTTTGTCAGCCAGATAGACAGCGAAGCCTACATTTCGGTGAATGTCGGTTCCGGCACGGTGCAGGAAGCCGCGGACTGGCTCGCCTACATGACAGCGCCTGCCAGCAGCGCTGCGGGCAAGGAGCGGGCGGCCAACGGTCATCCGGAGCCCTACAAGGTTCGCTATCTCGGCCTCGGCAACGAGAGTTGGTCATGCGGCGGCGCCATGCGCCCAGAATACTATGCGGATCTGATGAAGCGCTACGCCCGCTTTGTCCGCAACTACCGGCCCGAGCAGATGGAAAAGGGCGCGGCTCCCATGCAGCGTATAGCCGTGGGGCCCAATGGTCCGGATACAGCCTATACAGAGCAGGTCATGAAGACCTGGACGCAGCACGACTGGGCCTGGAATATCGAGGGCCTTTCCCTACACTCCTACACGACTGGCGGTTGGCCGCCATCGATGTCGAGCACCGATTTCGGCCGGGATGCTTATGCCTCGCTCGTCAAGGAAACGCTGGGGATGGACGCCATGATCGCCAGCCATTCCGCCATCATGGACAAGTACGATCCGGACAAGAAAGTTCCGCTGGTGGTCGATGAGTGGGGCGTCTGGCTGGAACCCGCACCGGGCACCAACCCGGGGTTCCTGATCCAGCAGAACTCGCTGCGCGATGCGATCATCGCGGCCCTGAACCTCAACATCTTTGCCCGTCATGCCGATCGCGTGCGGATGACGAACATCGCCCAGATGGTGAACGTCCTGCAGGCCATGATCCTGACCCAGGACGAAAAGATGCTGCTGACGCCTACCTATTACATCTACAAGATGTATGTGCCGTTTCAGGATGCGCGCTTCGTACCGGTGAATTTCGACGCTGGCACCTATCGTGAAGGAAGCGTCGAACTGCCGCGCGTCGATGCGATTGCCGCGCGCGGAAGAAACGGCAAGCTCTGGCTGTCCGTGACAAATCTCGACCCCTCACGAAAGGCGACGATCTCCGCCAGCTTCGATGGATTGACGATAAAGGCGCTGGCAGGCGAAGTATTGACCGGCCCAAAGGTCAATTCGATAAACAGCTTCGATAGTCCCGATGTGGTCGTGCCAAGACCGATCTCCGGAACGGTGCGCAATAACAAGGTCACCGTGGACCTTCCGGCCAAGTCCGTCGCGGTCTTTCGGCTTGACGAATAAGGAGATGGCAGCGGCCCACCCGACCGAGGTGGGCCGCCAGGTCCCTCCAGATCAGTGGGTCAGGGCAGCATTGCCCCAAGTCACGGGATCGGGAAAACGCACAGGCGTCGCGGTCCGGGCGACGATCTCCACAAGCTTTGCACCCGAGACGTCAGCCTTGATCGTGGAGGGAGCCTCGCCGAAGCGCTTGGGTTCGGACCGGGCAAGCAACCTGCCATCGCCGTAGACCAAGAATGTCACAGGCTCGCTCCTGTCCCGCGCGCTGTCATCCACACCGACCTCAGCGGAAAAGTGCTTGTATCCGGCATTGCGGATTTCCAGTCGCGAATTGGCAAGAACCCCGATCCCGTTTTGGTAACGTTGACCGGAAACGGCCAGTTCCTCGCCATATGGTGTTGCATCCGCCTGGGCGCCGCCCCAACCGCCATAGCGCGGATGTTCTCCATTGCCGTGGGTTGACTGCCAGGGCAGGATCGCGCGATGGGTCATCGGTTCTGCTTGCGGAACGGTAACACCATCCACGGCCGGATTCACGCTGCCCGGCATTTCCGACAGATAGTAGCCATCGGCCAGCACGCGCTTGCCCTTCGCCTTGAATACCAGCGCCTCGCGCGGGGCCAGCGTGAACTTATGCTCGCCCTTGAATCGCGTGGTCTCGCCAGTCCAAAGATCGGTAAGTTCGACATCGGCGCCGGCAAGGAACTTGAGGTGTTCGGCGGTGAGCACGGCGTCCAGCGGCGCGGAGGTGCGATTGAGGATCGCTACGCCCTTGGTGCCGTCGGCAAGAGTCTTGGCATAGATTTGCACATCGTCGGAGTCGTAGGCCAGTACCGCCTGATTTCCGGCCGGATCCTGATCGAGCGCGATGATCCGTTCATTGCCGAGGATCTCCATCAGCTCGGGCGCAGCATGGCGCAAGTCGTAGCCGATGATCAGGGGGGCGTTGAGCATTGCCCACATCGAGAAATGGGTGCGTGCCTCGGTCAGATGATCCGCGTCGAATTCCCCGCTGCCAATATAAAGCATGTCCGGGTCGTTCCACGATCCGGGCTGTGCGTAGAGGGCTCGCCGCGAAGTGCTATCCATGTTGAACAGCATGCGGCCCCAGATCGGGAAGATATCCTCGCTGGTGCGAGAGAGGTTCCCGACGTTCTTCGCCCAGGAGCGCACATCGGCCGATCCCCAGATGCATAGCGAGAACACGAAGTCGTTGTCGGGATTGTAGCGTTCCAGGGCGTCGGCCACCTTGCCGAACAGGGCACGCACCGCCGGAATGTTCGTCCGGCCCAGCGAATCGGAATCGATCAGCGGCGGAAAGGCGCGAAACTCTCCGGAGGCCACGCGCGGGCTCCCCTGCGGCAGGCCCCTGATGCCGCAGCCATCCACCTTGATCAGGTCGAAGCCCCACTCCGCGAAATAGAGGCCGATATCCCGGTCGACGTGATCGTAAAGGCCCACTTCGCGCTCGGCCACGGTGCCGCTGGGCAGACTGGCCTTTTCCTCGCTGTAGATCTGACCGCAGGAATTGCGCCCGATCTCCGAGTAGATGCCGGCTTTTAGTCCCATGTCGTGCAGCTTGTCCGTCAGCGGGCGAAAGCTGGTCGTCCCGTCGCTACGGATTGCCGAAGGGAAACGGTCGGTGCGGATGACGAGACGGCCGTCTGCCCCGCGCCGAGCCCACCAGCCTTCGTCAAGGTCGACATAGCGATAGCCCTTCGCAGCCAGCCCGGATGTGACGATGGTTTCGGCAGCGCCGAGAATCTTGGCTTCATTGATTTCGAGAGCAAAGGCGTTCCAACTGTTCCATCCCATCGGTGGCAGGGCGGCATTGCCTTTATCATAGGCGGTCCAATCGCCTTTCGGATCGAGTTCGTCGGCATGGGCCGCAGTCACGGTCAGAGCCAGGATGGCAACCGCGCCAAGGAGGCGAAAACCTCGTTTCATTCGGGATCTCCCGGTTAGAGTATGAAGCTGTCTATATCGAGAAAGCCGCCCTCGCCCTGCGTGTTGAAGCAGGAGAGCGCGAACTGTTCGCCCTGGAACGTGCCGGTCCGCCAAGCGAAGGCGAGCGGAAACGTGCCTCCAAGCGGGACCCAGTCCTTACCATCGAGGCTGTAGGCCATGCTGGCCTTGTCCCTCGTGAAATCGGCATTGACGGAAAGCCAAAGTTCCGAGCCCGCGATAGCTGTTCCGGCCACCTTCACTTCCTCGCGCGGGCCGCTCTGCGTGCTTTCCAGAAGGCCCATGGTCAGGAACGGGCGCCCCTTGGGATCGCGGCTTGCAGCGATGGTCGCACTGTATTGCCCGAAAGTGCCGAACCCGCACCGATCGCCTTTTTGCAAGCCTGCGATGTCGAGTTTCACGACGGCGCGGCTGCGCGGTCCCTGGGCCTTCTGCACCAGCGTATTACGCGCCGACCAGAGGTTATCCGCAAGCATCGCATGAAGTCTCAGCCATCCCGGCCGCTCGTTGAGCGACCATGCACTATCATCCGGATTATGGTTCCATTGCCATTGCATACCAAGCCGGGCATGCGTGAATCCGTCCGACGCGGCGAGCTGCGATGGCGCAAATCCATCGATCGGCTTGCGCGCCTGTCCGGGCACTTTTCCCGGTTCCTCCGGTGTGCCCCAGATGGGCCAGTCATCCTTCCAGAACACGGGACTGAGGTTGGTCATTCGCCCTATCGAACCGGCATCGGCCATGACAAAGCCGAACCAGCGACCGTCAGGCAGGTCGACAAGCGCGCCCTGGTGGCCACCGGTCCTGTCGTCAATCTGCTCTCGGGTTTCCCAGGGGCCAAAGAGGCTGCGCGAGCGCGAAACCGTAAGCGCCATGCGCGGCGGCACGGCGTTGAATATGTAATACCATCCGTCGCGCTTGACGATCTTGGAACCCTCGCCGCCCGGTACGAAATGGATCTTGCGCGAACCCACGATCCTGTCGAAATCGCGATCGAGCGTCAGCAGCGTGATTGTGCCGTCCGAATTGACAGCTGTGGCGATATAGCCTGTACCGTCGTCATCGATGAACAGGCCGGGATCGAACGCCTCGCGGTTCAGTTCGTGATATTGCCAGGGACCGCGCGGATCCGGGGCATAGTAGATACGGGTATTGAGCCCCACGGGCGTCACCGCAAGGTAAAACATGCCCCGATGGTGACGCAGGCTCGTCGCATAGAGTCCGCGTCTGTATCCATTGCCGCCCTTCAGATCATAGGCCGGCGAGCCATCGATACGTTGCACCACATGACTGTAGAATTCCCAGTTCACCAGGTCCTTCGAATGCAGGATGGTGATACCGGGAGTGTTCACGAAAGTCGTGGTGGCAAAATAGAAATCTTCGCCCACGCGAATGATGTCGGGGTCGGGATAGTCAGCGTAAAGCACCGGATTGCGGAATGTGCCATCGCCCTGATCGGCCTGCCAGACCTGCGCCATGGCAGGGGTTCGGGAGAATGTGCAGGAGCACAGGGCGGCCGCTGCGGCAAGAATTGTCAGGCGCATATCTGCAGGGTCCAGCGTTGCAGCGCGATCAATGGGCGAGGTGGGCGCTGAAAAAAGGCATGACGTGATTCTGGAACCGATCGGCCACCGCGCTGGTATGCGTGCCCGGATAGATCTCGAGGCTGTTGGCGATGCCGTAGCTGTCGAACAGGGCGTGCAATTTTCGGGTATCCACCTTCAATCCGTCCTGATCGCCGACATCCATGGCAATCGCCGCGTACTTGCGCAGGTTGTCGATGTACTGATCGGCGAAGGCGAGGGGGGAATTGGCCATCCACTTGGCGATGATTTCAGGCCGGGCCGTGCCATCTTTTACCGGCAGGTCGAGATAGAGGGGCGGATTTCGGGGATTGGGAGACCATGCCGCAGCCATGGCCAGCGCTCCGCGCGGGCCGAACGACAAGTCCTCCGAATCGGCTGGCATCCTGAGCTGGGCCACCTTGGCCTCCAGGTCCGGCTCGAAGCTCTGCGGATCGCGCACCGAAAGACAGCATGGGCTCATCAGATAGAGCGCCCCGAATACGTCGGCATGCTTCAGCCCGATCCGCGTCGCTCCGTAGCCACCCATTGAGTGCCCAACCAGCCCGCGGCTGCGCCTGTCACGAAGTGTGCGGTAATGACTGTCGACATAACCCACGAGATCGCGCGAAACGAACGTCTCGAAATCGCCGGTCGTCTGCGAACTGGAATACATCGATCCGTTATAGGCGGTCTTGCTGTCCGGCAGGACCACGATCATCTCTGCTGCACCTTCCGCAAAGGCGCCTTCGACCGTCTGGGGAACGTGGATTTCCTTCATCCATTGTTCTGCACCGATAGAGTAGCCGTGAAGCGCATAGACAACCGGATAGCGCCTGCTCGGCTCCTTGCCGTAGCTGGGTGGAAGAATGACGACGACATCCCGATCTGCGGATTCGCCTTCGAGATTCCCTTCGATCGCAATGGAATGGACCTTGATGCGCTCAACCGTAGCCGGTTTCGCTCCCGCCACTGGCGTGGGCACCAGGGTCTGCACTTGCGCATGCCCGGGCAAGGCTACCGATGCGAGTGCCAGCGCCGTCGATACCATGAATGGTCGCGACGGCCTCGACCAGCACGTCGCCATGCCGCTGAGGCCTTGCACGGCAAAAGACATCACTTCGCGGAATTGCGCCATCTCATCCTGTCCCCTTGCGAATGGTACCGGATCTGAGTTTCGAAACACGTCGGCCCGGCAATGGCCGTTTTGTCAGCGTAAATATTCTGAGTGTCAATTGCAGATCGTAATGATTGGTGTTCACGGCGCTGGCCAAACACGCCTTTCGTGCGATATTAATGGCGTTATTACAGATATATAAGCCGGACGCCTCCCTGAGGCCGCCTGAGCATGTATTTGAGGTAGCGCTATCATAGAATCGCTGGTACACTAATAACTCAGAGTGAAAATGGGGAGAGAATGCCATGCGGATTGCGCTGAATGGCGCATGCACAGGGCTGGTTCTGGCACTGGGCGCATCGATAGCGCTGCCCGCGACAATCCGGGCGCAGACACCCGATACCGTTAGCGCAACGATCGACGCCCGCAACCGATCGGAGCCGGTGACGCGCCATGCCTATGGCATGTTCATCGAGCCCATTGGAGGCCTTGTGGCGCGCAGCATCTGGGCCGAGATGCTCGATGACCGCAAGTTCTACTATCCGGTGGTGACCGCAGCGAAAGACGTGCCCCCGCCGCCGAACCCGGAGGGCAGGCCGGGAGTAACCTACAGGAAATGGCGTCCCATCGGAAATGACGGTGCCGTGGAAATGGATACCTCCGATCCATTCGTTGGCAAGCAGTCCCCCAAAGTCGTTGTCCAGGGCAAGGAAGTGCGCGGCCTCGGCCAATCGGGTATCAGCATCGCGGCCGGTAAGCGCTATGTCGGCCACTTCTGGCTGTCGGGGGATCCCGGTGTCAAGGTTCAGGTTGCACTGGTTTGGGGCAAAGGACGCGCGGATCGCATGGTCGTGGCGCTCCAGGCTCCCCGACGCGGTTGGCAGAAAGCCGAATTCGCCTTCTCGCCCAATACAGACGCGAGCGATGCGCGATTGGAGATCACCGGTACAGGCTCCGGCACCTTCAGGGTCGATGCGATCTCCCTCATGCCCGATGACAATATCGATGGCTGGCGCGCGGATACGACAGCGATTGCCCGTTCGCTGAATTCCGGCATGTGGCGTCTACCCGGCGGAAACTTCCTGTCCGATTGGGACTGGCACGGCGCACTGGGCCCGCGCGACAAGCGTGCTCCGATTTTCGACCATGCCTGGAGCGCCATGCAACCAAACGACCTCGGCATGGACGAATGGATGAAATTGACGCAGATTCTCGGTGTCGATCCTTATGTCACGGTCAATGCCGGTCTTGGCGATGCCCATTCTGCTGCCGAGGAAGTCGAATATCTCAACGGTCCGGCCACCAGTGAATGGGGAGCCAGGCGGGCCGCGAACGGGCACCCGAAGCCTTATGCGGTCAAGTACTGGAACATCGGCAATGAACCCTATGGCTGGTGGCAGATCGGCCGGACGACGCTCGACTATTTCATGATCAAGCATAACCGCTTTGCGGAAGCCATGCGGGCTGTCGATCCGTCGATCGTTCTGATTGGATCGGGTGCGATGCCCGATCAGCTCAAGCCGCGCGATACCAAGGAAAACCCGTCACTGGAAAGTATCCGTCACAAGTTTGGAACCGAGGAAGACTGGACTGGCGGACTGTTCGCCAAGGCGTGGGGGAACTTCGACGGCGTTAGTGAGCACTGGTATGACTCAGCGGAAAAGCGCCCTGACGCACCGGCCGATGCCGAACTCATGGAGTACGCGCGTTCGCCTTCGAATCAGGTGAGAATGAAAGCGGAAATCTGGGATATCTATCGGCAATGGTTCCCCAGGATCGACAAGGACCATATCTTCCTGTCGATCGACGAATATGCCTACTTCGGCGGCGCCAACCTGAAGTCAGCACTGGCCTATGCAATGGTCATGCAGGAGATGCTGCGCCATACCGATTTTCTGAAGATGAGTGCCTTCACCACTGGGGCATCGACGATGGACATCACGGCCACCGACTCGGTTCTCAACAGCACCGGTCTCGTGTTCAAATTATACGGTGAGCATTTCGGTGAAGGCACGGTTCCCTTGGCAGTTACCGGAAATTCGCCGCAGCCGGAGCCCCGTTACCCGGTCGGTTACGATCATCCGCAAGTGCGCGCCGGCAGTCCGACTTATCCGCTGGACATCATCGCTGCACTGGGCCCGGACGGCAAGTCGTTACGCATCGGCCTCGTCAACGCCACGTTCCAGAAGCAGTCGGCAGATCTCTCTTTCAAGGGGCTCTCGATCGCGGGAGCCGGCGAGCGCTGGGTGTTGACCGGTAAGTCGGTAGACGCTGCAAACAAGGTCGGCGCTACGCCTCAAGTCACGATTACCAGTAGCCAGGCAATGCCGTATCAGGGGGCGCTGTCGGTCCCGCCGATCTCGATAGTGGTCTACGAGTTTCCCTTGAGAAATTAGTCCGAATGCCTGACGGGCGAACTGGGCGGGATCGCGGTTGCGGTTCCGCCCTTCTTTTCGACCCTTGCGGATTGCGCTCAGCTGCCCCGCAGCAATTGCATGACCATCGCCCGTATCCTGCCGTAATTCCCCTTATCGAGCGGGCCGAGGATGCCATGTTGCTCTGCCGGCAGATGAGCCAGGGGATGACCGTTCGGACGGAAAACATAGTGATCGAAAAACGCCCGCCAGGCAGCACGTTCAGGCGCAGGACGTTCGGCGATGGCAATCATGGCCAGCATCATGGTCGTGAATGGTGCATCGGGTCCGGCAGCGAAAGCGTCCCACCAGTAATTGACGAGCAGATTGAGATCGCCTTGCGCCTCTACCTGATGCCACCACAGCTTGGGAAGATAGAGCGCGTCACCCGGCTCCAATTCGACGACCAGCGCTCGATCGCGGATGGCTTCGAAGCGAGGATACTGTGGATCTTCGCGGCTTGATCCAGTGGCCAGGCTTACAGGCTGGCCCGCCATCGTGTGATCGATCGGGCCGACATAAAGATCGCTGACGGCTTCGGGAGGAAAGAGTGTAAATGTTCGTCGGCCGGCCACTACACAAGCGACGTTGTCGAACGTGTCGTAGTGACATGCGACTGTCGACGCATTGCCTATCCAGACTCGTGGCCTTGCAGTCGGTGGCACAAGGGGCAGCACGTTTTCTTCGGCGAAGCCGGGCAAGTGGACCTCAGCCGGGAGCGATCCCAGGTAGACAGAGCCCAGTGACGGATTCTCGGCGCACTGGGCAATCCGATCCAATGCGGGGCCGATGGCCATGGTTTCACACTCGAAATTGAATCCATCGCGGTGCGAACCGTAATGATACCGGGCTGCGATCGAGGTATCGCCAACGAAAGCCATTGCCGGCTGCCCATTGTCAAACGCACAAAGGTATTCCCGCAGGTCTCGGTCGGACTTCGTCGCCACTCTATGCGCGGGCCAATCGGCGCAACCCTTGCGCAGGATGACCGGTTGGCACGGCTCGATGACATTTCTTTGAAATGCCTCCGGACCGGAAATCTCTTCGCGAGAAATCTCGGCAACCGATTCTTCCGGCATCGCTTTCAAGCAGCCCGGCTGAGTCGGTGATTGCGAATATGGGCCAGGGCGCTGACATGCTTGAGCGAGCCGACCATGGTGTAGATCAGTTGAAGATAGCCCTTGCGAAACAAGTCGAGCACCGCAGAGTCTTCCAGTTCATTCACCGTATCAAGGCTAACTGTATAGAGGCCTTGCAGCACCAGCTTCTCGCCATCGTCGAAATTCAGTGAAATATCGATCGGCTCGATCAACTTGAGGCGCAGGAGGGTGGCAGTGAAGGTTTCTGATTCGTGCTTGCCGGTTACCAGTTGAGTCAGGACCCGCCGAATATGGCGTAAAGGCGTGGCGGGCCGCCCATCCATATCGAATAAGAGTTCTCCTTCGTATTCGCTGAACCTGGGGCAGGTCGGGTCGATGGCGATTTCATCCTCCGATACGTAAAAGCCCTCGCGCTGCTGGTCCAGCGTCCGGTAGGTGGGCGCAGCACCATCCCGATGGTCGGAAAGCAGGTTCTCACCCGGCTTGAAGCCGAACATGGCGCCAACATAGAAGGCGCCGGTCTCCGGGCTCTTTGCCAGCAGGATCGGACAGCTCGCGGCCGCGCCGGCAAATTCACTCGGCATGATTTCGGTGAAATGCGCCGCTTCGGAATGCCGTTGCCGCAAGCGCAAGCTCCGATGTTCATGGGAATTTAGCGCTACCAATTGATCTGCCATATTCTTCTCTCCCGGACGGCGTCTGCATGCTGCAGACGGCGTAAATCGGTGCTTTTTATCGCCGTATTCCGCAGCAAATAGCGCAAAAACCGGCTCTCGCCAAGCACTGCAGAACTTTAATCAATACACCTACAAAAGACTATTGATAGCGCTACCTTCCGGTGCTACGAATTGGTCAGAAGAAAGGAATCGGGGAGGATCAGGGCGAAGCGCCGTGCTGATGACGGCTGGCAGCGTCGGCCTCTCTGGACAAGTTAATTTCTATCTGTCGCGCAAGCGATGTCTGATCGAACCGGATCAACGCGGTCGATACATAAAAGGGCATGGAGGGGATATGATGATTTCCAATCATACTGGCCGAACTTTGAGCAGTCGCCTTAGGCATGGTCTTTTTGCAGCCAGTGCATCGGGCGTCCTTGCCTTTGCGCTCACGGCTCCTGCTTATGCGCAGGAAACGGGAGGCGAGGCCGGAAATACCGCTCCGCAAGCCCGTGATGGCGAGAACGGCGTCATTATCGTCACCGGTATTCGCGGTTCGTTGCAGCGCAATCTTGATGCCAAGCGCGAAGCCCCTGGCGTAGTAGACGTCATCTCTTCTGAAGAAATCGGCAAGTTTCCCGACTCCAACGTGGCGGCATCGCTTCAGCGCCTTCCGGGCGTTTCGATCCAGCGCGACGGACCGCGCGGCGAAGCCAATGGCGTGACCATTCGCGGTTTTGGCGGCGACTTCAACGAGACGCTGGTCGATGGCCGTCGCCTTTCGACGGCAACCGGCGGCCGTTCCATCGATTTCAGCACGGTCGGTTCCGATTTCATCGGGTCGCTGGCCGTATACAAGACGCCGGACGTAGCGGTAGGCTCGAATTCGATCGGTGCCACCATCGATATCGCCTATCCCAAGCCGCTCGACAGGCCCGGCTTCCACATGGCTGCGAGCGCATCCGGATCGATCCAGAACTATGCCAAGAAGGTCGTGCCCTCTGTCGGGTTGCTGATCAGCGACACCTTCGCCGACAATACCTTCGGCATTCTCGCCGATGTCATCTATACCCGCCATGATACGCGCACGAACAACGTCTACGTGCATGGCTTCCCGGGCGGCTTCTACGCGCCTTGCCAGCTTCAGGGCAGCACGGCGACCGTCTGTAATCCCACGGATGATACGACGGCTGATCCCAGCCAGGTCAAGTCGGTCGTGGGTTTCTTCGAGCAGCAGTACGGCGCCCAGCAGACCTACACCAAGGATGAGCGCATCGATGGACGGATCGCGCTGCAATGGCGTCCTTCCGACGACATTCTGCTTACGCTCGACGACAACTATACCGAGCAGCGCATCAATTCGAATACGTTCGGCTTCGGTATCTGGTTCAACCAGGGTTCGTTGCGCAACGTCGTTCTCGACGACAACGGCGTACCTTTGGACTTCACGCAGGCAGGTTCGCAGACCGACTTCACGGCTGAGCGCGCCAGCAACCTGCGTCGAACCAATCAGACTGGCCTCAATGTCAAGTGGAACGTCAGCGACAACTTCGAAGTCGAGGCCGATGGCAGCTTCTCGAAGAGCTGGCTCAATCCGGACGGCCGGATCAGCTCGCGCGGTGCGGACATCGGCTATGGTTTCGGCATTGGCCCGACGCTGGGAATCTCCATCGATGGCAACAGCAGCGGTGCGTTCCCCTCGCTCCATGACTATGGTGCGAATGGCGATCCAAGCCGCTGGGCCGACACGTCGGTCATCGGTTCGCATGTCACCGTCAATATCGCCAACAAGAATACGGATACAATCAAGCAGGCCCGTCTGTCGGGCAAGTGGACCCAGGACGACTTGACCTTGACCTTCGGGGGGACCTACCTCGACGATACCTTCAAGTTCCGTAGCGCCAATACATTCGGGAACAACTTCTGGCAGGCCTATTCCGGTTATGGCCCAGCTTCGGGCACCAGCGGTGGTGTTGCAATTCCGCTGGATCTCTACAACGGAATGGTGGGAACCGGCGGATTCATTCCCGGATTTGACGGAATGCTGCCGCCTACGTTGATCAATTTCAACGCGGTCGACTATCAGAACTTCCTGACGTCGCTGGGCAATCCACAGGCTGGCAATATTCCAGGCTACAACTACGGATGCTGCAATGGCGATTTCACCGGCACGTTCGATGTCGCTGACGATGTTGGTAGCTACCGCAACATAAGCGAAAAGACCTGGTCGCTCTTCCTGAAGGCCCGGTTCGAGACCGAACTGGCCGGGATGCCATTCACCTTCACGGCGGGCATGCGCCAGGAAACGACGCACTTGAGCTCAAGCGGCCTCGGCCGCCTGCCATTGTCGATCACGCCGAGCACGACCGATCCCACCCTGCTGACGGTCAATTTCGGCCCGGTGCAGCCGGTCACGACCAAGAACAATTACAGCTACTTCCTGCCCGCTGTTGATGTGAAACTAGAGGTCATGCCGGATCTCGTCCTGCGCTTCGATGCGTCACGTACCTTGACCCGGCCGACGCTCAACTTGCTGACTCCGGTTCTCAACATCGGTACCGGCCAGCGTATCGGCGCGCTCACGGCCGATGGCGGAAACCCGACCCTGAAGCCCTATCTTTCGGACAATTTCGATCTTGCGGCGGAATGGTATTACCAGCGAAATTCCTATTTCGCAGTCAACCTCTTCCTCAAGAACGTCTCGAACTTTATCGTTCAGGGCACGCAGCGTCAGACGATCAACGGTGTCGTCGATCCGTCGACGGGGCAGCCTGCGCAGTTTACGGTTTCTCAGCGCCTCAATGGTCCTGATGCCACCGTTCGCGGCATCGAGCTTGCCTTGCAGCATACCTTCGGTGACTCCGGCTTTGGCTTCATCGCAAACGCTACATTCGTCGATACCAACAAGCCCTATGACCGCAGCGACATCAGCCAGAGCGGCTTTGCTGTCACCGGCCTTGCGAATTCGGCAAACTTCGTCGGCTTCTTCGACAAGTACGGGTTCGAGTTCCGCGCAGCGCTCAATTGGCGTGACGAGTATCTGCTCCAGTTCGGACAGGTTCAGAACACCGGTGCCTTCGGAGCCGAGCCGACCTTCGTGAATGCCAGCACGCAGATCGACCTCAGCACCAGCTACCAGATCACCGAAGGCCTGAACGTCTTCGGCGAGATCCTGAACCTGACCAACGAAACGCAAAGCACGCACGGTCGCTACAAGAACCAGTTGCTTGACGTTTACGGTTACGGTCGCCGCTTCACCGCGGGTGTCCGTTACCGCTTCTAGCTCCTCCCTGGCCGGAGGTGTCGAAAGGATTGACACCTCCGGCAAACTGGTTTTGCCTCAGCTCATGCAGCGACCCACCAAGAAGATCGTTATCGTTGGCGGCGGCACGGCCGGATGGCTTACCGCCGGCGTGATCGCCGCCAGGCACCTCAGCCGGATGCCTGGCGGATTTTCGGTTACCCTCGTCGAATCGCCGAATACGCCGATCATTGGCGTGGGCGAGGGGACCTGGCCGACCTTGCGGACGACGCTGGCCAAGATCGGCGTATCGGAAACGGACTTTTTCCGGGAATGCGATGCGGCCTTCAAGCAGGGAGCCAAGTTCGCCCGCTGGACCACCGGCGCGCACGATGACGCCTATTACCACCCGTTGATGCTGCCGCAGTCTTTCGCGCAACTGAACCTCGCTCCGCACTGGTTGGCAAATGGCGAAAGCAGCTTTTGCGACGCGGTTTGTCCGCAAGGGCGCATCTGCGACGATGGCCTTGCCCCCAAGACCATCGCAACACCCGAATTCGAAGCGCTGGCGAACTATGCCTATCACCTCGATGCGGGCAAGTTCGCGCCCTTCCTGCAGCGCCATTGTACGCAAAAGCTTGACGTTCGCCATGTTCTGGCAGACGTCCAGCGTGTCGAAATGACCGAAGATGGCGATATCAAGAGTGTGGTCACCGAGCAGGCCGGTGAAATCGAAGGCGATCTTTTCATCGACTGCACCGGCTTCAAGGCGCTGCTGATCGGCGAAGCGCTGGGCGTGCCATTCAAGGATTGCAGCGATGTGTTGTTTTGCGACACGGCGCTGGCGGTTCAACTGCCTTACGAAAGCGAGACGAGCGCGATAGCCTCGCACACCATATCCACCGCGCAGTCCGCCGGGTGGATCTGGGACATCGGTCTGCCGACCCGGCGCGGTATCGGCTATGTCTATTCCAGCGATCACACGAGTGGTGACGATGCCGAGCGCGAATTGCGCACCTATCTTGGCGCTGCGGGCAAGGATCTGCCGATCCGCAAGATCCCGATCCGCTCTGGCCACCGCGAGACTTTTTGGAAGCGCAATTGCGTGGCTGTCGGCCTGGCTGCGGGATTCCTCGAGCCGCTGGAAGCCTCCGCCATCGTCCTGATCGAGCTGTCGGCCAAATTGATTGCCGAGCAGATGCCCGCCTGCCGCGAGGTCATGGACCCCATCGCGCGGCGGTTCAACGCCACCACCGACTATCGTTGGGGCAGGATCATCGACTTCCTCAAGCTTCACTATGTCCTGACGCAGCGCAGGGACAGCGCGTTCTGGCAGGACAACCTGCGGCCCGAATCCATTCCCGAAAGATTGCAGGAGCTTCTGCTCCTCTGGAAATACCAGGGCCCGTGGTTCCACGACGAGTTCGACCGGGTTGAGGAAGTATTTCCTCCGGCAAGCTATCAATATGTCCTTTACGGCATGGGTTTCCGCACAGAGGTGGAGCACGAAGCTCTGGCAGGCGACGCCGGACTTGCCGCCAGGGCCATGCGAGAAAACGCGGCTCAGACGCAGCGGCTGCGGGCAGGGCTTCCCCGTCACAGGGACCTGATCCGGAAGATCGTCGATCATGGTTTGCAGCCGGTCTGAAGGCGATCCTGTCGCGGGTGCAGTTGCAGGGGGTATTCATCTCTTTCGAACGTGCGGATGGCGCACGAGTTGCCGTCCGCAAGCGTCTCGACGGGGCTTGCCGGTGTTGTGGAGCCTCCCGGTGTGAGCTGACCGAACTGCCCACGTAAGTTTCTCACCATTCCAGAGCACGAACCATTCCAGCAAACGACGAGGAATACGCATGACTCACCCCCCATCGCGCCTTCACCGGTTGACGTCCCTGCTCCTTGCCGGGGCCATGGTGTTCCCTGTCGCAATTTCGCCGGTTTCCGTAGCGGCACAGGAGGCCGGCTCCATGACCGGGATCTCGCCAGTGCGCGCGAAGGCCAGAGCCATGGCGGCGGATCTCGTCGCAAAGATGACGCTGGATGAAAAACTGGGTCAGTTGCTGAATACCGCTCCGGCCATTCCGCGTCTCGACATTCCGGCCTACAACTGGTGGACGGAATCGCTGCATGGGGCGCTGGGTTCCCTTCCGACGACCAACTTTCCCGAGCCCATTGGCCTTGCCGCTACTTTCGATGCGTCGCTTGTGAAGGATGTTGCCGGTGCAATCAGCACCGAAGTCCGAGGACTTCACGCACTGGCACGCAAGACGGGCCGGATGGGGCGCATTGGCACCGGGCTCGACACATGGTCTCCCAACATCAACATCTTCCGTGATCCGCGCTGGGGCCGCGGGCAGGAAACATATGGAGAGGATCCCTATCTGACAGCGCGCATGGGCGTGTCCTTCGTGGAAGGGATGCAGGGGCCCGATCCCGATCTTCCGGATGTGATCGCCACGCCAAAGCACTTCGCTGTCCATAACGGTCCGGAATCGACGCGCCATCACGCCAATGTCTTCGTCTCGCGCCACGATCTGGAGGACACATACCTCCCCGCTTTCCGCGCCGCTATCGTCGAGGGCAGGGCCGGTTCGGTCATGTGCGCCTACAACCGCGTCGACGGACAACCGGCCTGCGCCAGCCAGGAACTTCTGCAAGAGCACCTTGTCGATGCTTGGGGCTTCCAGGGCTACGTCGTGTCCGACTGCGATGCGGTGAAGGACATCAGCGACAATCACAAGTATGCGCCCGATGGCGCAGCAGCCGTCGCTGCCGCCATGCGTATGGGCGTCGACAGCGAATGCCACACATGGACCCTGTCCGACACCGACGGATTGACCGACCGCTATCGCGAAGCGCTGGAGCGCGGCCTGATCACGGTAAGCGATGTCGACAGGACACTCATCCGCCTCTTCTCCGCTCGGCTGCGCAATGGCGACTTGCCGGGCGTGCGCAAGTTGAGCACCTTTACGTCCTCTGCCGCCGATGTCGGCACCCCGGCCCATGGGGCGCTGGCGCTCAAGGCCGCGGAAGAGAGCCTGGTGCTTCTCAAGAATGACGGAATCCTGCCGTTCCAGACTGCCGGAATGAAAGTGGCCGTGATCGGTCCCTTCGGCGATGCCACCCGCGTGCTTCGGGGCAATTATTCCTCGACTATTTCGGCCCCGCCGATCTCGGTGGTCGACGGATTGCGACAGGCCATGCCGAAGGCAACTGTTTCCTACGTGCCCTTCGGCGAGACTGTGACCGATGGCGATCCGGTGCCGGAATCGGCACTCGTGAGCGACGATGGCAAGCCGGGTCTCACGGCGCGCTACTACAATGTGCAGGGCACGCCGCCCAAGCTCTTCGATCCGGGGAAGCGTGACGAATACCTGAAGACCGTTAAGTTCTCCGAAAAGCCGGTCGTGACCCGCCGAGAGCGAAGCGTCGACGGACGGAGCCTTGATCTGGCGCAGGTCTCCGATCATCACCGGGTGGTCTGGACAGGCTACCTCGTGCCACCGGAGAGCGGCACTTACCGCCTTGGGCTTTCCGGCTTCCAGAGCGGTCGGATGGATTTCGACGGTAAGCCGTTCGTGGACCTCAAGGATGCCCAATGGGGCAGCCTGCCGACCATGAAGACGCTAACCCTTGAGAAAGGGCATCGCTATCCGGTCCGGATCATCGGCGAGGCGCATACCGGCACGGCCGGGATCGGATTTGCCTGGAAGCGGATTTCGACCGACCCCGCCGGTGACATGCGCCGCGCTGCTCAGGCGGCCGATGTCCTTGTCGCCGTGGTCGGCCTTACGTCCGATCTGGAAGCAGAAGAATCGCCGATCGAGATTCCGGGGTTCAAGGGCGGCGACAAGACCACCCTCGATATTCCGGCGGACCAGCAAGAGTTGCTTGAGCAGGCGAAGGCAACCGGTAAACCGCTGATCGTCGTTGCCATGAACGGCAGCCCGATCAACTTGCATTGGGCGAAGGAAAACGCCGATGCTATCCTGGAGGCATGGTATCCGGGCCAGTCGGGGGGGCTTGCCATTGCCAATGTTCTGACTGGCAAGGCCAATCCGACCGGAAAGCTGCCCCTGACCTTCTATCGCAGCGTCGAGGATCTGCCTCCCTTCGACGATTACGACATGAAAGGGCGAACCTATCGCTACTTCACCGGGAAAGCGGTCTATCCCTTCGGCTACGGTCTCAGTTACACGACATTCGGCTATGGCCCGGTGGCAGTTGAACCTGCTTCGGGCGGGGCGCAAGATGGCATTCGGGTAACCACGCAGGTGAGCAACACCGGCCAGCGCGCCGGCGGCGATGCCGTTCAGCTCTATCTCGATTTCCCCGATGCACCCGGCACGCCCAACATCGCCTTGCGCGGATTCCAGAAAGTGTCGCTGCAACCGGGAGAAACGCGTCAGGTAACCTTCACTCTTTCCCCGCGTGATCTCAGCTCGGTCACCCCGGATGGCGTTCGCAAGGTGTTGAAAGGCCATTACAGGGTGACGGTGGGAAGCGGCCAGCCGGGCTTCAGTGCCGCGACGCGATCGGCCGATTTCTCGGTCGAAAAGGCGGTTACGCTGCCGAAGTAACCACTGTTCAGGTCCTCAGCAGCGGCCCGTTCAGCGTGACGGGTCGCCCTGGGACCAGTTCCACTTCAGCGCTGCGCTCGTTCAGATGGACGATCCGCATTCCCGCAATGCGACTGACCAGTCTTGCGCAGACAAGTTCGCCAGCGCGCCATTCCAGGCTGACCTTGCAGGCGCCGCGTATGCGCAAGCCTCTTACGGAGCCATCCGGCCACGCGCGGGGAAGGGCAGGCAGAAGGCGGATCTCATCATCGCGGCACTGGACAAGCATCTCGGCAATCGCCGCTGCGCCGCCGAAATTTCCGTCGATCTGGAATGGGGGATGCGCGTCGAACATATTGGGATAGGTCCGGTCGGGACCGAGAAGGTAGCGCAGGATACGGTGCGCATGATCGCCCTCGCGCAGGCGAGCCCAAAGATTGGCGCGCCATGCCGTTGCCCAACCGGTGGATTCGTCGCCGCGCAATTCAAGTGACTTGCGCGCGGCCATGGCTAGATCGGGCGTCTCATCGAGGTTGATCTGGTGGCTGGGGAAAAGCCCGTAGAGGTGGGAAACGTGGCGGTGATGCGGCTCGGGCGCTGAGGAATCCCAGTCCTCCAGCCACTCCTGCAATTGACCTTGAGCCCCGATCTCGTCGGGAGCGAGCCGCCTGCTCGTGTCGAGGATCTGCGCAGACAAGTCATCATCCAAGCCCAGGATAGTCGCAGCCCTGGCCGTCTGTGCGAAGAGGTCGCGCAGGATCTGCCGGTCGACGGAGGGCCCGGCGCACACCGATGCCCCGCCGGGATGCTCGTTTTCGGGTGAGATCGACGGATTGGTGACGAGATATCCGCTGGCCGGATCACGCTGCAATGTATCGAGAAAGAACAGCGCCGCTCCCCGCAACAGGGGATAGACAGAGCGCAGGAATGCCGTGTCGCGGTGATAATCGTAATGGTCCCATAGATGCGTGCAAAGCCAGGCGCCGCCCATCGGCCATAGACCCCACGCTGCTCCATCGATCGGCGCAGTGGCTCGCCACAAGTCCGTATTGTGATGTGCGACCCACCCACGTGCGCCGTACATCTCCCGAGCGGTGCTCGCACCGGTCTGCGCAAGATCGCGCACCAGCGCCACGAGGGGGGCGACGCATTCGCCTAGTGCGGTTGGTTCGGCGGGCCAGTAGTTCATTTCAGTATTGATATTGATCGTGTACTTGGACCCCCACGGCGGGTCGTCACTGTCGTTCCAGATACCCTGCAGATTGGCAGGCTGGCTCCCCGGCCGCGATGAGCAGATCAGCAGATAACGTCCATATTGGAAGTAGAGCGCAGCGAGGGCGCTGTCCTGTGATGTCTCACTGGTCCGAATACGTTCGTCAGTGGGACGGTGTGCAGCCGGGGTCTCCCCCAGATCGAGAGAGACGCGGCGATAGAGCCGTCGGTGCGACGCGGCGGTGTCGGCCGCGATACGCGCAAAGGAATGGCGACTGGCAGCCTCTATCTGACTGCGCGTGATCTGCGACGGGTCGCCGCCGACATCGTCGAACTGACGATAGCTGGTTGCCATGGCGATCAGGATCGTCACGGCATCGGCGCCTTCCACTGCAAGCTTGTTGTCGCTGACCGAAATCCTTCCGCCTTGAGGCAGAACGCGTGCCCGTGCCTCGAAGCGCAAGGCTCCCTCCACACCGTGCGCCGCGTTGTTCCGCCCACCAAAGATCAGCGTGCCGCCATCGATCGAAAGCACTCCGTCGTGAGGCGCCCCCAACCCGACGAGACAGTGCATCCTGCCTGGTCGATCGGCGGACAAGTGCACCGCAATGACCTGATGATCGGGCGATGCGATCACCTTGCGGGACCAGGAAACGCCATCGGCCTTGAAGGTTGTCGCGGCAAGGGCTGCATCGAGATCCAGCTCTCGCAAGTAGCTTCCCTGCTCGATGGTGCCGAGGTGAGGCATTGCTATCGTCAGGTCGCCGAAGGTCTGGTAGGCCATCTGGCTCAAGGGGCGAGCCATGAGCCTTGCATCCGCCAGGGTTTGCGCTTGGGTAAAATGTCCTTGTTCGATCAATCGCCGGATTTGCGGAAGTGCCTCGCGCGCTGAGGGATTTACCGGATTGTAGGGCCCCCCGGTCCAAAGCGTATCCTCATTGAGCTGGAGGCGTTCCAATCCGGTTCCGCCGAATACCATGGCGCCGATCCGGCCGTTACCCACCGGAAGGGCCTCGGTCCACTCACGCGCCGGCTGACAATACCACAGGCGATCCCGGGCCGTCGGTATCGGTGCCGCACCGGATGGTACAGGTGAGCCAAGTTCGCCCAATGCCGTGGCCGCTGCTGCACTCGCCGTGCCCGTCAACAGCTTGCGGCGGGTCACCGAGAAATGATCCTTGCCCGCGCCGAGAGGGTGACGCAAAGGTCTGGCCGGGTTGCCGACTGGAACGCTCATCGACTTCTCACTATCCTCTCCGCGTGGGGCCGAAGTGCGGATGGCTTTCTGGCAGCCACTTATCTTGTCGGAGTAATGATAGCGCTATTCAAGGTCAACTGGCGAGATCGATTTAAGTGCTCTGGCCCGGTGTACCTGGGCATTTACGGAAGCCCGGAATGGTAAGCCAGTCAGCCGGCGACGAGGAGTTCCGACAGATCTTCGGGATGGGAGACCCGCTGGCGCGATTGCTGCGCATTGTCGTCCGGCGTCCGAACATGCTGCAGGAACTGATCGACCTGCAACTTGAGCATGATCGCCTGCTGTTCGAGTTCGGTCGAGGACGTCAGCACCTGCGACGCGGCTGCGCCTGTCGACAGCGACGTTTCGCGGACCTGCTCGATATTGGAGGTTACGTCGTCCGCACTGCGTGCGGCCAGGTCGATGCTGCGCGCGAGATCTTGCCCTGCGATCGATTGCTGGTCCACGGCCGCGGCAATCGAAACCGAAGTCGCTTCCAGTTCCTCGATGTCCTTGCCGATCACGCGCAGTGCTGCGACGCTGCATTCGGTCAATTCCTGGATGACGCGGATCTGTTGCGAAGCTTCTTCCGCCGCCCCGCTGGTGCAATCGGCCAGTTCCTTGACCTCCGATGCCACGCCTGCGGAGAGGGCCGCGAGGTCCGAGGCCGAACCCACGGTACCCGTGGAGGATCACCAGCAAGTGATCGACCGGGCCAAGACGATCGCACATATCTTGAGCGACCAGGACAATTCCTGAGACAGGGGAGTGGCAGCCATTCTTGAGGGTCTGATCAAGCGTTCCCGGTTGCAGCCGCGGCCCGAGGACAGCGCAGTCCAAACACCGGAGCCTGTCACGAAGCGGCGCTGCTTGCTCATCGATGACTCGCGTGTCATCCGAAAGGTCGCCCGGCGCATTCTGGAGGGGCTGGCCTATGAAGTCAGCGAAGCGGAAAATGGCGAAGAAGCGCTTGTCCAATGCCGCTCGGCCATGCCCGATCTCTTCATGGTGGACTGGAACATGCCGGTCATGAGCGGCTTGGAATTCGTGACCTCCTTGCGGGGAATGCAGGGCGACCGCCGGCCAAAGGTCATGTTCTGCACCACCAATTCCAACACCGACGATATCCGCAAGGGGATAGAGGCCGGGGCCGACGAATACGTCATCAAGCCTTTCGACCAGCAGTCCCTGCACGCCAAGCTGCTGCGCATCGGCGCCGCTTGACTGATTCGCCTCACTCGGCCGCGATCGGGCTGGTTTCGGGAACTGGTGAGGGAAGCGGTGCAACGCGGTAGAGCCGGAATGCGATGGCGAGCGCTGTGAGCACGAGGGTGCACGAGAAGAACGTGACCCCGTTCCAGCCCACCCCGGTCCAGGCATAGCCACCCGCAGATCCAAGAACGCTCGATCCCAAATAGTAGAAAAACAGGTAGCACGCTGTCGCCTGCGCACGATCCCTGCGCGCGCGCCGCCCGACCCAGGCCGAAGCGATCGCGTGCGCGGCAAAGAACGCAATCGTGACGGTCCCTATTCCGGCGATGATCAGCGGCAAGGCGCTCGCTGCAGTCAGTGCAATGCCGAAGACGAAGAGGACAAGCGGCAGCCAAAGACATTTGCGGGGGCCGAACTCCCCGGAGAAATGGCCCGCGACCGCAGAGCTGATTGAACCGAGCAGATAGAGCAGGAAGATGAGCCCGACTTGGGCCTGAGACAGTGCATAGGGTGGGGCAAGCAGGCGATAACCGGCATAATTGTAGATGCTGATGAAAGCCCCCATGATCAGGAACGCTTCCACAAACAGCCAGGGCAGGGCCTTGTCGGCGAACAGGTGCCGGAAGCCGGCCATATAGCTGCCCCAGGAGTGGTGACGCGGGATGAATTGTCGCGAAGGGGGCAGGATCTTCCAGAAAAGAGCCGCAATGATCAGCCCGGCAATGCCCGTAATGCCCAGCGCATCGCGCCAGCCGAAGTATTCGGTCAGCACGCTCACCAGCAGTCGTCCGCTCATGCCCCCGATCGCGGAGCCGCCGATATAAAGCCCCATCGCACGGCCGACGGCGCCATCCTCGACCTCCTCGCTAATATAGGCCATCGCGACGGCCGGGACGCCTGCAAGCGCCAGTCCGCACAGGAATCGCGCCGCGAGTAGGCTTTGCCAGTTCGGCAACAGGCCGAGCAGGGTGGTCAGTGCCGCCGCGGCCAGCAGCGAAGCGATCATCATGGGCCGGCGACCCAGCCTGTCGGATAGCTTGCCTGCGACCAGCAGCACGAAGGCCATCGGCCCTGTCGCCAGCGATACTGCAAGGCTCGCTTCCTCAGCCGCCACGCCGTAAGTCTTGCTGAACAATGGCATCAGGGGCTGGGTGCAGTAAAGCAGCGCGAATGTCGAAAGGCCGGCAAACAGCATGGCGATGCACAAAAGCCGATAGGCGGCGGTTCCGGGCGTGATCTTCTCGGCTTCCATTCGCCTCGCTATGGAGTGCCTGTAACCGGCCTTCAATGCATGAAGTGGTGCTGCGAGGCGCAAGACGGATAGTTGTGCGGTGAGGGCTGTCACCGTAGATCGAACGATGTTGAACAAGCAGTGGGTTGATGCCGAAGATTGTCGATCACTCAGCCCGCCGCCGGGCCGTCGCCGAAATCGCCGCGAAGCTTATCGCACGCGACGGTATCGAAGGGACCAAGGTCCGGGATATCGCGCGGCTCGCCGGTTACAGTACCTCGATCGTCTCGCACTACTTCAAGAGCAAGCACGAGCTGCTGATGTCAGCCTATCGCATGCGCATGGAAAGGACCGTCGCGCGTGTCGAGGAAGTATCGCGCGAAGGAAGCGCACTTCTCGACAGCCTCGCTTCCGTTCTGCCACTCGACGAGGAACGGGTCGAAAGCTGGCGCATCTGGCTGGCCTTCTGGGGTCTCGCGACTGCAGATGAAACGTTTCTCCAGGAACAACGCCAGCGCAGCCGCGAATCCGTCGATCTGTTTCACCGCGCGATCGTCAACTCAGGCGCCATGCCGGATGACGAGCAATCCCGGCTCGTCGCGCAGGCACTGCTGAGCAGTGTCGCCGGGATTGCAACCCAGGCGATCTACGATCCGGATAATTGGCCAGCGCAAAGGCAGCTTAGGATTCTGAAACTGCATCTGGACAACCACATCCCCGGCTGGGAAAGTCGAAGCGGCTAGGAATTGTTGATGAAGCCTTGGCTCAGGTCCAGGTCTACCTGCTCGGGACGCAACCCGATCTGCCCTCATCCTTAGCGTATTTTCAGTACTGTCGCATGGTCCTGACGCGACGGTCAGACTTGGAAAAAGTCTTCATTCCGGCGTTATTACAATAAATTAAATTGTCTCCGCCGCGCATTTTTTGAATCTCGAGGCGATGAAGCGGCTCAATGGACTTGATGCTCTGCGCGGCATCGCGGCTGTGAGCGTTCTGCTCCATCACATCAACATTGATCGCGTCAGCATGACGTCCAACAATGCCTATCTCGCGGTCGATTTCTTCTTCATGCTGTCCGGTTACGTCATGGCCAGGACCTATGAAGGCCGCTTCGCTACCGGACTGGGGGCGGCCCGCTTCATGTTCCTTCGCTATGCGCGGCTCTGGCCCGTCATGGCATTCGCATTTCTCCTCGGCATTCCCGCGGCACTGACAGGCATGGGGCTGACCGGCATTGCGGTCCTGTCTTTTGCTTTCAACATGGCACTGCTGCCGTACTGGGCTGCCTGGAGTCCCTATCCGTACAATGTCGCGGCCTGGTCGATCTTCTACGAGCTGGTGGCAAACCTCATGCACACGCTTCTTTTCTGGCGGGTGAGGACAAGGCTTCTCGTGCTGTGTGTCCTTGCAATGGGCGCCGTGTTCATCGGCAGGGGTTTGACTGCGCCGATCCTTCACGTCGACGGTCTGGGAGCGTTTGGCTTCGCAGGCGGTCTGCCCCGGGTCTTGATGAGCTATCCGCTCGGCATCGTCCTTTATCGACTTTGGAGGGATGATCCTCCGATCAGCATTCCTGCCCCACTCGCCTATCTGACAATGCCCGTTGTGTTCATGGGATCGGAGTTGAGCGGCGTTCGCAACATATTCATGGATCTGGCTTTCGTCCTGATCCTGTGCCCCGTCATGATCGCTGCCGCACTGAAGTGGGAGCCTCCGGCTGTCGCGAAGAAGCTGGGCGAAATTTCCTTCCCCTTGTACGCGGTTCACGTGCCGGTGATGACTCTGATGTCGATTTCGAAGCTATCGGACTTCCTCGCAATCCCGGCCTCATTCATTCTGGCCGTCATCGTCGACCGAGCGGTGAGCCGCTTGCGGCGAGACAGACTGGCGACCGACCAGACCGAACCCGCGGCTTCGGGTACCCCGCTTCAAGATGCAGGCAGCGGGATCGCCGGGCCAGTTGCTGGCCATGTGCATTTGAACTGAGACCTGATTTTGGTCCTGTGACAACCGGACCCGACAAGCGAGGCGATCATCGCTTTCTTCGATCAATGTAAGCGCTTGCTATGACTTCATTGGGGGCATAGGTACGTGGCATCAGCAAATGGAGAAGTTCATGGCTTTCGGACACTTGCGTTGGCTGTGCTGTGCCGCACTCGCCGTTTCGCAGGCAGCATGCGCGCCCCATTTCGCCTCGCCGGTTCTGGCTGCTGAGGGTTCAGTCAACGCGGCGCATCTGCGAGGCGATGTCCTGTGGTCGGTGCGGGTGCCGGAGCACTGGAATGGCACCTTGCTGGTTTGGAGCCGAGGTTATGCGCGCAAAGCGGGCGCACCCGAGGCGGCTCCGGATCGTTTCATTGTACCCCTGCTGGCGCGCGGATATGCGCTGGCCGGGTCGGACTACGGGTCCGGCGGTTGGGCCCTCGCGGACGCCGTCCCGGCTCAGAACCTCGTGGTGGACGAATTTGCACGCAAGTACGGCAAGCCGCGCAGGGTGATCGGATGGGGCATGTCCATGGGCGGGCTGGTGACCAGCGCTCTGGCCGAACAGGACAAGCCGCGCATAGATGGGGCTCTTGCCCTGTGCAGTTCCATCGGCGGAGCCGTCGGCATGATGAACATGGCGCTGGACGGCGCATTCGCCTTCCGCACGCTGGTCGCTCCGAACGAAGGAATCCAGTTGGTCGGTGTGAAAGACGACATGGCCAATGGCCGCCGCGTCGCCGCTGCCGTCGCGCAGGCGCAAACGTCGGCTGATGGCAGGGCGCGCATTGCCCTGGCCGGGGTGCTGGCCGGTATACCGGGATGGACGGGTCCTGACAGCCCGGAGCCGTCTGGCGATGACTTCGAGGCACAGGTCGACGAAATAGCCAAGGCATTTGCCATGGGGGTGATGCTGCCGCGGGAGGATCAGGAGACCCGTGCGGGAGGGCCATTCTCATGGAACACCGGCATCGATTATCGTCGTCAGCTTGAAAAGTCCGGGCGCAGCGCATTCGTGGAACGGCTCTATCGCAGCGCCGGGCTCGATCTCGATGACGATCTTGCGCGACTGGCCAGTGCCGAGAGGATTTCGGCAAAGCCGCAGGCCGTCAGCTATATGATGGCGCATTACACGCCCGATGCGAACCCGCGCGTCCCCCTCCTCGCTGTTCAGGCTATCGGCGACGGCATGACGTCCCCGTCGCTGCAACGGGCTTACGGCAAGGCTGCGCCCGGCACTCTGGTCCAATCGCTCTATGTGCGGAGAAGCGGCCACTGCGCATTTTCGCAGGACGAAATACTGGCCGCGCTGGATACCCTGGAGGGAAGGCTCGAAGCGGGGCGGTGGTCCCGCCCCGGAGCTCCCTTCATTGCCTACGATCCGCCGCCGATGCTGCGCCCGTGTTTCCGCGGCCGCAGCTGCCAATAGTCGCCTGTCAATCGATCCCCTTCTTCTCGATTGTCCAGTCTGTTCCGCTGCACAGGCGGCAGTTCTGTCCCTTGAAGGTGCGAGCCGCTGTCCTGTCCCCGCGCAGCTGCCATTCGAGCCAGTCGACCGCCACGTGAGCGACCGCGCCGCCCATCGGCTCGAAGAATGTGCCTCCATGGCCTACCGGCAGGTTGAGCAGGACCGCGGGCACCTTTTCAATCCGTGAGAAATCATCCACGCCGTTGGCATAGGCGATATCGGTCGGCCCACCCAGAATGTAGAGCGTGGGCGTGTGAAATCCGCCGAGCATGGCCTTGTCGACGTGCATCCCCGCGATGGCCTGGACCCCATCGTTGAAGATGCCCGAATTGTCGATCATCACCGTCTTCACGCGGGGATCGGGGGCCAGTTCAATGGCCTGCAAGCCACCGCAACTGTGGCCTGCCACGGCGATCTGGTCGATGGCGATGTGGCCGGCATAGGGACTGTCCGACTTGCCGGCCTGGGCAATTGCCCAATCGATTCCGGCACGGACATCCTCTGCTGTCGTGGCGGGCGGCGGCAACTGGCCATCTGCGCCGGCGCTGCGGGAGGGCTTCCGGGGAGACATGGCATGCGGGCCGCTGCGGATTTCGCCCGGTGCAATGACCAGATAGCCGTAGGACGCGATTTCCGCGAGATGGAGCCGCGCGCTGGCCCCGTCATCTGAACAGCCGCCGTTGCCCCACGCAAGCACCGCGAGTTTCCTGGCACCCATCGCTGACAGATCCCTGGGCCGATAGATGACATGATCGGGGAGCGAAGGGTCCATCTCCATAACGGCGGGGAAGGGGCCGTCGCCGGCGGTATCGGGAATTGCATCGCGCTTCGCCTGGGCGGCCGCCATGTCGGCCGGACTGGGGCGAGCGGTTTCCTGCGCTCCTGCGGCAACAGCGATGCCTGCTGTGAAGATCATGGCAACGAAAGCGGCTTTGCGTGTCGAAAGCATTGAAATCCTCCAACTTCCCGGGGGGTAATTGCGCCTTGCAAGCGCTTGCGTAGAGATGTAGCATAGCTATACGTCATTACAATCATAATGAGAGAGGGGAGAAGTCGGCATGCTCTTGCGCTTCACCATCGAGGCTGCCGCTCCGGCGCTCTGCGGTCATTCATGACACACCTGTTCCTGGCCACCGGAGACCTTGCGATGGATCGCGAGGTTTACGACGAGAGCTTCGTGGCGACGCGCGATGCGCTGCAGGCAGCCGATGTTACCTTCGGTCAGTTGGAAACCAGTTTTGCCGAACGCGGAACGCGCCTTCCGCAGGCTCGACATGCCGTCCTCGCAAGGCCTGAGGGGGCGGCTGCACTTGCGCGCGCCGGGTTCAATTGCATTTCTATGGCGGGCAACCATTGCATGGACTGGGGAGTCGAGGCCTTTTTCGAAACCCGGGCCAATCTCGATTCCGCTGGCCTGCGTGTCGTTGGCGCCGGCAAGGACATTCGCGAAGCGCGCAGGCCGGCAAGGTTCACGCTGGGCGATGGTACACGCATTGCCGTACTCGCCTATTCGAGCATTCTGCCGCAAGGATATTGGGCGGATGAACGCCGGGCCGGCTGCGCGCCGATGCGGGCATTCACGGTCTATGAACAGATAGAGCACGATCAGCCCGGTACACCGGCACGCATTCACACTTATCCGCATCGCGAAGATCTTGCTGCGATGGAGGCGGATATTCGCGCGGCCAAGGCCGATGCCGACCTCGTATTCGTGTCGCAGCACTGGGGCATCCATTTCGTACGTGCCGAAATCGCCGAGTACCAACGCGACGTCGCCCGCGCGGCGATTGCTGCCGGGGCGGATGCGATCTTCGGTGGACACGCGCACATCCTCAAGGGGTGCGAAGTGATCGACGGCAAGCCCGTGTTCTATTCGCTTTCTAACTTCGCCACCGACTTGCGCATGGACGAGGCGCATGCCGCTTCGAAGAGCTGGAACGAAATACGCGTCCTGGCGGAAGAGTGGGAGCCGGACTTCGGGGGGCTCTACAACTTTCCGACAGCATCCCGCCTCGGCATGGTCGCACGGATCGAAATTGCGGACGGCAAGATGACGAGGGCCGGGTTCCAGCCGCTTTACATCGGCCGTGACGCCGTACCCCGGTTTACCGCAGCAGGCAGCGACGAGTTCACGCAGACGCTCGACTACATGCGGGCCGTCACCGAAGAGGCGGGACTCAACGCGCGGTACCGGATCGAGGGCGAAATCGTCGAGATCGAGGGCGTGGCATGAAGCGCAGTCCTCTGCTTTCTGTTCCGCTCGAAGCCTGGGTCATGCTCTACCTCTTGAGCTACCTGCCCAATGTGATGGTCACCAAGTACGTCACGTCCGTGCCGCACGGTAACCTGGAGCGGCCGCTTACTGGCCTTGAGACCCTGCCGGCCTCGCTCATCATCAGCATGGTGCTGACTTACGGCTTTATCTGGCTTTCGGGCTGGCACCGCGATGCGCATGCCGTCTCGATCGGCAGGGCCCGCCTTCCGGTGCCGACGCGATACACGCTGCTGTCGGGCATCGGGACCGCGCTGATCCTGTTCACCGTTCCGCTGTCCTTCACCTTTCAGGGTGTCAGCATCCCGTTCATCCAGCTGCTCATGCGCGGCGACATCCTGATCATCGCGCCGCTCGTTGACATGATCTTCGGACGCCGGGTGCGCTGGTGGAGCTGGACGGCTCTCGCCATGGTCTTGCTCGCGCTGTTCATCACTCTTGCCGATCGAGGCGGATTGAAGCTCCCGCCGATCGCGATCGTCACGATCCTGCTCTACACGCTGGGTTATTTCATCCGTCTGGCGGTCATGACCAAGATTGCCAAGAGCGGCGATCCGGCATCGGTAAGGCGCTACTTCGTCGAAGAGAAGATGATTGCCTTGCCCTTGTCGGTCGTGGCACTGGGCCTGCTTTCCGCTTCGGGCATAGGCGGGCAGTCGGGCGAGCTGGCCTGGGGCTTCGTCAAGATCTGGAGCGATCCAGCACTCTGGTCGCTTGCCTTCATCGGCGCCACCCTGACCGTCATTTCCGTAATCTCCATCATCATCCTGCTCGATCCGCGCGAGAACGCCTATTGCGTCCCGCTGGAACGTGCGGCGAGCCTGGTTGCAGGGGTCGGGGGGACAATCCTTCTCGCTGCGTTCTTCGGCTTGCCTGCGCCGCGTCTTGCCGAGCTGGTCGGAGCGGGCATCCTGATTGGAGCGATTGTTCTGTTGTCTGTCGCACCGCGACTTTCCGTATCGGCCATGCGAGCCAGAGCGGAAACGAACTGAAGTCCGATGGCCGGATCGGTGCGGATCCGGTTTGGAAAAGGGGAGAGAAAAATGAAGCAATCTGTCGTGAAAAAGCTGGCGACCTGCGTATCGGCAAGCGCTGTAATGGCGTCTCTGGCCGCGCCTGCATGGGCTCAGGACAGTGCAAGTTCGACCGATGATGCAAGCGCTGTCATAAATAAGTCTGCCGACGACAAGCAGATAGAGGCGATCATCGTTACGGGCAGCCGCATCCGCGGCGTTGCCCCCGTAGGCTCGAACGTCATCGCAATCGGAACCGATGAGATCGCCCGGGAGCCTGTTACCTCGACCAACGACCTGCTGCGCCGGGTGCCGCAAGTGGTTTCGCTCGGTGCGAACCGCAATGGCGGGACTGCGCAGAACGGCGCGGCAAATGCGACGCGCGGCGCCGGCATCAATCTTCGCGGGATCAGCACCAATGCGACGCTGCTGCTCTACGATGGCAAGCGATTCCCGCCGCAGGGAACGCAGGGCCAGTACACCGACCCGTCGGTCATTCCCGCCATTGCGCTTGAACGGGTCGAAGTTGTCGCGGACGGCGCCTCCGCAATCTACGGCTCTGACGCGATCGCGGGCGTGGTCAATTTCATAATGCGCAAGAATTTCGACGGCGTTGAAGTACGCGGGCGTCTGGGCATGACCGACAGCAAGTATGCCGAGCAGCAGATAGCGGGCGTCATTGGCAAGACGTGGAATGGCGGCTCGGCCATGATCGCGGCCGAGTTCACGCACAATTCCGCGCTGCGAGGCTACGATCTGGACTGGTACCAGGACGACAACCGCGCCCGCGGCGGCCGGGACCTGCGTACCACCAATTGCGATCCGGGCACGCTTTCAGTGGGGGGCACCACTTACGCGATCCCGCAGGGCGGGCTCACTGCGGCCAATGCGGGAACGCTTGTGCCCGGCACATCGAACAAGTGTTTCCTCAACGCTCAGGACACGGTGATACCCAAGCAGAACCGCTATAACGTGGTAGGCAACATCTCGCAGGATCTGACCCCGGACATTCGCCTGTTCGCCGATGGGTTCTATTCCTACAGGGACGGCACGATTGCGGGGGTGAACACGATCAACGCCACGGTGCCGAGCACCAACCCCTTCTTTGTCTCGCCCGTCGCCGGGGCGAGCTCGGTCAGCGTTGCCTATTCGCTGGTGCCGACCGTCGGGCCTGACTTCAATCCCTACCATGGCTCGTCCTGGAATCTGATGGGCGGCATCGAAGCGCGCCCCTTCGGGGATTGGCGCGCCACGGTCTACTATGCGCACGGCGAATCCGAGGACGTTGCCGATCGCAGGCTCGGGATCAATTCGGGCGCTCTCGCCGTAGCACTTGCCGACACCGATCCGGCTACCGCCCTCAACGTCTTCGGCGGGCCCAACAATCCCGCGACAATCGCGGCGATCCGCGATCGCCTGTTCGTCATCACCGGCAAGACGCGGCTCGACGTGGTCAATGCGCAGATGGATGGCTCGCTCTTCGAACTGCCGGGCGGCGCGGCAAGGCTGGCGGTGGGCGCCGAGTATCGCAAGGAGTATACCTTCACCGACCTTGAGATCGGCTCGAGTGTCTCGGCCGCGCATATCGCCGATGGCGGATCGCGCAACGTGAAGGCGGTGTTCGGCGAGCTTTTCGTCCCGGTCGTGGGTGCGGGCAACGCGATGTCCGGTATCGAGCAGCTTTCGCTGTCGCTCGCGGGCCGCTACGAGAAGTACAGCGACTTTGGTCACACCTCGAACCCCAAGATCGGCCTGACCTACAAGCCCGTGGACGCCGTCACGATCAGGGGAAGCTACGGCACCTCGTTCAGAGCGCCTACTTTTACCGAAGTGTCGACTGTCGCGGGCGGTGCCGGCCTCTATTACGACCTGCTGCCGGGGCCGGCCGGCAACCAGCGCGGCATCGGCATTGCCGGCGGCAATCCGGATCTCAAGCCAGAAACCGCGACGACGTGGTCGGTCGGCGGGGATATCGCACCGGTTCGCGGCCTGCGCGCAACGCTCACCTACTTCCATATCGACTACAAGAACCAGATCCAGGCACTCAGGGGCACGCCCGGATTGCTGACCAATCCGCTTTACAGTTCGTTCGTCATCCTGAACCCGTCCGCGGCACAGGTGCAGGACCTGATTGCTTCGGGCCTTCCGATCAACGCGCCGATCGACGAAACCAATGTGACGTTCATTGCCGATGGACGCCGTCAAAATCTCGGGCGTTCAGTGGTCGCCGGACTGGATTTCGGTGTTTATCTCGACTGGGCGATCGGTGCGGTTCAATTCGACGCGAGCGCTCAAGGAACCTATTTCAGCAAGTACGATTTCGAATCGGTGCCCGGTGCAGGGCTGACAGGCGTGCGCGGCACGATCAACTTCCCCCAGAAGTTCCGCTCGCAGGCCGACCTCGGCGCCCGCTTCGGCAAGTTCAGCGCCCGGATCGTCTGGAACCACCTCGACGGCTACGAGAACAACACCGTGACCCCTGTCCAGAAGGTCTCCTCCTACGATACGTTCGACGTCAACCTTGGCGTCGATGTGACGAGCGCCTTCCATGTCGGCCTGGACGTGAGGAATCTGTTCGACCGCGATCCCCCCTTCGTCGACACCCAGCGCGGACACGATCCGCAGTCGGCGAACCCCGTCCCGAGGCTGATCTCCATGACCGCGGGGGTCAAGTTCTGATGCCTCTTGCCTCGCTTCTCTCCCTCATCCTTGCTGCAGCGGGTTCCCCGCAGGCGGGCAGTTGTGCGAGCCTTCGCGGCTCGCACGGCGAGGTTACGGTGGACGCGGCAGTTGCGATAGATCCGGCGCCGGTCTGGATGCCCCGGCAGGAGACCTTCTACACCCCGGTGCCGATCAAGGTTCCGATGTGCCGGGTGGAAGGGCGCATCGAGGGCAATATCGGATTCGAGCTATGGTTGCCCGAGCAATGGAACGGGCGCCTGCTGGGGGCAGGCGTCGGCGGGGACGCCGGTGTTTTCAACTACCGCGACATGAGCCTGCGCATTTCGCAAGGATTTGCGGTGGTAAGCACCGATAGCGGGCACAAGGCAAGCCAGGCGCACTGGATGACCGATGCGAAGGCGCGGACGGATTATACGCACCGCGCTCTTCACCTGACGACCCGGGCCGCAAAGGCGCTTGCGGAGCGATTTTACGGGCGGCCTGCCAATCGGTCCTACTTTACCGGCTGCTCGGGCGGCGGGCGCCAGGCGCTCAAGGAAATGGAGACGTATCCGGGCGACTACGATGGCGTGATTGCCGGTGCGCCGGGCCCCTACATGCCTCTGCAATCGGTACGCATGCTGTGGTTCGCGCTGGAGCAGAAACGGCGACCCCAAGCGGCGCTGACCGATGCCGACTGGCACTTGTACGAGACGCGCGTCACGCAGCAATGCGATGGTCTCGACGGGGTTAGCGACGGCATCATGGAAAATCCGGCCGCCTGCCGCTTCGATACGGCTACGTTGCTCTGCAAGCCTGGCCAGACCGGCGAATGCCTGAGCGCGCCCAAGCTTGCCATGCTCGACGCGATCATTGCGCCGATGCCGGACGAGCAGGGGCGCCCGATGGACAAGGGCTTGTTTCCCGGCGTGAGAACCCGTCCCGGACCTCCTTCGCCCTTGCTGAGGGCCATGTGGGCGGACGGTGTTTTCGGCAATCCAGACTGGGATGAAATGACCTTCCGTCGCCGTGCAGATCTTGCCGCTGCCAATCGCAAGATGCCCGAACTAAGGGCGGACAGGACTGCGATTGCGCCATTCATCGCCAGTGGCGGCAAGGCTATCATGTATCAGGGTTGGCAGGATCCCTCGGTCAATGCCGGCCCGACAATCGACTTCTACGCAGCGCTGGCGCAGGCCAACGGCGGAAAGGAACAGCTTGCGCGGTCGGTGCGCCTGTTCATGGTGCCGGGCATGTACCATTGTCGGGGCGGGCCAGGCGCCGACATCTTCGGCGCCTCCGCCCAGATCCCGGTGCCGGACGATCGCGACCCTTCGCGCGACATGCTCTGGGCATTGATCCACTGGGTGGAAGATGGCCTTGCGCCTGAAAGCATCGTCGCCGCCCGGAAGTCAGAAGGCGCAGCCTCGTTCACGCGAAAGCTATGCCCTTTTCCGCAATCGGCTCGATACGATGGCAAGGGGCGGACCGATTCGGCATCTTCGTGGAAGTGCGTGGATGATCCGCTTCTCGAACGCATGATGGGATCATAGGATGCGTGAGACATGCGACCATGTGAGCGACACGCTCTGTCAGTGGGTTAGTGATCTCGCGTTCGGCGACCTGCCCGAGTCGACTGTGGCAGCGGCGCGGCACGTCCTGCTCGATGCCAGTGGTGTCATTCTCGCTGCAAGCGGACTGTCGCCGGAGGTCCGGCCCTTTATCGCCCTTGCCGAAGGTGAGGGGCCATGCCGTATCCTTGGCACGGGAATGACGGCACCGCCGCAGATGGCGGCCTTTGCCAATGGCGCCATGGCCCATGCGCTTGATTATGAGGATGCCTTCGACCGCGCGCCGGGGCATCCGAATGCCAGCCTCGTGCCGGCCCTGCTGGCACTGGCGCAAAGCCACGGATCGGTCGACGGCGAGCGGTTTATGGCCGCACTTGTCGCCGGTTGCGAAGTCTCGTGCCGCCTGGGGCTTGCACTGCGCAGGCCGATGGAAGCGGGCGGTTGGTATCCGCCGCCGATCCTTGCCGGTATAGGAGCGGCAGCCGGCGCGGCCAAGTTGCTCGGCTGCTCGCCCCGACAAGTGCGCAGCGCAATCTCGCTCGCCATGTGTCAGGTGACGATCCCGGGCGAGATAAAGCACAGTGCCGGCACGGTCATTCGCGCGGTCCGAGAGGCTTTTCCCGCTCAGGCAAGCGTCCAGGCCGCCCTACTGGCGCGGGCCCGCGTTGCGGGATTCGAACGCCCGCTGGAAGGCGAGGCCGGCTTTTACGCTCTCTATGCTGGTGGAGCATTCGATCCAGAGGCATTGGCCGGTGATCTTGGGCAGCGCCTGTGCATCGAGGAACTGACCTTCAAGCCCTGGCCCAGTTGCCGGGGGACGCATCCGTTCATCGAAATGGCTTTGGCCCTGCGCGAGGACCACGACCTGACGCCGCCGCAGATTGAAGCGATTCATGTCGGGATCGACGACGTGCAGCGGATGTTGACCGAACCGCCGGCGCGCAAGGCGGCTCCTGAAACTGCCATCGACGCGAAGTTCTCCATTCCTTTCACCGTTGCCCTGGCGATTGCGAGGGGAGGGGTGGGGCTCGATGACTTTGGCGCCGAGACGCTTTGCGATCCTGCCCTGCTTGCGCTGGCAGGCAAGGTCGTGGCAGCGGCCGACCGTCAGACTGGAGCGCGCGCACGAGGGGTGGGCGGTTCGATCCGCATCGAACTGGCCGACGGGCGGTCATTTTCGGCCGGGTGCACAACCGCGCGCGGCAGCCCGCAGATGCCGCTCAGCGAGGCGCAACTGGTCGAGAAGTTCATCGACTGTGCCGCGCGGGCAGAAGTGCCATTGCCTGCACGGACAGCCAGTGCCCTTGCTGACAGGATCCTTGCGCTGGAAAGCTGCCAGGACGTCGGCCAACTGTTCGCCTAGACCGCGCAGAGCGACAAAGCGCCGATCGACTCAAGTCAATGTTGCAAGGTCAAGATGCTGAATCAGGATTGATGGGTCAACGCGGAGGCCCGGTAACTCCGTCCGGGTCGGCATCGCCGACGGAAACCTGCCCAGTGAGCACGACATTCTGGTATGCGTAGGGTATCTCGATCCCGGCTTCGTCGAACCGCTTCTTGATCTGTTCTAGCAGATCGTATTCGACCGATTTTGAGGTTGCTGCATCCGGGCACCAGGCGCGAAGTGAGAGATCCACGCTCGATCCACCAAGGTTGATCACCGGGCATCCGACAACTTCCGTAACGCCTTCATGCGCTTGCGCCAGATCGAGTACGATCTGGCGAGCCTTGTCGATATCGGACGCGTAGCCGATCGAGATTGTCAGCGACATCATGACCTTGAGATCGACCGAGGACAGGTTGATCATGATCTGGTTTGCGATCGTGCCGTTGGAAAGGACGATACGCCGATTATCGAAGGTGCGTAGCACGGTGTAGCCAAGCGAGAGCTCCTCCACGATTCCCGTCTCGAGCCCTGTCGGTGCCGTCAGTTGCAGACGGTCGCCGCGACGAAACGGCTTGTAGATCACGAGACTGATGCCGGAAACCAGATTGCCCAGCGTGGACTGCGCGGCAAATCCGACCACGACCGATACGATGCTGACCCCTGCGAGCAGTGACGTCGTCAGCTTGTTCAGGGAAGGCACGAGATGGGAAAACAGAAGCGCCAGGACGATCCACATGACGAAAGTCGCCAGATGCTGGATGAAGCTGATCGTCATCCGGTCGATCCGTTCGTTGGGATCGTGATCGATCAGGGTCACTACGGCTCGGCGAAGCAGCCAGCTCAGCGCGAAGCCGAAGAGCAGGAACAGCATGCCGAGCGCGAACGCGCCCCAGAAATGGCTCGGATTGAAATACTCGGTGAGATCGAGCAGCACCCGCGATGGCCCCCACCCTCCTGACGTGGCGGTAACTTCCGTCGGCGGGACATCCCGGGCCGCTATCGATGGCAAAGTCATGTGGCGAACCAATATTCCATGAAAGGTGTCAGCAACAAGGATGTTTTTCTTCGAACGCCTGATTTGCGCCGTATTCCCGCAATTCAGGTGGCAGGCACGCCAGGACTGCCCGCCTCATCGCGAAATCCAGAACCTGTCGTGTAGCGGATCAGGAATGGGCGTCCAAAGATACGATGCCCTGCAGAACCGGATTCAGAACAGTGCAGCGGTCATGGTCAGCAGATTGTCGACAAAGCGGCGTGCTATCGCTCGGTTGGTGGCATCGCCGCGGTCGATCTCGATGGCATCCTTGAGCCAACGCTGCTGACGATCGCGTAACTGAACCGCAAGCTCGGCTGACTCGAACAGGATGTTGTTCTCGAAATTCAGTTCCAGGCTGCGGCGATCCATATTGGAAGACCCGATCAAGGCCAGGGCATCGTCTACCACGACCGTCTTCGCATGCAGCAGTCCGCCGTAATATTCGAAGATGCGTACCCCGGCTTTTGCAAGAACCGGATAGTAGGCACGGCTGATGGCTCCGACGATCCGGTTATCGTTACGACGTGGAAAGACGATACGAACCTCTACCCCGCGTCGCGCTGCTGCGACTATCGCGCCGATCAGCGGCGGATCGGGCGCGAAGTACGGCGTCGTGATCGTCACGCTGACTTTCGCTGCCGCGAGCACGGCCACGAACATGTCGGTCATCGTTCCGCGTGGCGAGAGTGGCCCTGTCCCGGTGGCGATTGCGGCGAAACCATCGGCTGAAGGCTGCGGCGGATCCATGGTCATGTATGGACGCAGATCCTCTCCAGTTTCGGCAGTCCATGCCGAGGCAAAGATGATGTCGGCCTGACGTGTTACCGGCCCTTCGTAGCGGACGAGAATATCGACCCAGGGAGCGAACCTTCGTTTGACGAGAAACGCCGGATCGGCGCAATTCTGGCTGCCGCAGTACGTAACGCGGCCGTCGATGACGGCAATCTTGCGGTGATTGCGCAGATCGGTGCGATGCCCCACGAGAAAGCCCAAGCCTAGCGGCGCCTGGAGCGAGCTGCAAAGCCGCGCCCCGGCATCGCGCATCGCGCTCCAGCGCGCGGAGTGGATCAGTGAACGTGATCCGATCGCGTCGGCAACGATACGGCACGTTACCCCTCGCCGGGCGGCGCGGCATACGGCCTCCACGACCTTCGTGCCGTTATTGTCGCCTAGCCAGATGTAGAAAGACAGGTGAACCGACTGCTCTGCAGTATCGATATCCGCGACGAGCATTGCGATCCCGGTATCGGAATCAGGCGCGATACGCGCCGTGTTTCCAGTCGAAACCGGCCAGTGCGATGCGGCCTCGAAGGTCCGGAAGGCGTTAGTGGCCAAACCCGCGGTGCCGGCCTGTTGTGCCGACCGGGGAGCGAACGGGAGGAACTCTTCATATACGCGCCGCCCGCGCTCCCGGAAACCCCGCGAAATCCAGGGTTCGCCAAACAGAAGGTACAGGATCACGCCGATCACTGGCAGGGCGATCAGCAGCAGCAACCACGCCGCTCGCGCATAGGAATCGCGCCCGTCGAGCAGGATCGCGCGGACTATCACCGCAAGATAGAGCGCCGCGACGATTAGCCATGTGGCCGTCCCCAGGTCAATCAATGAGGTTCCACCCTGCCAGCCCCGCTTACCTATCGCTCAGTGTTTCGTTCGTTGGCTGATGATCCAACACCGATTGCGGGCCAACGACAAGCGGATATCGGCCCTCGCTCGAACTAACGGCAACTTTCAGGGGCAGGCCTTGCCGCCGGGAACGGCGCGGATAGGGCGCGAAACCGCCATCGAGACGACGGCGGCCAAGTCGCCGTCTGGTGATATGTGCGTATTTAGAACACTGCGCGGATTTCCACGCGTCGTTCGGCCTGACCGGGTATCGTATCGGCATCCGGATCGTCGCTTCGGGTCGTTCCGGCTTGCCAGCGTGTCTCTACGGGAATGCCGGGCACAAGCCGTCGCAGCGTTTCGGCGATAGTTTCCGCCCGCTGCCGGGCAAGTTCCACAGGCTCGGCGAGCGTGACACCGGACACTTCGACAGGATCGGTCGCGGCAAATCCCGTGACGACCAGCTTGCCGGGCTTGGCAGCCCTGATCCAGGTCGCAGCGTTGTCCAGCAGGTAGTCGTCGTACTGGTAGATCAGGAAGTCGTTGCCGTACTCGAAATAGGCGGTGAAGGTACGCTGGGCGTAAGGCCCGGGGGGCGTTTCGCGCGGCACCGAGAGCGGATCGATATAACGACCCTGCAACTTGTATCTGCGGCCGGGATAGGCCTCTGCAGGTAGCATGTGGCGGGTGCAGGGGATCTCGTAAAGGCGCGAGGTGCGCACGGGCCGCAGCACGGTGTCGCCGCAAGGCGTCGGCGGTTCTTCCGAGACGCGGCCCTCGACAAGGATGGCGTAGTTCCAGTCCGGTTTGTAAGGCGACCAACTGACATCGTAGCGCTGGCCGCTTTCTCGATCCGTGGCGAGCCAGCAGCCGGATTTGCGGCCTGCATCGGTGTCGCGGTAGACCGGGCAGGTGACGAAGCGCACCAGCTCGCCGGTATCCTGCGCCGGGGCTGCGAGCGAGGCGCCCAGCGCCACGAGGGTTGCAAGTGACTTCATAGCACGCTCATCAAATTTACCAGATCGCGCTTCTCTTGCTCGGTGTAACCGATGTCGTAGCGACGGTCGTAATAGTCGACGACGCCGCGCAGATCCTTGGCCAGGCCGTTGGAGAAATAGGGGGCTCTGGCAGCCAGACCCCGCATGGACTGTAGCGTGATCTTGCCGACGTCGCCGCAGCGTCCGCTGGTCAGCGCAAAACCGGGATCCATTGTATAGAACACGCGGCCATAGTGGGGATGGGGCGCCTTCAGGCAGGTGATCCGGAATAGTGGCAAGTCGGGCATCGGATCGGCGAACGGCATCGTCGTCGTCCCCAGGTCGACCTGGCCCGGAGCAACGTCGTTCCCCATCTGGCTCATGTTGTGACAGAAGACGCAGGAGTTTCTGACCGGGTTGCCGAACCCGATCCGTGAATTGATGCCGGCGGTGTCGGAAATCAGGAAAGTCTTGTCGCGAAAAACCTTGGCGCCGCGCGCCACTGACTGACGAAAGGCGAGTTGCGCGGGGGTGAGCGTCTTCGCGTCTTCGGGGGAGATGTCCTCCCACTTCGCGAATTCGCTCCACACCGGTTCACCGATGCTGCCAAGCGCTCCCGGCTCGGAATCGCGCAAGTGCGCCGGACCGCCCTTCGCGCCAAGCGTATCGAGCGCACCTGCGTCTTTGCCAACCTGCTGGGCGGTGAAGATACGCTTCTCGAAATCCTCGATCCGCGAGATATCGGCCTCGCCAAGACGCTTCAACATCTGCAAGTGGGTCGATCCTGCGTCCTCCATCTGAAGGCGCAGGGTGCCTGTGCGGTTGTCGGCCATGATGTTGCCCGACATCATCTTGCCGGTGCGCGGGTCGATCGGCAGGGCGTACCCCTGCTTGGGATCGAATGGGAAGCCTGCTGCGAGCAGGTATTTCATGTTCGCGACGGGGCGAGGGCGGCGGTAGACCGAGATGTTGCCATGTTCCGGACCATGGTCGGGGCCGCTGTTGCAGCCATTGGGATCGCGCACGACGGTGATGGTGAAATCGGGCGTGACCGCTTTGCCATTCCATTCGCGCACTGGCCAGGCGCGCTCGATGCGGATAAGGCCGCGATCGAGCAGTAGCGAATGCGAAGCGCGCGCTCCCTGGGGCAACGATGGGCAATTGGAGCCGTCGTAAGCCGCGAAGAGGGGGTCCTTGCCTCCGGTCGCATCCCATCGTTCACGGGCGGATTGTGCAGACAGGCTCATCGCGTCGGCAGGCTGATGGCAAGTCACGCAGGCGCGGCCATTGCGGCCGATCGGTTCGAAGAAAGGATGCCCCTTCGTGTCCAGCTTCCCGCCGGTAAGGAGAAGGCGGAGCGTGCCCTCGTCGTTTTGGTAGTCAAGTTGTTCGGGAAATACCCGGCCCTCGCCCGGCGACCACCACCGCGGAAGAGGGGGCCGGGCGGCTGCGATCGAAACCGCAGCCGCCCCGATCACCGTGGCCAGGAGCAGAAAGACCGATTGGACGGAGAACCTGTGTCTAGCCAAAGGTCTTGCCTCAGTCGCCGAATGCGACCTTGATCCGCACGCCGTAGGTGCGCGGTGCGCCGTAGATGATGCCGCCATCGGCGCTAGAGCTGTTCTGGATCTGGGTAGCGATATAGGTCTTGTCCGTCAGGTTGTTGACGAAGGCTTCCAACTTGTACTTCGATCCCAGATCGAAGGTGAGGCGCGCGTCGAACAGGTCGCGCGAAGGCACCAGCGTGTTGAAGCTGGGGAATGGCGTCGCGTTCTGGTCGCCCACGTGCGACCACTGGACGCGTGGCGTCACGTCGATCCCGCCGACCGGGAAGGTGTACTGGATTCCACCGTTGATCGTCCAATCGGGAGAGAATGGCAGGACGCGGCCCTTGGGCACGAAGCGCAGGCCAGTGGGGCATCCTGCGTCGGTCCCGGGTGCGTTGGTGTCGGTAATGCAGCCCGAGTTGCTGAACTTGGCGTCTAGGTATCCCGCGCCAAGATTGAAGGCGAGGCCGCCGAACTGGCCGGTGATTTCGATCTCACCACCCTTGGAGTGGCCGCCAAGGGCGTTCTGCGTGACCGGAAGACCGTTCAGCAGGCTGGAGAGCTGGATGTCCTTGTAGACCGAATAGAACACGTCGCCGTTCACGCGCAGGTGCCGGTCGAGCAGCTCGGTCTTGAAGCCGGCCTCGTACACGAAGTTGCGCTCGGGCAGGAAGTCGGGCGTGTTGGGCGTCAGATTGACGCCGCCGGCCTTGTAGCCCTTCGATGCCGTGAGGTAGAGCATGTTGTTGTCGTCGAAGTGGTAATTGACCCCCAGCTTGCCGGTCAGCTGGTGCGAAGAGGCTGCGCTGACATAGGGCAGTGGAATGGGCGGCCCCGGAACGGCGAAGCGGGTGTAGACCTGCTTGTCCCAGCTGTAGCGGCCACCTGCAATCAGTTCGATCTGGGGTGTCACGAACCAGTTCGCCTGCCCGAACAGCGAATAGGACGTGTTCTTGGCAGTGGTCACGATATCGCTGTTGGACACTACGAAATCGGTGGTGTGACGATTGTCCCGGTATAGCGAGACAGGGACGGTTTCGTCGAGCGCAAAGGCTCCGACCACCCATTGGAACGGGCCGTTCCCGGTGGAGAGGAGGTTGAGCTCGCCGATCAGGGTCTTGAATTCGGTAGAGGCATTGCTGACGCGGCCGGGATAGAGCCTGGTGTTGGCGCTGCTCGTCGGCAAGTTGGCGGGGACCGGTAGGGCCGTGGCGGTGCGATCGCCGTCGGTCTGGTCGTGAGTGAAACCGTCCTGCCAGGAAACGAGGGCGCGGGCCTGCATAGCTTCGCTGACATCGTACCGGATCTCGCCGCCGATGCGATAACCGGCCTGGTTCTGGTAGGAACGGCCGTCCTCCTCGATCACGAAGGGGTCGCTGGTGATCGCGTCGTTGCGGTTCTTCACGGCATTGTTGTCGGACCGCACGTCGAAGTATTCACCGCGCACATGCACGTTCAACCTGCTGTCCATCCCCTGCAGACGCAATGTCGCGCGCACCGCGTCCATGTTGAGGTTGCCGGGCTGGCTCTGGGCGTTGTCAGCAATGTTCTTGGTGAAGCTGTCGCGTTCCTCGTGAACTGCCGCAATCCGCAGGGCGACGCTTTCGCCGCCGACGTTGATCGCGCCGACCACGCGATAGCGGTCGTAGTTCGAGGCGGTGGCATCGACATAGCCCGAAACATCGTCGAAACTCGGGTCCGGCGTGCGCACGTAGATGGCGCCGCCGGTCGAGTTCTGACCCGTCAGAGTACCCTGGGGGCCGCGCAGCACTTCCAGCGAACCGATGTCGTAGAAGCTGAACCCGATGAACTGCTCGTGCGGGATGAGCTGGCCATCGATATAGTAGGCGACACCGGGGTTCGACGTCGGCGCGGACTGGGCGATACCCACGCCGCGGATGTTGATGAAGGTGGAGCGATTGAAGGTATTGATGGCGATCGACGGCGCCACCTGCTGGATATCGTTGAGGTTCGTGACGCCCTTCTGCGCGAGCTGGTCCCCGGTAAGGACCGTGGCCGAAATGGGAATGTCCTGAAGGCTCTGCTCGCGGCGTTCCGCGGTTACGATGATTTCGTCGAGGGCTTTGCTCGCCTGGCTGCCCGAAGCGCCCTCAGTGGCGGTCTGGGCGAGCGCGGGAACTGCAACGCTGCAAAGCAGGGCCGCGATACTGGATCGCGTAAAAACGGAAACTGGCATTGGTAACCTCCCATCGGTCTGTCTTTATGATTGGCTCTTTACGACAAATGTAAGCCCTTGCAAACCCGAATTGCAGGGGGCGTTCAGGCCGTCTCTCGAGGGCGGGCCAAGGCCGCGCAGCCTGCAGCGATGGCGGTCGCGATTACAAGCGCAATGCACAGTTTGGACGATCCGACCGGCGAAAACCACGAGATAACCGTTATCGCAAGAGAGCTAATCAGCATCTGGCCGGCGCCTGCGAGGCTTGCTGCGGTTCCGGCCAGCGATGGGTTGACGGCAATGGCGCGTCCGATGCCTGCCGGACCGGCTACTCCGGCGCTGACGCCGAGCAGAATGAGGGGCGCGATAAGCGCGGCGGGACCGGTCAGGCCCGAAAGGTCGCCTGCAAGCGCTGCCACCGAGCCCGTCACCCCCAATGCAACTCCTGCTACCAAGGCATCAGTGCGGCGTTCCAGTAGTGCCACGAGGCGAGAGCCGGCAATGCCGCCGACGGCGACGAAAAGAAAGGCGATACCGACCTCGTCCGGCGAGAGACCGTAACGGCTCTCGAGAAGAAACGGCGCATTCGCGAGGAAGATGTAGAGCGCCGAACTCATCGCCGCGAGGGCTCCCGCCGCACCCAGGAAAGCGCGGTCGGTCAGCAGCCTGTGATAGCCTGCCCACAGCGACTGGACGAGACTTCGCGCCGGCATGGCTTCGCCGTCCCCGGGGCGGGACTCGGCGATTGCGATCCACGCCGCGGCAAGGGCGAAGAGACCGGCAAGGGCGAGGAGGACAAACACGCCGCGCCATCCTGCCGAGGAAGCAATCAGACCGCCGACAACCGGAGAAAGTGCAGGCGAAATCAGCACGACCATCATCAGCGTTGCCTGCCGGGCGGCGCCTTCGCCCGGCGATGCATCGTCGCTCACGATCACCCGCGCGGTCACCACACCCGCCGCGCCGCCCGCCGCTTGCAGCACGCGCGCCGCCAGGAGCGCGGACAAGGAGGGGGCCAGAAAGGCAGTGAAAGCACCGGCGGTATAGGCCATCAGCCCGGCAAGAAGAACGGGCCGCCGGCCTATCCGGTCGACGAACTGCCCGGCCACAAGCTGGCCTGCCCCCAGGAAAAACAGGTAGAAGCCCAGGATATGCTGCGCCTCGCCGGGACCGACGGCAAAGTCGGCGGCGATCATCGGGAGCGCCGGCACCAGCATGTGGATTGCCATCGATCCCATCGCTGCAATTCCCGCAAGCAGGACCAGCTTCCTGTTGTTGCGCTCCATCACCGTGGGGCCTAGCCCCGTGCGCGACGATCAGCCGATCGCGCGACAAGGCACAATCCGGCACAGGCCACGGCGATGCCGAACAGCAGCAGGGTGGGTGGCAGGAACGACCCGCTCATCTGCTGGAGCACGCCCATCAGCGCCGGAACTGTCGCGCCCGCGAGACTGCCGAACATGTTGATGACCACGATGCCCATGGCGAGGGCTGCCGGCTTCATCAATCGGATCGGAATCGCCCAGAAAGCCGCCACCGTACACCCGGTGCAGGCGCCCCCGATGGTCAGGGCGGTGAGACCCAACAGGCCCGGCCCGGCCAGGAAGGCGATCAGCAGGCCGCAACCTCCGGCCAGCGCGGGCAGGGCAACGTGAAGATAGCGTTCGCCGGTTCGATCCGAATGCCGTGCATTGAGCAGCAATCCCACGGCGCTGGCGGCCCAGGGCAGGGCAACGACGATCCCGGTCTGGGTCGCGCTCAGGCCAGTCATCCCCTTTACGACCTGCGGCAGCCAGAACATGACCCCGTAATTGCTGGCCAGAATGCAGAACCAGATCGCGGCGCAGGTCCATCCGACGGGGCTGGACAACATGTCCCAGCGGCCGCCATCGCGATCGCCTGAGGATTCGCGTTTCGCGCCCCTGACGTTCGTCGCCAACCAGTTGCGTTCCGCGCTGTCGAGCCATTTCGCGTTGGCCGGTCGGTCAGGGAAATGCAGCCAGGCGAAGACCGCCAGGGCCAGCGCGGGAAGCGCTTCGACAAGGAACATGAAGCGCCAGCCCGGCATGCCGAACGGGTTGGTTGCATCCAGCAGCATGCCCGAAATCGGGGCTCCGATGACTTGCGCTATCGAGATAGAGGTGATCGGAATGGCAAGGATGGACGCGCGATACCGCTCGGGGGCCCAATGGCTCAGGTACAGCATCAGCCCAGAAGAAAGTCCGCCTTCGGTAATGCCGATGATGACCCGCAGGCCATAGAGTTCCCATTCGTTGCGCACGCCCGCCATCGCGCATGAGGAAAGTCCCCAGGCGAGCGTGATCATCGCCAGCCAGCGGTGCATTCCGATACGTTCGTATACCAGCACGCTGGGATATTTTGCGAGCATGTAGCCGATGAACAGCACGCCTGCGCCGAAGCCATACTCGCTTCCCGATAAACCGAGGTCCTGGTTCATCTGCAGCGCAGCGAAGCTGACATTGGTCCGGTCGATCGCGCCGATGAGGATATAAAGGGCGCAAGGTATGACCAGACGGACAAGCACTTTGCGCCCGATCGCCTGCTCAAGATCGGCCGCTGCTGGTTGCGAAGACAAAGTTCCAATCTCCCGTTTACGCTTATGATAGCGCTTGCATAAGCTCGCGTCGATGCCGTATTAGCACCGACATGAAAGAGATCATGCAAGACTTCGATCCCGAACGGCCCGAGGATTTCGACAGCGCGCACGCCGAATATGCGCGCCTGCGCCGCGAATGCCCGGTGGCCCATACCGATGGCCTGGGTGGCTTCTGGGCCCTGACCCGCTACGATGACGTCAAGCGCGCCGCATCCGATCCGCTCTTCGTCACCTCGGTGCAGAACGTCGTACCGAAAGTGGCGTTCACGGGCCGCCGACCTCCGCTCCACCTCAATCCGCCAGAGCACACGCCGTATCGCAAGGCGCTCAATCCGTTGCTTTCGCAGGAGCGCGCAGAGGCGCTCGCCCCCCATACGCGCACCTTGGCGCGCGAACTGCTGGCGCCGATGGTCGCCAAGGGCGGCGGCGACATCTGCGTCGAGTTCTCGAGCCATCTGCCCGTCCACGTCTTCGGTGAATGGATGCGCATGCCTGAGGAATCGCTCGCGACCCTGCACGATGCGGGCAGGGCGTTCATCCTCGCGGTTCACTCCACCAAGCCGGAATCGATGAAGGAAACCAGTCTTCGGCTTTATGAAATGGCCCGCGACCTCATCGCCCTGCGTCATCGCGAGCCGCAGGATCCGGCCATCGATCCGACAAGCGCCTTGCTTGCCGCACGCCACGAAGGCGAGCCGTTGCCCGACGAACTGGTTCTCGGCACCGTTCGGCAGGTGCTGGTGGTGGGGATGGTTGCGCCAATGGTGATGATCGGCAGTATTGCCGTTCACCTTTCGCGGGATCTTGCGCTACAGCAGCGCTTGCGGTCAGATCCTTCGCTCATCCCTTCGGCGATCGAGGAATTCCTGAGGCTTTATACGCCTTACCGTGGATTTGCGCGCACGCCGGTCTGTCCGGTTGAAATGGGGGGGCGCATGATCGACAAGGACGAAGCTGTGGCGCTGGTCTATGCCTCCGCAAATCGCGACGAGGCCGTATTTCCAAACCCGGGCGAATTCATCATGGACCGCCCCAATATCGCTGAGCATCTTGCTTTCGGACGGGGCCCACACAACTGCCCCGGGCTGCATATCGGGCGAATGCAATTGCGCGTGGCCCTCGAGGAGTTGCTCGTCGCGACGAAGCAATTCGATTTGGATGGAGAGATCATGATGAGCCGGTGGCCAGAAATTGGCGCTCTTTCAGTGCCCTTGCGGTTCGATTGATTTGCAGGGCGATTGCGTAACCGGAATGATCGCGCGTATGGAAGGGCATGGCCGAAATCCCTGAAAAGGTACCTACACTCGACGACGTCGCATTGCGGGCTGGCGTTTCCAGCGCGACTGTAAGCCGCTTCGTCAACAATCCCAAAGTGGTTGCCGCGGCGACTGCCGAGCGGATCAGGGCGGCGATCGCAGAGGTCGGCTACATCCCGAACCTCTTGGCCGGCGGCCTCGCGTCCAGCAGGTCCAAGATGGTGGCGGTGTTGATCCCGCACCTCGTCGATTCGATCTTCAACGATACGATCGAAGCGATGGTCGAAGAGCTTTCGTCGGGCGGCTTCACGGTCATGCTGGGCCTCACCGGCGTTTCGGCTGCGCGCACAAACGAACTGATCCGCGCGGCGCTCAGTCGCAAGGTCGATGCGATCATTTCGAGCGGTCCGATCGATGCCTCCATTCCTGCCCTGGTATCGCGCAGCACAACGCTGTTCATCCAGATATGGGAATTGCCCGAGCACCCGGTTGGATTGGCGATCGGCTTCTCGCATCGGGATGCCGGTAGCGACATGGCGCGCTTTCTGATGTCGCGCGGCTACAGGCGGCCTCATTTGGTCACCGCCGATGGCGCTCGGGCCGGTGTCCGCCGTGACGGTTTCGTCGAGGAATGGCAGACCTTGGGCGGAAGTAACGTGACGCATGCGACGGTCGACATTCCCTCTCGCTTCGGCCACGGCCGCCGGGTGTTCGCAGACGTCCGGCGCCTTCCTGAGATGCCCGACGTAGTCGTTTGCGGATCGGACTATCTCGCCCAGGGGCTGATCGTCGAAGCGCAGGCTGCAGGACTTCGCGTGCCGGAAGATGTGGCTGTGGTCGGTTTCGGCAACAGCTCGATCGCGGGTGAGATGCGGCCAACCATCACGACGATGGATGTCGACGGGCGACGCATAGCGCGCGAAGCCATCGCGGCAATCCGCCGCTACGGGGAGGGTTCGGCGCTCCCGGACCATCCCATCGATGTCGGCTTCAGGCTGATCGCCAGGGAAAGCGCCTGAGCGCAGGCTTCGAGTGGATGATCGGTGCTGGCGCTGCGATGGTCAGCGGGCCGGGCTTGCGGGAAAGGCTACAATTTGCCTACCACTTTCGCCGCGGCGTTTGCCTCGACGCCTAGGGTCAGGAACCATTGATATGAGAGGCGAGATGTGATTCAGGCTCTTTGAGGAGACTGGATTTGAATGACTTGGTCTGGCTGACGGACGAACAGACGGCGCGGCTTGAGCCGTCCTTTCGGAGGAACCACGGTAAGCCCCGGGTTGATGATCGCCGGGTTTTGAGCGGGATCATCTTCGTGAACCGCAACGGGCTGCGCTGGCGCGATGCACCAAAGGACCATGGACCGCACAAGAGGCTCTGTTGCAAACATTGAGGTGCGGCGAGGGGCACGACGCCTTTTGGGGGATCAGGAAGCATTGGCGAAATGCTGATTGAGCATAGTCATGGTTTCGATCAGGGCCGACGGCCCCATTCCGAATGCTCTTTCAACCAGGCGCACCTCCCCCACGATCCCTGGCTGTAGGCACGATGGCCGAGCCTGCCCTTTGCGTAAGGCGCGCATGACCTCGAAACCTTTGATCGTTGCGTATGCCGTGGGCATCGACTTGAAGCCGCGCACAGGCTTGATCAGTAGAGGCTGACACTTGATCGGACAGTTGGTGCCTGTAAGTGGTCAGCATGGACCTGACCGGTGGGATCAGGCCGCGATCATCTTTTCCTTCGCCATCGGGGTTGCGTCAACAAAGGTCTGCATGGGGGTCTTGCCGAAGCACCATCGGCCCTGGTGCGGCCTCTGCTCGTTGTAGTTGGTGACCCATTCATCCAGATCTTCCTGCATTTCCTCGAGATCACGGTAGCTGATGCCGTATCGACAATACCAGCACACCGCCCACAGGATGACCTATCCGGTAAAATGCCGCACTTCGAAATCGTTCATCGCAACTGACCCTGCCAATCCAAGTGTCCAATCTTGGTAGCCGCATCAATGCTTGCAACAGAGCCCTCACAGGAATGGGGGGCGCCGACATATATTCCTGTTCGGCGAACGTGTTCGCAATTTTCTGCGCTGAAGCGTCCGGTAGACCGGCACCCCGCAATGGCCGGCACCGTAATATTGTGGTCACCTTGAAAAGGGATACCAGCATGAACCGTATCAGTCTTTCCCAAGCGAATACTATAATCGCGGCCGCATTTGAGATGGCCAGCCAGTCGGGCCTCAAGCCGCTCAGCGTAGCGGTACTTGATCCGGGCGGGCATATGATCGCCTTTCAACGCCAGGATGGCACTTCCATGCTGCGGCAGAAGATCGCGTGCGGAAAGGCGGCCGGGGCGCTGGCGCTTGGCATGTCTAGCCGCAGGATAAGGGACATGGCCGTACAATGGCCGGCATTCGTCGGTTCGCTCGGGCAAATCAGCCCCGATGGAGTGATACCGGCCGTCGGTGGCGTGATTGTGGTCGATGCCGAGGGCGAGCCGCTTGGCGCGGTCGGCGTGACGGGGGACACGGGCGATAACGATGAGGCATGCGCACTCGCCGGCATCGCCGCGGCAGGCCTCAGGGCACAGGAATAATCCGTAAGGCTAGATGCCGTAATGGGCCGGCGTCTCAAACGGTAGCCAGGTTGGGTGGCTGTCCCTCAGAATGATGGTGTTGAAAACGGGGTCCGAGCGATCGGCCCAAAGCATCATGAGAGGAACAGCCGTGGAGTATTATGCCGGGACCCGCAGCTTGCCGCGCTCAACGCGCATCAGCGTATCAAATCGCGAAAGCTCGCCATGGCTCATTGCCAGCACCGTCATCGCCGCGTTCTCCCAACCGGTAGGAGAACCATGTCACCGCTGTTCCACTGACGACACCTGAAGGTGTCATTTCTATCTAGCGGAGGGGTGTCATTTCTACTTAGCGCTTAAAGACATTGGAGATGATAATAAGTGTTATGTTAAATTAAATGCCATGCCAATATGAAAAAATGTGCTCTTTACCACAGAGCGCCTTGGGTCTCGGCAACATCAGGACTTGCTGTCCCGCATATACACGGCACTCACGCCTGGACGATAGATCGCTGTGGGCGTCATCACCCCAGCGCGGACGGCAGGACGCCCGGCGCACGAATTCGCTTATCGCCGAAACGGCCCAGCACCCGCGCCGCGGCTGGCCCTGGCGGATAAGCGGACTTCAATCATGTCCTGAACGATGAAATCGCTAATCCACGTGAAAGGAGATTGCAGCATTGGGCTCCCTACTGAGCCGTCCTATCCCGGTAACCGGTGGAACCGAACTGTCGCCCGCTTTCGCAGTTGCATCATTGCTCTGCGAAGACTGCGGTGTCCCGCTGGAGCGCATCGGCAGGCCCTGGAAGGCAAGCACGCCAACGCAGTCGCGAACCGAAGGCCATGCGAACCTGCCAAGATAGGATGCCTGTGCAGGAGCGCCGATACGTCGTGTCACTTCGCGAGAGACTGCTTAGGGTTCCGACGATCCTGCCGGTCCCCTTCCAGAAACGCATGCTGCAACCTGCCCTGCCGTCATATTGGCGGCGGGACGAAAGCGTCGCGCACGCAGACACAAACACGGCATAGCCGGGATCCGAGTGCCTCTGTGAGTCGGCTTCCGGGGACCGACCCATTCCGGCCGCTCCGCCACTCATTTTTCGCTTGGCAAGTGCGGATCAGCCGCTTGTTCCGATCTCTATGGCTTACGCTCGCTGACTTTAGTCGGCCCCTTATTGGCTAGCTTTCGCAACGCCCCGGTTCGGGCATCGAAGGGCGTGCTTGAAAATGAGGTGGCAGAATGCTACCTCATGAACTGGAGGTGACCTAATGGCCCAGTCCATCAAACTTGGTGACGACATCATGAAGATCGTGCGTCGCGAGTCCGAGTTGCAGAGCCGCTCGATCGCCGGTCAGATCGCCCATTGGGTGCGCATCGGCCGCGCTATCGAAAAGTCAGGCAATTTCGATCATGCCCGTATCACTGCGGCACTTGCTGGTGACATTCAGACGACTGATCTCACCGACGAAGAGAAGGATGTTTGGCTCGACAGCTTTATCGAGAAAATGGAGCAGCCTGGTTCTGACGAAAATGCCTTCTTTGCCCGGCGACGGCAGTATGGTCTGGGTGTCGGCCTCGATGCGGCTGGCAACGTCGTGCGTGAGAAAGCTACCCCCAAGGCATGAAGCCGACGATGATCGTACTTGCCGGGCCCAATGGTGCCGGCAAGTCTACGCTCTACGAGACCCGCGTAGCACAGAGTTTTGCAGGACCGTTCATCAACGCAGACATCATCCAGCGCGACGAACTGCGCGATCCATCACCTGATGCGTCTTACGAAGCGGCCGAGATCGCGGCTTCGCGCCGGGCTGACCATCTCGCTCGGGGGCGGGATTTCGTGACGGAAACCGTCCACAGGCGGGCGCAGCCGGCGACCGTTTTTTAGGATGTCGCGCTCCTCGGTGACCCGGGCCAGTTCGCGCTTCAACTGGCGGATCTCGGCATCCTTGCTGGCATCGCCAGACACCACCTTCGCCAGTTGCCGCTTCCAGGCATACAGCGAATGCTGACTGACGCCGAGACGCTCAGAAACCTCCGCTACCGGATACCCACGCTCGGTGATCTGGGCCACAGCATCACGCTTGAACTCATCGCTGAAATTGGGCTTCCCCATCGTCGTCTCCTGTCCTCAAAATTAGGATAGAAGGCGTCCAGAAATCTAGGGGCTACTCAGTAGCCTCTGCGCCGCATCATCGCGACATGCTCGGCCATCATTTCGCCCAGCACGCTGCCGAACGGTCTGGGTTGACGGAGTTCGGCAAGTGCCTCTTCCGGATTCCGCGACGCCAATGCCCGCCAGATCGGCATGCACTGCTTGATATTGCACTCATCGCGCAGAGCGGAGACAGGGTTGCGTTGGATCGCGCCGATTTCCGCCAGGTGTTCGAAGAACCGGTCAACGATGCGGGTGCGGTGCAAGAGCGTGGACGGCGCTCGACGAACGGCCGATTCTCGTAGCCAGACCAGCAGCACTTCCTGATCGAGTGCCTCGTAACGTTCGGCGACATCCTGCAAGCCATGCAAGACCTGGGCATAGCAGGCTCGGCTTTTCGTGCTGCGCAGATCAAGGCTCGCGACATAGCGGCCAATGATCGCGCGGTCGGGATCGGGCCAGCGAGCGGTCATGCCACCAACTCCATTCCCGGCACGTCTAGCGCGATGGCCCTGAGGTCCTCGGTGGCAGCTTGAGGTAGGGAGCCGTCGATCCTGTCGAACGATGTCCCAGCGGTTCTGTCGCAAACTTTGGCGTGATGTGAGATAGTTGGCGCAGTTTCGGCATTCGGGGAAGAGATTGTTGTTCAAGGGTCGCCATTTCGAGGGCTCGCTGATCATGCTGTGCGTACGCTGGTACCTGGCCTACGGGTTGAGCCTGCGGGATCTCGAGGAAATGATCGCCGAGCGCGGCGTGGCGGTCGACCATTCGACGATCCACCGCTGGGTACTGCACTATACGCCACAATTGCTGGACGCGTTCAACGCTCGCAAGCGGTCGGTGACTAGCAAATGGAACGTCGATGAGACCTACATCAAGGTGAAGGGCGAGTGGATGTACCTTTACCGGGCGATCGACAAATCGGGCGCCACAGTCGATTTCCTGTTCTCGAACACGCGCAATCTCAGGGATGCGAAGCGCTTCTTCCGAAGGGCCTACAAGCGCCACGGCCTGCCCGTCCAGCTGACCATCGACGGCAGCCAGACTAGGCCGTAGACTCATAAACCCTTAGCCACAGCCGCATTGAGGCGAGTTGGACCATGGCAAGGAAGTTTTCGGCCAACTTGTCGTATCGGGTGGCCACCCTGCGGAAGTGTTTCAGCTTGGAGAAGAATCGTTCGATCAGGTTGCGCTCGCGGTAGAGCCATGTGCTGAAATATGGTTTCGACCTTCGGTTTGCCTTAGGCGGGACATTGGCAAACGCTCCCTTCTCGCGGAGTGTCGCCCGGATATGATCTGCATCATATGCTTTGTCGGCCAGCACGCTTGTTCCGGCGGCTACGTGATCGAGCAGGTCATCGGCAGCTTTCCCGTCATGGCTTTGGCCGGCGGTCAGGCTTAGCCTGATCGGGAGGCCTTGCCCATCGACGACCGCGTGGATTTTGGTCGTGAGGCCGCCTCGGGAACGACCGAGACAATGATCTCGATCCCCCTTTTTGCCGTCGCGGCCTGCTGGTGAGCGCGAACGGAGGTGCTGTCGATCATCTGGATGTCGCCATCATGGGCAGCGGTGATGGCGTCCATCATCCGGTCCCAGACGCCCGCCTTTCGCCATCGCACGAAGCGGTTGTAGCAGGTGGTGCGCGGGCCGTAGCGTTCGGGCAGGTCGCGCCACGGCGCACCGGAGCGCAGCACCCAGAAGATGCCGTTCAGCACGCGGCGATCGTCGACGCGCGGCACGCCTCTTGGCTTGTTGGGCAGCAGCGGCTCGATCACGCGCCACTCGAAGTCGGTCAGGTCATATCGGCTCATGCCGATTCTGAATCACATTTGGCGCATTATCGGAAGGACAATCAGCCGTGTTACCGAGCAGCCGTAAAGAGACGGCGCATGAACCACGTCCCTAACACTCCTACCGCGCTTACTGCCCAGATGATTAGAAGTGCAGGAATGGCTTGGGGATCAAATCCCTCCGAGAAACCGTTGAACAGCACGATCAGAGTAGCGCCGAGCGCGGCAGCCGCGAAAATGCCCTGCACAAGCGTGAAAACCACAGCATTATAAGTCTCCACAGCTCCGCTCTCCGACAATCGAACTGACCATGCCTGTGTATCAGGCCACACGAGCGCGATCATCAATTATGAGTTCACGACCTAATCTGGAAGCTGCGCGGACATGCCATGCCGAAGTCAGGATGCGAACTCGGTCGAAGGCCGAGCCGCTCAAGGTCCGGCAGAGCCAATACATGAATAACCGGATCGAGCAGGACCACCGGCGCATCAAGCGCCGCATCCGGCCCATGCTCGGTTTCAAGTCCCAAGCCACCGCTGGCGTCATCCTCGAAGGCATCGAACTCATTCACATGATCCGCAAGGGCCAGATGATACCTGCCAACGACGCCCGCAATCCGTCCTTCGCAGATCAGTTCGACAGCTGTCGCGCGGCGATCTGGATGAGAAAGGCATTGCCTCACCCTTTTTGCTCCTGAGTGACGGGCCGTTGCCTCATCTAGAATGCTCCCGGCAACGGTTGGGAGGGAACGATGAGGAAGGTGAGCATGGCAACGCGGAAAGAATTGATCGAGGCGGTCGGCGCGCGATACCGGGCAAGCGATCGGTCGAGTAAAGGCAAGGTGCTCGACGAGTTCGTTGCGGTCACGGGGTTCCATCGCAAACATGCGATGCGGGTTCTCCGGCAGGAGGCATCGGACCGAACTCCTGAGCGTGTCGGGCGCAGGATCTACGATGAAGCTGTGCGCACTGCGCTAGCGGTGTTGTGGGAGGCGAGCGACCGTTTATGCGGCAAGCGGCTAAAGCCGCTCATTCCGATCCTTGTCGAAGCGATGGAAAGTCATGGCCACCTCGATCTGGCACCGCAGGTCAAGGCCAGTCTGTTCCAGATGAGCCCGGCGACTATCGACCGTTCACTGAGCGCCATACGCGAGGCAGGCCAGACGAAGAAGCGGCGGCGTGGCGTATCTGGAACCGAGCTGCGGCGCAGCGTACCGATCCGTACATTCGACGACTGGGGTGATCCGGCGCCGGGGCACATGGAGGTCGATCTGGTCTCGCACAGCGGACCGGCAGCAAAAGGTAGCTGGGCCTGGACGTTCACTTTGACCGACATCGCAACGGGCTGGACTGAATGCGCACCGTTACTGGTGCGCGAACAGACGCTGCTGGTGGCGGTGCTTTCCGAACTGCGCAGGCTGATGCCCTTCCCCTTGTTGGGATTCGACTCTGACAACGACAGCGTATTTATCAACGAGACGGTGCGCGATTATTGCGTGGCTCATGGGATCGCGTTCACCCGCTGCCGTCCTTATCGCAAGAATGATCAGGCTTGGGTTGAGCAGAAGAACGGTTCGGTCGTTCGGCGCCTGACGGGCTATCGCCGGTTCGAAGGCCTGGAAGCCGCCGGCGCGTTAGCGGAATTGTACACGGCGGCCCGCCTGTTCGTGAACTTCTTCCAGCCATCGTTCAAGCTGGCAGAGAAGCAACGTGAGGGCGCCAAGGTCTACAAGCGATACCATGCTCCCGCGACGCCGTTCCAGCGGTTGCTGGCAGACCCACGGACCTCCGAGGAGACGCGCCGGAACCTCCGCGAGGCGTTCGCCGATCTCGATCCCGTCCGGCTGTTGCGGGACATTCGGACGGCGCAAGAAAAGTTGGTGCGACTGGCCGACGGGGCAGCCGTAATGAACCCATCGGAACCCTCGTCGCCAACGCTGGATGCGTTCATGACGAGCCTGCGGACCTTGTGGCACGAAGGCGAGGCAAGGCCGACAGCAACCGCAAAGGCCCCGCAGAAGCGTTGGCGCCGCCGTCCTGATCCCCTTGTCACGGTGACCGAACAGTTGAAGGCGTGGTTCGAGGAGGAGCCATGGCGCACCGGTCGGGAGCTGCTCGAGAGGCTACAGGCCGAGCAGCCTGGCGATTATCCGGATGGTCTGCTGCGGACTGTGCAGCGCCGGTTGAAGGTGTGGCGATCAGAGCATGCGCGTGCCTTGGTATTCAACCCGTCAGCTAGCTCCGATGGCAGGCCTTTGCGAGCAGAGACCGTCTCTTCGTTGCCGCGCGACTGGGTACCGCACCGCGTCGCCTCCGGCTCCGCTGCGCGGCACCCAGTCGCGCAAGGAATAGCCCGTGAGGGCGATCTCCTGTAGGGAGCATTTACGTGAGGCAATGGACATGCCGCTCGGGAACATCGCTTCATGAGGCAACACGAATCCTCATCCAGTTTGTCGCGCTACAGACAGCCTTGCAGCCTGAAATACAAAGTCAAAGAGCAAGCCGCACGGCCGGCCAAAGTTTGCGACAGAACCGGCGGCTGACCTGGCTCTTCGATACGCCGCTGGCGCCCATGGCCTTTACCAGGTCATCGACCGAGCGCGTCGAGACGCCGTGCACGTAAGCCTCCTGGATCACCGCAGCCAGGGCCTTCTCCGCCGTCCGGCGCGGCTCCAGGAAGCTCGGGAAGTAGCTGCCCTTGCGCAGCTTCGGGATCGCCAGATCGATCCGGCCAGCGCGGGTGTCCCAACCATGCTCGCGATAGCCGTTGCGGTGGTTGAGCCGCGCCGGGCTGCGAGAGCCGGACGGAACGCCAGTCCTCGCCTCAATCTCCAGATCCATCATGCGCTCGGCGGCAAACGCCAGCATCTCGCGCACCAAATCGCTGTCAGCCCCTTGCTCAATCAGCTCAACAAGGGCCATTCTGTCGTCGGTCATCGTCTTCTTCTCCAGGTTCGAGTTCGCATCCGAACCCTACCAGAAGATCGACGGTGGCCACCCTCTCAGGAAAACCTTCCTACACCACCCCGCGGGACACGACCTGAGGGGGGTAATTCGCGCGGCGAATGATGCGTCTAATGACTATGCATTATCGTAGCCGGCATTTTTGGTTCTACCAGATTGGTAACAGCTCATGCTGCCCCCCGTTACAACTAAGAAAGCAATGAACTTGTCCCAAGCCGAAACCCTTGATGTTCGTGCTGCCCCTTCACGCAGCGCACGGATCGAACGGATGCGGACTGCGCTCGACACTGTCCGGGCCGGACGTTTTCCGATCAGCATCGAGAAGTTTCGCCTCGTCACCCGCGCATTCGCCGCCAGCGAAGGCCAGCCCCAGGTGATCCGCGTGGCGCGGGCGCTGGCTGCCGTGCTCGACGAAATCACGATCTTCATCGAGCCTGACGACATGCTGGCCGGCAACCTTGCAACCAAGCCGGGCGGACTAGAACTGACCTCGTTGTGGGCGGCATGGAGCGAGCCCGAACTGGATGCACTCGTCGCCGCCGGGTTTGAGATCGATCCCGCCGATCGCCCAAAGATTGCCGAACTCAACCGCTACTGGCGTGACCGCTCGCTCACGGCGCGTATGACCTCGCTCTATGATGACGAACGCGTATGGCCCTATGCACAGCTCGGCGTGGTGTTGCCGCCGTTCCGCAATCGGGAAGAAGGTTGGGGGCCAGGCGGGATGTTGGGCTGCGGTTGGGGCATCCACCACGAGATTAGCCAGATCATAGGCGTATTCGACTACGAAACGGTGCTCAAGCGCGGCCTTTCGGCGCTGCTCGGCGACGCGCGCGAGCAACTGTCACAGACCCGCATTCTCAGCGCCGAGGACGTCCAGCGCGCAGATCTCTTGCGTGCGATGATCATAACCCTTGAGGCGGTGATCCGCTTTGCCGGCCGCCTCTCGCGCCTCGCCGCCGACCTCGCCGAGCACGAAGCCGCCCCAGCTCGTGCGGAGGAACTGCGGCAGATGGCCGATACTCTGCAGCGGATTCCCGCCGAGCCCGCCCGCACATTCCGCGAAGCGCTGCAATCGCTGTGGATCGTCCTCCTGATAGTCCTGCCGTCGGGAGTGATATCGTTGGGGCGCTTCGACCAGCTGTTCGGCCACTATTACGACGCCGATCTTGCCGCAGGGCGGATCACCGAGGCCGCGGCGCTGGAATACCTGCAATGGCTGCGGATCCGCGATTCCCAGATCGTGATCACCTCGGGCCACACCCATCGCGCGAAATACGGCGGGCTCGCGAAGTGGCACAACTGCGTGATTGGAGGGCAGACCCCCGATGGCCGCGATGCGACCAATCCGATGAGCTACCTTGTGCTCGAAGCGGCGCGCACCTGCCCGACCCCGCATCCCACGATCACCCTGCGCGTCCACGATGAAACCCCGCCCGACCTGATGGAATCGGCGCTCCAGCTGATTGGCACCGGGATCGGTATTCCCGCACTGCTGGGTGACCGCAGCTGCATCGACTTCCTCACCCGTGAAGGGGTCCCGCTCGAAACCGCGCGCGATTACGCGGTGGCCGGGTGTCTCGGGGTGAACATTCCCGGCCAGTCGCGCACGATTGCCTGGCCGATGTGCAGCGCGCCCCTGATCCTGACCATCGCGCTCCACGGCGGCGTAGATCCGCGGACTGGTAACCAAGTCGGCCCACGCACCGCCCGGCTCGACGAATGCACCAGTTTTGCGGAGGTAATGGACAGCCTCAAGACCCAGCTTGTTCACTTCATCGAGTTGCAGGCCGAGTTCAACAACATCACCATGCAGTCCTATGGCGAGTGTTTCCCCCAGCCGTTCGAAAGCGCGCTGACCGTCGGTGGCATCGGCGCGTCGAAAAACATCCTTGGCCGCACGCTGCTGCTGGAAAACGGTTCCTGCATCAACCCGATCGGGATGATCAACGTGTCTGACGCACTGGCAGCATTGCGCAAGGTCGTATTCGAAGACGGTACGGTGAGCGCATCGGACATGCTCGCGCACCTTGCGGCGAACTGGGAGGGCGGCGCCGGCGAGGCGGCCCGCGCGCAGGTGCAGGCAGCACCGAAGTTCGGCAACGACGATGACGCGGCAGACCTCATCGCCGCGGAACTCTACGAGTTCTGGGCCAAGTGCACCGAAGCCCTGACCACGGTCTATGGCGGCAATTTCAAGGCAGCGGCGCTAACCATCGGCACTGCCAATTTCCCCGGCGGTGCAGCGCTTGGCGCTACGCCCGATGGCCGCAAGGCGGGCGACCCACTGGCGGACGAAGCGGTGACCCCGGTCGGCGGGCGCTATGACCACGGCGTACTGGCCGCCTTGCGTAGCGCGCTGAAGATCGATCAGGTACGCTGGCAGTCGATGTCGCTCGACATGCGGCTCCATCCCGATGCGATGGCCAGCCCGCCCGGGCGACAGGACGTTGCGCGGATGGTGCGGGATTATTTCGCGGGTGGCGGCAAACACATCCAGTTCAACGTGATCTCAACTGAAACGCTGCGCGCGGCGCAGGCCGATCCCGCGGCTTATGCTGACCTCATCGTCCGCATTGGCGGGTGCAGCGCCTATTTCACCCAGCTTGCAAGGGCAGTGCAGGACGAAATCATCTCACGCGAAGCTGCGCGCTCCATCACCTAGCGCGGCGGGGCTTAGCGCGGAACCAGCGACACCCCGCCATCGACCACCAACTCCCCTCCGGTGATCGCGGCGGCATCGTCGCTGATAAGGAAACAGATCGCAGCGGCCACGTCCTCCGCCTCGACCCAGCAGCCCAGCGGAAAATCGCAGTCCTGGCGGACCGATTTGCGGGTGAGCCCGGTTCGCGTCGGTCCGGGCAGAACGCTGTTGACCCGCACTCTTCCGCTGGCAAGTTCCGCCGCCGCCTGCCGCGCCACCGCCAGCAGACGGCGGCATTGACGAGAATGTCAATCCGGCCAAGTTCGCCCAGCGTATGGGCCGTCGCCGCGTCGGTACCCGCAGCGGTACACAGGTCCGCAACGCAGGCGGTATGTCCGCTCCCGGCTCTGGCCGCGATAGCTGTGACTTCGGGTGTAATATCGACGAGGCAGACTCGCGCCCCTTCACCGGCAAGGCGCAGCGCCACCGCACGCCCGATGCCCGATGCAGCCACAGTTACGAGCGCCGTGCGCCCCTCAAACCGGCGCATGTTCATCCAGAGGATCGAAGCCGCTGACCGCGTGCGGGCGGTAGGATGCCTCCATCGCGGCGCACGTCACCGCATCCGGCCGCGACGAAACAGCTGCTATGGCAACGTCGATCTGCTCTGCACTAGCCGCCCCGATGACCGGTATCGCCTGCCGAGCTGCCAGCCAGCCAAGCGCCAGCTGCGCGTGCGGTAGCCCGGTGCGCACGCTGGCCGCGTCCAGCGCGGCGAGGACCGGCGCATCGAGATCGGGCGTGAACCGACTCGCTGCCAGGGGATCTTGCGCCAGCCGCACCGGGTCGCCCGCAGCCCCTGCCAGCCGTCCCCGGGCGAGCGGCGACCATGCCATGCAGCCAATTCCTTCTTCCCGGCAGAGCGGCATCATCTCGCGCTCCTCTTCCCGGTACAGCAGGTTGTAGAGACCCTGCATCGCAATGAACGGGGCCATGCCCGACGCGCGCTGAAGCCCCAACACCTTCATCATCCGCCACGCAGACATCGACGAGGCACCGGTGTAAAGCACCCGGCCGGACCGAACGAGAATGTCCAGCGCGGTGAGCGTTTCCTCGATCGGGGTATGGGCATCCCAGCGGTGGAGCATCAGCACATCGACATAATCAGTCCGCAACCGGGCACGACTGCGGTCGAGCGCGGCAACGATGTGCTTACGCGACAGCCCGCGCGCATTGGCGTCCGGCCCGGTTGGGAAATAGACCTTGGACGTCAGCACAATCTCATCGCGGTGGCCAAGTCGCTCCACCGCCTGCCCGAGCCGATCCTCGGCCAGCCCGCCGCCATAGGTGGAGCCCGTGTCGAACAGGGTAATGCCGCGATCAAACGCATGACGCACCAGATTCCAGGCCATGTCGGCCCCCACATTCCACGCCGCCCGGTCCGTATCTCCGAACGACGCGGTGCCCAGGGCCAACTGCGAAACCTTGAGTCCGGACCTGCCCAGCCGCAGCGCTTCCATAGCGCTCAGATACCGTTGTGGGGGTTGAACAGCTTGGGGTGGGCCACGCCTTCGATCGCCAGTTCGTCCACCGCCGCGCGAATTTCCGTGGCGCAGTCCAGCAGTGCCAGCGCAGCGACGTTCTCGTCTACATGGTCCGGCTCGGTCACGCCGACCAGCGCGGTACCAAGGTGCGGGTGCGACAGGCCGAACGCCAGTGCCAGTTGCGCCGGGCTGGCCCCGAAGTCCCGGGCGATCTCCCTAAGCCGCGGTTGGCGTTCGCGGATCAACTCGCGAATGCCGCCCGAATCCCGGCAGATGTTGCGGTGGACCGGGCGCTTGCCCTCGGCAAACTCAGGCGGATTGACCCGGTCCCGCTCGAGATGCCCGGCGAGGATTCCGCCCTCGAGCATGTTCGCCGCACACAGCCGGATCGCACCTTCGGCAAACAGCTCGGCATAGCCCGGACCTTCGACCACGCCGCGCCGCATCACGTTGTACTGGACTTGCAGCAGGACCGGGTGCGGCCAGTTGCGTTGATTGACCAGCGCCAGCGTGTCGCGCAGTTGCTCCGGCGTGAAGTTGGTCACACCCCAAGCCCGGGCCATCCCGGCTTCGACCAGCGCCACGACCTCGCCGATAAATGGCTCCAGCGCGAGATCGGCAGTCGGGCGCGACACCATCACGATGTCGACATGGTCCGACCCGAGCCGCTGCAACGACCGGCCAAGCTGCTCGGCAAAGCTATGCTCGGGATAGTCCCAGAGCCACAGCTTCTGCGCGATCGTATAGCTGTCACGCGGGGCGGCCAGTCCGCGCAGGGCAGCGGCGACCGCGTCCTCGGTATCCGGCTTGTCCCAGTAATAGCCGACATCGAGCAGATTGATCCCGCGCTCGAACGCCCGCGCCAGCAGGGCTTCCAACTGCTCAGATGAGCACCGCGAAAAGGTATTCCACGACCCGAGTGACAGGCGCGAAACGGAGGGGAGGTCATCCGCCAGGGACTGGTATTGCATCGCCGGGAAATTCACTGCTGTTGCTCCAATCCTGCAACATCGAGGTCTGCCCGAAGCGTCCGTGCCCCAAGCATGAAGTGGAACGCGGCCCACAGGTTGAGCGAAACCGTACCGATCAGCGCCGTGCGAATGGCCAAGGTGCCGTAAACTGGCGCCAGCAGGTCGCTGAGCAGGCCAACCAGTGCCGGGCCAAGCCCATAGCCGAGCACGTTGGCCAGCATGAACACGATCGCACCTATCATCCCGCGCATCCGCGCAGGCACCAGGCTTTGCGACAGGGCATAACCGGGCGCAAGCCACAGCGTGGCAGTCGTGGCAAAGCCCGCCATACCGATGACCGCCGCTTGCCAAGACCCGACCGAGAACGTCGCTGTACCAAAGCAGACCGACATCAGCGTCGTGATCGTCATCACCCAGGTCCGCCAGCGCTCATCGCGGCGCGACAGAACATCCGCTAGCCGCCCGCTGAGGAACAGGCCGAAGAGCCCGGAAATCGCGATCGCAACGCCCAGGATCGGCCCCACCTCATGCAGCTTCACATGGTGAACACGGATGAGGAATGAGAAGCTCCAAGAAGACACGCCGGCCAGCACGATATAGGCTACCGCGCCGCCGATCAGAAAGTGCACCAGCGAGCGCTGGGTACGAATGAAATGGAAAGTCTGGGAAAAGCTCGCCGCCTTGGGCGGAACGCCGCCTGTCCCCGTCGCGCGTTCCGGCTCGGCAATGAACAGGCGCATGGTGATCGCCAGAACCAGTCCCGGCACGCTCGCCGCGAACAGCGCGAACCGCCAACCATAGGTATGGGCTAGATTGGTGTTGATGGTCAGGTTGAGCAATCCTGCAGTCGGCGTTCCCAGCGCGAAGATTGCCATCGCCGTCGCGCGGCGGCGGTGGTCGAAAAGGTCGGCGATCATCGACAGCGAAGCCGGCCCGCCGCCCGCCTCGCCAATCCCGACACCAAGCCGGGCTGCAAGCAGCGTGGTGTAGCTTTGCGCCATGCCACACAGCGCGGTCATCGCGGACCAGAACGCAAGGCACCCGGCAGCGATGTTGCGCCGGCTGCTTCGATCCACCAGCATGCCCAGCGGCAGGCTCGCGACGCCAAGGCACACGGCATAGACCGAGCCGGTCAGCAGCCCGACCTGAAAATCGTCCAGACCGAACTCGGCCTTCACTGGTTCCACAAGGATTGTGAACACAATCTTGTCGAGCACCAGCAGGGTGTTGAGCAGGTACAGGGAAAACAGCGCGAGATAGGGTTTCCATGCTTTTGGCGCAGGAACTGTGGCGGACATCGGAGTTGTCATTGCTCGATCAGCTCCTCATCCCGGGCAGGTCCCCGGCGCCGCCCCGTTGATCGTGACGGTCGTTGCCCGGCCTTGCCTCCCCCGAATGGGACGTTCCGCAGGCCACATGTCAATTGGTATTGACCTGGGCCCATATTTCCCAATGAATGCTCTGGATGGCTCATATTCTCGACATGAATATCCGTAAGGTCGATCTCGGCTCACTCGTCGCGCTTGACCGGCTTCTGGCAGAGCGCAGTCTGAGCCGGGTCGCTCGTGACGTCGGGCTGTCTCAACCTGCGATGAGCCATATGTTGGCGCGAATTAGGCGCATCTTCAACGACCCTCTGCTGGTCCGCGACGGCTCGGCGATGGTGCTGACGGCAGAGGGCGTGGAACTCAAGGCTCGGCTCGAAGTTGCGCTGCCAGAATTGCTCGCCCTATTCAGCCCTACGCGGTTCGTTCCCATGGAAAGCCGGACAACCTTCAAACTGGCGATCACTGACCATGCCGGGCAGGTTCTACTTCCGCGCCTGCTGGGCGAACTGCGCGAGCAGGCCCCGCACGTGCAGATCAGCATCTCAGTCATCCCCAACCGCCAGACGGACCTCGAAGAGCTTGATCGGGGTCAGTTCGACCTGCGAGTGGGCTGGCTACGCTCATTGCCGCCGCACTGGCACCGGCGAAAACTGATGACGGATTCGATCGTGCTGATTGGCGCAATCGATCACCCCGATCTTGTCGAACCGCTGACCATCGAACGCTTCGTCGCGCTTGATCATGTTGCATTACAAAGCGACCGCCCGATCTATCCGAACCTGATCGACAGCTATCTTTCCTCCAAACAGCTTCATCGCAACGTCGTCGCACACGTCTCCCATTTCTCGCTCGTCCCTAGCATTATCGCGTCAACACGCATGGTCGCCATGTTGCCGCGCCGTCTGGCTGAGGAACAGGCCCGGCTTGGCCAGATCCAGATCGTCAAGCCGCCACTGGAATTCCCCGACAATGACCTATCTATGGCCTGGCATCCGCGAATTCATGTCGCGGTCGAATACGTTTGGCTGCGTAAACTGATCGCCACTTTCTGTAAGGCACCACTATAGCGGCGTTGTCACGTCGGCGGCCTGTTGGTGCAATTGATGGTTCTAGCGCAGGATTCCAATAGCACGGGATTGGCAGAGATTCGCTTTGCGTTTTGGGTTCTATTCACACCTTCTAATGCTGACACGACCGGTTGAATCCGCCATGTTTACATCGACTGATCCGGCCGCATTCGTCGCGATAACCCTCTGACCATCCAGCAGCAGCAAGTTTCGTTGAGCGCCCAAACCGCGCAGGTTGAGCAAGCTCTGTCCATTCGTGCCGTTCGGCGATCCATTGGTCGGCTGGGAGCTTATGGCCGGTCCTTTGAATACCGGCAATTGGGCTATGGCTTCGGCCAAGCTTGGTTTGCCAGCCGTGTTGAGTTGTTCGGTAGTGACCACGGTAACGGGAGTTGGCGTGTTGAAGCCGCTCGCTAGTCGGGTACCTGTCACGACGATATCGGCTGCTTTGGTTTCGCTTACGTCGATTTCGGTGGCACTCGAGGGGGCAGTTTTAGTCGGCTCCCGAATGGTCTGTGCCGCTGCGACCTGAGCAGTTGCCGTCAAAGCAACCAGGCACGACGTGACAAGCAGCTTTCTCATTATTTACCCTCCCATTTTGACAGTTGGCAAGCGCTGCTGCTTCGGGACGGTTAACGACCAGTTTGCTTGGCATCCGATAAAGACCCGTGGAGAATGGAGAAGGCAGCACCATGCTCGGCCTCGACTGCTAGCGCGCCTGCCAGCAAATGCTGGAAAGCATTTTTGCGCAGCCAATCCGCAAAAATGCAGCTCTGGGTGCCATCACTTGCACCTGCTAAAGGGGCTTCGCGGCGGATAAATCCTTCAACTCCAGGGCCAGTCTAGAAGTATCGCTGCATTTTTGCATGCCATGCCGCAACTTCGCCAGAGCGTTCCCCGCGGGTTTATTATATTAATGAAGCTCTATGGAACGGTTCCGAAAAATGGGGCCATGCGGAGGGTGGGGAAATTGATTTCGCGTCGCAGTGTGCTTGGCAGTGCCGGGTTGATGGTGTCCGCATCTGGTCTGGCAAATCTTACGTCTCCGGCTTCAGGGCAATCCAACGCGCAGTCGTCCGGTCGGGGCGCAGCTTATTTCGGACTGCCTGATGCGCACGAGATTTGGGAGGAAATGCTCTATCTGATTTCGCTGGGTTCCCGGAATACGGGCTTCCCCGGACATGTGAAGTTCGTGAACCGCATGGCCGACTGGCTGGCGACGGCGCCTGGCGTATCGGTCCTCCGCGATACCTATACTTTGCCTCGCTGGGAAGAAGTGTCGCGCTCGCTTCAGGTTCGCCGTCCGGGCGGGAAGGCGGTTGCGCTGCACTCGACCTCTGCTTACCCCTATTCGGGCAAGACCTCGGCCAAGGGCGTGACCGGCAAGATTGTCGATCTCGGTTCTACCCAGTCCAACGGCATGGCCAACTCCAGGCCGCTCGTCTTCCCGGACGTTCGCGGCAAGATTGTTTTTCTGCGGTCGCCGGTACATGGCTTTCCCGCTGGAGACAGTTTCAAGGCCTGGGGCGCTTATCCCGACGATCTGAAGCTGCCAGACTTGTTGAAAACTGAGCTCTATCAGACCCGTTCGGCGCCCGCGCTTGAGCAATTCAAGGAGGCGGGCGCGGCCGGCGTGATCTTGTCGTGGGTTGGTGTCAGCGACGCCAACGCCGAGGGGCAATATGTTCCGTTCGGGCGCAAGTTCGCCGATTGCCCCGCCCTGTGGGTTGGCGAGACGACCGGCGAGGAGATCGCGAAGGTCGCGGCGGCCGGTGGTGAGGCGACGATCGCCCTTGAAGCCAACATTTTTCCGAACACGCCGACCGATACGCTTTATGGTATTCTGCCCGGTCAGACGGATGAGGTGATCCTGGTTCATACTCATTCGGATGGTCCGAACGCCGTGGAAGAGAACGGCCCGATCGGTGTGGTGGCACTAGCTAAATTTTTGGCCGCACAGCCCAAGGGCTCGCTTCGTCGGACCTATGTCTTCACGATGACAACCGGCCACATGGCTGGAGCCTATGTGCCGTCCGTCAGAGGGTTCATTCAAAAGCATGCCGACATCATCAAGCGCACCGTGGGGGCCTTGGTGATCGAACATCTGGGATCACGGGAGTGGGTCGATCGCGGTCAGGCCTATGTGCCTTCCGGCTACAATCAGACAACGATGCTCCAAACGCAGAGCTCCGCTCTCGCCAAGATTGCTTTGGAGGAAAGCCGAGGTACCTTGGAAGATCGAGTGGTCGCGGTGAACCCCTACAAAGGGCGCTATACCGGGGAGAGCGGAGCGACGATGTCGGCAGGTATTCCCACGATTGGCTTTATGCCCGCACCCAGCTTCCTGCTCAAGGAAAGCGAAAACTGTGGGATCGAGAAGCAGGATCCCCGACTACTTCGGGCGCAGTTGGAGAATTTCTCCCGAATGCTGTTGCGAATGGACGGCATGTCAAAAGCGGATCTTGCGGGCTGATCCAAATCGATTTGAGATTGTTGAAGCCACAGCGTGGCTGAGCCGCAGTGAAGACCTGCGAAAGGTTTAGAGATGACGAAGTCCGTGGGAAAATGCGCTGCTGAAAGGTCGATCGAAAATGCAAGCGCTATCATTGGTGAGCTTCAAGTCGGTTCCGTTGCGTTGCGACGTCCTGCCAATCCTCTAATGCTTTTCAGAAGGTGAAACGATGAAACGCTTTCCCAAGATCGCGGCAGCCTTTCTAATTGGAATGTTGAGCAGCAGCGCAGTGTTAGCTCAGGCAGCGGATGCAGAAATCGGCGGACTGTCCGAGACGGAAGTTCCGCCTACCGGTCCTTACGGCGCCGTGATGGAATACGACTCATCGATACGGCCAGCTCAGACAATCTATCGACCGCGCGACCTTGGTAAAATTGGCCGCATGCCGATCGTGGTATGGGGAAGTGGCGGGTGCCGGTTCAATGGCGGCGCCGCTTCACGCCGCTTCCTGCTTGAAGTCGCCTCCTACGGTTACTTCATTGTCGCGCCTGGCAATCCCGGACCTGATCGCCCCGTGGAACCGACGGCTGACCGCGTGATCCAATCTCCGCGACCTCGGCCTGTGGAGGGCGCGCGGCCGCCCCGCCTTGCTACAGGCGCCCGAGGCGCGCGCCCTCCACAACCGGGTGGAGAGTCTGTCCCCGGCGAGTCACGTGAAAAGACGCTGCCGGCCAATATGGAGGCAGCAATCGACTGGGCGGTAAATGAAAACGACCGTGATGGGAGCGCATATCGAGGCAAGCTCGCCGTCGACAAGATAGCTGCCTCTGGTCGCAGCTGCGGCGGCTTACTCGCTTTGTCCATTCAACAAGATCCCCGGGTAAAAGCGGCCATGATTTGGAACAGCGGTATATTCGGGCGCCCGGGTGCTGGTGGCGGCGTAGAGATCACCAAAGACGCCTTGAAGCAGCTGCACACGCCCGTACTGTACGTGGCTGGAGGGGCTGACGACGTAGCGCATGAAAATGCGGTTGATGACGTTTCACGCATCAATCACGTGCCGGTGTTCTTTGGTGAAATTCCGACAGGCCACCCCGGGACCATGAGGCAGGCGAATGGCGGGAGCACCTCGAAGGTCGCCGTTGCCTGGCTGGATTGGCAGCTCAAAGGCGATGAGCGTGCCGGCAGGATGTTCTCCGGTGAAGACTGCGAATTGTGCCGTAACCCCGTTTGGACAGTGGTGCGCAAGAACATGAAGTGATGGCCAGAGCGGCCGTCTACCCGGGATTCCAGGGTCCCGGCATCGATGTAAGGGCTTACAATGCTGCCGGACTTTAATAGAGAGGATGAATGAATGGCTTTGAAGAAATTGCGGTTGATCAAGGCTGTCGGCATGTCTTGCTTCGCTCTTGCATGCGCGGGTGCCTGGGCTCAGGTACCCGTTAATCCAACAGCCCTGCGGGCTGAGGCCGCGAAGATTGCCGGCGATGATCTGAAAGCGGACTATCTCGCGCAGTGCGAACCTGTGGCGCGACCAAGGGGTCCCCGACCCGCCGGGCCGCCGCCAGCGCGGGCTCGAGTGATCATTGAACCCACTCAGGTTTTCGATAATCTTTATTACTTTGGTGACTCCTTTGTGGGCGCTACCGTTCTGAAGACGAGTGCTGGTCTCATCCTCATTGATACGCTGACCACCAGCGAAGACGCTGCGAATATGCTCGTCCCTGGCATGCGAAAGTTTGAGCTCGATCCGCATGATATACGGTACGTGATCGTCACACATGGACACGGTGATCATCACGGCGGCGTCCAGTATCTTCGTCAGAATTTTCCTGGCTTCAAGGTCGTGATGACTGAAGCGGACTGGGCATTTTCAGCTAAGCCGTTGATAATGCCGGGGGGGAGGGTCGATCCAGCACCCAAGCCGGTTCGGCAACCGGGCGATATTGGCTACAACGGCTCGTTCAAGGTCACTCTGGGCGACACTACGGTTTCCCTCGTCGAAACGCCTGGACACACGCCAGGAACCCAATCTTTGCTTTATCCAGTGCGTTGGCACGGCAAACCTCTCACAGTAATGCAGTGGGGCGGTGGCCAGCCAGAGGCGCCTCAGTTTACCCAAGAAGAGGTGGACAGCTTCTTTGCCAAAGCGAAGGCGGCGCACGCTTCAGTACGGTGGTGGAGCCACAACTACCCTAATACGCGGGCGAAGTTGGCGCAGTTGCATGCCGGGGCGAAGGAAAATCCCTTTATCTACGGCGAACAGCGGTTCGCGCGCTATCTCGACGTTATTTCGCTGTGCAAGCGGGCCGGTGGAATTTCCGCACAGTCGGATTGAATTATGGGCTCATTCTTTCCCATGCCTCTGCGGGTCCGCACGCTTTTCAAAACCGGGATCTTGGCGTTAGTGCCGATCGGAGCATTATCGCTTACGCCCGCATTTGCCCCGCAAGTTGCCGTGCCCGCGCATGCTCCGAAACAAATTGGCGGGGTGCTTGCCGATGGAACCCATTGGATCGGTCTGCGGCCGGCGAACTGGAATGATACGCTCCTGTTGGACCTTGATGCTGCACGAGCCGATCCACAAGCGTCCCGCGTTAGGCCCGCGCCTTCAGCGAAATGTCGCTGCTGGCCAAGGCAGTCGGCTTCCGGCTTCTCATCGAGAGATTGGACCAGGGCAAATGGGGTGACACGACCCTACCACGCGCGCGGGGGCTGGCAGCGGAAATCACGGCGAGTTCAACGGTCGATCTGGGCAAGTTAACGCTGTTCGAATCCAGCAAAATTGCGAGCCCGGCCAATCGCTGGGATGTTTCGAACTGGAATACTTATCCAGAATAATCCGTCAATAAACGGCGATAATCAAAAATTATTTAACGGGGGATAATATGAAAACGTCAAGATCTTACCGCAGGCTAGTACTGTTTGCCGGTTCAGCTATGACCGCGATACTTCCACTGACCGGGAATGCGCAGACCATAACAACCGGCCAGATTTCCAATACAATTGGCGGTGAGCCTGTCGATGCCAAGGACATCGTGGTCACTGGCAGCCGCATCCGCGGCGTGGCGCCGGTCGGCTCAACCGTCGTGGCGATCGACCGTGAGGAAATGGCCGCTACCGGCCAGACCACCACGGCCGACATACTACGTCAGATCCCGCAGGTGACCTCGATTGGTTTCAATGCCGAAGGCAGCACCGGCGCGGCCAACTCTTCGAATATAACGCGCGCCTCGGCGCCGAACCTGCGCGGCCTTGGTCCAACCGCGACGCTGACGATCATCGACGGCAAGCGCGTTCCTGCTGCAGGCACACAGGGCCAGTTGGTCGACCCATCGATCATTCCGCCCATTGCGCTGGAGCGCGCCGAAGTCATCGCCGATGGCGCCTCGGCGATCTACGGTTCGGACGCCGTCGCAGGCGTTATCAATTTGATCCCTATCAAGCGCTTCTCGGGAGTGGAAGTGACCGGGCGCGCCGCGCTCGGCAAGAACTACGGCGACCAGCAGGTCGGTGCAATCGTTGGCACGAACTGGACCGGCGGCCACATCGTTGCGGCGGTGGATTATGTACACAACAGCGGCGTCGATGCTGCGGACCGAGACTTTATCACCGACGATCGTCGTTCCTTCGGCGGCCAGAACGGGCTGTCGACCAACTGTGCCGCGCCGGGCACGATGACTGTAGGTTCAAGCGCCGCCACCGGCACCACCTATGCGCTTCGCGGCGGCAGCGGCGTCGGCGTGCTTCGTGCGGGCCTCACCGCCGGTACGTCCAACACCTGCGACAGCAGTCGTCTCATCAACCGCCTGTTACCGGAATCGCAGCGTGTCAGCCTCTATGCCTATGCTGACCAGGAACTGACCGAAAACGTCAAGATCTGGGTCCAAGGCCTTTACAGCCGCCGTAGCTTCGAAGCGGTCCGTTCACCGGCCACACTGACAAACCAGCTGATACCGGTAACCAATCCGTTCCGCCCTGCCGACGTGGCGATCAGCGGCCCAGGCAGTAACGTTTACGTCACCTACTCGCTGGTGCCGGAAGTGGGCCGCATCAACGCTTCGGGTTGGGCCCGGACTTGGCAGGGCTTGTCAGGCATTGAGGCGAATGTCGGAGCGATCCGTCTGCGCGCTTCTGGGTCCTATGGCGTGGGTGAAGACGCAGAGCGTCGCAAGCTGGTCAACACCTACCAGCTTGGCCTGGCCCTGGCTGACAGCAATCCGCTGACCGCGCTTAACTTGTTCGGAAGTGGCGGAAATAACAACCCGGCGACGCTGGATAAAGTTTTCTCGGGCCTCAGCGTGATCCACGGCCGCAGCACCATGGGCACCGCCGAAATGAGCGCCGATGGTCCACTGTTCGCGCTTCCGGCTGGCGACGTACGCTTTGCGGCGGGCGGCGAATACCGTAGGGAAACTCTGCTTGGTGACGGCCAGAGCACCAGCAGAACCACGGGCGTGCAGCAGGCTTCGCCTTCGTCGTTCTATAGACGCACAGTGAAGGCAGCTTATGGGGAAGTGTTTTTGCCGTTGTTCAGCCCGGCCAACGCGGTCCCGGGTATCCAGCGCCTAGAACTGTCCGCAGCCCTGCGACACGAACAGTACAGCGACGCCGGTAAGACTACAAACCCCAAGATCGGCATCAACTGGCAGCCGATCGAAGGCCTGCTTCTGCGCGGCAGCTACGGCAAGTCGTTCCGCGCTCCGGGCCTGGCCGAAAGCGACCCAACCTCGAGCGGCGCCGCGGTTACCTTCACCCAGAACGTCACATTTACGGGCGTAACCGGTTCAAAGAACCAGGCATTGATCCGTGGCGGCAACCCGTCACTGACCCCGGAAACGGCGAGCACTTGGACCGCCGGCTTAGACCTGACCGCGGTGCGTGGCCTGCGTCTGGGTTTCACCTACTTTGACATCACCTACCAAAACCAGATCGTCGACGGTTTCGGCCGGACCGCGCTGTACCGGGCGAACCCGACCCTGTACTCGAATGTGGTCGCGTTCCAGGGCGATGCAAACTTCAACCGGATCAAGGCGATCATCCAAGGCTCGTCGCTGCAGCCGGCGAACCCGGTCGACTACAACGACCCTAACCTGGTCCTTGTCGACGCCCGTCGCATCAACGTCGGAAAGGTGCAAACGAACGGCATAGACGTCGACCTGCGCTACTCCCTGCGCACCGACAACGCCGGAACGTTCAGCCTAACGGCCAACGCAACGAGGTTCTTCACCTACAAGTCGTCCGAATTAGGCCAGCCGACCCTGCGTGTGCTCAATACCATCGGCTTCCCGAACCGCTTCGGTGCACGTGGCACGCTCGGCTGGGCAAAAGGCCAGTTCCGCAGCCAGGTGACGGTGAACTACACCAACGCCTACCTGAACACGAGCAGCACACTTGTGCCGAACGTTAAGGCCTACACGACCATCGACCTCGACGTCGGCTACACATTCGCCGAGGACGCCAGCGGGCGTAACCTGCGTCTTGGCTTTAACGTGCGCAACCTGCTCGATCAGGATCCGCCGCAGGTCGACCGGGACGGTGCTTACGACCCGTCGAAGGCTAGTGCTATCGGCCGTGTCGCGGCGATCACCGCCACGACCAAATTCTGAACTGATACCGGGCGGCCCATAACGGCGGGCCGCCCGGACCTTATTCCCCCGGGAGAGTTTCCTTGAACCACAAGCTTCCTGCAGCCCTTCTACCACTCTCAATTCTCGCGCTGAACAGCGCTGCGGCCTTTGCCGAGGTGCAAGTACCCAAGGGTTCCATCCCGGCCGATATCACGCCCTACCAGCGAGCAGCCACATATGACGGCCTCGCCAAGTCATCAATCTACATCCCCAGCTACGACGGGACGCGGATCGCGATCACCATCTATCGACCGACCAAGGGCGGCCAGGAAGAGACCGCGCCTCTGCCCGTGGTGGTCACCCAGGCCCGTGACGATTTCCGCCCGCAGACCGTGGCGGCGATCAACTATTTCGTTTCGCGTGGCTACATCTGGGTCGCTGCCGACCGTCGCGGCACCGGCGCCTCGTTCGGCGTGCAGACCGGCTTCGTCAACGAGGCCGACGCCAAGGACGGCAAGGCCGTGATCGACTGGGCCGGATCGCAGCCCTTCAGCAACGGGAAGGTCGTGACCTACGGCTGCTCGAACCAGGGCGCCTGGCAGTATGTCGTCATGCAGCACAAGCCGGCGCACCTCGTGGCGATCTCGCCGCAGTGCGCGAGCGCCCAGTTCTTCGACCACGGCATCTCGATGAACGGCGTACCGATGCTCGCCCTTGGGGCCAAGCACTACAACGGCGAATGCGCCCGCCCGGCTGGCGGCGCGCGCCCCGCCCGCAATGAGGAAGCGCCGTCGGAAGCGCGCCAAGCCCGGCCGGCGGCCGCGGATCGCGCCGCGCCGAGCAAACCCAACGTTGATGCCGATACCGACGGCAGCCAGCTGCGCCAGGCCCAGGAAGGGCAGCGCTGCGGCGCGGGCAGCATGGGCCAGTATTGGGCCAACATGCCGCGCGACGGGTACAACACCTTCGCCAAGGGCCGCCCGGCGCTCGACGATACGGCGATGATGCACACTCCAGCGGTCAAGGCTTCAGGAGTGGCTGTGCTGCAAATCGGCGGCTGGTCCGACGCCGCAGTCGCCGGACAGTTCGAGAGCCAGCGCGTGTGGGGCGGCAAGACCGTCATGGGCCCCTGGGTCCACGGCAACCGCTCACTACCCACGGTGCGCCATGCCGGCGACACCTTCGACGTGAACGCCGAGATCCTGCGCTGGTTCGACCATTACGCCAGGGGCATGGACAACGGCGCTGGCAAGAGCGAGATCGTCTATTACACCCAAAACGCGGTGCCCGGCACCGAGTGGCGCAAGGCCGCCAATTGGACCGCGGCCAGCGGCGTGCGCCAGCCCTTCTTTCTAAGCGGCCAGGCCCTGTCTTCACGCGCTCCGGCCGCAGGCGGCAAGCCCGTCACTTACGCTCAGCAGGAAGTGAAGCTTTTCGAGGGCCGCTACTCCCCGCTGCGCCGGATGTGGGAAGGCAATATGTCCGAGGCCGACGCCAAGAGTTTGGTCCACACCGGCCCGGTCCTGGCCGGAAACTTTCAGGTGACAGGCACACCCACTGCCCGCCTCTGGGTCAGCACCGATACGCGCGACACCAACGTGTTCGCGATCCTCGAGGACGTCGCTCCGGACGGCAAGGTCAGTTACGTTTCCGATGGCCGCCTGCGGGCCTCGTGGCGCAAACTGAATCCCACTCCTTGGGGCCCCTCTTCGCAGCTTTGGCATCGCGGCTATGCTGAGGACATCAAGCCGATGGTCCCCGGCCAGCCGACCGAGCTCGCGTTCGACTTCTTCCCGGTGTCCTACGTGTTCCAGAAGGGCCACCGGATCCGCCTCAGTATCGTCACTTCGATCGCCAACAAGTGGCAGGATCCGCCGATGACCGATAGCAAGCCGGTGAACCTAACCCTCTACCAGGACGCGCGCCACCCCTCAAAGGTCGAACTGCCGATCGTGCGCTGAGCCGGTGGACCTGGAGATGACGATGAACCTTTCACGAGCCTTCACGATCAGTGCCGCCCTGCTGGTAGTTACCGGCGCCCTCCCGGTACTTGCCGCCACGCCCGAGGAGATCCACCTGTGGCCGGGCAAGGCGCCGGGCACCGAAAAGTGGACCCAGCCGGAGCAAGTTGCCGGTCAGCCCGGTCGGCGCAGGATAACCAACGTCTCCGATCCGACGGTGACGGTGTACCTGCCCGAAGCTGGCAAAGCCAACGGCACCGCGATCATTGTTGCACCGGGTGGCGGGATGCGCGCGCTGAACATCGACGCGGGCGGCACAAGCGTGGCCGAATGGCTGAGCGCGCGCGGCTACACCGCGCTCGTTCTCAAGTATCGCATCCGTCAGCAGGCTCCCGGCCCGCCAGGCGCTAGCGCGGAGCGGCGCCCGGCTCTCGATGGCGGGGAAGGGCGCGCTGCACCGTCGCGCACCGGTGCCCGCGCCGAAAGTTTGCCCATGGCCGGTCGTCCCGAGATGGTAATTCGCGATGCCAACGCCGATCCGGCGCAGGATGATCCGGAAATGGCCATTGCCTACCGCATGGCCGTCGCTGATGCTGGCCAGGCCATTCGCCTTGTTCGCGCTAACTCCGCCAAGTGGCACGTCGATCCGGCCAAGGTCGGGATCATGGGCTTTTCGGCTGGCGGGGGCGTCGCGGTCGGCTCGGGTCTGGCCGAGGCTGGCCCCGGCTACCCTTCGTTCGTGATCTCGCTTTACGGCCCCTCGCTTATGGACGTGAACGTCCCGGCCTATGCCGCGCCGTTGTTTATGGCGGTCAAGCAGGATCATTGGAACGTCACCCCCGGCCTTATCGCACTTTTCGACAAGTGGCGCGAAGCCAAGAAGCCGGTTGAGTTGCACGTCTTTGACATGGCCAACGGTGCAATCGGCATGGAGCCCACAGGTACCCCAATCGACAGCTGGCTGGATCGAGTGACCGACTGGCTCGCGCTGCACGATTTTGCGCCACGCCCCAACGTTGAATCAGATTTGCGGGAGAGAATACAATGACCATGACCGCTTTGGTGCGCAGTACAGCTTTGGCGGCCGTTATGCTTGCTGCGGGGCCGCCGGGCTCGATCACTTTGCTTGCCCGAACATCCCCGAGTGCTGCGGCAACCACAGTGATGGAGATGGACCTTACATTGCCCGACCATACGGTGTACCGGCCCGCCGAACTTCCGCCCGGGGTTAAGATCCCAATTCTCGCGTGGGGCAATGGTGGGTGCGCGAACATTGGCAACAGCTCGGAGCCTTTCCTGCGCGAAATAGCCTCGCACGGTTACCTTGCCGTAGCCTCGGGCCCGATCGCGCAGCGTCCTCCTCGTGAGGAAGCGGCCGGGCGGGATGCTCCCCGTCCGGTCCGCGATGCAAACGCACCCCGTGCCACGCGCGCCCCGAACTCTCCTCGCCCTGCTCAGAGCAATAATGCCAGTCTGACTGCCGCAATCGACTGGGCTATCGCAGAGAATTCCCGGCCCGGAAGCAAATATGAGGGACGCCTCGACACGACGAAAATTGCCGTCTTGGGCCGCAGTTGCGGCGGGCTTCAGGCCATCGCGATCGGGGCCGATCCGCGGGTCAAGACAGTTATCGTTATAAACAGCGGCATTATCCGTGGCGGCGTACCTCAGCCCGACGGATCACTTGAACAGCGGCAGTACATTCCTGCCGGGGTTGAAGACCTGGCTAAACTGCATACGCCAATTGCCTATTTCGTCGGTGGGCACACCGATCAAGCGTTTCGTGGTTCAGAAGCAGATTTCCTGATCATCGATAAGCTTCCTCTGTTCAACGGGAATATGGATGTCGGGCATGGGGGCACTTTCCGCCAACCGGACGGCGGTCCGATGGGGAAAGCCGTGATCGATTGGATCGACTGGCAACTAAAGGGTGACAAGGAAGCAGCCAAATCCTTCGTTGGCGCCGACTGCCGCCTTTGCCGTGATCCCAAATGGACGGTGAAGAAGAAGAACCTACGCTGACAAATTAAACGCCAAAAATAAATGCGCCTGCAAATAGAAAATTTAAAATGAGAGAAAAAATGGACATAAATCGACGCATACTTTCTTCCGGGGTCGCTATTTTAGCCATAGTCGCTTCATCGCCAATATTGGCACAAACCAAATCCATGAACACATCTATCGGCACGAATAAACAATTGAATGATGGTTCGGATGATGAGCAAGCTAATCCGCAGGACATTATTGTCACGGGTACCAGCATACGTGGGGTGGGATCCGTCGGGTCGCCAGTGATTTCGTTGGGCCGAGAGACGCTGTCGGAAGCTGTTCGCAGCAGTCCGGTCGACATCCTTCGGCAACTCCCGGCCGTTTCTAATCTTGGGTTTGACGATACTCCGCGAACAACCAACAATGGTAATGTCCAGCGGGGCCGCACTATAAACTTGCGCGGTATCGGGGCGGGAGCGACGCTGCTGCTAATCGACGGAAATCGCATTGCTCCGACTGGCAACGTGGTGTCCTTCGTCGATGCCGACCAGTTGCCAACTGCTGCACTCGAACGTATCGAAGTCGTAGCTGAAGGTGCATCCGCTATTTACGGCTCAGACGCCGTTGCTGGCGTCGTCAACTACATACCACGCCGCAATTTCAAAGGCATTGAAGTGAGCGGGCGGACCAGTTTCACTGACGGCTACTCGGAATGGGGCGGTAGTCTCGTCGCAGGCCACAACTGGGGATCGGGCTCAATCGTCGTTGCCTACGATTACAATAAGCGTACCGAAATGCGTGAGGGTGAAAGTCGATTCCTACGCCAGGATCTTACACCGTTTGGTGGTCTTGACGGTCGCGTGGACGGAAACAGCGCGTCCTTGGGCGTCCCAGGTAGTATCGTCGTCGCCCGTACCACCTCGCAAGGTAATAACCCCACGTACCCGACGGCAGGCTTGTTCAACTACTACACGCCCGTCGTTGGCAGGGATGGCCGACTAACCTATGCCGAGTTGACGCTGAACCGAGCAAATCTAGTCGATGCTTCCGATTACAATACATACCTGCCGGCCAATGAACGCCATCAGGTTTCTGTCAGCCTAAGGCAGGAAGTGACGTCTTGGCTTACTGCCTCGGTTCTTGCTTTCTACAACTGGAAGCACAGCCAGTTGAATATCTTCCCGTCGGCCAATGTTAACTTCACGCCTGGAAGTGCTTTTTATGTTTCCGGCATCCCTGGGGTGAGCGCCACTGCAAATGAACGGGTGGTATTCTCGTTTGCCAAGGACATCGGGACAACGCTGCGCAACCAATACAACAAACAGTGGCAAGTTATCGGTAACCTCAAAGCGAATCTTCCTGCCGGCTGGATCGGACAACTGAACTTCAACGATTCGCGTAACATCAACTGCGCTCTCTGCGTAGACGCGAACTCCGGCAACGTTGACCGTACCGCGCTGCAGGCCGCCGTGACTGCCGGCACGTATAATCCGCTCAGTCCCACGCCAGCTTCGGCTGCCGTGTTGAGCACCTTCATGCCCGCAGCATACGACAGGAATAGGTCCAATCTACGCGAATATGCTCTGCGCTTCGATGGCCCCCTACTCACATTGCCCGGCGGGCAGATGAAAGCCGCTGTCGGCGCCACCTATATGGAAATCGATCAGTTCCGCACCGCAATGGGCCAGGGCTCGCGCGATGTCGCGGGCGTTTATGCCAAACGCAACGTTCGGGCGGCCTATGGCGAACTGAGCGTCCCGCTCATAGGGGAAGACTTCACCCTGCCAGCGGTCAAGTCACTTTTGGTGAATATAGCCCTGCGCACTGAACGTTATTCGGATTTCGGGACAACCACCAATCCGAAAGTCGGCGTCAATTGGGACGTGGTCGAAGGGTTGCGGCTTCGTGGCTCGTGGAGCCGGTCGTTTCGCGCTCCCAACCTGATCGAGATCGGGCCGCAATTTTTCACCAATATAACGGTAGCGAACCAGGCAAATGCTGCTGGCGATCCGACCATCCCGATCAACGTTGGCAACAATCAGACCACAGTTGTTCGTGTCACCGGTGGTAACGCCAGCCTCTCACCTGAAAAGGCTAAGACGCTGACATTCGGCTTCGACTTCAAGCCAGTCGACCTGCCTGGCCTGAACATTTCGTCGACCTATTACGACATCTCATATAGTGGCCAGATCATTACCCTGCAGGGGCCTAGCACACAGTTCCTGTCCAACGCGACAAACCGTCAGATCTACGCTGATTACATTGTGGCGGCATCACAACCCTCGAACTGCCTCCCGTCGGATCAATCGACGTGGGCACAGATCTACCGTGACACCTTCGCCATTCCGACCTCTTCGGGTGGAAACATTGACGTTTCCAACATCTGCAACGCCAAGGCGGTGATCTATGGTCGCAACACCAACGCAAGTTCGGTGCGCCAGCGCGGCATTGACGTTCAAGCTAGCTATGGGTGGGAGGCTGCCGGGTCGGAGTGGCGGATCGACATCAGCGGCACCAAGATCATCAGCAACAAGCTTCAGGTCGTGCCAGGCGGTGCCGTTCTCGATGCGCTGGACGTGATGAATCAGCCGGTCAGCTTCCGTGGAATCGCAGGATTTTCTTGGTCCAAGGGCCCAATTATGCTGCGCCCGTCCCTCAATGTGGTTGGCTCATATCGCAACGATCTTCCGATCACGATTAATGGCGTTGTCCAACCGATTAACCGCGTGCCATCGTGGACGACCGTTGACTTGGTCGGCGTGCTCAAAATCGGCGAAATGCTGGACCTCGTGAACAAGGTCGATCTGACAGTCAACGTCCGCAATCTCCTCGATAGAGACCCGCCGGTGGTGATTTCCACCAATAGCGGATACGCATTTGACAATCAGAATGCTAATCCTTTCGGAAGAATTGTGTCTCTCCAGCTCACAACGAAGTTCTAATATATTAGAAATATGCCGGTGTGATCTATAGATCACACCGGTAGTTTGGGTAAATAGCATAAAAAGTGGGAAAGATACCTAGGTTTTATGGTAGAAAACGGAGTTGCGTTTAGATCTAGGTCGTGAACTCATAAATTGATGATCGCGCTCGTGTGGCCTGATACACAGGCATGGTCAGTTCGATTGTCGGAGAGCGGAGCTGTGGAGACTTATAATGCTGTGGTTTTCACGCTTGTGCAGGGCATTTTCGCGGCTGCCGCGCTCGGCGCTACTCTGATCGTGCTGTTCAACGGTTTCTCGGAGGGATTTGATCCCCAAGCCATTCCTGCACTTCTAATCATCTGGGCAGTAAGCGCGGTAGGAGTGTTAGGGACGTGGTTCATGCGCCGTCTCTTTACGGCTGCTCGGTAACACGGCTGATTGTCCTTCCGATAATGCGCCAAATGTGATTCAGAATCGGCATGAGCCGATATGACCTGACCGACTTCGAGTGGCGCGTGATCGAGCCGCTGCTGCCCAACAAGCCAAGAGGCGTGCCGCGCGTCGACGATCGCCGCGTGCTGAACGGCATCTTCTGGGTGCTGCGCTCCGGTGCGCCGTGGCGCGACCTGCCCGAACGCTACGGCCCGCGCACCACCTGCTACAACCGCTTCGTGCGATGGCGAAAGGCGGGCGTCTGGGACCGGATGATGGACGCCATCACCGCTGCCCATGATGGCGACATCCAGATGATCGACAGCACCTCCGTTCGCGCTCACCAGCAGGCCGCGACGGCAAAAAGGGGGATCGAGATCATTGTCTCGGTCGTTCCCGAGGCGGCCTCACGACCAAAATCCACGCGGTCGTCGATGGGCAAGGCCTCCCGATCAGGCTAAGCCTGACCGCCGGCCAAAGCCATGACGGGAAAGCTGCCGATGACCTGCTCGATCACGTAGCCGCCGGAACAAGCGTGCTGGCCGACAAAGCATATGATGCAGATCATATCCGGGCGACACTCCGCGAGAAGGGAGCGTTTGCCAATGTCCCGCCTAAGGCAAACCGAAGGTCGAAACCATATTTCAGCACATGGCTCTACCGCGAGCGCAACCTGATCGAACGATTCTTCTCCAAGCTGAAACACTTCCGCAGGGTGGCCACCCGATACGACAAGTTGGCCGAAAACTTCCTTGCCATGGTCCAACTCGCCTCAATGCGGCTGTGGCTAAGGGTTTATGAGTCTACGGCCTAACCCGGCGCTCTATGATGTCTTGGGCCGGTATTTCACAGCCGGCGTACATTTCAAATTCTAAGCGTTCGTTTTTCCTTGAGGGCGGCCCGGACAATCCTTGCCCGGGCCCCCTGCTATGAACGCAAATCATTCGGCACTCCGGCATGCTAATGCCCCATGGCGTACGATGATGGCGAACCGCCGCCCAGATCAGAATGGCTCCAATCCGGACTTCAATAGGATCGGCCAGCTCGCGTACGAGACCAGCGTTTGACAAAAGCTCGCCGCGGCGGCGGGATTTCGCGATTCCCGGAATAGCCCGGCAGAAAAACAGGTGTCGCAGGCGATTTCTCTCGGCAGCTGGCCGATCACATCTATACCTAGGACGCGCCGCAATTCACTGACTTGCTGAATAGCGATATCCGCTCGGTCATCCACCAGCAATTCTGCCGTAAATCCCTGCTCGATAATGGTCGCTTTAGCATTAATCTCGCTGGAAATCCCTAAACGCTGAAGCAATTCTGCAAAATAAATGCCGCTCGCTCCGCTCCGAGAATAGGCAACCGAACGGGCAGCAAGAAGAGTGGCGACGAAGGCTGCAACCGTATCGATCGGAGGCCAGGGCGCCCCTGCCCTCACCGCCACCCCCACCGACGAAAGCGCGATATCGGTACGACTTCCCGGCAGTAGCACCCCTTTCGAGATCAACTGCTCGATCCCGTCCGCAGTCAGAATAGCCACATCCCCACCACGCCCAGTTCTGATGCTCTCTAACAGTTGTGAGGTTGGGCCGAATTCAAGGACGGCTGATTCCCCGGTCCTTGCTTGGTTCAGTTCGACCAATTGGTTCATGGCGTTAGCTAAAGCAAAGGTTGAAATCACGCGAATCGGCGCGACCAAAGCAGGTGAAGTCATTCATTGTCCTTGTCATTTGAACGCGGTGCAGGAATTTGTAAATGCGGCCGGTATGGCCCCGTATACAGCCGAAGCCCGCTGCCTTCTTGAGCGATATAGTCGCAGTCCCTGCAAAATTGCAGTGACCGCCGCGAGATGCTTTGATATGAGTGTGGTATATCAACATGTTGAACGGCCGGGGCCTGTCTTCGTGCTGGGACAACAGACGAGGGTGAGGCTGGGGAATGATTAACTGGGAGGACATGCGAGTGTTCATCGCACTCGCGCGTCATGGATCATTCTCTGCGGCGGGTCGCAAGCTCGGCCTCGATGCTACGACTGTTTCACGTCGCGCACGGCGCCTGGAATCGAATCTTCAATCTATGCTGTTCTTCAGCAATGGCGGATCTCTTCAGCTAACGGCTGCCGGGCGGCGGCTATCGGAAGCCGGGATCGCCGTGGAGATGGCGATGGAGATGGCGGAAGAAGATCGGGTTCCTGGTGCGGCTGCGGGAACGGTGCGAATGAGTTGCCCCGATGGGTTGGGCGGCTATATCTTGGCCCCTAACCTTCCTTCGTTTATCAATCAACGCAAAGGCTTGCGGGTGGAGTTTGTAGCCACCCCCGGCTATCTTTCCGCCACGACCCGCGAGGTAGATATTGCGATCACCTCCAGCCCCCCAGAACCTCGCAAGTTGCGCGTCGATGCTTTATCTGACTATGAAATTGGACTCTACGCGTCGGAAAGCTATCTTGGTAGATGCGGCGTTCCCCAGACTGCGGCAGAACTCCGGGGCCATGAGTGCATCGGCTATGTGGACGATCTTATCTACACGCCGGAGCTTCGCTTTCTCGACCGGTTCGAGACAGGACTAAAGCTGCACCTGGCCTGTTCTTCGTTGCGTATCCAATTGGTTCTAGCCGCCAATGGCGGAGGAATTGGAGCATTTCCTTGCTTCATGGCCGACGATTCGCGCGATCTCGTTCGGATTCTGCCTGAGCGCACGTCGACCCGCACGTTCTGGATTGCGGTCCACGAAGACCTTTACGAAACCGCCCGCATGCGCGCGGTGATCAGCTGGCTTTATCGGCTCGTCGAACAGAAACGGGAAATCCTTGTCCCGTCTCAATACCGGTAGGCTTCCGGGTGGGCGATCCCCCGGTCAGATCACCGGAATTAGACCGCCGTCCACTCGGACGATCGATCCGGTGACGTACGAGGCCGGTACGCCGGCCAAAAAGGTGGCCACAGCCGCGAATTCCTCCGGGGTACCATACCTGCGTGCCGGGATGGCGGCATGGCTCGCTTCCACCACAGCCGAGACGTCCTTGCCCTCGCGTATCGCTCGTGAATTGTCGAGCGATCGCACACGATCGGTATTGATGCGCCCTGGCGCTAAAACATTGACAGTTACTCCATCGGCGGCGACTTCGGCAGCCAACGTCTTCGACCAGCCCACCAGGCTGAGCCGAAGCGCATTGGAGAGGGCTAAATTCGGTATCGGCACTATCACGCCAGATGAAGCAAAAGTCACGATCCGGCCCCAGCCGCGGCGACGCATCCCTGGCACAAGCCGGTTTGCTATCCCAACAATGCTCAGAACCATCACCCTAAATTGCTCGAGCCAGAGGTCGTGCGGAATCCCCTCCGCCCCGCGCGGCGGAGGGCCACCGGTATTCGCCACGAGAATATCAATCGGACCTAACTGAGCCTCGATCTCATCCAAGGCTGGTTCGGTTCGATCCGGTTCCGCTAGGTCCCACTCGACAACAAGCGCCGAACCGCCAGCCGCCTCGATTTCTTTGGACAGTCTGGCGAGGACATCGACGCGACGCGCGGCAAGTGCAACTTTGGCACCTTCAGCCGCGAGCGCGCGGGCTGTCGCCACACCAAGACCGCTGCTCGCCCCCATGACAAGGGCGACCTTGCCGTTCAATCCCAGGTCCATGCCAGCCATCTCCTGTCGGGTTGATTATCCTCAACTCGGTTCGGGATATCATGCAGCCGCAAGACGAAACGGCGGCGCCGGTTTGCGCTGGCAGCCCTCAACGCTCGATCGGGCTTTTCCGCAAGAAGTTAAAGTCGCAGCCTTGATCGGCCTGCAGCACCTCCTGCTGGTACAGCCGCGCATAACCGCGCGGAACCTTCAGCGCTTCTGGCGGGCTCTCGGCAATCCTGCGCGCGATCTCGTCCGCGGGGACCAACAGTTCGATGGCCTTGTCCCTGACCGAGATTCGAATTCGATCGCCATTGCGAACAGCCGCCAGTGGACCGCCCGATGCCGCATCGGGCGCGACGTGCAGCACAATGGTGCCATAAGCCGTACCGCTCATCCGAGCGTCGGAGATACGGACCATGTCCTTTACCCCGGCGCGTGCAAGCTTTCCCGGAATCGGCAAGTATCCCGCCTCGGGCATTCCCGACGCGCTGTTTGGACCAGCATTCTGCAGGACAATGAAATCGTCGGCGGTCACATCAAGGTCTGGATCGTCGATGCGCCGGGAAAGGTCCTCTAGCGAAGAGAACACGACAGCACGCCCTTCCTTCTCGAACATGGCCGGATCGGCCGCAGCACGCTTCAGGATCGCCCCTCGCGGGGCGAGGTTGCCGAAAAGCGCGACCAGGCCGCCCTGCGGCTGCAGGGGCTCCTCAAACGCCTTGATAACCGCACGATCCACGTAATTATGCGGATGCGCCAGACGTTGCCCAAGGGTTTCCCCCGTAACGGTCAGGCAGTCGAGGTGCAGAAGAGGCTTCAATTCACGCAAAATGGCGCCAATGCCGCCTGCGGCATGGAGATCCTCCATGTAGAAGGGACCGGTGGGCTTGAGATCGACAAGCACCGGCGTCTGGTCGGAAAGGGCATTCAGACGGGCCAGGTCTATGTCCACACCAGCGCGGCCGGCGATTGCCGTCAGGTGAATAATGGCATTCGTAGATCCCCCGATGGCCAGCAATGTGATCAGCGCATTCTCCACCGAATCCCGAGTAATGATCTTGTCTGGGGTAACCGCCCCAAGCGCCAACTGCATTGCCACCTTCCCGGAGGCTTCCGCCGCGCGCAGCCTGTCTGCGTGGACCGCCGGGATGGCGGCCGTTCCAGGAAGCATGATACCGAGCGCCTCGCCGATGGCGGCCATCGTGCTCGCCGTTCCCATCACGGCGCAGGTACCCGCCGTGGTAGCCAAGTTGCCTTCGACTTCCGCAATCGTCTCGGCATCGATCTCGCCAGCACGGTAGCGCGCCCAGAACCGGCGGCAATCCGTGCAAGCTCCTAATCGCTCTCCGCGCCAACGCCCTGTCATCATCGGCCCCGTGACGAGCTGGATTGCTGGAACGTTGGCGCTCACAGCTCCCATCAACTGGGCTGGCACCGTCTTGTCGCAGCCGCCGATCAACACGACGGCATCCATCGGCTGTGCTCTTATCATCTCCTCTGTATCCATCGCCATTAGGTTGCGATAGACTAGGCTGGTCGGTGACAAGAACACTTCGCCGAGCGAGATGGTGGGGAATTCGAGCGGAAGGCCTCCCGCAGCCAGGACCCCGCGCTTCACGGCCTGAACAAGTTCAGGCATCATTCGATGGCAATTATTGAAGTCGCTGCCGGTGCGGGCAATCCCGATGACAGGCTTGTTAAGCATCTCGGTCGACAGGCCGGTCGACTTGATGAACGAAAGACGGAGATAGCGGGCGAAATCCATGTCGCCATAGTTCGTGAGGCCCTTGGTAAGACCCTCATGCGACTTGTCTTCTTCAGCCATCTGACGTCAATCTCCTAATCGCAAAAATTCAACCAAGCTCGCCTTGTCACCACGCCATCCATTCTGGCAAATAAATAATGACTATCGGCGAATTCCGATCTCATTATAGCACGCCGGGCTGTCAGAGAGGGTTTAGATGTGATTGGTCTCAGCTTGCGCCAGTTGAGCGCCTTTGTAACCGTCGCGAGGCTCGGTAGCTTCACGAGGGCCGCTGCGGTGTTGAACATTTCGCAGCCTGCCCTCACGGTCCAGATTCAGCGGGTGGAAGAACAGGTCGGAACAAAGCTGCTCGACAGGTCAACCCATCAGGTGACGCTGACTCCCGCTGGTCGAGATCTTTTTCCGGTGCTCACAAGACTCCTTGAGGAGCTTGAACTTGCATTGGCTCCACAACGTGCTGACGGGTCCTTGCGAGGAAAGGTTCGGGTTGGATGCTTTCCCTCAGTCGCGGCCTATTTCCTCCCGCAGCGAATCGCTGACTACCGCAGGCTACACACCGATGTCACCTTCCTGATCCACGATACAACTGCCCAGAAAGTTCTCACGCTAATCCGACAGGAAGAAGTTGATTTCGGGATCGTTGATGGGGCAAACGATGCGAATGATCTCGAGTGCACTCCGTTAATTGTTGATCACATGCACGCGATCTTTCCACGACACCATCCTTTGGAGGGCGTAGCGGAACTCACGATAGAGGCCTTGGCCGAATACCCCTTGATCCTGCTCGATCCGAGATCCCATGTTCGCAAGATTGTAGATGGGGTGTTTCTGCAAATGGGCCGCTTAACCGAGCCGTCGGTTGAAGTGACATATATGCACTCCGCAATCGAATTGGCCCGAGCCGGACTCGGCATCGCCATTCTTCCCGCCCTTTGCGTCCCTTTGGAAGATTCGCAGCTCGCCGCCCGCAAAGTCGACCATCCGGCATTTGTCCGACGCATGGATCTTGTCAAGAAACGCGGCGCATCCAAATCCCCCGCCGCGTCTAACTTCTACGAATTCCTTCTGTCGAACGGGATTGTGTGAGGAGCAAGAATTGCTTGGGCGAGGCGGGGTGTCGACATCAGGTTTCGCTATAAATGAGATAGGAAATATCGAATTGCCTTAATGAGTGAGGCTGTGCAGCTATGCCCGCCGAGCGGCATGTAAGTTCACCCTGACGCCGAGAATGGATCGGTTGCAGGGAAGGACCCCAAAAAAAAAGCCGCCAATCGCATCAGAGGGGATGTCAATGACTGGCCGCAAGAATACCGCATGGATGGGAGCAAGCTTCGTAGTGTTGGCCTTGGCACTCTCTTTGTCGAGCCACGCCAATGCGCAATCCGCCTCAGAAAGCGATATGAAATCTGCCGACACCGACCAGGAATCGGCACCGATTGAGCCAGTGGAACTCATCGTCACGGGCTCTCGCATCGTGCGCAACGGCTTCACGGCACCAACACCCACAACCGTTTTCTCCCAAGAAGATATCCGGGCCACCGCCCTACCCAATATCGCCGATGTGGCGAACCAGTTGCCTCAATTGCAAGGTAGTGCCACCCCTTCGACAGGAAACGGCGGGACTAGCCAAGGCGCTTCCGGCCAAAACATCCTTAACCTGCGCGGACTGGGCGGGCAGCGGGCCCTAGTGCTGATCGACGGCCGGCGCGTGGTTCCGACTGTTGCCAGCGGCGTAACGGACGCCAACAACATCCCCGGCCAGGCCGTAACGCGCATCGACGTGGTTACCGGAGGGGCTTCGGCAGCCTACGGCTCGGACGCCGTGGCTGGCGTCGTCAACTTCGTGCTCGACAAAGAATTCACCGGTCTCAAAGGCGAGATGAACGGCGGCATCTCGTCGCGCAACGACAATGCTTCGCGTGGCCTGGCGCTGACCTACGGCGGGCGCTTCCTCAATAACCGCCTTCATGTGCTATTGAGCGGCGAATGGCAGAAAACGGATGGAATCGACCATCTCGATACCTCCAAACGGTCGTGGTACACGGGCACACGCTTGCTGCCCAATTCCGCCTTCGTCAGCCGAACGGCTACGCCCAACGTGCCCGCGCTCCTGACTTTCAACAACGTAAATCATTCTTTGGCAGCTCCAGGGGGCCTGATCACCAGCGGTCCGCTCAAGGGCACTCAGTTCGGCGTCGGGGGCCAACTTTTGCCGTTTTCTTACGGCAGCTACATCGCCGGTTCGCTCATGGCCGGCGGCCAGTTTGAAGACAGCGGCACAGAAAGCCAATTGGTTTCCCAAGTCGATTTTGCGAATTTTCTTGGCCGCGCCGATTATGAAATCAATGACCGGATCTCACTGTTTGCCCAGTTCCTTTATGGCTATTCGCGCGGTCGCGGTAAGGGCGCCAACCAGCGTAAGTTCGGCACGCTGACGATCCAGAAAACTAACGCTTACCTCCCGCAGAGCATTGTAGATGCGATGACGCTGAACAACGTGACTAGCTTTGGTTTCGGGACCAACGTGGAGGACATCGGCGGCGCGCAGCAGGACAACAAGCGTCGTTCCAAGCAGGCGACCATCGGCTTGAACGGAAGTTTGGGCAACAACTGGAAATGGGACGTCTATTATCAGTTCGGCCGCAGCGATCTCGACATCAAGCTTAACAACGTCATCAACAAGTCCAACTACACGCGCGCGATCGATGCGGTCTTCGCATCCAACGGAGGGATCGTGTGCCGGAACGTCGCCACATTCCCGAATTGCGTACCGCTTAATCCTTTTGGTGTCGGCGTCGCCAGCCCACAGGCGCTGGCTTATATCACCGGAACCGCTGCAACACGGATGCAACTGACCCAACAGGTCGCGGAAGCATCGCTATCGGGCGATATCGCCGATCTCTGGGCGGGGCCAATTTCGGCCACGGTCGGGGCGGGTTGGCGCAAGGAGGATGTCGCCACCTCTTACGTTGACAACGTCTCGCTTGCCAGCGGGTGGTTCGCGGGCAACTACAAGCCCACCAACGGCTCATATAACGTGAAAGAACTGTTCGGCGAAGCGGTCGTGCCCCTGGCCAAGGATTTCGTCCTAGCTCATTCGCTCGAGCTGAACGCTGCGGTCCGCCGGACCGACTATTCTAGCTCGGGTATCGTCACTACCTGGAAGGTGGGCGTCAACTACAGGCCGATCCCCGATGTTCTTATCCGAGCAACACGCTCGCGTGATATTCGCGCCCCCGGCCTGAATGACCTTTACTCGGGCGGAAGCGTCAACACAGCTCCCATCCTCGACCCGCGCTATAGCAACGCGTCAGTCAGCATCCCCAACTCGAACGTCGGCAACCCCAATCTCAAGCCCGAGGGGGCCAGTTCGTGGGGTGTAGGCGCGGTCTACCAACCCAGTTGGCTGCGCGGTTTTAGCGCTTCGGTGGATTACTACAATATCAAGGTGCGCGACGCCATTGCCAGCCCGGGCACCCAGAATATCGTTAATCTTTGCGAAGCAGGCGTGCGGCCGGACTATTGCGCGTTAGTCACCCGTGGCACTGGCGTGGTCGGCGGTGTTTTGCGCAACGATGCGATCGTCAGCACAATCACGGGTCCGGTTAACCTCGCGTCGCTAGAGCTCAAAGGCTACGATATCGAACTTGGTTATCGCAAGAATTTGGCCGACTGGGTGCCGGGTTGGGATGCTAACCTCTCCCTTCGCGCTCTTGGAACACGGGTTCTCAAGAACGTTACCGATGACGGAGTTGGCAGCCGCCACGACGCGGCCGGCGAAAACAGAGGCTCGACTCCGCGGTGGCGCTGGAACGTTTCGGCCCTCTACAACCAAAATCGCGTCACCCTGTCGGCTACCTGGCGATTAATCAGTTCGGGTGTGCTTTCGACATCGTTCTACGACAATGCGGCCGGCCCGCTTACTGTAGACAATAACTATGTAGCTGGAGCGTCCTATGTAGACGCGGGCATCAACTACAAGATTCCGACCCGCGGAGGTCTAGAAGTCTATTTCCGAGTGTCGAACCTATTTGACAAGTCGCCACCGATCGTCGCCTCGCAGAATTTTTTGGCGCCCAGCTTCAACCCCTCTTTGTTTGACGTTGTCGGGCGATATTTCCGCGCCGGCGTGCGTTTCAAAATTTGATGACGACAGCCGTGAAAGGACTACAATCATGATGACGCCCCTGCCGGGAATGCTCATGGAAGCAACCGGCGTAGCCCCTGCCGGTCAGGTTCCAGATTTTGGTCAAGACCGAATGACGACGCCGAAGCAAAGGAATTGCGCGCTCTTCCCCGCCGGCGCCTCAGATTAGAATATCTTGGCCCGCTCCCAGACAAGGCCTAATGGTAGGACTGCCCTGCGGGAATGGAAATGGAAGTGGCCGATGGTGACGCTGTCACGTTAAGGAATAAGCCCGGACCTACAGGGGAACGGTTTCCTCACTTACGAAGCTTCCTTACCGCACGGATAGACAACTTTATCGGCTGATAGTCGGCAACGAAGCAGTGAACTGGTTTCAGAGATACTGGGAGAATCGGCTCAGGACGCATTGGGCCCGACTGAACCAATAACCAAAAGAGATGCGGCGTTTCAATTTTCAGAAAGGGTTTGCAGATGAAGCTCGGCGTTATCGGTCTTGGCACCATGGGGCGCCCCATTGCACACCATTTGTACCGTCCGACCGACACGTTGACAGTGAGCTCACAGAATACAGAGGTATTCGAAGAGTTTACGACCAAAGGAATCGCAGCCTCGACAGACGTAACAATCTGTCGCGATAGCGATATAATCTTTATCTGCGTACCTGATGGCGAAATCGTGAAGGATATCCTGTTTGGATCAGGGGGTTTGGCAGCCACTGTCCGCCCGGGCACCCTTATAGTCGATCTGTCTACCGTGGTTTATCAAGATGCGCTGGAAGTCGCAGCCCGATTGGCCGACATGCAAATCAACTTTCTCGACGCACCTGTATCCGGGATGGAGAAGCGCGCGAACGAAGGCACCCTCACGATCATGGCTGGCGGCGAAAAGGATCTGTTCGAGAAAGCCAAGCCCTATTTGGAACGTATCGGCACGAAAGTATTGCACATGGGTAAGGTCGGCAACGGCCAGCTCATGAAGATGACCAACCAATTAGTCTATGATACTAACATTGCTGCGCTCGCAGAGGTTGTGCCTATGGCCGTAAAAATAGGCCTAGACCCCGTTCAGATTGTAGAAGTAATAAATACAGGAACTGGCAGAAGCTATGCCAGTGAATATTTTCTACCCCACATCCTAGATGAAATATTTGACACTTCGTACACCCTAAAAGGTGCCTACAAAGACATTATAAGTGCCCATAAGATCAGTGCTGATCACAACATTCCCATGCCGGTGATCAGTGCCATGACAGCAGTCTACCAGACTGCGCTGCGAGAAGGTCATGGAAGCAAAGACAAAGGCGCAATGATTCTCGTATTTGAAAAATTACTCGGCATAAAAGTGCGGCGAGATAAATAATTTTGTGAAGAAAGATTTCAACTTATTGTCGCTATCCCCGCAAAATATTAGCTTTCATTTGTAAATTATGCTCCCAAGGAGTAAACTGGTGGATATTGAATCTTCTACCATTCGAAAAGTTATGTGGCGGTTGCTGCCACTTCTTTTCGCCTCGTATTTTTTCGCCTACATCAATCGGGTTAACATCGGATTTGCGTTGTCCATGCAGGGCGACCTCGGCCTGTCGTCGACTATATTTGGCCTTGGCGCGGGACTGTTCTTTATCAGTTATTTCGTATGCGAGATTCCCAGTAACCTGATGCTGGTAAGAGTGGGAGCACGGAGATGGATCGCGCGCATCATGATCACCTGGGGTGCGCTCTCGATGTGCATGGCCTTGGTGAACGGCGTGAGCAGCTTCATCGCTCTGCGCCTGCTCCTAGGCGCCGCCGAAGCGGGATTTTTCCCCGGCGTCATTCTTTACATCACCTACTGGTTCCCGTCCTACGTTAGAGCACGCATCATGGCTTGGTTCATGATCGCGATCCCGCTTTCCTTGGCCATCGCAGGCCCGATTTCCAACTTGATCTTGCAGAATATGGGTGGCGTGCTCGGCCTTGCCGATTGGCGCTGGCTCTTCATTCTCGAAGGCCTACCCACGGTTTTACTTGCATTTGTTGTGCTTATCACTCTTCCCGATCACCCTGGCAAAGCCACTTGGCTGGAGCCTGAGCAAAAGGAATGGCTGACCGGCGCTCTTGCGGCGGAGAGGAAGCGAATCGAAACCGCGCATTCCTCAATGGGCCTTCTGCAAGCCCTGGCGGACAGGCGAACGATAGCACTTGCTTTCATCTATTTCGCGAACACCGCCAGCAGTTATGGCGTATCCTATTTCCTTCCCCAAATCATCAAAGGTATGGGCAGTAGTGCTACTGATGCCAATTATTTGTCGTCGATCCCTTTTATTATCGGAGCGTTGGGAATCTTCGTCTTTGGCGTGGTATCGGACAGACTGCGGCAATACCGGCTGCAACTCACAGCCTTCGCTTTGGGAATGACGGCACTAGGCATGGCCGGCGCTGGGCTGGTCGGACCGAGTTATGTCGCGATCGTCCTCATTGCGTTGGCAACGGCGGGCACCTACGGCGGTAAAGTGCCGTTCTGGCCCCTCCCATCCATGTTCCTAACTGGGAGCGCCGCAGCCGGCGGCATCGCGATGATCAATTCGATTGGCAACCTCGGTGGCTTCGTCGGTCCATATGCTATCGGTTGGGTAAAACAAACCACCGGAAGCTATTCTTGGGGCCTCGGTCTTCTTGCCATTATCGCTCTCGCCGGCTTGACGGTCGCGCTCTTGCTCCAGACTCCAAGCCATATTGACGGCGAGCAGGGTCAGGATGCTCGCTAAAAGAGCCGATCGAGTCAACTTCTCTGCGCGGTAACCGATCGCCGCAAGGGGTTAGACAACAGGTTGGGGATGCCCTGCACCACCCCCGCCTTGGCACTAATGGCGGCAGCCACTTCGGCGGCCGTTAAATCTGGGAGAACCATGCCTTATGCGTAAGATCGCAATGACTATGTTGCCAGCTCTCGCTTTCGCTTGGAGCACGGTCTCGGCTGTGGCTCAAGAAATGAAGGCGCTTCCGCCGGACGCCATCGCCCACATCGAAAAGGCACGTCATCTGATCGGACGGGACCTGCCACAAACGACGGTCGGGGAGTTCTTCAACCTCTTGCGCAACTCCAAGAAAACAGATCCCAAAATCCTGCCTGCAAATCCCACCACGGCCGGGCCGCTGGGAAAGACGCAATACGAAGCAGTTGGTCCAGTCAAGGTCTTCGACGGCGTATATGTGGTCGGCAACGCGTTTGTGGACGTTTGGATCTTCGTCACCAAGGACGGCATTATCCAGTATGACGCGATGAACAACGAAGACGACGCTAAAAACATCATCGAACCCGCCTACGCCAAGCTTGGCCTCGATCCGCGCAACCTGAAATACATTATCATCAGTCACGGACATGGGGATCATTTTGGCGGTGCGAAATACTTCCAACAGAAGTACGGAACTCATGTACTGTCAAGTGCCGCGGATTGGGACTTAATGTACCGGAACGTTCGGTCGAATGCCCCCCCACCCGCGCGTGACATGGTCGTCACCGATGGCCAGAAGCTAAGTCTGGGCGGTCAGACTATGACTCTCTACGTTACGCCAGGACACACGCCCGGTCCGGTCTCGCTGGTGGTCCCGGTTACAGATCGAGGTCAGAAGCACGTCATGGCCGCTTTCGGCGGGTTCGGACTGCCACTGAACGTTGAGCCATCTTCAGCGGGTCCAGGCCTGCGCGTCTACGGCAAAGAAATGCGCCGGTTTCAGAAAATTGCTGCTGCCGCCGGAGCGGATGGCATCATTTCCACTCATCCCGGTTTCGACGGGACCGAGGATCACGTCCGAAATCTCATCGGAGGCACAGCCAAGAAGCGTAACCCATATGTCGTAGGGAACGCAGCTGTCGCGCGTTACTGGGATGCAGTGGATCAGATCCGCCTCTCGATGATCTCTATTGTAGACCATCTGCCTGCCCCCTGAGCCAACGTCACAAAATCTGGCCCTAATAGGTATAATAGTTCAGCTTCTATCCTTTCAGCGGATCTACGTTTTCCACCCTAGCCGCTCCGCACTTTGCGGAGCGGCTTGTTTTGAATCGGCATGCCTCTGGCACATATCGCTCCACACAGGCGGGCTGCCCCTAGATTTCTGGACGCCTTCTATCCTAATTTTGAGGACAGGAGACGACGATGGGGAAGTCCAATGGTTCTGTCGCAAACTTTGGCGTGATGTGAGATAGTTGGCGCAGTTTCGGCATCGGGGAAGAGATTGTTGTTCAAGGGTCGCCATTTCGAGGGCTCGCTGATCATGCTGTGCGTACGCTGGTACCTGGCCTACGGGTTGAGCCTGCGGGATCTCGAGGAAATGATCGCCGAGCGCGGCGTGGCGGTCGACCATTCGACGATCCACCGCTGGGTACTGCACTATACGCCACAATTGCTGGACGCGTTCAACGCTCGCAAGCGGTCGGTGACTAGCAAATGGAACCTCGATGAGACCTACATCAAGGTGAAGGGCGAGTGGATGTACCTTTACCGGGCGATCGACAAATCGGGCGCCACAGTCGATTTCCTGTTCTCGAACACGCGCAATCTCAGGGATGCGAAGCGCTTCTTCCGAAGGGCCTACAAGCGCCACGGCCTGCCCGTCCAGCTGACCATCGACGGCAGCCAGACTAATCTGGAAGCTGCGCGGACATGCCATGCCGAAGTCAGGATGCGAACTCGGTCGAAGGCCGAGCCGCTCAAGGTCCGGCAGAGCCAATACATGAATAACCGGATCGAGCAGGACCACCGGCGCATCAAGCGCCGCATCCGGCCCATGCTCGGTTTCAAGTCCCAAGCCACCGCTGGCGTCATCCTCGAAGGCATCGAACTCATTCACATGATCCGCAAGGGCCAGATGATACCTGCCAACGACGCCCGCAATCCGTCCTTCGCAGATCAGTTCGACAGCCTTGCAGCCTGAAATACAAAGTCAAAGAGCAAGCCGCACGGCCGGCCAAAGTTTGCGACAGAACCGGCCTGCGCCGGTATCGATGACGTGGGACGACACCGCGTTCTGGCCGACCGAATAGAGATTGTCGAACTCCCTTGCCGGCGGGACCAGGCCCTCGTGCTGCACGCCCGCCACGATCTGCGGATCGAGCGGGCTGGTCAGGCAGCGCCAGCGAAAGTGCGCCGCAAGGTCTTCCTCTGCGATCCGGCGCGCCGCACGCATGTGAACGCCGACCTGCGCGGCATCTTCGTGGGGATTGGATTTGCGCGGTGCGATGCCATCGGCCTGTGCGACAGTGGCAGACAGGATGCTGGCGGCAAAAATGCTATAGCGAATCGCAATACCCATGTGTCTGTCTCTCCTCTTTCCATGGCCTTCGGGGGCCTTGCGCAAATAGAGCATCGGCAGTCATCGCCCACGAATGCGTGCTGGGCATCGCCCGATACTGAATTTGGATTGTTGCCCGCGGCAGTGGCCTTCCGCGCATAGCTGGGCATGTAAAAATGGCGGAAATTCGATGTTTTTGGAAATCCATTTGCATGGCGCGATGGCACCGTGCCGGCCTTGCCGTCTTTCGAATGGGCACAATAAACGTCTATAAAATTATCGATAATTTCGTTGTTCATTTTTTGATTGCGCCGAATGGAGGACGGGTACAAGGAGAATGCCAAGGCGCTGATTGAAAGCGCTTGCGAGCCGTCACGGTTCGCCGACAGGCTTACCCGTAGCGGCAGGAGCCGCGCGGCAGGAGGGAGGATACTGATGCGCAATTCGTCAAGTTCCATGCACCGTGGTGCACGCTACGTCCAAACGCGGGCGCAGCTTCTCACGGGTCTTTCCGCGCTGGCCTTAGGTCTTTTTCCGCTCGCGGCCCACGCGCAGGACGCGACAAAAGGTGATACAGCCGAAAACGCTGATGTGGCCGGAAGCGAAATCGTTGTGACCGGCACCAGCATTCGCGGCGTTGCTCCTGTCGGTTCCAGCCTGATCGCGATCGGTTCCGAGCAGCTCGAGAATTCGCCGTCGGTCTCCACGGCGGACATCCTCAAGGAAATGCCGCAGATCTTCAACTACGGTGTGTCCGATGCCTCGCGCACCGGTGCGGGCGGTGCGGGCAACATCGTCTATGGCAACGCCATCAACCTGCGCGGCGTCAGTCCCTATGCCACGCTTACCCTGATCAATGGCCGCCGCGCCGTGCCGCAGGGCACCACCGGCGCCACGGTCGATCCGTCCACCATCCCGGCGCTGGCGCTGGAGCGCATCGAAGTGATCGCCGACGGCGCTTCGGCCATCTATGGCTCGGACGCGGTGACCGGCGTTGCCAACCTGATCATGAAGCGCGGCTACGATGGCCTCAAGGTCAACACCCGCTACGGCATGGCCGACGATTACCACAACTTCCAGATCGGCGGGATTGCCGGCCATACCTGGGACAGTGGCCAGGTTACGCTGACCTTCCAGCACCTGTTCAAGTCCAGCCTCAGCGGCATGGACCGCGATTTCTACGCCGCCGACCAGACTTCGCGCGGTGGGGCAGACTATCGCGAAGTGCAGTGCGCGCCTGGCAACATCGTGGCCGGTGGCCAGAACTACGCCATCCCCGAAGGCGGCGCCACGCCGACCAATCTGATTGCCGGCACGCAGAACCGTTGCGACAACGTTAAGCTGGGCGATCTCCTGCCGCAGCAGGAAAACAACGCGATTGCCCTGACCTTCGATCAGGAAGTGACCGACGGCATCAAGATCTTCGCCGATGCCTATGCCAATCGCCGCGACGGCCTTCGCATGTCGCCGCCCGCGACGACGAACCTGACCGTTCCCAGTTCTAACTACTATTTCGTGGCGCCTGCCGGTGCGGTGCTTTCGCCGTGCCCGGCCAGCGCAAAGGCTCCCGCCGGAGCGCTGTGCGAAACGGTGCAGTATTCGTTCGCCAACGATGGTCGACAGAACACCTCGAAGATCGTCTCCAAGACGATCCAGGGCACCCTGGGGCTGGATGCCGAACTGTTCTCGGATTTCCACCTCAATGCCTACGGCACCTATGGCTACAACCACGACCACGTCTATTCGCGCGGCGGCAACATCAATAACGCCAACATCGTGGCCGCGCTTGCCAGCAGCGATCCCGCCACGGCGTTCAACCCGTTCGCGACGGGTGTGAACGATCCGGCGGTACTTTCGTCGATCTTCGACAACCTCACCGATACCGATGGCCGCAGCAAGTTCACCAACTTCAAGGCGGCGGTCGACGGCACGCTGTTCACGCTGCCCGGCGGCCCGGTCAAGATCGCGGTGGGTGCCGAATACTTCAAGCTGAAGCTGCGCACGGGCCAGATCCGCGGCGCAGCCGGCGCGCAGACCGGCACCGACCAGCGCCTGGGCCGCAACGTGAAGTCCGCCTATGGTGAGTTGCTGATCCCGATCTTCGGCCCGGACAACGCGATGCCCGGCTTCCAGAGCCTGACGCTGGATATCGCCGGCCGCATCGACAAGTACAGCGACGTGGGATCGACCAAAAACCCGAAGTTCGGTTTCAACTGGGAGCCGATCAACGACTTCAAGATCCACGGCAGCTACGGCAAGTCGTTCCGCGCGCCTGAACTGACCCGCCTGGTCAGCGCCGGTGGCAGCCAGCTATTCATCCAGTCGTACTACGATCCCACCGCGAGCAACGGCGCGGGAGCCACGATCCTGGGCGTTGCGCTTTCGGGCGGCAACCTTGATCTGCAGCCGGAAACCTCGCGCACCTACTCGCTGGGCTTCGACTACACCCCGGCGTGGAAGCCGGGCGCGCGTCTGGGCATCAACTACTTCGACCTGGTCTACAAGGGGCAGATCAACGGGTTCCTGTCCAACCGCAACGTGCTGCGCCAGGAAGACCAGTTCACGTCGATCATCCTGCGCGGCGCCGCTGCCCAGGCCCGCATCGCCGATCTCGTCTCGCAAGGGTATCGCGTCAACGGCGGCACCACGCAAACGGCGCTGGACTCGGTGGTCTTCGTCGATGGCCGTCCCAGCAATCAGGGCACCACGATCACGCGCGGCATCGACTTCAACCTGTCGGTTCCCTTCGACGTCGGTGCGGACGGAAAGGTGCGCGTCACGCTGGGCGGTATCCGCTTCTTCACCTACAAGAGCGCGCTGACCCCGACGTCGGACCTGATCGAGCAGGTCAACAACATCGACTATCCGCTCAAGCTGCGCATGCGCGGATCGCTGGACTACAGCAACGACTGGCTGTCCGCCGGCGTGACCGTGAACTACGCGAACGGCTACAACAATACGCTGTTCTCGCCGGCCGAGCGCATCAAGGCCTATACCACGATCGATGCCCAGCTTTCGTTCGATCTCGGCAAGACCGGGATCTACGGCACCGAAGGCATCCGCCTGGGTATCGATGTGCAGAACCTGTTCGATCAGGACCCGCCCTACGTCGATATCGCACCCATCGGCAATGGCGGCGGCGGCGGCTTCGATGCCCAGGTCGCGAACCCCATCGGTCGCCTGGTGTCGTTCTCGCTCTCGAAGGAGTTCTGATCGTGCGGGCGGCAACGGCCAGCCTGCTTACCCTAGCTCTCCTGACCTCCCCGGTTCCGGCTTTTGCCGGGATCGGGGAGATCTCCGACCCGATCGCCGTGACGCAAAGCTCGCGGATATTCGGCGCTTCGGATGTCCCGGGGGCAACGTTGTCGATCGACCTCGAAGCCTATGGCTACGTCGAGGAAGAGTATTTCCTTGCCGGCACGGCGGATTCCTATCGCCGCGCCAAAAAGGGCGCGGTGCCGGACAAGACCGGTATTGCCTATACTACCCGCATCATCGTGCGCCGCCCGGCAGATCGCTCGCGGTTCAGCGGCGTGGTGCATTTCGAGCCGATCCACCCCTCGCAGGGCGGCACCACGCACTGGCTCACCACCGGGCGCTACATGATGGGGCAGGGCGACGTTTACGTTGCAGCGGCCATTTCCGACGACAGGCCGAGCCGGCGCATCTCCGCCGAAGGGCCGGCACCTACCGCGCAGAGCCAGGTCACCAAGTGGTTTGATCCGGTGCGTTACGCGCCGCTGTCCTGGCCGCAGGAAGATGGCATCGCGTATGACGTGATGGCCTCGATCGGCAAGCTTCTGCGCAGCGAGCGCGAAGACAATCCGCTGAAGGGCTGGCCGGTCAAGGCCATGCTGGTGGGCGGCTGGTCATTCACCGGCAGCATCCAGCGCACCTTCATCAACGAGGGCTTCCACGACCGGGCCAGACTGCCCGGCGGCAAGCCTGTGTTCGATGGCTATCTCATCGGGATTTCGTCGCGCTGGAACGGGGGCGGGTACGTCCCGCTCAATTCCGAGGAACCGCAAACCGCGAACGCCGATCCCAGGCGCACCTTGCGCACGATCGACGTGCCGGTGATCGAGTTCCTCAGCGAATTCGAAGCCGCGACCGGACCGGGACCGCAAGTGCCCGACCGGGAGGGCAAAGCGGGCGGGCACCGCCTCTACGAGATGGGCGGTACGATCCACTCGTCCAGCATGACCGACCCGCGCCAGCCGCGCAGCGAGCGGCCCAACCTCGCTCAACTGGCGGCGAAGGGCTATCCGCTCGATGCCGTGCGTGGCGAGACGACCGACGAGCCGTGTTCGGCACCGCTCAGCGATGTCGATCATCCCGCCTATATCCGCGCTTCGCTCGATGCTCTGCGGCACTGGGTGCTGGACGGGGTGGAGCCGCCCCACATCGCGCCGCTGGTACGCGATGGCGACAAGATCGCGCGCGATGCGGCGGGCAATCCGCTGGGCGGGGTGCGTGCAGCCGAATTCGTTGTACCGCTGGCCGGCTACGGACCGTACAAGGGTACCGACAAGCCGGGTTGCTTCCCCGCCAAGGGGCGTCCGATTTTCGTTCGCAACGACCTGCCGCACGAGGATCTGGTCTCGCTCTATACCTCGCGGGCTGAGTATCTGCGCGAGTTCGACGCTGCGGTCGATGCGCTGGTGTCCGCGCGCTGGTTGCTCGAAAGCGATGCGCGAGACCTCAAGATGCGTGCGCGCAGCCGCTCGCTCACGGCCTTCGAGGCCCCCTGACCCCCGCGCGGGATTGCTGCGCGAGACGGAACAGAGCTGGAGATATACGATGAAGGTGCTTGCCCCCCTGGCCCTTGGCGCAATGCAGCTGGCTGCGCAGGCCGCCAATGCGCAGGAACCTGTGCTGGCGCCTGCGCCGGTCCCGTCGACTTTCGGCAACTACGCGCCTGCGGTCCAGTATGCGGATATCGTCAGCTCATCCAGCTACGTGCGCATGCGCGATGGCGTGCGGCTGGCCGTGCGGGTCGATCGCCCCGGCAAGGACGGCAAGACGGTGGACGGGCGCTTCCCGGTCATCTGGCATCACACCCTGTCGATCTCGCAGCAGACCGCCGACGGCGCCGGCGGGCGCGTCAGCGACTATCGGCGCGTGCAGGAACTGGTCCGCTACGGCTATGTGGTGGTGCAGGTCGCCCGGCGCGGCAACGGCCAGTCGCTGGGGTCGATGCGCGGCTATCACGACCGCAACGAGGCGCAGGATGCCTTCGACATGGTGGACTGGCTGTCGCGGCAGGACTGGTCCGACGGCAAGGTCGGCGTATACGGCTGCTCCAACACCGGCGATGCGGCGATGCACACGCTGACCATGCGCCCGCCCGCGCTCAAGGCGGTGTGGGCCGGATGCTTTTCCTGGAACAAGTACGACGCCTTCCGCCGTGGCGGCATCTTCGCGCAGTGGGGCACCGGCCCCACGCGCAGCATCGAGCAGGACATGGCCGTCAGCCCGGTCGATGGCGACGAAGACAAGACGCTGCTGGCCCAGGCCGCCCGGGAGCACCAGGAGTCCACTCGCCTGTTCGACATGTGGAAGCAGTTGCCCTACCGTGACAGCTTCTCCGCCGCGGTCGGCAGCCGCTTCTGGGCGGAAGGCAGTATCTCCAGCTATGCCAAGCAGATGCTGCTGGCCGACGTACCCGTCTATATCCAGGGCGGCTGGTTCGATGAACTTCGGGACCAGGGCATGATCGCGCGCATGAACCTGCCGGGATCGCGGCTCGTCATCGGCCCCTGGAAGCACTGCGACAACAACGACTTCGCGTTGTTGCAGGAGATGCATCGGTTCTACGACCGATATCTCAAGGGAATCGATACGGGCGTCGGTGCGCAGGCCCCGATCCACTACTTCACGATGAACGCGCCGGAAGGGCGCCAGTGGCGATCGAGCGCGGCGTGGCCGGTGGCAGGCGTGAAACCGGCAACCTACCACTTCGCCAAGGGCAAGCTGGCGACCGCCACTCCCGCGCGCACCGCGGTCAGCTTCAAGGCGGACTTTTCGGTGAAATGCCCGGATGCGGGCAGCGGATCGCAGGTGCAGCCCTGCCATGTCGATGGCGCCGGTCCGGCATTCGCCACCGCGCCGGTGGAGCAAGACACCGAAGTGACCGGCGATCCCGAAGTGTCGATGTGGGTCAAGCTCGACGGGCCGGACGCGAACGTCTTTGCCTATCTCGAAGATGTCGCGCCTGACGGGACGGTGCGTGTCGTGACAGAGGGGCGCCTTAAGGCGTCACTGCGTAAGCTCGACAAGGCGCCCTGGCAGCTTCCGGCGGGCGTTCCCTGGCATCGTTCCTACGCCGAGGATGCAGTCCCGGTGCCTGCGGGCGAGGCTGTCCAGCTGCAGTTTGCCATGATGCCCACCTCATGGGTGTTCAAGAAGGGCCACCGGATCCAGGTTAGTGTTACCGGCGCCGATCACCGTGAGCGCGTGCGCACGCCGGAAACGTCGCCCGTAATAACCGTGCTGGGAGGCAAGGGGCAGGACAGCCAGGTCATCCTGCCTATCGTGCCCTGAACGCGACTGCTCGTCACCCGGCAGGAGGCGAGCGGCGGCGCAACACATGAAAAGGCCCGGCACACCACGGTGCGCCGGGCCTTTTGCGTGAAGCCGGGGCCGATCAGTCGGCCAAAGTTTGCGACAGAACCCGCTGAACCGGTAAATCTTTAAGCCGACGTTTCCGCTGGATCATAAAATACGTACCCTTCCATTAATCGTCGCGCCGACGTATCTACGCCGACGCGAGCCAGGTATGGAAAGCCGGTCGCATTTGGCTTCACGACCACGCGAATATTCAATACACCGGATGGCGTGCCGATGCGGAATTCGCCTGGCGCGCTACGCTTGGCCATTTCAAACGGCACGGAACCCTCGATGCACGTGGCCGCTGCTAGATTCATTGCACAAGCTAAAGGAATAGACTTGTGGACCATCTCCATTGACAGGACGCGGGCTGAAATGTCGAAGTCATCGGCCGAAATAGACTTTCCATCGAGCGCTACATAGTCTGTCGGAGGGCTTACAATACCAATTTTAGGGCTGGCTAGGTTAGCATTTGTTAGGCTGTCGGCTAGCCTCATTCGCACAGCGCCCAAACGCCTCAAGTGGTCCAAGCTGGACATGATCCGCAGATCGGAATCGATTTCTTGCGGTGACAAGGAGGTGGGGAAATTGATCTGCGGTCCGTGAGTCCACACTGTGGCCAAAGGCGACAGTCCTAATGTTACATCGACACCACTAATCGTTTCACGCGCCGAATTTGTGGCCAAGATGCACCCTCCGCCAGGCATAAGATATTCAAGCGCGACCTTAGCGTTTGCCCCGCCTACGCCCGGAATGGCGTAGCGACCGGAATTGGGATAATCGCCATGTTCAACCGGGACATGTGCGTGCACAATGTCTCCAGTGTTGAGGTTGCGCATGCGGACAACAGTTATGCCTTCCTTCAGCGCGACCAGTCCTTCGCTAACGGCGAAAGGCCCGACGGCCCCGGAGAGGTTGCCGCAGTTCGCGCTGTAATCCACGATGGCAGACGACAGCGAAACCTGACCGTGAAGATACTCGACGTCTACTTCGGTGTCGGCGGCAGTGCGCACGATAACTACTTTTGAAAGAGAGGAGTTCCCGCCGCCCATTCCATTCAGCTGGCGTCCGAATGGATCAGGACTTCCCAACACTGAAAGAAAAATGTGATCTCGCTCTGGTCCCGGGGCAGGGATATCGCGCTCGTGGAAGAATATGCCCCGACCAGCTCCCCCGCGCATGAATACTGCGGGTACTTTTTTGGGCATCGTGATGGACGTCATTAACGATTCACCTTTAGATTTTGTTTATGCGCAATGCATGTTAAAAAAATGACCGAAATTATACATTATCAATAATAATTCAAATCAAGAAAGTTCGAATTTAAAACGTCAATCTGTTAATGTAGCGTCGGGATCGAATTATATCGTATCCACATAATTACAGGATTAATGGTGTACAAACCGGTGAATGTGCGATGTAAAGCAGGGTCGCAATTGATTGCCGTTCACCGCTTCGCCATTTCAGGCTTATTGATCTCTGAGGCCGATCATTACCTAATTGCTGCGATACACCTATGCCCGCTGTCATTGAATTCCCGTCTCGATATCGTGGCTTGTCAGCGCGTGCCTACACCTTCGGTAGTCTGGGAGGCTCTTGCGAAGATGCGGGGTGGCCAGCAAAAATGCTGATTGCTCGGATATCTCATTGGAATGCGATGAGGAAACGGGGCTTTGGCAGGAATGGCAGCTGAGGGCAGCCAACTAAACGACCGCGCGAAGATAATTGAGTAGCCCCTAGACCGTATGTTCGTGCGGTGAAGTTGGCCCGCCCTCGGAGTAATACCAAGACTCTCTGATCAGAACCCATGGGCCCATTTCCGCAATCCGATGGACATGATGCGCCATGGCTGGTCGGTGAGCTTGTTCCAGGCATGACAGCAGTGATCGACGACGTTGTCGTAGGACGTGAAGATGCGGTTGGAGAGCCAGTTTTCACGCATGAACTGCCACACGTTCTCGACCGGATTGAGCTCCGGGCACTTGGGCGGCAGCGGCAGGAGGGTGATGTTCGGTGGGACGGCGAGCGTTCCCGATAGATGCCATCCGGCCTGATCGAGCAGGATGACGGCATGGGCACCGGGCGCGACCTGGCTGCTGATCTCGGCCAGATGCATGTCCATGGCCTCGCTGTTGCAGCGAGGCATGACCAGCGCGGCGCCTTTCCCCTCGGCCGGACAGATCGCACCGAATATCCATGCCGATGCCCGGCGCAGGTCCCGCGGCGCGACAGGTCTTGTGCCTCGCTTGGCCCAGCGGCGGGTGATCTGCGTCTTCTGGCCGATCCGGGCTTCATCCTGCCACCACAGCTCTATGGGCGTGCCTTTGGGCAGGCTTTTGCGGATTTGCGCCAGACGGGTGGGGAAGGCTTTTTAAAAGCGGCAATGTCTTCCGGCCGCTGTCCCCGATGGCGCGGCCGTGCCGAGAGCTTGCGGTAGCCCATGGTGCGCAGTTCGTGGCCCAGTGCCTGCTTGCTGATCGACAGGCGGAATTCGTCCCACAGCCACTGCACGAGATCGATGATACGCCAACGAACCACGCCATGAACCGCAGGAATGGGGCCCGCCTCGATGATTTCCTCCAGAGCCCGGCGGTGACTATCGTCAAGGATCGTATCGGGCCCCGGTGCCTTTCGCGTCACCAGTCCGTCAGGACCTTGTGCGTTGAAGCGCAGCACCCAGTCCCGCACGATTTGCAGCGTCACCCCGCCAATCCGAGCCGCATCGCTGCGGCTGCCACCCTCCAGGATTGTCGCTAACGCCAGCAACCGGCGGACCTGGGCCGCATCTTTGCTGTTCCGCGCCGCAGCCCGAACCTGTCCTGCGCTGAAATCCTCCCGCAACTTGATCGCCGCCGCCATCGCAAACCTCCAACAGTTTGCCATGGTGAATCATGTCACGATCGAACCGGAAACCCGCCGTGAGTCAGATTCCACAGGTTTTGGTATAAGCAGGAAACGGGGGTTACGCCGGACGGGCCGGCGCCTATCCCCATGCTTAGGCGAGGGCGAACCATGCACGA